>NZ_JCANUL010000005.1:0-317061 GCF_059568935.1 Diaphorobacter oryzae DSM 22780 | reverse complement strand
GCCGATTGACAACAACTGGATCGAGAACCAGATCCGGCCCATCGCTCTCGGAAGATCGAACTGGCTGTTTGCCGGGAGCCTGCGCGCTGGTCAGCGGGCGGCAGCCGTCATGAGCCTGATCCAGTCAGCGCGCATGAACGGGCACGATCCCTACGCCTACCTCAAGGACGTCCTCACACGGCTGCCCACGCACAAGGCCAGTCAGATCGAGGAACTGCTACCGCATCGCTGGAAGCCCGACGCCATCTGATCTTCAGCCACGGCCGCCGACAGCGGTCAACATGGGTTCGCCGCGCGCATACCAAGATTCGATGGAAATGCTGGGTCAGGTTTACGTGGAAATCAACAGACTTAGTGTCTAAAGCCGCAAAGCAGTAGCCCAACTTGTTCCTCAATTCGTGTTGGACCTCTGGGTTAGACAAGCCTGTAGCTCCTTCGCATGCGACCAGGTTTTGCTGGCAGGAGTCAGGCCAACCCTCCAGATCGTCATCGAGAGCGATCCAATGCCGGGGCTTTCTGCGTTGCGCGTCTTCTTGAATTTGCACACCCCGGGGTGTGGTTCGGAACATGGACAGGTTCCAGGGATCCACGCCATGGACACGCTTGTGATAAGTCCCACCAATAAAACGGGCACGCAAGGAGACCGGAAGGCGCTTGAGGGTTGCGCTGTATCCGGGACGAATGCACCAGGTGCTGCTCAGCACCAGGGCGACTGCTGGATAGGGTTCAAGCACCGCCTCCAAGATGGGAACCCATTCGAACAAGGAATGTCCTGCAGCCTCATACGGGCTCATGTAGATGCCCTTACGTGGATGCCAGAGCACTTTTTCGTGGTGGACGACACCATCGAGGTCTAAATACAGAACGACGTCCGCGCTGCGCGGAGTGGACGCAGGGAGATACGGGGAGTTCTGGCTGGATGGCATAGCCATAGGCATTCTGCATGGTGTCAATTGGTCAGCGTGGATGGCCACAGGTCCAGACCGGACCGATGACTAGCCAACTCCCTGCCCATGCTTACGAGTACGCACCGGATTGGGCTCGCGAGAGCAAGCTCCTTACTACCTCCAGGCCATCGGGCTCCTTGAGTACATCGATGGGTCTCCGATTTCCCAATGCCGGGACCACACCAGAAAGCCAATGGTCTAGCCACGCCCTTTCATCAAAACCGGCTTGCTCTCCTGACTCTGCGAGCATGCCCTGTACGAGCACGGTGAGAGTGGCGATATCGTCTTCAAGGGCCATGGCTTGCTCCGTAGAAATGGCTGGGGTTCAGTGCGCAACACTGATGGTGCAATCCTTGGGATTGCGCGTCACATTTTGAACTTTGTTGGCGGTAGGCCTGAGTCGCATTTTGTTATTGCCAAGCCATGCCGACTGTTACTACAACAACGCATTCTTTCAAGTCACGGAGTTCTCTAAGGATGGCTTGAAATTGCAGTTGTGCATCTCCTGGCACATGACAGATTCAGCGCTGGAATCGAACCTGCCGTCAAACCCGAAACATGCAGCCGAGCAACACAGATTTCGAGTCCATATGACCTTTGCAAGACTCCATAATTGCGGCCAAAGGGAGGGAATGAAATGCCGGTTGAACTTGGTGTTTGGCGAGTTGATCAGGGGTTGCAAGCTGTGCTGCATCAGCCCATGGCTAACGAGAAGAAGCTAGAAGACCTGATTGAGGCGAACATCGCAGTAGTTGCGCCTCATCTCATGGTCATCGGCCGGCAAGTCCAGACCAGCTATGGGAAGTATGTCGATCTTCTGGCGATTGACCGGGCCGGAAACCTGGCAATCATTGAACTCAAGCGCGACATGACACCGCGCGATGTAGTAGCCCAGGTGTTGGACTACGGCTCTTGGGTCATCGGCCTGCAGAGTGATCAGATTGCATCTATCTGGGGCAACTACGTCGAAAATTATCGCCCCAGCGACAAGGGCATGAGTCTTGATCAGGCGTTCTGCAAACGGTTCGGCTTGAAAGAAATGCTTGATGAGCTAAACACTGAGCATGAGCTGATCATTGTCGCCAGTGCCTTGGATGACAGCACCGAGCGAATCGTGGAGTACCTCGCTGGCTACCACGGCATCAACATCAATGCTGTTTTCTTTCGGATGTTCAAGGACGGTGATCGTGAGTACCTCACACGCGCCTGGCTTCGTGACCCTACGGAAGATGCATCCGACTCACCCGATGCGCCAGCCAACAGTCATTGGAACGGTGAGTATTACGTTTCCTATGCTGGCGAGAATCGCGAGTGGAATGAGGCCCAGAAGTACGGGTTCATTGCAGGCGGAGGCGGGACCTGGTACAGCAACACCCTACAGATGCTGTCTCCCGGAAATCGTGTCTGGGTGAACATCCCGGGAACAGGATATGTCGGAGTCGGTGAAGTGACAGGTCTCAGGGTGCCTGTAGATGACTTCACGTTTGACGAAAACGGGCACACCAAAAAGATCACCGACACCGATGCCGTCATCGCCACCCGGACCAAGTACGCGGAAAGTCCGGAGAACGCAGAGTACCTGGTGCCTGTAAAGTGGATCAAGACTGTGCCTGTCGCCAACGCGATCAAGGAGAAGGGCTTTTTCGGGAACCAGAACACCGTTGCGAGGCCAACCTCACCCAAATGGGTACACACCGTGGCGCGGCTCAAAGAACGTTTCCAGATCGACTAGACATCGCTAGAGACTGCACTTTGACTGGTTCTTCTTCAGCTCCGCAAGACTCTCCTTGCGACGATCCTGTAGTTGCGCTCGCTGATCAATCCGACGAGTTCGAGGATGCCATACTGGCCTGCTTTCCTGCTGCAGGTGTGGTCCTGGCCATTGAGTCCGAACAAAACCACTTGGCCTTGAGCGCATGCCACCTGTGCATTGAGCATTCCAGGGTAGTAAGAACTGCATTTGCCATTGACGCCCCGAGCTCTGCATGCGGAGTTATTCGCCTTCAATATGAGGCTCTGCTGCGGGCTTCGTGGCTCCTTTTCGCGGCAACTCCAGCACAGATCGAAAAGCTAGGCAGAGAACTGACGCCGGAAGCCGAGCTTGCAGCCAAAAATCTCCCAAGTGCTGGCGAGATGCTTGCCAAGGTCTTGGCAGCAGCCCCCGCAGGGTTGACTGCACATTTGGCGGAGTTCAACGAGTATTCACGACACGCCTTGAACTCGTATGTCCACAGCGGGATTCACCCGCTTCGCCGAGTGCGTGAGGGATTTCCGGTGGAGATGGCAATGAATCTGATTCGAATCTCCAATGGGCTCATGCACATGGCTTACCGAATGCTTGCCATGCTCATGGGATCACAGCGCCGAATGGACAAGGTGACGCACTTGTACAAACAGTTCACTGATTGCTGTCCAATGGCCCCCTCGGGTCAAACGCCCGGAAACAGCTAGTTCGCAGGAGCTAGACATTCCCGACTGTATTTGGATAGGGCTCAGGGCATCCCAGCGACCCATATTCAATCACTCATACAGTGTCCGCCCGCTCGTCGAGAACAGGCATCAACCGCATGCCCTAGAGCGTTGAGTTCAGTTCAGAAATGGCCTTCACCCCCTGACTGCCAGCTGTACGTGGAAATTGACACTCAAAGCATCCATCCTGAAACTAAATCGCCCTTCCTGTTCTGAACGGAGATTCACCATGGAAAAGCGCTGGTGCAATGCATGCGGAGAGTCGTTTGAACCCCGGCCTCAAACCCCTCACCAGTTGTACTGCGCAAAGCCAGAGTGTCAGCAGTCACGCAAACGCTTGTGGCAAAAGACAAAGCGCAAGACTGACGACGACTACCACGAGAACCAGGCTCAGGCCCAGTCTAGTTGGCGCAGGGATCATCCGGATTACTGGCGCCATTACCGTGAATCACACCCCGAGTACACCGCAGCCAATCGGCAACGGCAGAAGCAACGCAATGCTCGGCGCTCCTCTTCTTTGCACGCGTCCCCAATTGCAAACAGTGACGCGTCACCACAAGCCTTGCCCGTACTGGGCATCTTCAAACTCATCGCAATCGCCCCAGCTACGTTGGCAGGACAACACGAGTGGATTGTCCAAATCAGCTTGGCGCCTTGATTCAATTCGGAGACGTGTGATTGCAAAGAGAGGACTTCATCGCCAACAGATGATGACGCTGGTAGTGTGGTGTTGCCGTTGCTGACCAGGGAGATGTTTCCAGGTAGCCGATGACCTCGTGGCGCAGCACCACGAGTCTGTTGAGGAGCTGCACGATGGATAAAGGCGATCTACCATTGCCACAGAAAGGGCAATCGAACTTTCGCGCGGCCGAGTACGTGCGGATGTCGACCGAGCACCAGCAATACTCCACGCACAACCAAGTCGCCCGCATCCGGGAGTACGCCCAACAACGCGGCATCGAGGTGGTGAAAACCTATGCCGACGAAGGCAAGAGCGGGCTTCGGATTGCCGGACGGCTTGCCTTGCAACAGCTCATTGAGGACGTGGAATCGGGTGCTGCGGACTTCTCCATGGTGCTCGTCTACGACGTTAGCCGTTGGGGTCGCTTCCAAGATGCGGATGAGAGCGCGTACTACGAATATCGGTGCAAGCGCGCGGGTATTCAGGTGGTCTACTGCGCGGAACAGTTTGAGAACGATGGCTCGCCCATCTCAACCATCGTCAAGGGCGTGAAGCGAACCATGGCTAGCGAGTACAGCCGGGAGTTGTCGACGAAAGTGTTTGCAGGCCAGTGCCGGCTGATCGAGTTAGGTTATCGGCAAGGAGGGCCTGCGGGCTTTGGATTGCGCCGACTACTGGTTGATCAGACGGGGGCGAGTAAGGCAGAACTGGCACGCGGCGAGCACAAAAGTTTGCAGACCGACCGCGTCGTTTTGGTGCCTGGACCCCAGGAAGAGGTGCAGGTGGTCCAAAGCATCTACCGATGGTTTGTCAATGACGGCTTGTCTGAGACGGAGATCGCCTCGCGATTGAACTGCTCGGGCATCCGCACCGATCTGGGTCGCGAATGGAACAGAGCCACTGTTCATGAGGTCCTCATCAACGAAAAGTACATCGGCAGCAACGTCTACAACCGGGTGTCCTTCAAGCTGCGCAAGCTGAGAGTGGTCAATCCTTCGGACATGTGGATTCGCAAGGAGGACGCTTTCCCAGCCATCGTCGCCAAGGAGGACTTCTATACCGCGCAAGGCATCATCCGCGCGCGCTCACGCCGCTATTCAGACGAAGAATTGATTGAGCGACTTCGCAACCTCTATCAGCACCGCCAAGCGCTGTCTGGGCTCATCATCAATTCAACCGAGGGCATGCCATCCTCTTCGGTCTACGCCCATCGCTTCGGCAGCTTGGTACGTGCTTACCAACTTGTTGGTTTCGTCCCGTCGCGCGATTTTCAGTACGTCGAAATCAACCGGCATCTGCGCCGGATGCATCCCGCCATCGTCGTGCAGACCGAGGAGAAGATGGCGGCGCTGGGCGGTAGCGTAAGACGCGATCCGCTCACCGATCTCCTGTATGTCAACGAGGAGTTCAGCGTCTCTATCGTTCTGGCTCGTTGTCGGCGCCGCGAGTCAGGACAATTGTTCTGGAAGATGCGGTTCGACACGGGCCTTGCGCCCGACCTCACGGTCGCGGTACGTCTTGATCTCTCCAACCAATCTACTCTGGACTACTACTTGTGGCCCAGGCTGGACTTCGGTAATCCCCGCATCAGTTTGGGAGAACGCAATCCGGTGGAACTGGAGAACTACCGGTTCGACAGCCTGGACTACTTCTATGGAATGGCAGCACGAACCCGACTGCGGAGAGCGGCATGACCGAGCCGCTTTCTCTGCCCGAGCTGCGCATGATCCCGATGGACCGCATAGAGATTCTGAATCCGCGCGAACGTAACCAGCGCAAATTCAGCGCCATTGTGGAGAACATCGGAGCAGTTGGTCTGAAGAAGCCTGTGACAGTCACACCGCGTCCAGGCGAGGATGGCGCAGAGCGCTACATACTGGTGTGCGGCGAAGGGCGATTCAAGGCATTCCAACAACTGGGGGAGAAGCGCATTCCGGCGCTTGTGGTCATGGTCTCCGACGAGGATGCGTTCGTCATGAGCCTTGCGGAGAATGTCGCACGGAGGCGGCATCAACCACTGGAACTGCTGCGCGGCATCACGTTGCTGCGCGACAAAGGACATTCCGTCCAAGACATCGCGCGCAAAACCAACCTGCACGAGTCCTATGTCCGGCACATTCTTGAGTTGGTCGACAAGGGGGAAGAGCGACTGCTGGTCGCCGTCGAGCGCGGCAAGATGCCGATTACCGTGGCCATTCTCATCGTCGGTGCCGGCAATGACGACAAGGCAGTACAGATGGCAATGCAAGAAGCCTACGAATCTGGCGAGCTGCGTGGCCCGCAGCTGATGTACGCCAAGAAGCTGGTGGAGCGGCGCCAGTTTCTAGGACGCTCCATCGCACGTTCCACGCCTCGGAAGCCTGTCGACATTACCTCGTCTAGCTTGGTGCGCGCCTACAAGACAGAGGTTGAGCGCCAGCGCATCATGATCCGCAAGTCGTCTCTCGTCCAGCAGCGACTCTTCTTTGTATACGGCGCACTGAGAAAGATGCTGGGCGACGAGAACCTGGTCAACATCCTTCGATTGGAGGGGCTGGACACCTTGCCCAAGTACCTCGCCGAACGCGTTTCCCGCAGTGGAGGCTCTGTATGACATCCACGGCCCTTGGATTTCTGCCCAAACCGCTCATGATTGAGGTCGACCGAATTCTTCCGTCGGCCAAGCTCGACCAAAAGATCACGGCGACGCACAAGTTCCGGCAGATCAAAGAATCCATCGCCGAGATCGGTCTCATTGAGCCCCTGGTGGTCACAGCTGTCGACCGCAAGACCTCGCGTCATCTCATCCTAGACGGGCATTTGCGCTTAATGGCCATGAAAGAGCTGGAGCTCAATGAGATTCCCTGCCTGGTCTCCACCGACGACGAGTCTTTCACGTACAACAACCAGCTGAACCGCCTGTCGACTATCCAAGAGCACATCATGATCCGCCGCGCGATGGATCGTGGCATTTCTGCAGCGAAGCTAGCCAAGGGGTTGTGCATTGATGTGAGCTTGCTGCAAAAGAAGCGCAGCCTGCTCGACGGCATTTGTGATGAGGTGGCCAGGATTCTGAAAGACCACCAATTCTCGACAGAAGTCACTGCTGTATTGCGACGTATGAAGCCCACTCGCCAAGTCGAGTGTGCCGAACTCATGGTGGCCGCCAACACGGTGACCGCCAGCTACGCCCGTGCGATGCTCGCAGCGACACCAGAAGAAATGCTGGTCGGCGGCAAGAAGATGGTTCGCAGCGCCGCGATGTCGCAAGAGCAGGTGGCGCGGATGGAAAACGAGATGACCAACCTGCTGGGGCAGTACAAGCTGGCCGAGCAATCGCACAGCGAGGACATGCTGCACTTGATGATCGCCCGAGGCTACATCGTCAAGCTCGTAGACAACGCGCGCGTGCTGCGGTACATGCAGACCCACTTCCCAGAGGTCTTGGAAGAGTTTGCCAAGATCGTGGAGATGACGACCGTGGAGGCTTGAGTATTTGAGCTCCATCGGGAGCGCGTCAGCACTGCCGCGCGCCTAATACATCGCTTCAAAGTTGCGCTTTGATGCGCGCAAACAGTTGGTCCGCGCGCTTGTAACCGGGGCGCGGTCCTTGGAAAGAATGGGGAAGTACCGCGAGACCCTTCATGTCGCGCTCATGGAAAATTTTCCAACCTATACGCTCACCGGACTCACTGCCGCCCCCCACCTGATAGGCCCGTAGAGCGCGGTTCCCTTTCCGGTCAGTGCCATACGTGTGTGGCTCGACTGTGCGCATGTACCCGTCATAGTTGAAAGTCAACAGATGCTGAGTCCGGATCGCTTCGGCAATCGGCATGTCTTGTCCTCCATGTGTGCAGGTCAGAGCAAAGTCGTTGAAACGTCTTCAGGCGGCCTTCTTTCCTTTAAGCGGGAGCTGCAGCTCCTCGACGTCAAGGGTGAAATTCAGGGGAACCTGAATCGGGTCTTTGTCCTGGTTTTTGCCGTTGTAGACATCCACATCAGTTTTGAGCTGGAAACAGTCGCCGACGATTTGCTGCCGTCGTTGTCCGAACGACTTGACGAAATGTGACCGAGGCGCTTTCTCGTCGTCCATGTCCGCCCACAGTGACATCGTGCGGTCGCCCTTCTTGAATCGCACCGCATGCTTGGCCCGATAACGCTGCCCGTTTTCATCGGTGCGGTACTCTTCACGGAAGTATTGTGAAACGTCTGAAGCAATCGCATCGACCACGGTGCGCACGCTTGGCTTGTGCAGGCCGTTTCTGTACGCCCACTCTGCGACAGCATGAGGATCGAGCAAACCGTCGCCTCCTACCTCGGACTGATAGCGCTCAATGTATGCCTTGACCTGATTTCCATACGCGGACATGTGAATCTCCAATGGCGGTGGTTACTCGGTGAACGATCCCCAGCCGTCAACGTCGGCTGAGGGCAGTATGAATGCACGTATCTTCACTTGGTGCTTGCGCAGGAAGTCGTGGCGGTCGAGGCGACGCTGTAGCTGGCCGACCACCAGCCCCGGATGGACCTGGATGCGTTGGGCAAACCGAAGCACTCTTTCTTCAGAGAAGTAGGGCTGTACTCGCGCAACGAAGTCATCCAGCTCGGCCTTTGGGACACAGAAGTCGGCCCCTGCGGCGTTTGCCAAACGCTCACACTCGGGCAGGTCGGCTTTCGAGTCCCCAACATCAGTGTCGATGACCGCGCGGTTCTCTGCCTTGCCATCCTCGCGCAGAACATGCTCAAGCTCGTGACGAAGTACAAACCAGAAGTTGTCGATACGATCAAACCGCAGCGTCATGCCAACTACTGGCGCATTGCTGTCCAGCCAGAAGCAAGCACCGTCTATCTTCGACCCCACCAACGGCTCGACAAAGACCAGCCGTACGCCAGCTTCTGCAAGGATGCGCGGGACGTTGCGAATCTCTTCCGGAGCGAGGATCAGTGCTCTTAGCTTCTCGATAGCTGACAGCAACTTTGCCTTCGAATATGTCGGCACAACTTGCTGACTTGCGATGGCGCGCACCCGAAACAGCCATGCGAGCTGCAGCGGCGTGGTGTCTGCCATGGCATGCGCCTTCTTCGCCGCGTGACTCAACTGAGGAGTCGCCGTGACATCCGCGATGTCGAAGAACTCGCAAAAACGCTGCTCCAGGACCTCGATGCTCTCGCTGGCCCGCACCCATCCACGGCGCAGCATCTCGCGTACCGGAAACTGGGTGTACAGGCGGGCTTTGCGCGCTACGTTGTCGTTGGGCACAGTCACCTTGGAAAGCTGGTACTGGCTCTCCAGGTTCATCCAATATTCCGGCGACGTGCCAAAGGCCTCCCCGAGGCCTTTGGCCGTTTCCGGCGTAATGGCTCGCTTGCCTGCTATGAGCTCGCTCACAAGCCGTGGCGGGCGATCCAAGATGTCTGCCAGCTCCTGCTGGCTCCAGTCCCGCGCCTCCAGTTCCTCTCGCAGGAACTCGCCTGGCGGGAACACTTCGGCGGGTACTCGTGCGTTCATAGGCTCTCCAAAACTTCTAGTGGTAGTCAACGATTTCGACGATGCCGATGACCTTGCAAGGGTGATCTCCACGGATTTCCAAGACCAAGCGCCACTGCACGTTCAGCCGCACTGAGTGCTGTCCCTGACGATCCCCTTTTAGCTTCTCGAAGTGCAACGACTTCAAGGCCATGAAATCACGCTCATCTCGAAACGCTCGAATCTGCTGCATCCGTTTTCGGTACGCCCGAACAATCTCCTGCGAGAAGCCGGCAGTGAACTGCGGGTCGGTCTCGAGGCGGTCTAGGTTGTCATCGTCGAACTCCACTTCCATGAGAACGAGTCTAGACAAAACGGCTTATTCAGTCAACACCATATTTACACCACGTGTAAAGATGGTGCTTCAATATAAATTTGCATGCAACGGCGTTAGGTTCTGTCGAGCATTGTTCATTTATGATGGGTGTTCATCCGCAATGAACATAGCGTACAAATGAACAAAAGCGACATTCTCATCAAGGCGATGGAGGCCACCAGCCCTCCTTTGAGCTGGAAGGTTATTGAAAGAGAGAGTCTTTCATCACCTGGCGATGCGGATGCCATCCTTGCACTACGCATTAGGGAAGGTCCAGCTCACCGGTTCGCGGTGGAAGTAAAAACGGTTGTGCGTATTGAAACCCTGAGAGCACAGGCAGCCCGTAGTTCAACAATCTCTCGTCACCCAAGTTGGCTTGTTGTTGTTCCGTACATGTCGAAGACAAATGCCGCCCTTTGCCAGGAAGCCGGGTTGAACTTCATAGACACAGCTGGGAACGCCTTCATCGACGTTCCCGGTTGTTATGTCTTTATCACGGGCAAGCAACGGCTTGAACAAGAGCCTGTTGGATCTGGCCATGAGGTGATGGGGTCTGCAAGCGCCCTGCGGGTCATCTTCACTTTGCTGACAGAACCTAACATGCCGGGAAGCCCAATCCGCGACATTGCGACAAAGGCGGGGGTCTCACTCGGCTCCGCTGCGAAGGCGATGGAAGGTCTACGACGCCTGGGCCACTTGAGCCCAGGTGATACCAAAAGCCGCAGACTTCTCGCTGTTGACACCCTGCGGACCGAGTGGGCCCGCAACTACCCCATCGCACTGCGCAACAAGCTCAAGCCTCAGCGGTATGCACCGCAGAATGGATGGTGGTGGAAGGATGTCAAGCTGCAGCCGGAAGAAGCGGCTTGGGGGGGCGAGGCGGGTGCCGCGCTCAAGACCTCATATCTCCAGCCCGAGCAGATCACCATCTACTGCTGGAAGGATCGAGGAAGATTGTTGATGCAGCATCGCCTACGACCCGATCCCAACGGCACTGTTGAAATCCTCGACGCCTTTTGGGCGCCTCCCAGTTTCAACGCTGAGCCCATCGCACCTTTACTGCTGATCTACGCGGACCTCATGACCAGCCTGGATGGCCGCAACCGCGAGGTGGCAAACCTACTGAGAAAAGACATCTTCGATGCTGAAACGACTTCCTGACCGCGACATAGACCCTACATTGCGCGCGATCCTGGAACAGGCGCGCAACGCTACCGATGCACTGGAAATTCCGTTCTTCGTGGGCGGCGCCATGGCTCGGGACATCATCCTGACCCACGTCTTCGGGCAGGAGGTGAAACGCGCAACACGCGACGTGGACCTCGGGCTCTACCTTGACGGCTGGGACCGCTTCCAGCAACTGAAAGATGTGCTGGTTGAGAAGGGCTTGTTCCACACAGTGCCTGGCAAGCCCCATCGGCTGCACTACGGATCTCCAACAGGTATCCCACTAGATCTGATCCCGTTTGGCGGCATTGAGCACCCTGTAGGCGAGATTGCGTGGCCTCCAGGCAATGACGTAGTGCTCAACGTGGCAGGGTTTGAGGACGCGTATCGTAGTGCGCTGGTAGTAGACCTCGGTGGGGGACTGGTCATCAGGACATGTGCCCTTCCGGCCCTTGCCGTGCTCAAACTCATCGCATGGCATGACCGTCGCAAGTTTTCCAACAAGGACGCCACCGATCTGCTGTTCATCGTACAGAACTATGCTGCCGCCGACAATATGGATCGGCTCTATCAGAGCGAGTCGGAGCTGATGGAAGCTGTCGACTACAACCCTGAATTGGCAGGCGCCTACTTGCTTGGCAAGGACGCAGCGCTACAGTCGGGAAACGATACTGCGGCTTTCGCCAAAGCCATCCTTGAAAACGGGGTGTTGCAACAGGAGTTGATCGACCAGATCATCCGAGCGAAAGCAGCATCGCACAGTCGCGAAGATGAGCAGAGGTATACCCAGTACCTGGAAGGATTCCGCACGAGCTTCCTCAAACAACTGAGTGAACTCGGCCAGTAACAATATAGGATCTTTGCAAGTTTATGAGAATGACTCCTAGAGCCGTTCCTACTGAATGTGCAAATGCCATTGGCTCGCAAGGCTCAAGGTTTGCAGGTTCAGTGAGAACCTACAGATGTTTGCTGTAGAGAAACGCATAAGCTGAGAAAACGAGCCCCATAAGTTGAGAAACTTATGGGGCTTTTGCCTTAGGGCAACGCTGCACAAGTTCCTCGCGCGCGGCGCCTTTAGGGTGCTTGGCGCACTCGCCGCGCCGGGGTGTTCTGGGAAGTTCAGACGAATCCTTCCAAGCAATCCGCTCCGGTTTCTGCCGAGCACCCAGGGGCTCTTCACTTGAACTTCTTCAGGTACCGCGTGAAGACCCACCCGGCGAGGATTGTGTCGTTCTCGCCTCGCCACTCCACCAGGGTGAAGGCACCCTCCTCCTTCACGACGCGTACTGCTGTCCCAAACTCGAGACGCCCCATTTGCTTGCCCAGCGCCGCAGGCGATTCGCGCACTACCAGTGCGGGTTGGGCGGCCACCAGCCGGTAATCAGCCAACACGACCTTTCCACCGGCTTCACGCACCACCTTCCCCGCCGCCTGCTTCTCTGCTCCCTGCGGACTGTCCTCCCGCCACTTGCTCACTAACGGAGGCGCTACCGGCGTAACAAAGGCCAGCACAAGCCCGACGATGAGGGGGTAGATGATGTAAATCAGGACGGACCTGAGAGGCCCTTCCTGCTGCTGCTCCAGCAGTTCGACCACGCGCTTTAGCGCGTCCTCCGGCGTGGCTTGCGTCAGGGCTTCCGCAGCGACTCTTTTCCCGACGGCCTGCGCCTGCTCTCGCAACTCCGGGGACGGGTTGGCCAGAACGTCCCGGATGCCGCCAATACCAGCGATGCTGTCAAGAATCGCTTGGCGAGCGTCCGGTGAG
Source organism: Diaphorobacter oryzae DSM 22780 (assembly GCF_059568935.1). Lineage (NCBI taxonomy): Bacteria > Pseudomonadati > Pseudomonadota > Betaproteobacteria > Burkholderiales > Comamonadaceae > Diaphorobacter > Diaphorobacter oryzae. The sequence goes on along the minus strand of NZ_JCANUL010000005.1, from coordinate 304,209 downwards.
GCGCTACCGAAGGCCGGCCTCAGCGCCTGGGCGACAATGCCGTCGATAATCGACACGTGCTGCCGACGCATCTCCTCCGCGAGGCTGGCTGCGGTCGGCACCATCGAAGCGTACTCGTCGCGCATGCGCGCCCAGAACGGGTCAATCTGCGGCACGAGGGACTGCTGGGCAGCGAGCCGCGAGATGGATTCCAAGGCGTCCAGGCCCGCAGCCTTCGCGTATCCGCCTAGCTGCGCCTCAAGCCGTTCCCGGACCGAATCCATCGACGTAATAGATGCGCGCTCGGACGTCTCCTTCGCGTTTAGCCACGCCGTGCGGCCCCTGATACGGTCGAGCTGCTCCTGCATGGCTTTCGAAGTAGATGCGATGCCTGCCAGGTGCTGCCGTGCCAGCTCAATGGCACCGCCGTTGCCCAGCAGCCCGTCCAGTTGCACCTGTAGCCTAGCCGTCGTATGCATGTCAGTAAGCACCTCGAGGTGCTTCTTCTTCGTGTCCAACTCGGGGTAGTACGTCAGGTCCTTGAGCTGCTCCTCCATGGCTTTGGCGCTCGTGACGCCCACCACCCTGTCGAGCTGTTCTTTGGTGGCAGTGAGGGTACCGAAACCGTTGATTGCGTCGAACTGCTTCTGCATCCTTTCCAGTTCGCGGGTCGGCCCCAGCATCCTGTCGATTTGGTCTTGCAGCTCGGCAGCCGCGCTCAGCGGACCCGCCATCTCGTCGCGCATCTTCTGAAGCGCATCTACCTCGCGGTGGCGGGCTGTGGCGCGCCTAGCGGCGTCCGCCATCTTTCCGGGCGCTGTTTCGGGCTTAGGGGGAGCGTGCTCGTCGGCCATGAAATGATTTTGCCCGACAGGTTCAGGCGCCACACGAGAAGTAACTCGGAGACCAGATGCCCCCCTGTACTGCCCCGGTTTCTGCGGAGGCTGGTTGGCTTAAGTCAGGCTGACATTCCCAACGGCTCCGGGGTATCTATGAGCGTTGATGTCGATTTTTCATACTGCGCCGAATCACGCGGAGCAAGATTTGCAATATGTGCTTGGATGACTGCTATGGAGCGATAGCCTATAGGTCTCGACGCTGTTATTAGCGGCAGCGACCACTACAAACCTGGCACCGGGTGAAGCACCGCCACCTACAGCGCATGCCCAGCCCTACCCTCGAAACCGGCTAGGCAAGTAGGGCCCCGCAGCAACAAAGGTCTGCTCGCCATCCATCTGTTCTGCCAGCAGCCGGGCACAAGCGGGCCCCAGCGTCAGGCCCTGGTGCCCATGGCCAAAGTTGAACCACAGCCCCTTGTGGCGGGGTGCCGGCCCCACAAGGGGTTTCATGTCTGCGGTACAGGGGCGCGCGCCCAGCCATGGCTCCTGCTCCACCGGGTCGCCAAGCTGCACGATTTCGCGCACCAGGGCCTCTGAGCGCCGGATTTGCACCGGTGTCGCTGGTGCGTCCAGGTGGGCAAACTCTGCCCCCGTCGCCATGCGCAGGCCGGTGTTCATGGGGGCCAGCATGATGCCGTTTTCCGCATCCAGCATGGAAATGCCGAAGCCCCCGGGCTGCCTGAAGTGCCGGTGGTAGCCGCGCTTGACAAACACCGGCAGGCCATAGCCCAGCTTCTTCACCGCGGCAAACGACCAAGCGCCCAGCGCTATCACGGCCTCTTCTGCCGTCACGGCCTGGCCTGCGCCCTGGGCGGACCAGCCTGACGGGGTTGGCTGCAGTTCAAGCCCCGGGTCGGTCTTGAATTCGCCGCCGCGCTGCATGAACAGCTTGGCGTACAGCTGCACCAGCTCACCTGGGTTGGCCACGCTCCAGGGGTCTTGCCACAGGATGGAGCCCGCCATGGGCTTGATCAGCGCGGGCTCTATGGCCGCCAGTTCCTGCGAGCCCACGGCGCGGCCGGCCAGGCCGTACGCGGCGCGGATGCGTTCGGCATCTTGTGCGGCCTTGTCGAACTCGCGGTGCGTTCGGTAGGCTTCGTGCCAGCCTTGCTTGCGGATCAGATGGCCTGCGCCGGCGGCCTCGATCCACGGCGCATGTTCGGCGGTGCTGTGTGCGATCAGCGCGCTGTACTCGGCCGCGATGTGCCGGTAGCGCTGCGCGGCGGAGTTGCGCCAGTACTGAAAGAGCGGGCGCAGCAGCCCGGGCAGGGCCGAGGCATGGTAGTGAATGGCATTCAGCCGGCCCAGCGCTGCTGCGACCAGCGTGGGCATGTCGCGCGGAAAGCCGTAGGGCTCAACGGCCTCCCGCTGGATCAGGCCGGCATTGCCGAAGGACGCGCCGCGCCCCGGCTCCTGCCGGTCGAGCAGGACCACATGGTGCCCACGGGCCTGCAGCGCAAGCGCCGTGCTGACGCCCACGATGCCTGCGCCCACAACGATGATTTCTTTTCTTTTCATATTCATGCCACATCCATGCGGGCGCGCGCCCGCAAGCTTCACGCGGTGGTAGCGGGGGTACCCGGCCGGTATCGGCCCGGCGGCCGTCAGGCCGGGTCCATCGGCCACTTGGGGCGCTGGATCTTGCGGTACGGCAACGTGCGGTAGTCCTGCGATACGGCACCCGGCGCTCCCACGTAAATGACGTGGGGCGTGATCCGGGTGAACGACTCGTAGAAGTGCTGCGACGATTTCACCACGATGAGTTTTTTGGCCGCCAGGTCGCAGCCCAGTTGGGTGAACAGATCGGTGTTCACGGCCTGGGCGCGGATGGTGACCAGCACGATCTCGATGCCGTCAACGTCCACCAGGGCCGAGTCCCCCATGGCCATCGTGGAGTTCGCCAGCGCCGTCATGACCATGTCGCGCCGAAGGGCCTTGACCGTGCACCTCACGTCCAGCGGGTTGCCCGACAGCGGGCCTATCTTGCCCCCGATGCGCAGGTTGATGGCCGCGCCCACGCCGGCCTCGAACGCGATGCGCACGGACACCGGGTCCCACACGGGCCCCACGGCCACCTGGCCCACGCCACGGCGAATGATCTCTTCCAGGATGAATGTGGAATCACCGGCCGCACCGCCGCCTGGGTTGTCGGCGCCATCGGCCAGGATGACGGTGCCGTCCGTCGCCTGCGCCTGGTCCAAGGACGCCTGCACGTCGGGGTATTCCACATTCAGCTGCTCGCGCATGCCGATGAGTTCATCGGCCAGGCGGGCTGCGCAGGCCTGCGCCTTGGCCGCGTCGCCGTCGGTGTAGACCAGCATCTTGGTGCCCATGCCCGGCACATCGCCCCACGGAAAGCCATGCGTGATGGAGATCGACAGCACGCCATCCTTGCCTTCCAGGCTCGACACCTTGTCCACGAAGCCGCGGGCGGGCTCGCGCGTGGTGTGCATCAGCACAATCATGGCGCAGTCCACGACGGCGGCCACGGGCCGGATGCGGCCCTCCACGGTCGCGGCGCACAGGTCCACCAGCTCCAGCCCGCGTTCCAGGATGTCGGTGTGGGGATATTCCTTGAAGGCGATGAGCAGGTTGGCCGCCTGCACCATGGCATCGGTCAGGTGGTTGTGCGGATCCAGCTCGGCGCCGATGACCACCTTCGGGCCCACCATCTGCCGGACGCGGGTGAGCAGGTCGCCTTCGCAGTCGTCATAGCCGTCCGCCACCATGGCGCCGTGCAGGCCCAGGAGCACCATGTCCACCGGCATCGCCTTCGCCAGGTCTGCCAACAGTTCATCGCGCAGGCTCTCATAGGCCTCGCGGGTGGTGATGCCGTTGGGCTGCGATGCGGCCACCAGCCCCTCATGCAGTTGCCAGCCCCGCTCCTTGCCGCGCATGCGCGCGGCCCACAGGGGCCCGGAGAACATGGTCAGGCGGTCGGGGTGCTGCCCTGCGGGGTAGTAGGCTCGGTCTTTGAACGAGGTGATGCCGGTCGGCATGGGGCCGAACGTATTGGTTTCCGTTGCGAGGGTGCCGCTAAAAACGCGCATCGCGGATGCCTTTCTTGCCGGAGCACATGCCCGTCGGTTGCGCACAGGCCCATGCCGGCGGCGTGCGGGTGAAGGCGCAAAGTCTAGCATCCAATTTTGCATATACGCAAATTTCACGCATGCCCTCTCCGGCTCGGCGTTGCGCTGCACTCCGCCGCACCGGGGCCGCGGTGCGGTTCGGTACAGTGCGAACCTGTCCGCAGCCCCACACCCCGAACACCGTGAAGCCCCACAACAACCCGCCAGCCCCCAAGCCAGCAACGCCGGCGACCTTGGACCGCGTGACGTTCGGAGAGCGCCTGAAGCAGACACGCAAGCAGTACGGCTGGACGCTGCAGAAGCTGGCCGATATCTCGGGGGTGTCGATCACCACCATCTCGCGGGCGGAGCGCGGCCAGATTGCGCTGGGCTACGACAACATTTCCGCCCTGGGCCAGGCCCTGCAGATCGACATCGGGGAGCTTTTCGCCAATGTCGGCCACAAGCCGGCGCCCTTCACCAAGCCGGTGGTCACGCGCGCAGGCGACGGCGTGAGCTACAAGGGCCGCACCGTGTCGTACGAGTTCCTGGGCACGACCGCCTCCGGCAAGAAGATGAGCCCGGTACTGGCCACCATCCATTCCCGCGCCATCGAGGGCCCGGCCAGCTTTGCCAAGCATGACGGCGAAGAGTTCGTGTATGTCATCAGCGGCGCGATCGACGTGCATTTCGACAACGGGGACTGCATCCAGCTGTCGCGGGGCGATTCGCTGTACTTCGACAGCCGCATCGGCCATGCCTATGTGTCCACCAGCCGCCAACTGGCCAAGGTGGTTGCCGTGCTCACGGAAGAGATCGCCAGCCGGCGTGGAGAGTTCGCACCCTAGCGGCGTCCCCGCCCAGCGCCCGTGCATGCGGGTATTCCGCACTGCGGCAGTTTTTGCACATATGCAAAATTCCGCTATCATGCCCCGAGGCCTCGATAGGAACCCAGACCGCCATGCCCGCCTGGCTTGGTGGGCAGCCTTGGTTCGTATTTTGCATATCTGGAAATTCTCGGCTGCCAGGCGCCGTGCATGTGGCCCTTGCGGCATGCCGGGATGCTGCCCCGCTCACCGGCTTGGAGACCTCTGCGGTGGGCGCTGCCAGATTCGCCGCCATCGTCGTCCCTCTCTTCGGTTCAAGGATTCACAATGACAAATACGATTCAAATCCAGAGTCAGCCCACGACCCAGCCGCGCCGGTGGATGCAGCGCATCACGCAGGGCGGCGTGGTGTCTGCGGCCTGCCTGGCGGCGGCAGCAAGCGCCCATGCGCAGGCCACCGATTGGCCGCAAAAGCCGATCCGCCTGATCGTTCCCGCCGCCGCGGGAGGTGGCTCGGACAACATCGCCCGCATGTGGGCCGACTGCATCGGCCCCAAGCTGTCGCAGCCAATCGTGGTGGACAACCGCGGCGGCGCATTCGGCATTCCCGCGATCCAGACGCTCAAGCAGAGCCCCGCCGATGGCTACACCCTGTTCTTCGCGGGCATGTCGCACTTCGCCATCACGCCCTACATCTACGCCAAGCAGCCGTACTATCCCGAGAAGGACTTCGACCCCATCTCGCTGCTGGTGACCGCCCCCTACATCCTGGCCACCGGCCCCAACTCGAAAATCTCCGCGTTCGGCGACATCGCCCCAATGGCCCAGACCGCCGCGGGCGGCCTGAACTTCAGCTCCCCGGGCAACGGCTCGCCCGCGCATCTGATGCAGGCCATCCTGGCGGAACGCATGCAGGCGAAGTTCACCCACGTGCCCTTCCAGGGCGAGCCCGCGGGCATCACGGCCCTGGCCGGCGACCAGATCGACCTGGGCCTGTTCGTCGCCAGCACCGCCCTCCCCCAGGCGGTGGCCGGCAAGGTGAAGGCCCTGGCCATCTTTGGCCAAAAGCGCATGCCCGAGCTGCCCAACGTGCCGACCATCAACGAGGTGCTGAACGCACCGGAGCTGTCGCACGGCAGCTGGGGAGCCATCGTGGCCAAGAGCGGGACACCCAGCGCCATCATCCACAAGGTGCACGAAAAGACCCAGCAATGCCTGCAGGACCCGGCACTCGTCAAGCGCTACGAGGCCGCCAAGCAGGTGGTGGTGCTGGGCCCCGTGGGCGACGTGAAGAAGTTCGCGGACCGTGACACGGCCATGTGGAAGCCCATCATCCAGAAGCTGGGCGTGCGCAACGACTGAGCGGACCGCAGGCCATGACGAACGGCCTGCGTGGGCCAGGGCCCTGCATCCGCCGCCGGCAGGGGCGGCGACTAAAATGCTCGCCCCCTTGCCCGCATCCACCGTTCGCATGAGCACTCTGACCATCCGTCCAGCCACCCCCGATGACGCCGGGCTGATCCTGCGCTTCGTGCGCGAACTGGCGATCTACGAGAACGCCGAGCACGAAGTGCTGGCCACCGACGGGCATGTCCAGCGCACCCTGTTCTGCGAGAACCCCAAGGTCTTCGGGCTGATCTGCGAAGACGGTACCGCCGCCGTGGGTTTCGCGGTGTACTTCTTCAACTATTCCACCTGGCAGGGCCGCCATGGCCTGTACCTGGAAGACCTGTACGTCGCGCCGGACCACCGGGGCAAGGGCGCGGGCATGGCGCTGCTGCGGCACCTGGCGCGCATCGCCGTGGACCAGGATTGCGGCCGGTTCGAGTGGAGCGTGCTGGACTGGAACACCCCGTCCATCGCGCTGTACGACAGCCTGGGCGCCCGCCCGCAAAGCGAGTGGATTCGCTACCGCCTCACGGGTGCCGAACTGCAGGCGCTGGCGGCGCAGGCACCGGGCCTGCAGCCATGAGATCCCCCATCGCCATCGTCGACGTGGACCGGCTCGACACCTGGACCCGCTACCGCGCGGGCCTGTGCGAGAGCTGCGCGGCCAACTGCTGCACCATGCCGCTGGAGGTGCAGCTGTCCGATCTGGTGCGCCTGGGCCTGGTGGACGCGTTCGAGGCTGCGCACGAGGAGCCCCGGCACATCGCCAAGCGGCTGCAGAAGGCCCGGCTGATCGACCATTTCAACCACAAGAACACCGTCTTCACCCTGGCGCGGCGGGCCAGCGGGGACTGCCATTTCCTCGACCCCGCGACGCGGCGGTGCACGGTGTACGAGCAGCGTCCCGAGACCTGCCGCCTGCACCCGCAAAAGAAAAGCCCCAAGCCCGGCTACTGCGCCTACGGCGCCAAGGCGCTGCAGCGGCGCTGACGGACGCTGCGGCGGCCTGGCGACCAGACGGCGGCGGCACAATCGACGCACGACCTTGCTTTCACCCTCGTCCCCCATGTCTTGGCAACTCCCCTACCCCTCCGGCCGCCAGCCCGTGCTGGCGCGCAACGTGGTCTCCACCTCCCAGCCCCTGGCCGCGCAGGCCGGCGCGGCGGCCTTTGCGCGCGGCGGCAACGCCATCGACGCGGCGCTGGCCGCGGCCATCACGCTGACGGTGGTGGAGCCCGTGATGAACGGCATCGGCGGCGACGCCTTCGCGCTGGTGTGGGACGGCCAGCGGCTGCACGGCCTCAACGCCTCGGGCCGCTCGCCCCGCGCCTGGACGGCCGAGCGCTTCGCCCACCTGCCGCAGATGCCGCGCATCGGCTGGGACACGGTCACCACGCCCGGTGGCGTGGCGGCCTGGGCGGCGCTGTCGGAGCGCTTCGGCGCCCTGCCCTTCGAAGACCTGTTCACCGACGCCATCCGCCATGCGCGGGACGGCTTTCCGGTCAGCCCCGTGATCGCACGCCAATGGGCACAGGCGGCCATCGACCTCCAGGGCCAGCCGGGCTTCGAGGCCTTCACGCCCGGCGGGCGCGCGCCGCAGGCGGGCGAGGTCTGGCGCTTTGCCGACCAGGCGGACACGCTGCAGGACATCGCCCGCACGCGCGGCGCGTCGTTCTACCGCGGCCGGCTGGCGCACGCCATGGCCGACTATGCGCGCCAGCACGGCGCCGGCCTGGCGCTGGAAGACCTGGCCGCGCACCAGGTGGAATGGGTGGAGCCCATCGGCGTGCCGTTTGGCGACCGCACGGTGCACGAGATTCCACCCAACGGCCAGGGCATCGCCGCCCTCATGGCACTGGGCCTGCTGGACCATCTGCCCTACCGCGCCACGGCCCCCGGCTCGGCCGCGCGCATGCACCTGGAGATCGAGGCCATGCGCGTGGCCTTCGCCGACCTGTACGCCCATGTGGCCGACCCGGCCCACATGCGCCTCACACCCGCGCAGCTGCTGGACCCGGCCTACCTGCGCCAGCGCGCGGCGCTCATCGACCCGCAGCGCGCTGGCCAGTACCCCGCCGGCCAGCCCGGCAGCGGCGGCACGGTGTACCTGTGCACGGCGGACGCGCAGGGGCGCATGGTGTCGTTCATCCAGTCCAACTTCAAGGGCTTCGGCTCGGGCGTGGTGGTGCCGGGCACCGGCATCGCGCTGCACAACCGGGGCATGGGCTTCGTCACCACGCCGGGCCACCCCAACCAGGTGGCGGGCGGCAAGCGGCCCATGCACAGCATCATTCCCGCCTTCGTGACGCGCGGCGGCCAGCCCCACATGGCCTTCGGCGTGATGGGCGGCAACATGCAGGCCCAGGGCCATGTGCAGATGGTGCTGCGCGAAGCCGTGGAGGGCCTGAACCCCCAGGCCTGCTCCGACGCACCGCGCTGGCGCATCAACGACGCGGGCGCGCTGACGCTGGAGCACAGCGTGCCCGCCGCCGTGGTGGAGGGCCTGCGCACGCTGGGACACGAGCCGCTCGTGGCCGCCGCGGACAGCCTGGAATTCGGCGCGGCGCAGCTCGTGCGCCGGCTTCACACCGCGCCCGGCGAGCCCTGCGCCTACGCCGCCGGCTCGGACCACCGCCGCGACGGCCAGGCCGTGGGCTGCTGAGCCACGCACCGCCAGTTTCAAGCAAAAATGGCCTGAAACGCTTATCCAACAATCGTGAATAGCTATAAATTAAATAGCATTATCAAGCAAGACGGCGCTTGCGCTACACTGCACGCCATGCCGTTCCCGCACATCCGCACCGCTGTCCGCACCGCCGCTCCCGGCGTGGCGCCGGCCTGCGCGAGCAGCGTGAACGCACGAATGATTAGCACCATCACCACCGCGGCGACCTAGCGCACGCGCAGGTGGCCGCCCCGGCGGCCCCTGGTGTCTCATTCCCCTCCGAACGAAACCCAGCCCAGGCCGCTGGGTTTTTTTGTGGGCTTTTGCAGCCCTTGTTTGGAGAAAGACCATGTCCGCAGCCCTCTCGCTCAGCCCCTCGACCGGCACGCCCCCCCACGCGCCGGCCATGCCCCCCACCCTGCGCGTGGGCATGATCGGCATCGGCACCGTGGGCGGCGGCGTCTGGCGGGTGCTGCAGCGCAACCAGGCCCTGGTGGCGGCGCGCGCGGGCCGGGCCATCGAAATCGTTGCCGTGGCCGCGCGCAACCCGGCCCGGGCGGCGGCCGTGCTGGGCGACGCCCCGGGCGTGCGCCTGCTGGCCGACCCGCTGCAGCTGGCGGCCGATCCCGGCGTGGACGTGGTGCTGGAGTTGGCCGGCGGCACCGGCGCCGCGCGCGAGTGGGCGCTCACCGCTCTGGCCCACGGCAAGCATGTGGTGACGGCCAACAAGGCCCTGCTGGCCGAGCATGGCGAGGCGCTGGCCGCCGCCGCCGCGCGCCATGGCCGCGCGCTGGCCTACGAGGCCGCCGTGGCCGGCGGCGTGCCCGTCGTCAAGATGCTGCGCGAGGGCCTGGTGGCCAACCGCATCGACGGCCTGGCGGGCGTGCTGAACGGCACCAGCAACTACATCCTCACGCGCATGCAGGCCGACGGCCTGGACTTCGCCGCGGCGCTGGCCGAGGCCCAGGCCCTGGGCTATGCCGAGGCCGACCCCGCCTTCGACGTGGACGGCCAGGACGCCGCCCACAAGCTCGCCCTGCTGGCCGCCAACGCCTTCGGCATGCCCGTGCGCTTCGACGCCGTGCATGTGGAGGGCATCCGCACGCTGCAGCGCGGCGACATCGCCGCGGCGGCGCAGTTGGGCTACGCGGTCAAGCTGCTGGCCGTCGCCCGCCGCTGCCCGGCCGGCACGGGCGATGCCGTGGAGCTGCGCGTGCACCCCGCCCTGGTGCCGGCGCAGCACCCGCTGGCCCAGGTGAACGGCGTGACCAACGGCCTGCTGGTGCAGGGCGACGCCGCCGGCCCGCTGTTCTACAGCGGCGCGGGCGCCGGGGCCGAGCCCACGGCCAGCGCCGTGCTGGCCGACCTGGTGGACCTGGCGCGCCTGCGCACGGGCGCCGGCGTGCCCGCCCTGGGCGTGCATGCGCGCGCGGCGGCCCAGCCGGCCACCCTGCCCATGGCCGAGGTGTGCGTGCCGCATTTCCTGCGCCTGGTGCCCGGCGCCGCGCTGTGCGAGGCCGATGCCGTGCGCCAGCTCGCCCGCGCCGGCCTGGCCGTGCGGCGGCGCGCCTGGGGCCCGGCGCAGGCCGAGGGCGGCGCCCCCGCGCTGCTGCTGGTCACCGCCCCGGCGCCCGACGCCCTGGCCGCGCGGGCGGCCCGGCAACTGCAGGAGCGCACGGGCGCGGCGGTGCGGCGGCTGCGCCTGCATGAAAATCCATGAAAACAGGGTTTTGCGCTTATCCATCAAGCGCTATAAGCTATTAATTAAATAGCAAACGATCAGCCGGCCTGCACCTCCACGCGGCTGCGGCCGGTGGCCTTGGCGCGGTACAGCAGCGTGTCCGCGCGCTGGTAGAGGCTGTCGAGGGTGTCGTCGCCATCGGCCACGGCCACGCCCACGCTGGCCGTGAGCCAGGGCGCCGTGGGCGACGCCGCATGGGTGATGTTCTGCGCGCGCAGCGCTTCCAGGAACTGCTGCAGGCGCAGGCCGAGCGACTGGGCATCCTCGGCGTAGGCGACCACCGCGAACTCCTCGCCCCCCATGCGCACGGCCATGTCCAGCGGCCGGCGGGCCAGGGTGCCCAGCAGGCGCGCCACCTGGTGCAGCGCCTCGTCGCCGGCCTGGTGGCCGTAGTGGTCGTTGTAGGCCTTGAAATGGTCCACGTCGATGAGCGCCAGCGCCAGCGGCTCGCCCGAGCGCCGCGACTGCTCCAGGCCCGCGGCGCCGCGCTCGCCGAAGGTGCGCCGGTTGGCCAGCCCCGTCTGCGGGTCGTGGCCCGCCTCCCAGTCCAGCAGGTGGCGCATCAGGTACTGCTCGCGCATGGCGTGCTCGCGCATGTAGCCGTTCATGGCCGCCACGCCCAGGGCCAGCAGCATGACCATGAACTGCATCCAGTGCGCCCCCTGCTGGGGCGGCGGCAGCATCGCCAGGCCCAGCAGCAGCCAGGCCACCACGGTGATGGCGGCGGCGCTCAGGCACTCGTAGAAGCTCAGGCCGCAGGGGTAGAAGACGATCATCACCAGCAGCAGGCCCACGCCCGCCGCGTGGGGCAGGCCCATGGCGCTCAGGGTGTTGATGCCGGCAAAGCTGACGATGGCGCTCAGCACCATCAGCCCCAGCACCACCGGCACCGTGAAGCGCCCCACCCGCCGGGTGGCCACGGCCCAGGTGCCGGCGCCCAGCAGGCCGATCACGATCCAGCGCGGCACGAGCACCCCGGCCAGAAACCCCTGCTCCTGGGGCGTGCCCTCCACGTAGCGATAGCGCAGGATGTCCAGCCCCGCGAACGCCACCAGCACGGCCAGCGAGCCCAGCATGCAGCCGATGAGGTAACGGAACTGGGAGGCGCGCAGGTAGGCGATGAAACCCGGCTCCAGGGCCTGCGCGAAGCGCAGCGTGCGAAAGCGGCCGGCCAGTTCACTGCGATACGCTGCCACCGGGTGGTCCGGCAGCGGTATGTCGGGCGAGGGCAGCTTGGACACGGTGCGTTCCTAGTCTGAAGCGGTCGACCCATTGTGCATGAGCCGCATGTCCGCCGCAGCAGGGATTGCCTGCCCGCGCCGCCGCCGGTCCGCGGCGCCCGCGCGGGCCGCGCTGGTGCGACCATTTTTGAGCCAAACAGGCATGCAACGCCCTTCAATCAAGCGCAAAACGCTATCAATAATGAAGCAAAAAGACCTGCGCCGGCGACAGGGCGTGGCCCGATCGGCTACCATGCCTGGATGAAAGTACAGTGGCGCCGCTGATCTCCGCCCCCTCCCCCATGTCCGCAGACCTGTGGGCCAGCCAGGCCCTGCAATCGTTCGAGGCGGTGGTGCAGTCCACCGCGGGCTTTCGCAGCCGCGAGGGCCAGCGGCGCATGGCCGAGCAGGTGGCGCAGACCTTCGGCCAGGCCCAGCTAGGCAAGGTGGCCGAGGATGACGCCGCCGAGCCGCCCCGGCGCGCCATCGCCGTGGTGCAGGCCGGCACGGGCGTGGGCAAGTCGCTGGCCTACAGCGTGCCCGCCATCGCCACGGCCCTGGCGCGCGGCACGCGGGTGCTGATCTCCACGGCCACCGTGGCGCTGCAGGAGCAGCTGGTGCACAAGGACCTGCCCGCCCTGGCCGCGCGCATGGAGCAGCCCTTCCAGTTCGCCCTGGCCAAGGGGCGCGGGCGCTACATCTGCAAGCTCAAGCTGGAGCGCCTGGCCAGCGGCGGCAGCAGCGGCGAGGACGATCTGCCCGACGACGATCTGTTCCCCGAGGAGGCCGCCGCCGCGCGGCCCCAGCGCCCGCGCCATGAATCCGAGGCGCGCATGAAGTTCTACGCCAGCATGGCCGACGCCCTGGCCACCGGCGGCTGGGACGGCGACCGCGACACGCTCGACACGCCGCCCGAGCCCGAGGTCTGGAGCCCCGTGGCGGCCGAGGCCAGCTCGTGCACCGGCAAGCACTGCCCGGTATTCAGTCAGTGCACCTACTACGAGCGGCGCAAGGAGCTGGTGGCCGCGCAGGTCATCGTGGCCAACCACGACCTGCTGCTGTCGTCGCTGGGCGCGCGGCTGCTGCCCGAGCTGGACAACTGCCTGCTGGTCATCGACGAGGCCCACCACCTGCCCGCCACGGCGCTGCAGCAGTTCGCCTGCGAGGCGGACCTGTCGCGCCTGACCTGGATCGACAAGCTGGCCAGCCGCGCGCTGCGCATCGGACAGCTGGTGGAGGTGGAGGACATCGCCGACATCCCCAACCACGCGGCGCGCCTGCGCGCCGCGCTGCAGGACGCGGCCCGGCTGGTGATGGACGTGTACGGCGAGCAGCTGCGCGCGCCCGCGCCAGGCCGGCGCCACTTCAGTCCGGCCGCGCCCACGCGCGCCCGCGTGCCCGGCGGCGCCCTGCCCGAGGCGCTGGTCGAGCCCTTCAGCCAGGCCGCGCACCATGCCGAGGGTTTCCTGACCGCGCTGCGCGCCATCTCCAAGGCCCTGCGCAGCGAGATCCGCGACAAGCCCGACGAGGCGCGCCGCCTGTCCAGCCTGTATGCCCAGATCGGCGCGCTGGCGCCGCGGCTGGAGGGCGTGCACGCGGCCGCCCAGCTGCTGCTGCAGGACGCGCCCGAGGGCGCCGTGCCGGCCGCGAAATGGTTCACGCTGGAGGTCGAGGGCGACTTCATCGTCGTGCGCGCCCACGCCAGCCCGCTGCTGCCCGGCAACACGCTGCGCCACCAGCTGTGGTCGGCCGTGCGCGGGGCGGTGCTGACCTCGGCCACGCTGACGAGCTGCGGGCAGTTCGACTTCTTCCTGCGCGAAAGCGGCCTGCACGGCCTGCTCGAAGAAGGGGCCGTGACCACCCTGGCCGTGCCCAGCCCCTTCGACTACGCACTGCAGGGCACGCTGGTGGCCACCGAGACCCAGGCCGAGCCGCGCGACGCCCAGGCCTTCACGGCCGAGATGGTGGACGCCCTGCTGTCCGACCTGGCCCTGGTCGAGGCCGGCGCGCTGGTGCTGTTCACCTCGCGCGAGCAGATGCGCCAGGCCGTGGACCAGCTACCCACCGCCATGCGCTCCGTGGTGCTGGTGCAAAACACCCTGCCGCGCCAGCAGTTGCTGGCGCGCCACCGCGAGCGCGTGGCCGAGGGCCAGCCGTCCATCATCTTCGGCATGCAGTCCTTCGGCGAGGGGCTGGACCTGCCGGGCCCGCTGTGCGAGTCGCTGTTCATTACCAAGCTGCCCTTCGCCCCGCCCGACGACCCCGTGGGCGAGGCCCGCGCCGAATGGCTGCGCGGCGCCGGGCGCGACCCGTTCAGCGAACTGGTGGTGCCGGCCACGGCCATCCGCCTGGCGCAATGGGTGGGCCGCGCCATCCGCACCGAGGAAGACCGCGCCCACGTGTACTGCTACGACAAGCGCCTGGTGCGCACCGGCTACGGCCAGCGGCTGCTGCAGGGCCTGCCGCCGTTCACCCTGCAGCGGCGCGCGGCGGGCTGAACGGGCGCGCGCGCCCCTGCCACGCACGGGGGGCGACAATCGGGCGTTCTGCGCAGCCTGCGCACGGCGGCACGCCGCCTTTGACCGACACAGGATTTCCCATGCCCCACACCGTTCCCGCCTGCCCGCAATGCGGCCAGGAAAACACCTATCCCGACGGCGCCAGCTACATCTGCCCCGACTGCGCGTTTGAATGGCCCCAGCAGGCCGAGGCTGCCGAGGCCGAGACCCCCGAGGGCGACGGCACCGTGCGCGATGCCAACGGCAACCCGCTGCAGGACGGCGACGCCGTGATCCTGGTGAAGGACCTCAAGGTCAAGGGCTCGTCCACCGTGCTCAAGAAGGGCAGCAAGATCAAGGGCATCCGCCTGGCGGACGGCGCCGACGGCCACAACGTGGACTGCAAGACCGAGCTGGGCAGCATGCTGCTCAAGTCCGAGTTCCTGAAGAAGGCCTGAGCGCCATGGCGTCCCCCATCGCCGTCATCGACTTCGAGACCACCGGCATGGGCCCGGCCCAGGGCGCACGCGCCACCGAGGTGGCCATCGTGCTGCTCGAGGGCGAGCAGGTGGTGGACCGCTTCGCCAGCCTGATGAAGACCGGGGTGTGGATTCCGCCCTTCATCACGCAGCTCACCGGCATCACCAACGCCATGGTGGACGCCGCGCCCCCCGCCGACACCGTGATGCGCGAGGCCGCGCGCTTCGTTGGCGACGCACCCATGGTGGCGCACAACGCCGCGTTCGACAGCAAGTTCTGGCAGTCCGAGCTGCAGCACGCCGGCCTGCCGGCGCCCCACGCGTTCGCCTGCACGGTGCTGCTGTCGCGCCGCGTGTACCCCGACGCGCCCAGCCACAAGCTGGGCCAGCTGATCGACCACCTGGGCCTGCCGCGCGCCGGCCGCGCCCACCGCGCCCTGGCCGACGCCGAGATGGCCGCCGCGCTGCTGGCGCGCCTGCAGCGTGACCTGGGCCAGCGCTACGGCCTGGCCTGGCCGCAGCATGCCCTGCTGATGGAGCTGCAGCGCTGCGCCCGCCAGTCCATGGGCAAGCTGCTGCAGCGCCATGCCCAGGCCGTGCTGGCAGAGCCGCGCCTGCAGACCCTTTGACGCTATCCATTTGATAGCTTATTGCGCTTGATGGGCGGGCGCTGCAGGCTGTTTTTGCATTGAATGCCCCGGCGGGAACGAGCCCGCCCCCGGATCAGAACGCGGACCGCCCCGGCAGCTGCAGCGCGGCGGCCAGGTCCCGCGCCAGCCGGCCCATGTCGCGCAGACCCACCGTCCCCAGGCTGATGCGTATGCCCGGGCCGCTGCCCAGCCGCAGCGGCGTGCCCGCCTGCACGGCCCAGCCGCCCGCGGCCATGGCCTGCACCACGGCGGCCTCGTCCGCCACGGGGATCCACACATGCAGGCCCTCGCCCCGCTCCCAGTCGCCGGCCACGCCCAGGCGGCGCAGCGCCTGGGCCAGCGCCGCGCGCCGCGCGGCGTAGCTGGCGGCCATGTACGGCCATGAGCCGCGCCCCCGGCCCCTGCGCGCCTGGCGCCACAGCTGCGCCACCAGCCCCTGCAGCCAGCGGCTGACCCAGCGCGGCCCCAGCGCCTGGTGGGCGCACATGCCCTGCACCAGCAGCGGCGTGCCGGTCACCACGGCCACGCGGCAGTCGGCCCCCAGGCTCTTGCTGACGGACAGCACATGCAGCCACAGCGGCGGCAGCGCACTGGCCATGGCCAGCGGGGCGGCGCTCAGCGGCCCCCAGTGGTCGTCCAGGATCAGCAGCGTGTGCGGGCTGGCGCGCAGTTGGCGGCGCAGCGCCTTCCAGCGCGCGGCGCTCACGGCCACGCCCGTGGGGTTGTGGGCGCGCGGCGTGAGCACCAGCGCCGCGCAGCCCGCCAGCACGCCGTCGGGCGGGGCGCGCATGCCCTGCGCATCCACCGCCAGCGGCACGGGCACCAGGCGCAGGCTGTGCAGCAGGGCCAGCAGCGGCGGCCAGCAGGGGTCCTCGATGCCCACGCGGTCGCCGGGGCGCGCATGCTGGCGCAGGGCGCGCTCCACGGCGTCGAGCGTGCCCGAGAACACGCCCAGGGCCTCGGTGGGCAGGCCTTGCTCCTCCATCCACTCCTGGGCCTGGGCCAGCAGCCCCGCGTCGCCCGCCGCTGCGGCGGCATCGTCCAGCGGCTGGGCCAGTGCCTGCGCCCAGGCCTGGCCGCGCGGGCGCGGCAGCAGGGCGGCGTCGGCATTGCCGCTGGCCAGGTCATGCAGGCCCGGGGGCACGGCATAGACCGGGGCAGGGCGGGGCGGCTCGCCCGCCACGCGCGTGCCGTGGCGGCCCGCCGTGACCACGCGGCCGGCGCCGCGCAGCCGCGCATAGGCGGCGGCGACGGTGTTGGGATTCACCCCCAGCTCGGCCGCCAGCTGGCGCACCGGGGGCAGGGATGCGCCGGGCTGCAAGGCACCGCTGCGCATGGCATATTCAAGGCTTTCGGCAATGTCTTTGGCATTGCTTCCTTCGACAAACAACAATGGCATACATACATTGTATTGTTTGTATTAGTACAAATTTTTGTACTGCGATGAATCGCCAGGCTCCTTCTCCCGCCGCCGTCCGGGCACGTGCATGGAGCGCCGAAAAACCGGAAAAATCCGCAAAAACAGCGGAAAAATGCGTGCGAAAAGTAGGAGAGAGGCCCCGGCTCTTGCGGGTCGCCGGTCCGCAAGCCCTGCGCGGCTGGTAGGCTTGCGGGCCATGCGTGTCCTTCCAATTTCCTGCCTGGCGCTCGCGGCCGCATTGCTGGCGGCGGGCTGCAGCACCGCGCCGCCGTCCACATCGCCGCGCGCCGCCGCCTACTCCCGCCTGTCGTCCGAACAGTCCAGCGACATCGCCATCCACGCGCTGGGGCTGGTCGGCACGCCCTACCGCTACGGCGGCAACACGCCCGACAGCGGCTTCGACTGCAGTGGCCTGATCGGCTACGTGTACACCAGCCGCGCCGGAGTCGCCCCGCCGCGCACGGTGGCCCAGCTGAGCGGCTTCGGCCAGTCGGTGGACGAGGACGAGCTGCGCACCGGCGACCTGGTGGTGTTCGGCCGCGGCGCGGCCACGCATGCCGGCATCTACGTGGGAGAGGGGCGCTTCGTGCACGCGCCGTCCACGGGCGGCACGGTGCGCATGGACCATCTGCAGTCGCGCTATTGGGCGCGGCAGAACGCACGCTTTCGGCGCCCCTGAGCAGCATGCCGGCGGACCGGCGCGACAATGGGCGCACCATGACCCTCACAGAACGCCCCATCCCCGCGCCCACCACCCACGACACCACGCGCATCGACGACCTGCGCATCAAGGCCGTGCGCCCGCTGATCACGCCCGCCATCCTGCAGGAATGGCTGCCCGCGACCGATGCCGCGCAGGAGCTGGTAGAAGGCAGCCGCCTGGCGCTGTCGCGGGTGCTGCACGGGCTGGACGACCGGCTCATCGTCGTCGTCGGGCCTTGCTCCATCCACGACCACGAGCAGGCCATGGACTACGCGCGGCAGCTGAAGGCCCAGGCCGATGCGCTGCGCCAGGACCTGCTGATCGTGATGCGCGTGTACTTCGAGAAGCCGCGCACCACCGTGGGCTGGAAGGGCTACATCAACGACCCGCACCTGGATGGCAGCTTCGCCATCAACGAAGGGCTGGAGCGCGCCCGCGCGCTGCTGCTGGACGTGCTGGCCCTGGGCCTGCCCGTGGGCACCGAGTTCCTGGACCTGCTGAGCCCGCAGTTCATCAGCGACCTCGTGAGCTGGGGCGCCATCGGCGCGCGCACCACCGAGAGCCAGAGCCACCGCCAGCTGGCCAGCGGCCTGAGCTGCCCCGTGGGCTTCAAGAACGGCACGGACGGCGGCGTGAAGGTGGCGGCCGACGCCATCCAGGCCGCGCAGGCGCCGCACGCCTTCATGGGCATGACCAAGATGGGCCAGTCCGCCATCTTCGAGACGCGCGGCAACCACGACTGCCACGTGATCCTGCGCGGCGGCAAGCAGCCCAACTACGGCGCCGGCGATGTGGATGCAGCCTGCGCGCTGCTGCAATCCGCCGGCCTGCGCGAGCAGGTGATGATCGACCTCTCGCACGCCAACAGCAGCAAGCAGCACGCGCGCCAGATCGTCGTGGCGGGCGAGGTGGCGGCGCAGATCGCGGCGGGCGATGCGCGCATCACCGGCGTGATGATCGAAAGCCACCTGGAGGAGGGCCGCCAGGACATCGTGGAAGGCCAAGCGCTGCGCCACGGCGTGTCGGTGACCGACGCCTGCATCAGCTTTGCGCAGACCGTGCCGGTGCTGGAGCAGCTGGCCGCCGCCGTGCGGGCCCGGCGCGCGAAGCGGGCGTGATGCCCGGCCGCATCACGCGGCCCTGGGGCCGGGCGCGGGCACCAAGACACGGTGCCGCATCGGTCTGATTAAATGCTATTAAAAATATAGCTATTAGCGCTTATCTGACAATCGCTATCTGCCAATTTCACTGATACGTCGATCTAGGCCAGCGCCAGCGCCTCCACCGCCGACAGCACGCGCGACGCGCCGCCCAGCCGCGCCGCCAGGTGCTGCACGCGCTTGAGGTACAGGTGCGCGTCATGTTCCCAGGTGAAGCCCATGCCGCCATGCACCTGGAGGGCTGTCCGTGTGGATTGCAGTGCGCCCTCGATGGCGGTGAACTCGGCCACGGCACAGGCAAAGCGCCAGTCGGGCAGGGCGCCGTCGAGCGCCGCGGTGGCATAAAGCACGGCCAGGCGGGCGTTGTCTACGCCCATCCAGGCATTGGCCAGCTGGTGCTTGATGGCCTGGTAGCTGCCAATCGGCTTGCCGAACTGCACGCGCTCCTTGGCATAGCCAGTGGCCATGTCGAGCGCGGCCTGGGCCGCGCCCACCAGCTCGGCCGCCAGCATGAGGCGGTGGGCGGCACGGGCCCGTTCGCGGGCGGCGGCGCAGAGCTCCACCACCTGCCAATCCAGCGCCCGCGCTACTGCGGCGCCCTGGCGCAGCGTGGGGTCCAGCGCGTCGCAGGAGGCCACGGCATCGGCCTGCACCAGCGCAAGTTGCAGCGGCACCGTGCCGTCATGCCAGCCGCGCACCACCACGATGTCGCTGCACTGGCCCGCGTGGTCCCACCAGGCGTCGGTATCGGCCACGCAGTGCAGGGCGCGCTCGCCCGCCATCATGGCCTGCACGGCGTCGCGCAAGACGGCCGGCGCCGCATCGGGCGCGGCCTTGAACCATTCGGCCAGCAGCACGGCACTGCTGGCCCAGGGCAGGTTGACCAGCTGCCGGCCTGCCTCTTCGGCCACCAGGCTGGCCTCTGTCAGGCCCAGGCCCAGGCCGTCGTGCGTCTCGGGCATGAGCAGGGCCATCCAGCCCATTTCGGCCATGCCCGCCCACAGCTGGCGCTGCGCGCGGTCCGACCAGGGCAGGGCGCGGCGGGCGCGGGCCAGGGGATGGTGGTCCACAAAGAACCGGCGGGCCGATTCCTGCAGCATCTGCTGCTCTTCGTTGAGTGCAAAGTCCATGGGAATCGGTGTCAGTTCTTGGGCAGGCCCAGCATCTGCTCGGCCAGGATGTTGCGCTGCACCTCGGAGGTGCCCGCCAGGATGGTTTCTGCACGTGTCCACAGGTAGTCGCGTGCCCAGCCCGCGGCCTGTGCGTCGGCACCGGCCGGGTCGGGGCCGTGCAGGGCGCGTTCGGCCAGCAGCTCCATGGCCGTGTTCATCATCTTCTGGTGCGATTCGCTCCAGTGCAGCTTGGTGGACGATCCCTCGGCCCCCGGCGGGCCGCTGCGCAGCGCGTTGGTGAGCGCGCGGTAACCCTTGAGCCGGAGCACATGGCTGTCCACGGCCAGGCGGGCGATGTCGCGGCGCAGGTGCGGATCCTGCAACGCATGGCCGCCGCCTTCGCGCGGCGTTTCCTGCGCCAGGCGCTTGAGTGCCTCCACCTCCTGCGTGAAGCGCACCTGACGCGGAATGAAATAGGTGCCGCGCTCGAAGCTCGCCGCCGCCATGGCCAGGCGCCAGCCGCCGTTTTCTTCGCCCACCAGGGCATCGAGCGGTACCTGCACATCCTCGAAGAACACCTCGTTGAAGTCGGCCTCGCCGGTGATCTGGCGGATGGGCTCCACGCGTACACCGGGGCTCTTCATGTCGACCAGAAAGAAACTGATGCCCTTGTGGCGCTGCGCGCTCGCGTCGGTGCGAGCCAGCACGAAGCAGTAGTCCGCGATATGGGCGAACGAGGTCCAGACCTTGTGGCCGTTGAGCACGTAGTGGTCGCCCCGGCGCTCCGCGCGCGTGGAAAGCGATGCCAGGTCCGAGCCCGCACCGGGCTCGGAATAGCCCTGGCACCAGATGTCGCGGTTGCTCAGGATGCCCGGCAGGTAACGGGCCTTTTGTGCCTCGCTGGCGAAATGAACCAGCGTGGGGCCCAGGATGCCATGGCCGATGATGTTCACGCCCAGCGGTGCACCAATGCGGGCCTGCTCTTCATGGAAGATGGCCTGACGGGTCAGCGGCCAGGCCTTGCCGCCGTACTGTTCGGGCCAGCCCAGGCCGGACCAGCCGGCCTGGCACACATAGTCTTCCCAGGCGCGGCGCCAGCCGAGCTCGTTGGGGTCGGGCGTGCCGGGCCATCGGGCCTTGAATTGCGGGTAATGGGTCTCGAACCATTCGCGCAGCGTGAGGCGGAAGGCTTCGTCTTCCGCCGAGTAGCCCACTTGCATGCTTTTCTCTCTGTTGGATCACAACGGTTGGCAGTACACCTGGCACGGTGCACGCGGCTCAGAACAGCGCGGCCTTCGCCCATCGAAGAACCGCGGAGCAGGCCATATCCGCGCACGCCGAGGAACCGGCTTTTCCAGGCCTCTGGCGTGTTCCCCTTCCCGCAGCGCGCAGCGATGCGAGAGAGGGGGAAGGCGCGTAGCGCCTCAGGGGGGGTTAATCAGCTTTCGCCCCGGAGTCCTTCACGACCTTGGCCCACTTGACGATGTCCTTCTTGATGAACTCGCCAAACTCCTGGGGGTTGTTGCCGATGATGTCCAGGCCCAGCGAGCGGAATTTCTCCTGCACGGCAGGTTCCTTGAGCACTTCCATCAACTCGGCGTGGAATTTGTTCACGGCCGCGGCAGGCGTTCCGGCGGGGGCCACGAAGCCCAGCCAGGGCATGGCCTCATAGCCGGGCAGGCCGGACTCGGCCACCGTGGGCACGTCGGGCAGCAGCTTGGAGCGCTGGGCGGTGGTCACGGCCAGCAAGCGGATCTTGTTGTCCTTGATGAAGGGGCCCGACGAGGCGTAGGCATCGAACATCACCTGCAGGTTGCCGCCCACCAAGTCCATGAGCGCGGGCGCGCTGCCCTTGTAGGGCACATGCTCCATCTTCACGCCGGCCATGGTGTTGAACAGCTCGGACTCCAGGTGCGTGGAGGTGCCGGCGCCCACCGAGCCGTAGTTGGCCTTGTTGGGGTTGGCCTTGACCCAGGCGATCAGCTCGGCCACGTTCTTGGCGGGCACGCTGGGGTGCACGCTGAGCACATGCACCACGGAAGCAACCAGCGATATCGGGGTGAAGTCCTTCACCGGGTCGTAGTTGACCTTGCTGTACAGCGCCGGCGCAATGCCCAGCGACGACGCGGCCAGCAGCACGGTGTGCCCGTCGGGCACCGCCTTGGCGACATGCTCCGAAGCGATCATGGTGCCGGCGCCCGGCTTGTTCTCCACGATCACGGGCTGGCCCAGGCGCTTGTTGAGCCGCTCGGCCAGCGTACGGGCCATGATGTCGGTGGCACCGCCGGGCGAGAACGGCACCACCAGGGTGACGGGCTTGCTCGGGTAGTTCTGTGCATGGGCCACGCCGCACACGGCGGCGGCGGCAACGGCCACGGTGGCCAGCATTTTCTTGATCATGGATGTCTCCTTGGTGGTTGTGGTGGTAGCAAAACGGTGAATGGACGCGACACGGCTCAGGCCGCCGGTGGCTGCGCAAGCACCAGGGCATCGAGCATGCGCACACCCTGGCCCTTTTCCTTGACGAGCAGGGGATTGACCTCCACCTCCTGCGCCTGTTCCTGCAGCGCGAGCACGGCACGCGAGAAGCCGGCAATGGCGGCGCAGGCGGCTTCCACATCGCCCAACGGGCGGCCGCGGTAACCGGTGAGCAAGGGGAAGGCCTTGAGTTCACCGAGCATCTCGCGGGCCATGGCCTCGTCCACGGGCAGCACACGGTGGCTCACGTCCTTGTAGAGCTCGGTCAACACGCCGCCCAGCCCCACGGTGAGCGTCATGCCGAACACCGGGTCGCGCGTGGCGCCCACGATGAGTTCGGCCACGCCCGATTCCATGGTGCAGACCAGCGCGCCTTCGATGCGTGCGCCGGGGGCATAGCGGCGGGCACTGGCCAGCACCTCGTCAAAGGCCTGGCGCACCTGGGCAGCGTCCTGCAGGCGCAGGCGTACACCACCGGCCTCGGTCTTGTGGGCGATGTCGGCGGACAACACCTTCAGCACCACGGGGTAGCCCATGGCATCGGCTGCCGCGGCGGCCTCATCGGCGGTGGTGGCCACGCGCTCGGCACCAGCCGGCATGCCGTGTTGCACCAGCAGCTGCTTGGTACGGTATTCGTCCAGGCTCGCGGGAAGCGCCGTGCGCGCGGGTGCCGGCTGCTGGCGCACTTCCAGCCAACGGTTGTGCCTGCGCCGCTCCTGCCACAGCAGGAATGGCGCCAGGGCGGACACGGCCACACCAATGTCCTCGAACACCGGAACGCCACCGCCGCGCAGTTGTTCACGGGTCTTGGCAGCACCGGTATCGATGGCCACAAACAGTTTGGGAAACTGCGCGGAGACGGCGCACAGGTCATCCGCCATGCGGTCCAGCATGTAGCCCGGCGCATAGATGACCACGGCGTCCACGGCGTCAGACTGGGCCAGCGCCTCCATGGCGGTGCGCACGAAGCCGGGGTCGTTGACCACATTGCCCGTCACGTCCACGGGGTTGGCGACCATGCCGTAGTCGGGGATGCCTGCGCGCAGCGTGTCCTGCAGCGCCTGCGGCAGCGTGGGCACATCCAGCCCCGCACCGATGAACTTGTCCGCCAGGATGGCGCCCAGAGCGCCGCTGATGGTGATGATGGCCACGCGCCTGCCCGCGTTCTTGTGGCGGTAGCCCGCCAGATGCGCGAGCTGTGCCATCTGCACGAAGTCGTTGCTCTGGATGATGTTCAACTGGCGAAATGCCGCCTGGTACACGGCCTGGTCGCCCGCGAGCGCCGAGGTGTGCGAGCGCACGGCCTCGGAGCCTTTTTCCGTCTCGCCCGCCTTATAGAGGATGAGCAGCTTGTCCTGCCGGGCAAAGGCTTCGGCGGCGGCCATGAAGCGCGCGCCATCGCGCAGCTCTTCGATATAGCCCATGGCCACTTCGGTCGCGTCATCCTGCGCCAGATACTCCAGGTACTGCGCAAAGTCCACGCAGGCCTCATTGCCGGTGTTGATGAAGTGGCTGAACTCCACGCCCAGGCGGCGTGCGATCGCATACACCGCGGCGCAGACATTGCCGCTTTGCGTGAGCAGGCTCACGCTGCCTCTGCCCGACTGGATGGGCGCCGTGTTGAACACCGAGGCGAAACTGGTATGCACCTGACTGTTGAGGTTGGCAAAGCCCATGAGGTTGGGACCGGCCACCACGAGGTCGGTCGTGGCCACGTAGGCCTCCAGCTCGGCCTGCAGCGCCGCACCCTTGGCGCCCTCCTCGGCAAAGCCCGCCGCATAGACGATGACGGCGCGCACGCCCTTGGCCGCACAGCGCTTGAGCATAGGCAGCACATCGGCGGCCGCAATGGCCAGCACCACCAGGTCGGGGGCCGCAGGCAGCGATTCGATGTCGGGCCAGCAGCGCAGGCCAAACACTTCCTCGTACTTGGGGTTGATGGGGTAGATCTGCCCCTGATAGCCAAACCGGGTCAGATGGGCCAGCGGCATGCCGCCAATGCGCGCGGCGTTGTTGCTGGCGCCCACCACGGCAATGGAGCCGGGGTTGAGCAGGGGTTCGAGACGGTGCGTTTTCATCACGACGGGTGCAAGCATCAGACAGCCTTTGCGGGATTTTTCTGGATGGCGTTGGCAAGCCCACGGTCGCGCGCCGTGAGGAAGCCCTCGCTCAGGTGCGACAGCTGGTGCGTGTCGAAGTGCGCGGCCAGCGCCGTGCGCAGGCCTTGGGAATCCAGCGAGCGGTTGATGGAGCGCTTGATCAGGCGCAGGCCGAACGGTGGTGCCTTGGCGATCTGCTGGGCCAGGGCCAGCGCGGCGTCGGACAGCTCGGCGTCGCTCACCACGCGGTTGACCATGCCGATGTCGTGCGCCTCCTGGGCCGAGATCTTGCCCCCCGTGAACAGCATCTCCTTGGCCTTGCGCGCACCCATCACCCAGGGATGGATCAACACCTCGGTGGCGGCAGCGCCCAGCGTGTGGCCCACGGGGTCGGAGAAGTAGGCCGACTCGCTGGCCACCACGAGGTCGCACATGTTGGCAATCATGAAGCCGCCGGCCACGCAGGCGCCCTGCACCTGGGCGATGGTGGGCTTGGGAAAGTCCCAGATCTTCATGGAGTAGTCGAAGTAGCGCAGCTCTTCATACGCCCAGCGCTGTTCCACGGTGAAGTTGGCGCGTTCGGCCTGCGCCTGCTTGAGGTCATGCCCGGCCGAAAAATGTGCGCCCTTGCCACCCAGCACCACCACATGCACTCCGTCGTCACGTTGCGCTTCATCGAAAGCGGCCATGAGCTCATCGAGCATCTGCTGGCTTTGCGCATTGCGCTGGGCCTCGCGCGCCAGCAGGATGCGGCGCACCGCGCCGTGGTTCTCTATTTCCAGCGTTGCATACGCCATGGTTGTCTCCGTCAGGGTCAGCAGAAGTCTGAAAGCCAGTCTAGACTTGGCAATTCCTGCATTGCAAACAAATAAATAGCTAATTCCCACAATATGGACAAATCACGGGAAACCGCAGGCGCGCAAAGCCTGCGCCGCGCCTTGCAGCTGCTGCGCCTGCTGGCCGAGCATCAGGAGAACGGCGTCAAGCTCACCGAAGTGATGGAGGCTTCCGGCCTGGAGCGCTCCACCACGCACCGGCTCCTGTCCTGTCTGGTGGAGGAGCAGTTCGCCGAACGCGATCCAGACAGCAAGGCCTACCGGCTGGGCATCGATGCCATGCAGCTGGGGTTTGCCTCAATGCGCCGCGTGCCGCTGGTGGATCTCTGCCGCCCACTGATGCAAAGGCTTGCGCGCATGTCTGGCGACACGGTGTTTCTGGTGATTCGCCAGGGCGACTACTGCCTGTGCCTGCACCGTGAAGAGGGGCACTTTCCGGTCAAGGTGTTCACCACCGACGTGGGCGGACGGCGCCTGCTGGGCCTGGGCGCTGGTGGCCTGGCACTCATGGCCGCACTGGCCGACTCCGAGGTGGAGCGCATCTTCGAGCGTCACGCGCAGGAATACGCCCAGGCCGGCTTCACGCGCGAACGCATGCTGCAGGCCGTCAGACACACGCGCGCCACCGGCTATGCCGACATCGTGGACACGCTCACGGTGGGCGTATCGGGTGTGGGCAGCACCTTTGCCGCCTCTCCCAGCACCCTGGCGGCCATCAGCTTCGGCGCCATCACGCCACGCCTGCCGCCCGAGCGCAAGAAGGAAATGGCACAGCTGCTGATGACACATCTGGCCGACGCCGCCAGACCAACGCCGCTCGACCAGAAAAATTCATAAAAGTGGCTTGAAACGCTTTATCAATAAGCGCTAAACGCTCATTTATCAATAGCAAAAAGAGATCCTTTCGGCACGAACGTCATCACCCACTCAGCCCGAACTCTCGGCGTGGAAAACCTATCGGTTCGACTGACCCCAGGTGTAACATGGGGTAAACATGATGCCCCCACGGCCCACCTTTTCGGTGGGAGGAGTTTCGCCATGCAGTTGAACCGTTGTGCGCTGTTGCGCAAAGGGACTGTCGCCACCCCGGCGGCCGTGTCCTGAGAGAAGCCATGACCGTGGCCTCCCGCTTCGCCGGCTCCCCGCGCCAGCCTCTTGGCGGGGGTAGTGCGTGACTTGCCGGGAGGGCCCATGGCGCTGAACTTCTTCACCGCCGCGCAGCCGTCCCAGGGCGCCCCCGGCCTGCGGGCCCGCGCTGCCGATGCGCCCGAACCCGGCGCACTGCACGCCAGGCTCCAGGCACGCGACGAGACCCTGCGCGCCGTGGCGCACATGGCCCGCGCTGGCGGCTGGCACATGGAGCTGCCCGGGCACCACTTCTGCTGGTCCCCGGAGGCGGCCACGCTGTTCGGCTGGCCCGCACAGGCCCAGGACCTGGACGAGGCGGTCCTGCAGTTCGCCCCCCAGGCGCAGGCCGCGGTACGCGCCGCCTTGCTGGAATGCGCACGCGACGGCACGCCGCTGGACCTGCAGCTGCTGGCCTTGCTGCCCGACGGGCAGGAGATGCCCGTGCGGTTCGCCGGCCAGGCGGTGCGTGACGATCACGGGCGCATCCGCCAGCTGCACGGCGCGGTGCAGGACGCCCGCACGAGCGAGGAGCGCTTTCACCTCGTGGCGCGGGCCACGGCCGACGCCATCTGGGACTGGAACCTGCTGAGCGACGCCATGTGGTGGAGCGAGGGCATGGAAAAGCTCTTCGGCGTGCCCGCGGACCAGTTGCCCGCCGACAGCAGTTCCTGGACGCAGCGCCTGCACCCCGAAGACGCACCAAGCGTGCTCCAGAGCCTGCGCGAGACCATCGACGGCACGGCCGAGCACTGGAGCGCCCAGTACCGCTTCCGCCGCCAGGACGGCAGCTACGCCTGGGTGGACGACCGCGGCTTCATGCTGCGCGACACCAGCGGCCGGGGCTACCGCATGGTGGGCGGCATGACCGACATCAGCGCCCACAAGCTCGCGAACCTGCAGGCCCACGAGCAGGCCCGGGCCCATGCGTTCCTGCTGCGGGTGCAGCAGTTGATCGCCGATCCGCACAAGCCCCTGGCCCAGGTGCTGGAGCAGGCCGCGCAGGCCGCCCGCGAGATCTCCGGCGCGGCGGGCGCCGTGATCGAGCTGCGCGAGGGCGATTCGCTGGCCGTGCATGCCCGCGCAGGCGAGGCGCCGGGCCCCGCCGCCGGCACCCGCCGGAGCCTGGCCGCGCACCCGCTGTGGCAACACCTGGAGCAGGCGGGCGGTGACGCAGACAGCACCCCTGCGGGGAACGATGGCCTCGTCGCCATGCCGCTGCGCGCGGGGGCGTCCGTGGCGGGCCTGCTGCAGGTGCAGGCCGCGCAGGGCCAGGCCTTTGCGCCACGCCATCTGGTGCACCTGCGGCTCCTGGCCGAATCGCTGGGCGCGATGCTGCAGCTGCGCCGCGTGGATGCGCAGTTGCGGGCCTCCGAGCGCCAGTACCGCGCGCTGTTTGCCGAACACCCGCAACCCATGTGGGTCTGCGAGCGCGGCAGCCTGCGCCTGCTGGCCGTGAACCACGCCATGAGCCGGTACTACGGCTACGACGAGGCCGAGTTGCTGGCCATGGACATGGGTGCGCTGTGGCGGCCCGGGCAGCGCGACGCGGCCCAGGCCGCCATGGCCATGTGCGCCGACCCGCGGGGCGCGCCCACGTCCACGCACGGCCCCGCCGTTTGGCACCACCTGCGCAAGGACGGCTCGCGCATCGATGTGGAGGTCTTCATCGGCGACACGGATTTCGACGGCCGCCCCGCATGGCAGGTGCTGGCCAACGACATCACCGAGCGCTGCCGCATCGAGGAAGAGCTGGCGCGCGTGAACCGCGCCAAGCGCATGCGCAGCGCCTGCAGCGAGACGCTGGTGCGCGCCAGCTGCGAGGCCGACCTGCTGCA
Organism: Diaphorobacter oryzae DSM 22780; assembly: GCF_059568935.1. Lineage (NCBI taxonomy): Bacteria > Pseudomonadati > Pseudomonadota > Betaproteobacteria > Burkholderiales > Comamonadaceae > Diaphorobacter > Diaphorobacter oryzae. The sequence goes on along the minus strand of NZ_JCANUL010000005.1, from coordinate 276,023 downwards.
TGCCGTGTGCCAGGTGGCCGTGGAGATCGGCGGCTACCGCATGGGCTGGGTGGGCATGGTGCGCGACGATGCGCACAAGCGCATCGAGCCCGTGGCCCATGCCGGGCAGACCGGGCATTTCATCCGGCACCTGCGCCTGAGCTGGTCGGCCGCCGAGCCCCGCGGCAACGGGCCGGCCGGCCTGGCCGTGCGCAGCGGCCAGACCGTGATCGTGCGCGACGTGCACGCCAGCCCCGCCTTTCGCGGCTGGGCCGAGCGCATGGCCGGCCTGGGCTTCCATGCCGTGGTGTGCCTGCCACTGCGCAACGCGCGGCGCACCTTCGGACTGCTGTACCTGTATGCCCCCGAGGTGCTGCAGGTGAGCCCCGAGGAGGAGCTGCTGCTCGAGGCCCTGGCCGCGGACCTGGCCTTCGGCATCGAGAACCTGCGCGCCCGCGCCGAGCAGCAGCGCCTGCAGGCCGCCATGCTCAAGGTGGCCACGGCCGTCTCGGCCGGCACGGGCCAGGCGTTCTTCGAGCGCCTGGCGCACCACATGGCGGACGCACTCGATGCGCAGATCGCCTGCGTGGGCCGGCTGCTGCCGGCCGTGGAGGGGCAGCCCCGGCGCGCGGTGACCCTGTCGCATGTGGCCGACGGCACCGTGCAGCCGCTGGCCGAATACCTGCTGGACGGCACGCCCAGCCAGGAGCTGCTCACCCACCCGCAGTTCGTGATCCTCGACAGCGCGGCCGAGCGCTATCCCCGGGCCCCCGTGCTGGCCAGCGCCGGCGCGCGCAGCTTCGTGGGGCAGCAGCTCACCGGCAGCGACGGAACGCCGATCGGCCTGATCTTCGTGATGTTCCGCGAGCCGCTCGAACAGGTGGCCTTCGTCGGCAACACGCTGCGCATCTTCGCCGCGCGCGCCGCGGCGGAGCTGCAGCGCCAGATGGACGACATGCGCATCCGCCACCAGGCCTCGCTGCTGGACAAGGCGCGCGACGCCATCATCGTGCGCAGCCTGGACCACCGCATCACCTTCTGGAACCAGGGCGCCGAGCGCATGTACGGCTGGACCCGCGAGGAGGCGATCGGCCGGTCCATCGCCACCCTGCTGTACCAGGACCCGCAGGATTTCCTGCGCGCCACGGACCAGGTGATGCAGCAGGGCGACTGGAGCGGCGAAATCCTGCAGAACGACCGCGATGGCCGAACCATCGAGGCCGAGGGGCGCTGGACCCTGGTGCGCAACGACCAGGGCGAGCCCGAATCCATCCTGGCGATCAACTCCGACATCGGCCAGCGCAAGAGCAACGAGCGCGAGATCCAGCGCCTGGCCTTCTTCGACCCGCTCACCGGCCTGCCCAACCGCGTCCGGCTGATGGAGCGCGTGGGCCAGGCCCTGGTGGAGGCGCAGCGCCAGCGCCGGGGCGGGGCGCTGCTGTTCATCGACCTGGACAACTTCAAGACCCTCAACGACACGCTGGGCCACGACCAGGGCGACCAGCTGCTGCAGATCGTGGCCCAGCGCCTGAACACCTGCGTGCGCGGCATGGACACGGTGGCGCGCCTGGGCGGCGACGAATTCGTGGTGCTGGTGGAGCAGCTCAGCGCGCAGGCCGAGGCCCTGGCCGAGCATGCGCGCAAGGTGGGCGAGAAAGTCCTGACCGTCCTCTCCGCGCCCTACGCGCTGGCCGGCTACCAGTACCGCAGCACGCCCAGCATCGGCATTGCGCTGTTCGACGACGCACCCACCACCGTGGGCGAGCTGCTCAAGCAGGCGGATCTGGCCATGTACCAGGCCAAGACCGCGGGGCGCAGCACGCTGCGCTTCTTCGACCCGGGCATGGAGCTGGCGGTGGCCGAGCATGCCTCGCTCGAGGCGGATCTACGCAACGCGCTGTCGCAGGAAGAGTTTTTGCTGCACTACCAGCCGCAGGTCAACATCCAGGGCGACATCCTGGGCGTGGAGGCGCTGCTGCGCTGGTCCCACCCACAGCGCGGCATGGTTTCTCCGGCGCAGTTCATCCCGCTGGCGGAAGAGACCGGCCTGGTGCTGCCGCTGGGGCGCTGGGTGCTGCACACGGCCTGCTCCCTGCTCGCGTCATGGCAGCAGGTGCCGGCCCTGGCGCACCTGACCATGGCGGTGAACGTGAGCTCGCGCCAGTTCCGCGACGCCGGCTTCGTGGGCGACGTGGCCCGTGTGCTGGCCGTCACCGGCGCGCCGCCGCAGCTGCTCAAGCTGGAAATCACGGAGAGCCTGCTGGTGGAGGACATGGCGGCCACCATCGCCACCATGGAGGCGCTGCGCGCCTACGGCGTGGGCTTTTCGCTGGACGACTTCGGCACGGGGTATTCGTCGCTGGCCTACCTCAAGCGCATGCCGCTGGGGCAGCTCAAGATCGACCAGAGCTTCGTGCGCGACCTGCTCACGGACCCCAACGACGCGGCCATCGTGCGCACCATCATCGGCCTGGCCGACAGCCTGGGGTTGGAGGTGATCGCCGAGGGCGTGGAGACCGACGAGCAGCGCGACTGGCTGGCGCGCGCCGGCTGCCAGGTCTACCAGGGCTATTTCTTCAGCCGGCCGCAGCCGGCCGAGCGGCTCGACAGCCTGCTGCACGCGCATATCGGCGCCTGAGCCCGAGGCGGCTCATCTTTCATCAAAAAATGGCTGCAGCGCTTGTATTACAAGCGTAAATAGCTACAAAAACAATAGCACACCAGGGCCCGGCATCCGCCGTCCTGCCCCGGCTTTTGTTATTCCTTAAAAGTATTTATCAATACATAGTGGTAGTAGTAGAGCCGCTAGGTTTCTGTGGACAAGCCTTTTTTTCCCAGTCCTGACGGGCACTTAGGCAATGGCCAAGCCTGTGCCCCGGAGCAGGGGCAAGGTGCGGGAGAAAAGAGAACAACTTGGCCGGACTGCGCCGTCCTGTGGACAAGCCATGGGTTGCTCCGAAAGCATCCCCAGCCTTGTCCACAGCCGGGCTCAGAAATGCAGGGCGTAGCGCAGCTGCAGGAAGTTCTGGCCGGGGTTGGGGGTCTTGATGCCCGCGTTGGAGACATGCTGCACGCGCAGCAGCAGCTCGTGCTGGCGCCGCGCGCCGAAATTGAGGCCCAGCCCCAGGTGCGAGGCGAAGTTGAAGCGCGTGCTGAACTCGCGCTCCTCCGTGTGATAGCGGCGGCTGGCCAGCGTGCCGCCCATGCCGGCCTCCCAGAACCAGGCGGCCCGGCCCGCGTCCGGCCGCAGGCGCAGCGTGGGCGTGACGCCCAGCACCAGGCTGCTGTCGTGGCCGGCCACGCCGTCGAAGGACCAGCGGCTCAGGGATATGTCCCAGTGCCCGCGCAGTTCGCCGCCCCACAGCGGCATGTGCCAGGTGCGCCAGGGCAGGGTGGCGCCCACGGTGAACGCGTTGGTGCCGTGGCGCGCCCAGTCGCCCTGCAGATAGACCGAGGGCGTGTGCCAGGGCGCCTGGCCGGCATCCTGTGCCCCGGCGGGGGCCGCGGCAAGCAGCCAGAACCCCGCGGCCAGAACCAGCGGCAGGCGGCCGGTGCCCCGGCGCTGAGCGAACAGGAGGGTGGGCGGCATGGCGTCTTCTTTCTGTGTAACAGATGCTGTAACACTGTAGAACCCGCGCGCCACGCCGGTTTGTAGGCCACGGCCGCTACCCGGCGGCCGGGCCGGGGGGCTTACTTCGTGGCCGGTGCGGCCATGGGGCCCGGGCCGTGGTGGCGCATGCCGTGCATGCCGCCCCAATGGTCGCCCATGCGGTGGCCATAGCCGTACATGCGGGCGCCCTCGGCATCGAAGGTCTTTTGCTGCGCCGGCGTCAGCGTGGCGTAGAAGGCCTTCACGGCGTCGCCGCGGCGGTCGGCATCGGCCGCGCGCTGGGCACGCAGGGCGCGCATGCGGTCGATGCGCTCGGGCGTGGTGAGCTGTTCCATGCCCTGGCGGTCGTCCAGCCGGGCGTGGCGCTTGTCGGCGCCGGCCTGCATGGTCTGCAGCAGCTGGTTCCACGCCGGTTCCTGGGCGGGCGTGAGCTGGAGCTTTTGCTTGAAGGCCTCGGCGCGCTGGGCCATGAACTGCTGGCGCTGCTCGGGCGTCATGTGGCGCATGCGCGGACGCTCGCCGCGGTCCGGGCGCTGGGCCTGGGGCGCGCCCTGTTCGGCCATGGCGGCGGGGCCCGGGCCGGGCTGGGCCAGCGAGGGCGCGGCGACGGCGGCCAGAACGGCCGCGGCCAGGGCGGTGGAGGCGAGGCGCTGGGTGAACTTGCGATGGACCATGGTGGTTTCCTTTCTGTCTTCAGCGGTGAAGCTCTGGCGCCGGGGCTTCCACCCGGACGGGGGAATGGCTGTGAGGCGCTTGGGGGCCAGTGTCCTCCCGCGATGTAACGCCAGCGTGAGCAAATTTGGCGCATGTGTAAAGTTCTGCCAAGTACCGCCTGGCATGCCCGCATGCGGGGTACATTCTTCAGGCATCAAATAGGGCTTTAGCGCTTTATCCACAAGCGCTGGCAGCTATCAAATCAGGAATATCAACGCCTCCCACCGGCCAGGACGGCCGCGGCGGGAGGCATGCAGTTCAAAGGAAATCCCGTGTTCAAGAACATGATCGTGTACCGCATTGCCCCGCAGTGGCAGGCGGATCTGACCCAGCTGGAAGAGGCGCTGGCCAAGACGCCGTTCCAGGAATGCGGCGCCACGCAGGAGCGGTCCAGCGGCTGGGTGCCGCCGCGCGGCGAGGCCCATGGCCTGATGGCCGAGTCCGTGGGCGGGCAGTGGATCCTGCGCTTCATGACCGAGTCCAAGATGCTCCCCGGCACCGTGCTGGCGCGCAAGGTCAAGGAAAAGGCCGCGCAGATCGAGCAGCAGACCGGCCGCAAGCCCGGCAAGAAGGAGACCAAGGAACTCAAGGACGAGGCCAAGCTGGACCTGCTGCCCATGGCCTTCACCAAGCAGGGCTCCACCTGGGTGTGGATCGACATGGCGGCGCGCCTGCTGGTGCTGGACACCGGCAGCCAGGGCCGGGCCGACGAGATCGTCACCGCGCTGGTCGAGGCGCTGCCCGGCCTGTCGGTGGCGCTGCTGGACACGCAGACCAGCCCGCAGGCCGCCATGGCCCACTGGCTCAAGGAGCAGGAGCCGCCGGCGGGTTTCAGCATCGACCGCGAATGCGAGCTGAAGTCACCCGACGAGTCCAAGGCCGTGGTGCGCTATGCGCGCCACCCGCTGGACATCGACGAAATCCGCGACCACATCCAGGCCGGCAAGCTGCCGACCAAGCTGGCCATGAGCTGGGACGACCGCGTGTCCTTCGTCCTGACGGAGGGCCTGCAGCTGAAGAAGGTGGCGTTCCTGGACACGGTGTTCGAGGGCCAGGCGCAGGACGACGGTGGCTTTGACGCCGACGTGGCCATCGCCACGGGCGAGTTGTCCAAGCTGATCCCCGACCTGATCGAGGCGCTGGGCGGGGAGGGGCGCACCGAACTCGGCGGCGCGGCCCCCGCGCTTTCGGGGCCGCTGCATGCGCCCGCGAGCGGCGCGGACGACGACGCGCCGTTCTGAGGACCCGCCCTCCAGGCACAACGGCCCACGCACCGCCGACAGGGCATGGGCCGTGGGCCGGCGGGGCAGGGCGCGCTCAGGCCTGCGGCACCGCCAGCGCGGCGGGCTCGGGCTGCTCCGCGGGATCCGGCAGGAACTCGGGCTCGCCATTGAGCGCCGCATGCAGGCGCTCCATGTCCAGCGCGTTCTCCCAGCGCGACACCACCACGGTGGCCACGGCGTTGCCGATGAAGTTGGTCAGCGAGCGGCATTCGCTCATGAAGCGGTCCACGCCCAGGATCAGCGCCATGCCGGCCACGGGCACCTCGGGCACCACGGCCAGGGTGGCGGCCAGGGTGATGAAGCCGGCGCCGGTCACGCCGGCCGCGCCCTTGGACGACAGCATGGCCACCAGCAGCAGCGCCACCTGGTGGCCCAGCGTCAGCTCGGTGTTGGTGGCCTGGGCGATGAACAGCGCCGCCAGCGTCATGTAGATGTTGGTGCCGTCCAGGTTGAACGAGTAGCCCGTGGGCACCACCAGGCCCACCACCGACTTGCTGCAGCCCGCCTTTTCCATCTTTTCCATCAGCGAGGGCAGGGCCGACTCGGACGAGGAGGTGCCCAGCACGAGCAGCAGCTCGGCCTTCAGGTAGCGGATCAGCTTGACCACGGAGAAGCCGCACAGGCGGGCCACCAGGCCCAGGACGACCAGCACGAACAGCGCCGAGGTGATGTAGAAGGCGGCCACCAGGCCCGCCAGGTTCACCAGCGAACCCAGGCCGAACTTGCCGATGGTGAAGGCCATGGCGCCGAAGGCGCCGATGGGGGCGGCCCTCATGACGAGGTTCACCAGCTTGAACACGGGCGCGGTCAGGGACTCGAAGAAGTTCAGCACGGGCCTGCCGGCGTCGCCGACCAGGGCCAGCGACACGCCGAACAGCACGGCCACGAACAGCACCTGCAGGATGTTGTCGCCCACGAAGGGGCTGACCAGCGTCTTGGGGATGATGTCCAGCGCAAAGCCGCTCAGCGTCATCTCGTGCGACCTGGCCACGTAGCCCTTCACGGCGGTCTGGTCCAGGTCGGCGGGGTTGATGTTCATGCCGGCGCCGGGCTGGGCCAGGTTGGCCACCACCATGCCGACCACCAGGGCCAGCGTGGAGAAGAACAGGAAGTACGCCATGGCCTTGCCGAACACGCGGCCCACGGTGCTCAGCTGCGACATGCCGGCGATGCCGGTGACGATGGTCAGGAAGATCACCGGCGCGATGATCATCTTCACCAGCTTGATGAAGGCGTCCCCCAGGGGCTTGAGCTGCGCGCCGTACTCCGGCTCGAAATGGCCGAGCAGCACGCCCAGAATGATGGCGATCACCACCTGGAAATACAGTTGTCGGTAAAACGGTAGCCGCACCTGCGGTGTGGTGGCTGTGGGAAGGGTGTGCATTCGGCTTCTCCGGGAGAAGAAAAAAAGACGCACGAACCTTCCGCGGCAGCGCATCTCGGACCCCGTGGTTTGTACCCCTGGGGCGCCGGCAAGCCGATAACCTATTGGTATTAGAAAGCCCCTCCCCGTGCCCCATTCCACCGTGTCTTCGCGTCGCCGGCTGCTGCTCACCGTGCTGGCCGTGCTCGCGGGCATGGTGGTGTGCACGGTGCTGGTCAGCCAGTACGCGCTGCGCCGGGCGCTGCAGGAGGACAGCCGGGGCGTGGAGCGCCAACTCACGCTCTACGGCCAGGCCCTGGAGCAGCGCATCGACCGGTTTCGCACGCTGCCGCAGGTGCTGGCCCTGGACCCGCAGTTGCGCGACGCGCTGTCGCACCCGCTCACGCCCGCCCAGGTGGATCTGCTGAACCGCAAGCTCGAACAGGCCAACGGCGCCAGCCATGCGTCCACGCTCACGCTGATCGACCGCCAGGGCCGCGCGATCGCCGCCAGCAACTGGCGGGACGCGCACAGCAACGTGGGGGAGGACTACAGCTTCCGGCCCTATGTCACGCAGGCGCTGAAGGAGGGCGAGGGGCGCTTCTACGGCATCGGCCTGACCACGGGCGAGCCGGGGTACTTTCTGTCCACCTCGATCCGCGACGAACAGGGGAGCATCCTGGGCCTGGTGGCGATCAAGATCGCGCTGAACGCGCTGGAGAGCGAGTGGCGCCAGGGGCCGGACATCGTCTTCGCCTCGGACGCCCGTGGCGTGGTCTTCCTGGCCAGCCGCGATGAATGGCGCTACCGGCTCCTGGCGCCCCTGAGCGCGCAGGACCGGCAGGACATGGAGGCCACGCGCCAGTATGCAGGCCAGGCCCTCACGCCGCTGCGCCTGAACGTGCAGCGCAGCGTGGCCGACGGCACGGTGCTGGCGCGGGTGCTCGACCCGGCGCTGCCCCAGGCCATGCTGTGGCACACCCAGGCCTTGCCGGACAGCGGCTGGACGCTGCACCTGCTGCACACCACGCACGGCGCGGTGAGCGCCAGCCGCTGGGCCGCCGGCGCCGCGGCGGGCCTGTGGCTGGCCCTGGCCCTGCTGGTGCTGTTCGTGCGCCAGCGCCAGCGGCTGGCCCGCCTGCGCCAGCGCAGCCGCCAGGAGCTGGAGACCGTGCTGCGCCAGCATGCGCAGGAGCTGCGCACGGCGCAGGACGGCATCGTGCAGGCGGCGCGCCAGGCCGACACGGGGCTGTCGCGCAGCCTGCAGCACCTGCCGCAGGGCGTGGTGGTCATCGACGCCGATCTGAAGCTGGTGGCCTGGAACTCGCGCTACGTGGAGCTGTTTCGCTTTCCGCCCGACCTCATGCGCGTGGGCGCCCCCGTGGAGGCGCTGCTGCGCCACAACGCCCGGCGCGGCCTGCTGGGCCCGGTGCCCACCGAGGAGGCCGTGCAGCGCCGCCTGCGCCACCTGCGCGAGGGCCGCCCACACCTGCGCGAAAGCGCCAAGGACGACGGCACGGTGCTGGAGATCCGCGGCAACCCCTTGCCCGACGGCGGCTTCGTGACCAGCTACGCCGACATCACCAGCTACAAGAACGCCGCGCGCGAGCTGCGTTCGCTGGCCGACGCGCTGGAGCTGCGCATCGCCGAGCGCACGCGCGACCTGGACGCCGCCCGGCGCGAGGCGGAGGCCGCCAACCGCTACAAGACCCGCTTCGTGGCCGCCGCCGTGCACGACCTGCTGCAGCCCTTGAATGCGGCGCGCATGTTCGGCTCGCTGCTGCGCAGCCACCTGCACGACGAGGCCGGGCGCCAGGCGGCCGACAGCATCGACGGCGCGCTGGCCGCGCAGGACGGCATCCTGAACAGCCTGCTGGACATCTCGCGCATGGAGTCGGGCCAGCTGGAGGTGCATGTGCGCGACTTCGCGCTCGGGCCGCTGCTGCAGGTCATGCAGCACAACTTCGGCATCATGGCCACGAGCCGCGGCCTGCGCCTGAGCACCGTGGGATCGCGCTGCACGGTGCGCAGCGACGAGGCGCTCTTGCGCCGCATCCTGCAGAACCTGCTGTCCAACGCCATCCGCTACACGCCCCGGGGCCGCGTGCTCATCGGCTGCCGGCGCCAGGGCCAGCGGCTGCGCATCGAGGTGCACGACCAGGGGCCGGGCATTCCCGAGAGCCTGCACCGCGAGATCTTCGAGGAGTTCCGCCGCCTGGGCGAGGGCCACGACGAGGACCGCGGCGCGGGCCTGGGCCTGGCCATCGTGGAGCGGCTGGGCAAGCTGCTGGGCCACGAGATCGGCCTGCGCTCGGAGCTGGGGCGCGGCAGCGTGTTCTGGGTGTGCGTGCCGCTGGCGGATGCCGCCGCCACGCCCGGCCCCGCCGCCGCGGGCATGGCCGCCGCGCCCGAGGACGACCAGCCCCTGCAGGGCACCACCGCCTGGTACATCGACGACGACGCGCCCAGCTGCAAGGCCAGCGGCGCGCTGCTGCGCCGCTGGGGCTGCCAGGTGCCGCTGGCCGGCGGCCCGCAGGCGGCGCTGGAACGGGCCGCGCCCGGCAATGCGCCGCAACTGGTGCTGCTGGACGTGCGCATGGGCGCCTTTTACGGCCCCGACCTGTACGACCGCCTGTGCGGCGTGTGGGGCCAGGCGCCCGCGGTGGTGCTGGTGACGGCCGAGCGCGACACCGCCGTGCGCCGCCAGGCCGCCGAACGCGGCTGGGGCTACCTGCTCAAGCCCGTGCGGCCGTCGGCGCTGCGGGCGCTCATCAGCCAGATGATGCTACTAAAACAATAGCTGTTCGCGCTTTATCCACAATCGCCAAAGCCATATTGGGCTTCAATCGATCTCCGTCGCCAGGCTTTTCACCAGCACCGCCGCCTGCGTGCGGCTGTAGCACTCCAGCTTCTTGAGGATGGCCGTCACATGCACCTTGACGGTGTTCTCGGCCAGGCCCAGTTCGTGCGCGATCTGCTTGTTGAGCAGGCCGTCGGCCAGGCACAGCAGCACGCGGAACTGCTGGGGCGTGAGCCGCGCGAGCTTGGCGGCCAGCGCGGCGTCGGCCTCGGAACGCTCGGCCGCCATGGGCGGGAACCAGCTGCCGCCGTCCAGCACGGCCTGGATGGCGCCGGCCATGTCCTCGGCGGGGGCGGACTTGGGGATGAACCCCGCCGCGCCGAACTGCTGCGCGCGGCGGATCACGCGCGGGTGGTCGTTGGACGAGATCACCACCACCGGCACCTGCGGGTATTCGCCGCGCACATGCAGCAGCGCCGAAAAGCCGCGCGCGCCCGGCATGGCCAGGTCCAGCAGCACCAGCTCCACCTCCGGGTGGTCCTGCAGCAGGGTGCCCAGCGTGGCGGCGCTGGCGGCCTCCAGCGTCTGCAGGGGCGCGAAGCGCTCGCGCAGCACCTGGATCAGCGCCGCGCGAAACAGCGGGTGGTCGTCGGCGACGAGAAGCGTGGGCGGTGGCATGGGCCGCAGTCTGCCACGGCGGGTGGCGCGCAGGCAGGGTGGGCAAGGCCGCTACCATCGAGTTCCATGGCACTCAACTGGGTCTGGACGGGCTTTTTCATCGTGGCGTTCGCCACCGCCGTGGTGCGCTGGCTGCTGGGCGAGGCGGGCATCTTCCAGGCGCTGCTCACGGCCATGTTCGACGGCGCGCGCGCGGGCTTCGAGATCTCGCTGGGCCTGGCCGGCATCATGGCGCTGTGGCTGGGCCTGATGCGCGTGGGCGAGCGCGCCGGCATGGTGGAGCTGCTGGCGCGCCTGGCCGGCCCGCTGCTGGCGCGGCTGTTTCCCGGCGTGCCCGCCGGCCACCCGGCGCAGGGCGCAATGACCATGAACATCAGCGCCAACCTGCTGGGGCTGGACAACGCCGCCACGCCGCTGGGCCTGAACGCCATGCGCGAGCTGCAGACGCTGAACCGCGAGCCCGCGGGCCAGGCCAGCAACGCGCAGATCATGTTCGTGGTCATGAACACGGCGGGGCTCACGCTGATTCCCACCTCGGTCATCGCCATCCGCCAGAGCGTGGCGCTCAAGCAGGGGCTGGGCGCGGGCTTCAACGCGGCCGACATCTTTGTGCCCACGCTGCTGGTCACCTTTGCCTCGCTGCTGGCGGGCGTGCTGGCCGTGGCCGTGTGCCAGCGCCTGCCGCTGTGGCGCGCGCGGCTGCTGCTGCCGGTGCTGGCCGTGGGCGGCCTGCTGGCGGCGGCCGTGGCCGGGCTGGCGCGGCTGCCGGCCGAACGGGCGGCCCAGGTGGCAGGCGCCACGGGCGCCGCGGTGATCCTGGGCGTGGTGGCGCTGTTCCTGCTGGCCGGCGCCTGGCGCCGCGTGAATGTGTACGACGCCTTCATCGACGGCGCCAAGGAAGGCTTTGGCGTGGCGGTGCAGATCATTCCCTACCTGATCGCCATCCTGGCGGCCATCGGCGTGTTCCGCGCCGCCGGCTGCATGGACGCGCTGCTGGCGGCCCTGGGCGCGGCGGTGGCGGCGCTGGGCTGGAACACCGACTTCCTGCCGGCCTTGCCCGTGGGGCTGATGAAGGTGCTCTCGGGCGCGGGCGCGCGCGGGCTGATGATCGACGTGCTGCAGACGCATGGCGTGGATTCCTTCGTGGGCCGGCTGGCGGCCATCATCCAGGGCTCCACCGAGACCACCTTCTACGTGCTGGCGGTGTACTTCGGCAGCGTGGGCGTGAAGCACGCGCGCCACGCCCTGGCCTGCGCCCTGCTGGCCGATGCCGTGGGCCTGGTGGCGGCCATCTTGGTGGGCTACGCCATGCTGCGCTGACGCACGGCGGCGTTTCAGCCACCCCACAGCGCCCGTCAGGGCGCTTTTTTTTGCCCGCACGGCCCACAACCCGACCCGCGCCAGGGTCTTCAGGCCACGCCCGCCGGTCCCCGGTTGTTATTCCTTGAATTTATTATTTAAAAATAGTGGTAGTAGTAGAGCCTGGGCCACCGCTGTGGGTAAGCCGATTTTTGGCAGGCGGATCAAGCACTTGCGTGCCGCCAAAGTGTGGGGACGGCGACGAGCGCCCGCTGTACCCGAAATGGGGACAAACCGGCCGGACGGCCGTTCGCTGTGCATAACTGGGCGGTTGTTCCAGAATGCTCCGCAGACTTATCCACAGGGCCGGGGATTTTCGGTTTTTTGAATGAAATGGGCCTGTAGCGCTTGATGGTCAATCGCTGACAGCTCTTATTTCAGGAGCAAACGGACCGTGGCAGGGCCGGCCGGCCCTGGCGGGGGCGCGATTGCGGGACAATGCGGGCCCGGCACTGCCGGCCCACCATCGTTATTCCCCGAGATTGAAGCCGTGACCGATTCCGCCAAGCACCCCCTGCCCGACCGCCTCGCCGTTGACCCGCGCAGCCCGCACCATGTGGCGGCCGTGTTCCAGCAGGACGCGGACATCGGCATCCGCTTCAACGGCAAGGAGCGCTTTGACGTGGAGGAGTACTGCGTGAGCGAGGGCTGGATCAAGGTGCCCGCGGGCAAGACGCTGGACCGCAAGGGCCGCCCGCTGCTGATCACGCTCAAGGGCAGCGTCGAGGTGTTCTACAAGGACGCCTGAAAAAAAAAGCCACCCGTGCGGGTGGCCTTGCCTGGCGGTGCGGCGTGGCGTCAGCGCCCCAGCAGCGACCGCGCCACCAGCTCCTTCATGATTTCCGACGTGCCGCCGTAGATGCGCAGCACGCGCGCGTCGGTCCAGAAGCGCGAGATCGGGTATTCGGCCATGTAGCCGTAGCCGCCGAAGAGTTGCAGGCAGGCGTCGGCCACGCGGCTGAACAGCTCGGTGGTGTGCAGCTTGAGCGCGCTCACCGCCTCGGGCGTGAGTTGGCCCTGCTGGTAGGCGGCGATGCTGGCGTTCAGGAAGGCCTCGGCGGCGGCGATGTCGGCCGCGCACTGCGCCAGCGTGAAGCGCGTGTTCTGGAATTGGGCGATGGCCTGGCCGAAGGCCTGGCGCTCCTGCACGTACTGCAGCGTGGCGGCCAGCGCGCCCTTGGCGCCATGCACCGCCTGCACGCCGATGATGAGGCGCTCGCGCGGCAGCTCGCGCATCATCTGCACGAAGCCCTGGCCCTCCACGCCGCCCAGCAGCGCGTCCGCCGGCACGCGCATGTCGTTGAAGAACAGCTCGGACGTGTCGCCCGCGTGCTGGCCGATCTTCTCCAGGTTCTGGCCGCGCGTGAAGCCGGGCGTTGTCGTGTCCACCAGGAACAGGCTCACGCCCTTGGCGCCGGCGGCCGGATCGGTCTTGGCGGCCAGCACCAGCAGGTCGCAATGCTGGCCGTTGCTGATGAAGATCTTGCTGCCGTTGATGACGTAGTGGTCGCCGTCCTTGCGCGCCGTGGTACGGATGGCCTTGAGGTCGCTGCCCGCGCCGGGCTCGGTCATGCCGATGGCGGCCACGGCCTCGCCGCTGGCCATGCGCGGCAGCCAGTGCTGGCGCTGGGCCTCGGTTCCGCAGTGCAGCAGGTAGGGCGGGACGATGTCGTTGTGCACCTGCAGCCCGCCCACGAAGCCGCCGTAGCCGCGGCGCGAGAGCACCTCCACCACGGCGAACGAGAAGTGCACGCTGGCGCCCGGGCCGCCGTAGGCGTCGGGCACGTCGGCGCACAGGTAGCCGTTCTCGCCCATCTTGCGAAACAGCGCGCGGCTGACCAGGCCGGCCTTTTCCCAGTCGCGGTAATGGGGCTCGATCTCGGCATCGCAAAAGCGCTCCAGCGATGCGCTGAACAGTTCCAGTTCGGCCTTGTCGTCGGCGGTGAGGAGGGTGTTGGGGAGCATGGTGCTATTGAAATAAGAGCTGTCAGCGCTTGACCATCAAGCGCCGATGGCCAAAAAGACTCAAACCCGTTCAAAGATGGCGGCGATGCCCTGGCCGCCGCCGATGCACATGGTGACGAGCGCGTAGCGGCCGCCTGTGCGGTGCAGCTCGGCGATGGCCTTGGTGGTGATGATGGCGCCGGTGGCGCCCACCGGGTGGCCCAGCGAGATGCCCGAGCCGTTGGGGTTGACCTTGGCGGGATCGAACCCCAGCTCCTGCGCCACGGCGCAGGCCTGGGCGGCGAAGGCCTCGTTGGCCTCGATCACGTCCATATCGCTGACCTTCAGGCCGGTGCGCTGCAGCACCTTCTGCGTGGCGGGCACGGGGCCGATGCCCATGTAGCCCGGCTCCACGCCGGCGTGGGCGTAGCCCACCAGGCGCGCCAGGGGCTTGAGGCCCAGGGCGGCCACGCGGTCGCCGGCGGCCAGCACCACGGCGGCGGCGCCGTCGTTGATGCCCGAGGCGTTGCCGGCCGTGACCGTGCCGCCGTCCTTCCTGAACGCGGGCTTCATGCCGGCCAGCACCTCCAGCGTGGTGGCGGCGCGCACATGCTCGTCGGTGTCGAACAGCACCGTGCCCTTGCGGGTGGCAATTTCCACCGGGACGATCTGCTCCTTGAAATAGCCGGCGGCGATGGCGGCGGCGGCGCGCTGCTGGCTGGTCAGGGCCAGCTGGTCCTGCATCTCGCGGCTGATCTTGTAGCGCTCGGCCACGTTCTCGGCGGTGATGCCCATGTGCATCTTCTGCCAGGGGTCGTGCAGGATGCCGAGCATGTAGTCGATGCTCTTGGCGTCGCCCATGCGCGCGCCGTAGCGCGCGGCCTGGTCGAAGTAGGGGCCGCGGCTCATGGATTCCGAGCCGCCGCCCACGGCCACGTCGCAGTCGCCGTAGCCGATGGCCTGGGCCGCCGAGATGATGGCCTGCAGGCCCGAGCCGCACAGGCGGTTGACGTTGAAGGCCGGCGTCTCGATGGGGCAGCCGGCGTCGATGGCGGCCACGCGGGAGAGGTACGCATCCTTGGTGTCGGTGGGGATCACGTTGCCCATGACCACATGGCCCACGGCGTCGGGCGCGATGCCGGCGCGGGTGATGGCGGCCTTGACGGCGGTGGTGGCCAGCTGGGTGTTGGGCACGTCCTTCAGGCTGCCGCCGAAGGTGCCGATGGCGGTGCGGGCGGTGCTGACGACGAAGACGTCACGGTGGGACATGGAGTTTCCTTTCGATCGGGTTTATTGGCCGCTGAACTGCGGCTTGCGCTTGGCGAAGAAGGCCTCGATGCCTTCGCGCAGGTCGGCGGTGCGGGCGCAGGCGTCGAAGGCCTGGGCCTCGGCTGCGAGCTGCGTGGCCAGGTCGCGGTCCAGGCTGGCGCGCATCAGTCGGCGCATGTGGCCGTAGGCCAGGGTGGGGCCGGCGGCGATGCGCTGGGCGAAGGCCTGGGCGGCGGAGTCCAGCTCGGCGGCGGGCAGCACGCGGTTGACCAGGCCCAGGCGCAGCGCGTCGTCGGTGCCGAAGGTGTCGCCCAGCAGGGCGATCTCCAGGGCCTGGCGCAGGCCCACCAGGCGCGGCAGCGCCCACGATGCGCCCACGTCGCAGCTGGTGCCCAGGTTGATGTAGGCCAGGTTGAACTTGGTGCCCTCGGCCGCCAGCACGAAGTCGCACATCAGCATCAGCGACAGGCCGGCGCCCGCCGCCGCGCCATGCACCTGGGCGATGACGGGGGCGTTCAGCCCCTGCAGCAGCAGCAGGGTTTCGTTCAGCGGGCCGAGCAGGTCGCACGCGCCCTGCACCGGGTCGGCGCGCAGCGCGGCCAGGTCGCCCCCGGCCACGAAGGCGCGGCCGCTGCCCTGCAGCAGCACGGCGCGCACGCCGGCGTCCTGGGCGATGGCCCGCACGGCATCGCGCAGGGCCAGCGCGGTGGGCAGGTCCAGCGCGTTCATGGATTCGGGCCGGTTGAAGCGCAGGGTGGCGATGCCGTCTTGCTGCGTGGCGATCAAGGGAGGGGCGCTCATGGTGTGCTATTAAAGTGATAGCTTGCAGCGCTTGATGGAAAAGCGCTGCAGCCGGTTTTTCTTAGGAATACAGCGCCTCGATGTCGGCGGCGTAGGTCTTGTAGATGCTGCTGCGGCGCACCTTCATGGTGGCGGTGACCTCGCCGTCGTCGTGGTCCAGCTCCTTGGTGAGCATGTGGAACTTGCGGATCTGCGCCACCTGGGCCAGCTTGGCGTTGCCGGTGGCGATTTCGCCGTTGATGAGCTGGCGCACCTCGGGCGTTTCCACCAGCGAGCGGAAATGCGTGAACGCGATGCGCCGCGCCTCGGCCCATTTGCCCACGGTCTCGTAGTCGATCATCACCAGCGCGCCGACGAACTTGCGCCCCTCGGCCACGATGACGCACTCCTTGATGTAGGGGCTGGCCTTCATGGTGTTCTCGATCTCGGACGGCGTGAGGTTCTTGCCGCCGGCGGTGATCATGATGTCCTTCAAGCGGTCCACGATCTTGAGCTGGCCGTCCACCTCGCGCACCACGTCGCCCGTGTGCAGCCAGCCGTCCTGGATGCTTTGCGCCGTGGCCTCGGGGTTCTTGTAGTAGCCGGCGAACACCATGTCGCCCTGGATCTGGAACTCCCCGCTGTCCGAGTCGTCGGTGCGGGCGATGCGGTAGCGCACGCCCGCGGTGACGGGGCCCACGGTGCCGGCGGTCACATGGTCGCGCTGGTGGCCGGTGACCATGCCGGTGGATTCGGTCAGGCCGTAGACCTCGATCAGCGGCACGCCCAGGGTGCGAAAGAACCGCACCACGTCGGGCGCGATGGGCGCGGCGCCGGTGAGGGCCACGCGCGCATCGCGCAGGCCGATGAAGTTCTGCAGCGCGCGCAGCACCAGGGCGTAGTGCGCGGCGTAGCGCAGGCGCTCCAGCAGCGTCCACTGGCTGCGCGGCTTCTCGGCCAGCGGGGCGCAGTCGGCCAGGGCGCGCGCGTACAGGGCGCGGCGCAGCGCGCCGGTTTCCTGCATCTTGATGCTGATGGACGAGTGCAGCTTTTCCCAGATGCGCGGCACGCCCAGGAACATGGTGGGCGCCACCTCGCGCAGGTCTTCCTGCACGGTGCGGATGGATTCGCCGAAGTTCACCTGCGAGCCCAGGTAGATGGGGCAGAAGGTGGTGAGCATCTGCTCGGCCACGTGGCACAGCGGCAGGTAGGACAGGTGGGTGGTGTCGCGCGAGAGTTCGAGCCGGTCCACGATGCCCGGCGTCACGCCGCGCATGTTGCGCCACGAGATCATGGCGCCCTTGGGCTTGCCGGTGGAGCCGGAGGTGTAGATCATCAGCCCCACGTCGTCCATGGTCTGGCGCGCCAGCACCTCGTCGATCAGCGCCTGGTTGTGCAGGCCCGCGCCCAGGCGCTCCACCTCGTCGAAGGGGACGATGAGCGCGCGGTGCTCGGGGGCGAAGCTGCGCAGGCCCTTGGTCTCCATGACGATGATCTTCTTCAGGCGCGGCAGCTGGTCCAGCGCCTCCAGCACCTTGTCGGTCTGCTCCTGGTCCTCGCAGACCATGATGTCGATGTCGGCATGGCCCACCACGTAGGCCACCTCGGGCGAGGGGCTGGTGGGGTACACGCCCACGGTGATGCCCCCCACCAGGCCCGCGCCCATCTGCGCCAGCACCCATTCGATGCGGTTCTCGGCGATCACGCCCACATGGCCGCCCGCGGGCAGGCCCAGCTGCAGCAGGCCCTGGCCGAAGTGGCAGGCGCGCTGGTAGTACTGGGCCCAGGTGATGGGCTTCCAGATGCCGAAGTCCTTTTGCCGGATGGCGACGCGCTGGGCGTCGCGCTGCGCGCGCTGGCGCAGCATCTGGGGCAGGGTGAGTTCAGGGAGATTCATGTCTTGTGTGATCCATGGCACTGCGCACGGGGCGCGACCTTGAAAACTGGCGAAACCCAGGTCAGCGGCCACCGCGCAAGGGCCGCCCCGCCGCGCTGGTGGCGTCCCCCTTCCCGCAGCGCGCAGCGATGCGAGAGAAGGGGGAAGGCGCGCAGCGCCTCAGGGGGTTGCTTCATGAAAGCCACCGCTTGCGGCGCTTGTAGTGTTTTATTTCTTTGAAGCTCTTGGCCTCGCCGCCGCCGCCCATGCCCAGGTAGAACTCGCGCACGTCGGGGTCGTTGGCTAGGCGCTCGGCACTGCCGTCGATGACGATCTTGCCGTTCTCCATGATGTAGCCGTTGTGCGCCACAGCCAGGGCCACGGTGGCGTTTTGCTCCACCAGCAGCATGCTGGTGCCGCGCTCGGCGTTGATGCGCGCGATGATGCCGAAGATGTCTTCGGTGAGCTTAGGACTCAGGCCCAGCGAGGGCTCGTCCAGCAGGATCAGCTCGGGCTGGGCGATGAGCGCGCGGCCGATGGCCAGCATCTGCTGCTCGCCGCCCGACAGGTAGCCGGCCAGGCCCTTGCGCCGCTCGTGCAGGCGCGGGAAGTATTCGTACACCAGGTCGAAGTCGGGCCTGGTGGCGCCGTCGCGCCCGCTGAGCGCGTAGGTCGAGGCGACCAGGTTTTCCTCGATGGTCAGGTCTTCGAAGATGCGCCGCCCCTCCATCACGTGCGACAGCCCGCGGCGCACCAGCAGTTGCGGCGCCACGGCCGTGGTGCTCTGCCCGTTGAAGCGGATGCTGCCCGCTTCGAGCGCACCGTTTTCCAGCGGCAGCAGGCCCGAGACGGCCTTGAGCGTGGTGCTCTTGCCCGCGCCGTTGCTGCCCAGCAGCGCCACGATGTGGCCGCGCGGCACGGCCAGCGACAGGCCGCGCAGGGCCTGCACGACCTTGTTGTAGATGACCTCGATGTTGTTGACCTCGAGGACGTAGTCGGGGGACGCTTGTGTCATGGCATCTGGGTGGGGCGGTGCTCTTTTTTGAATAGCTGCTGGCGCTTTATGTGTGCGGATTTCAGGCATGTTCATGCCTGTATGTCCTGTACAGAAAGCGCTGGCAGCTATCAAAAACAGAGTAGGGTCAGAGCTTGATCCAGTCGGAGGCGGGCAGCATCTTCTGCGCCTTCATGTCGGCCTTGTAGACGCGGCCCACGGGGATGGAGTTGCCGGTGATGGTCAGCGGCACGCCGATCAGCCCGCCGGTGTCGAAGTCCTTGAGACTGTTGAGCGCGGCCTTGAGGTTGGCGCCGGTGAGCGGCTTGTTGGCGTCCAGGCAGCGCTTGGCCGATTCGAGGAACAGCATGGCGGCCAGGAAGCCCTGCATGTAGGCCGTGCTCTGGTACTCCGGGCGCAGGGCGCGGATCTTTTCCAGCATGGGCGCCTTCTCGGTGTCGTAGTAGTAGCGGTAGGGCATCACGCCCATGAAGCCGTCGCCCGCCTCGCCCATCTTCATGACGGTGGAGCTGTCCATGGTCCAGAAGGTGCCCATCCACTTCGATTTCATGCCCTGCTGCTTGCCCTGGGTGATGAACTCGGGGATGGGCGCCAGGATGTAGCCGTGGAAGATGGTGTAGTCGGGCGCGGCGCGGCGCAGCTTGATGACCTCGGTGGACACGTCCACGCTGCCCGCGGGCGTCATGATCTTGATCGGCACCGACAGGCCGAGCTTCTTGGCCTCGGCCTCGCTCTTGTCGATCGGGTCGCGGCCGAATTCGGAGTCGGAGTACACGAAGGCCACCTTGGCGCCCGGCTTTTCCTTGGCGATGTGGCGCAGCAGGATGCTGAACATCTCCGTGTAGTCGGGGCCCACCAGGAACTGCTGGGGGTACTTCTTGGGGTCGTTGAGTTCGCTGGCGAAGGAGGCGCCGGCCATCAGGATGTTGCCGTTGCGCTCCAGCTCGGGGTTGATGGTCTTGGAAAAGCCCGTGGAGTCGCCGTAGTACAGATTCACCTTGTTCTGGCTGGTGATCTTCTTGAACGTGGCCACCGACACGTCGACCTTGTAGCCCGTGTCCTCGGGCACGTAGCGCACCTTGCGGCCCTTGATGCCGCCGGCGTCGTTGATGATCTTCACGTAGTCCTGCATGCCGGCGTTGATGCCCACGCCGGCGAAGGCGAACACGCCCGTCATGGGGATGGAGCCGCCGATGACGATCTCCTCGGCGCCCTGCGCCAGCACCGACAGCGGGTGCGTGAGCGCGGCGGCTCCGGCCATGGCGGCGGCGCCGCGCATGAGGCTGCGGCGCTGGTGCGAAATGCGTTGCTGTTCCATGTTTGTCTCCTTGGGTCGTTGTGATGTGCGGGAAGCGGTGGCCTGCGCGGACTCAATTACGGAAGGGCCACAGGTGGAAGAAGCGGCGGATGCGCCGCCACATTTCTGCGAGCCCCAGCGGCTCGAACACCAGAAAACCGATGATCAATGCGCCGAAGATCACCAGGCGCACGGGCGACAGGAACACCGCCAGCTCGCTGCCGCCGGGCAGCAGGTCGACGACGAGCTTGAGCAGCTCGGGCACCATGGTCATGAACACCGCGCCCAGGATGCCGCCCAGAATCGAGCCCATGCCGCCGACGATGATGGCCGCCAGGAAGAAGATGGACATGGACAGCGGAAAGCTCTCGGGCGTGACCACGCGGAAGAAGTAGGCCCACAGCCCCCCGGCGATGCCGGCGTAGAACGACGACAGGCCGAACGACAGCAGCTTGTAGCGCAAGAGCGGAATGCCCAGCACCTCGGCCGAGATGTCGCGGTCGCGGATGGCGATGAAGGCCCGGCCGATGCGCGTGCGAAACAGGTTGGCCGCGCCCAGCAGCATCAGTACCGTCACCGGCACGATCAGCCAGTACAGGCGAAACGACGTGTCCAGGTCGATGCCCAGCAGCTGCGCCGGCGGCAGCGACAGGCCGGCCGTGCCGCCCGTGATCTGGAAGTTGGCGAACAGGAAGTGCGCGATGAACGAGGCCGCGATGGTGGCGATCGCCAGGTACAGCCCCTTCACGCGCAGCGACGGAATGCCCACGATGATGCCGCCCAGCATGGCCACCACGCCCCCGGCCAGCAGGTTCAGCAGGAAGGGCGTGCCGTAGCGCGTCTGCAGGATGGCCACGGTGTACGCACCCAGGCCCATGAAGGCCGCCTGGCCCAGGCTCACCAGGCCGGTGTAGCCGGTGAGGATGTTCAGCCCCGTGGCGCTGGCCACGTTGATGGCCACCAGGCAGGCCAGGTAGAGCCAGTAGTCGCTGGCGACGAAGGGAAACAGCAGCAGCAGCGCGGCGGTGACGGCGAGCCAGGCATGCTGGGTGCGCGAGTCGAACAGCGCGGCGTCGGCGACGTAGGTTTCCTTGAGGGTTCCGATACGCATGGTGATGAGCCCTTAAAGACGTTCGATTTCGTGGGTGCCGAACAGGCCGTAGGGCCGCGCCATCAGGATGACGACCAGCACCACGAAGGTGGCCAGCAGCTTGTATTCGCCGCCCAGGTAGGCGCCGGCCAGGGCCTCGACCAGGCCGATGAGGATGCCGCCCACCAGCGCGCCGAGCACGCTGTCGAGCCCGCCGACGATGACCACCACCAGCACCGACAGGCCGAACACGCCCATGCTGGAGGACAGGCCGCCGATGGAGCCGACGATGATCCCGGAGATGGCCGCCAGCATGGCCGAGGCCACCCAGGCCAGCGAGAACACGCGCGGCACGTTGATGCCCACCGAGTACGCGGCCGCCTGGTCGCTGGCCGTGGCGCGCAGGGCCACGCCGCCGCGCCAGTAGCGGAACACCAGCAGCACGGCGGCGATGAACACGGCCGCGACCACCGCGCCCCAGGCCACCTTGGGCGCGAGGAAGGCATCGCCGATCATGATCGGGTCGCTGGGCATGAACTCGGGCAGGCGGCGCTGGTCGGCCGTCCAGATCATCTCCACCAGGCCGATGAGCACCGAGGACAGGCCCACGGTGACCATGAAGACGGAGATCGGCGGCTCGCCCAGCAGCGGGCGGATCATGGTGCGCTCGATCACCGCGCCCAGCAGGCCGCAGGCCAGCACGGCGGCCGGAATGGCCAGCCACAGCGGCAGCGACCACATGGCGGCGAAGGTGAAGAACAGGTAGCCGCCGGCCATGAGCATCTCGCCGATGGCGATGTTGACCACGCGCGTAGCCTTGTAGACCATGACGAAGGCCAGCGCGGCCAGCGCGTACAGGCCGCCGCTGGCGACGCCGGTGAGGCTGATCTCGAAGAGGTAGGCCCAATCCATCATGCTGCTGCTCCGGCAGGGGTGTTGACGCGGGCGGCCGCGCGCAGCTTGGCGCGCAGCTCATCGACGTTGCCCGAGCCCAGGTAGGCGCGGTTGACCTCGGGGTCGGCCTGCACCACGGCGGGCACGCCCTGGGAGATGACCTGGCCGAAGTTCAGCACCACCACGTGGTCCGACAGGTCCATGACCATGCCCATGTCGTGCTCCACCATCAGCACCGTCACGCCCCACTCGGCGCGCACGTCGAGGATGAAGCGCGCCATGTCTTCCGTCTCCTCGCGGTTCATGCCGGCCACGGGCTCGTCGAGCATCAAAATTTCCGGCTGCATGGCCAGCGCGCGCGCCATCTCCACGCGCTTTTGCAGGCCGTAGGACAGGGCCGAGACGGGCGCGTGGCGGATGTGGTCGATCTCGAGGAAGTCGATGATGCGCTCCTCGATGTCGCGGCGCAGCTCGGCCTCTTCGCGGCGCGCGCGGCCCATGTACAGCAGCGCGTCGAACACGTTGGTCTTGAGGTGCGCGTGGCGCCCGAGCTTGATGTTGTCCAGCACCGTCATGCCGCGAAACAGCGCGATGTTCTGGAAGCTGCGCCCCAGGCCCATCTTGGCGCGCTGCGGCGCGGGAACGCGGGTGATGTCCTGGCCCTTGAACCGGATGCTGCCGCCCGTGGGCCGGTAGAAGCCCGAGATGGTGTTGAACAGCGAGGTCTTGCCCGCGCCGTTGGGCCCGATCACGGCGGTGATGGAGCCCGGCTGCACGCTGAAGCTCACGCCCGACAGCGCCTTGACGCCGCCAAAGGCGAGCGTGACGCTGTCCACCTGCAGCAAGGGCGGGGCGCTGGGGGGCGCGCCGGAATGTGCGCCGCGCGCAAGCGTTGTCTCCATCGGATTCCTCTACGGGTTTGTTCGAACAGATGGTCGTCTACTTTTACGTAGACTTGTTACTTGAAAGTAGATTTTGGTGCAGCCGCGTTTTTGGAAAATCAGTACTTACCCGATGCACGAAGGAATTCCGTATGGGCACATCACGCACAGATCCGCAGACCGGCCTTCCCGCAAAGGCGGCCCGGCGCAGCCGCCGCGCCGAGGACCCGGCCTCGCCCTGGGCCAAGGCCCCCGAGCGCGAGCTGCAGCGCGAGGCCAAGCGCAACGCCGTGCTGTCCACGGCGGCGCAGATGTTCACCGAGCGCGGCTTTCATGCCACCTCGCTGGACGACATCGCCGCGCGCCTGCATGTCACCAAGCCCACGCTGTACTACTACGTGAAGAACAAGGACGAGATCCTGCTGGAGTGCGTGAAGAAGGGCCTGCACATGACGCTGGACGGCATCGAGGCCTCGCGCCAGGCCGGCGGCAACGTGGTGGACCAGCTGCGCGCCTGCATGCGGGTGTATGCCGACATCGTCACCCAGCCCTTCGGCATGTGCCTGATCCGCATCGGCGACGAGGAGGTGCCCGAGCCCAGCCGCACCGAGCTGCGCCGCATGAAGTCGGAGATCGACCAGGCGTTCCGCCGCCTGGTGGCGCAGGGCGTGCAGGAGGGCACGCTGGCGCCGTGCGACCCGAAGATGACGGCCTTCGTGATCGCCGGCGCCCTGAGCTGGATCGGCCGCTGGTACGAGCCCGACGGCGACTACAGCGCCGCGCAGGTGGCCGACCAGTGCATCGGCACGCTGCTCAACGGGGTCTTGAGGCACCCCGCCGCGCCTGCCGTGGCGCCCGCGAAGAGTCCTAAAAGGAGAGCGTCCAGCGCTTGATGGAAGGGCGGGTTGAAGTGTTTTCCCTTTGAGTCGCCCATGGAGAAAGCGCCAGCAGCTACCAAAATAAGAGCGACAGCGGGTCTGGAAAGCCCAGCCCGCGGTTGCGGCTACGCTGGCGGTTTCGCCCCTGCGGGCTTTTCGGGACTTCGACCATGCAATTCGGCTACACCATTCTTTACGTCGAGGACGTTGCGGCCACCGTGGCCTTCTACGAGGCGGCCTTCGGCCTGCGCCGGCGCTTCGTGCACGAGTCGGGCGACTTCGGCGAACTGGACACCGGCGCCACCGCGCTGGCGTTCTCGTCGCTGCGCCTGATGGCGGAGCTGGGCAAGAACCCGCAGCGCGTGGTGGCGGGCGCGCCGTGCTGCGAGATCGCCTTCACCACGGCGGATGTTGCGGCCGCCGTGGAGCGCGCGGTGCGCGCGGGCGCCGCCCTGGTGCAGCCGCCCGAGGCCATGCCCTGGGGCCAGACCGTGGCCTACGTGCACGACAACAACGGCTTTCTGGTGGAGTTGTGCACGCCCATGGGCGCGCCGCCGGCGCCATAGCCTGGCGCGTGCGTTCACCCCTGTGTTCGGGCGGCCAGATCGTCCAGGATGGGGCAGTCCGGCCGGTCGTCGCCGTGGCAGCAGCCGACCAGCGCCTGCAGGCTGCGCTGCATGGCCTGCATGGCGGCGATGCGTTCGCTCAGGTTGTCGATGTGTTTCTGCGCGATCTGCTTGACCTGGCTGCTGGCGCGGCGCTTGTCCTGCCACAGGCCGAGCAGGGTGGCGATCTCGTCCATGGAAAAGCCCAGGTCGCGCGCGCGGCGGATGAAGCGCAGGGTGTGCACGTCGGCCTCGGTGTACTGGCGGTAGCCGCTGTCCGTGCGGGCCACGCCGTTGAGCAGGCCCAGCGACTCGTAGTGCCGCACCATGCGCGCAGAAACGCCGGCGCGCTCGGCCGCCGTGCCGATGGGCACGGGCCGGCCCTGCGCGGCGGCGGGTGGCTGCCTCATGCGGCGACCTTGTAGCCCTCTTCCTGGATGGCGTTGGCCACCGCCTCGCGCGACTGGTCGCTTTCGACCACCACCTGGCCCGTGGCCAGGTCCACCTTGACGATGGCATCGGTATCGACCTGGCGCACGGCGTGCACCACGGCGCGCTCGCAGTGGCCGCAGGTCATTCCCTGAACTTGAAACGTGTATTGCATGATGGCCCTTTCGTGGCTGGACTGTGGATGAAGCGTGGGTCACCGGGTGACCGACAAGCGCATCATGAAGCCTGACATGGTGTCAAAGTCAAGCGCCGCGTGCCGGGTGGGCCGGGGCTTGACCTTGCCACCATGTCAGACCTTAAGTTACGCCCATCATCGATTTCAAGGTGCGTCTCATGACCTCTGCTTCCGTTTCTTCCGGCCTGGCCGATGCCCAGGGGGCGCTGGACCTGGGCATTTCCGGCATGACCTGCGCGAGCTGCGTGGGCCGCGTGGAGCGCGCCCTGCGCAAGGTGCCCGGCGTGCAGGACGCCACGGTGAACCTGGCGACCGAGCGCGCGCACATCGTCTTTGACGCCGCCACCGCCGCGGGCATGGATGCGCTGCTGCGCCGCGCCGTGCGCAACGCCGGCTACGAGCCGCGCTCGCTGGCCGAGCAGGAGGCGGGCGAGGCCGCCGAGCCGTCGCCCTGGGCGGGCTTCGGGCCCGTGGGCCTGGGCCTGCTGCTGTCGGCGCCGCTGGTGGTGCCCATGTTCGGCGATCTGTTCGGCAAGCACTGGATGCTGCCGGCCTGGGTGCAGTTCCTGCTGGCCACGCCGGTGCAGTTCATCCTGGGCGCGCGCTTCTACAAGGCGGGCTGGCATGCGGCCAAGGCCCTCACGGGCAACATGGACCTGCTGGTCGCCATCGGCACCACTGCGGGCTACGGCCTGTCGCTGTGGCTGTGGTTCACCGCCGAATCGGCCCATGGGCCGGGCCATGTGCCGCACCTGTACTTCGAGGCCTCGGCCGTGGTCATCACCCTGGTGCTGCTGGGCAAGTGGCTGGAGGCGCGCGCCAAGCGCCAGACCACGGCGGCTATCCGGGCGCTGCATGCACTGCGGCCCGAGGTGGCGCACCTGCTGGGCCGGGACGGCGAGGTGGATGTGCCCATCGCCGAGGTGATGGCCGGCGACCGCCTGGTGGTGCGCCCGGGCGAGCGCATTCCCGTGGACGGCACGCTGCTGGAGGGCCACACGCAGGTGGACGAGTCCATGCTGACCGGCGAGCCGCTGCCCGTGTCGCGCAGCGCCGACGGGCCCGCCGAGGCGGCGGTGCTCACGGGCGGCTCCATCAACGGCGACGGGCGCATCGTGATGCAGGTGCAGGCCGTGGGGGCCGAGACGGTGCTGGCACGCATCATCCGCCTGGTGGAGGACGCGCAGGCCGCCAAGGCGCCCATCCAGCGGCTGGTGGACCAGGTGTCGGCCATCTTCGTGCCGGTGGTGCTGCTGATCGCGCTGGCCACGCTGCTGGGTTGGCTGTGGGCCGGCGTGGGCCTGGAGACGGCGCTGATCCGCGCCGTGGCGGTGCTGGTGATCGCCTGCCCCTGCGCGCTGGGCCTGGCCACGCCGGCGGCCATCATGGCCGGCACGGGCGTGGCGGCGCGCCACGGCATCCTGATCAAGGACGCGCAGGCGCTGGAGCTGGCCCATCGCGTGGACACGGTGGCCTTCGACAAGACCGGCACGCTGACCGTGGGCCGCCCGCTGCTGACGGCGTTTCACGTGGAACCGGGCGCCGACGAGGCCGCCCTGCTGGCTGCCGTGGCCGGGGTGCAGAGCGGCAGTGAGCACCCGCTCGCAAGGGCCGTGGTCGGCGCCGCGCAGCAGCGCGGCCTGGCCGTGCCCGCGCCCGACGGTGTGCGCGCCGTGCCCGGCCGGGGCACCGAGGGCGAGGTGGGCGGCCGCAGCTACCTGGTGGGCAGCCTGCGCTGGATGCAGGAGCTGGGCGTGGATCTCGGCGCGCTGGCCGACCAGGCCGCGGCGCTGCAGGCCCAGGGCGCCACCGTGTCGGCCGTGGCGGAGCGCGTCACGAATGGCCTGGCGGCGCGTGCGTTGATGGCCTTTGGCGACGAGCCCAAGCCCGGCGCGCAGGAGGCGCTGGCCGCGCTGCGCGCCAAGGGCGTGCGCTGCGTGATGATTTCCGGCGACAACCGCGGCGCCGCCGAGGCCATGGCCCGCCGCCTGGGCCTGCGGCCCGAGGAGGGCGAGGTGCTGGCCGAGGTGCTGCCCGGCGACAAGGCCGCCGCCGTGAACGCCCTGCGGGCCGGCGGCCAGGTGGTGGCGATGGTGGGCGACGGCGTAAACGACGCGCCGGCCCTGGCCGCCGCCGACGTGGGCATGGCCATGGGCAACGGCACCGACGTGGCCATGCACGCCGCCGGCGTCACGCTGATGCGCGGCGACCCCAAGCTCGTGGCCGCGGCGCTGGACATCTCGCACCGCACGGTGGTCAAGATCCGGCAGAACCTGTTCTGGGCCTTTGCCTACAACGTGGCCGGCATTCCGCTGGCGGCCCTGGGCTATCTGAGCCCGGTGGTGGCCGGCGCCGCCATGGCCCTGAGCTCGGTCAGCGTGATGACCAACGCCCTGTTGCTCAAGCGCTGGCGGGGGTGATTGGGTGATGAACGTGACAGAAATCGGTGTTTTTGTCTGGCAAACTGCAACTTTTTGTTGCATATTGACGCGCGGCACCGGGTAGGTGCGGCTCAAGTCAAGGAAGGCAGTGATGAATATTTACGCACTCATGCGGGTCTTCACGATCCGCGTGCGCATGATCGGCGCCATCGCGGTGGTGTTGGGCCTGCTCGGCCTGCTGGGCGGCGCGGGCATGCTGGGCATGTTCCGCATCCATGGCCTGAGCCAGGATTTCATCGCCCAGCCGCATGCGGCCATGAAGCTGCTGGGGCAGTTGCGCGGCGAGATGGGCGAGATCCGCCAGCACGAGAAGGACATGATCATCCACTACGAGCGGCCCGAGTCGGTGCGCGCCGCGCATGCCCAGTGGCAGGCGGCCCTGGACCGCGCCAAGGCCGTGACGGATGGCTTCGGCCGCGTCTGGCAGGGCGGGGCGCTGGCCGACGTGCAGGGCGTGGCCCAGCACCTCGAGGCCTACCGCCAGCAGTTCGCCCATGTGGCCCGCCAGCTGGAGCAGGGCGGCTACGACACGGCCACCATCGCCAACCGCATGAGCGGCAGGGCCGTGGAGCAGTTCACGGTGGCCACCGAGAAGCTGGCCGCGCTGGACAAGCACCTGGCCCAGGAGGTGGACAGCGCCATCGCCCGCGCCGACGGCATCACCGACCAGACCAAGTGGCTGTTCGCCCTGGCGGTGCTGATCACGGTGGTGGTGGTGGTGCCGCTCACGCTGCTGAACATGGTGTCCATCTGCCGCCCGCTGGAGGCGGCGCGTGCGCTGGCGCAGTCGATTGCCGGCGGCAACCTGTCGCAGCGCATCCGCGTGGATGGCCGCGACGAGGTGGCGGACCTGCAGCGTGCGCTGCTGGACATGCAAAACGGCCTGGGCGCCCTGGTGGCGCAGGTGCGCGACGCCAGCGGCAACATCGCCACCGCCAGCCAGGAGATCGCCACGGGCAACCAGGACCTGTCGGCGCGTACCGAGCAGACGGCCAGCAACGCCCAGGAGGCCGTGGCCGCGCTGTCGCAGCTCACGGCCACGGTGCAGCAGACGGCGTCGTCCTCGCAGGTAGCCAACCAGCTCGTCACCTCGGCCTCGGGCATCGCCACGCGCGGCGGCCAGGTGGTGCAGCAGGCGGTGACCAGCATGCACGAGATATCGGCCTCCAGCCGCAAGATCGGCGACATCATCGGCCTGATCGACTCCATCGCCTTCCAGACCAACATCCTGGCGCTCAATGCTGCCGTGGAGGCCGCGCGCGCCGGTGAGCAGGGCCGCGGCTTTGCCGTGGTGGCCGGCGAGGTGCGCAGCCTGGCGCAGCGCAGCGCCGCGGCGGCCAGCGAGATCAAGGGCCTGATCAGCTCCAGCGTGACGGCCGTCGACGGCGGCGTGCGCCACGTGGAGGACGCGGGCCAGGCCATGCAGGAGATCGTGGCCAGCGTGCAGCGCGTGACGGACATCATCGGCGAGATCAACTCCGCCGCCACCGAGCAGGCCACGGGCATTGGTGCGGTCAACACCTCGGTGGGCGAGATCGACCGCATGACGCAGCAGAACGCGGCGCTGGTGGAGGAGTCCGCCGCGGCCGCCGAGTCGCTGCGCGAGCAGGCCGCGCGTCTGTCGCAGGTGGTGCAGCAGTTCCAGCTGGCGGATGGCCAGCAGGTCGCGGCGCTGCACCGCGCACCCGCACCGGCCCTGTTGGCCGAGCCGGCCCAGCCGCGCCGCCTGAGCGCCGCCTGACGCTCCTGAAGCGTCCGCGGCCCGGGGCCGTCCACCCGAACCCTATTTGCGCACCCTCGGGTGCGCTTTTTTTTGGGTCGGCCGAGCGGCGGTGCCCATGGGTGCGCAAATGCTATAAATATAATAGCTGTTTGCGCTTTGTGGGAGGGCGCTACAGCCCGTTTTGCCTTACACCGTGGCGTCGGCCAGCGTGGGGTAGTCGGTGTAGCCCTTGGCGCCGCCGCCGTAGAAGCTGGACTTGTCCCAGGCGTTCAGCGGGGCGTTGTCGCGCAGGCGCTCCACCAGGTCGGGGTTGGCGATGTAGGCCTTGCCGAAGGCCACCATGTCGGCGCGGCCGCTGGCCACGGCCTGCAGGGCCATGTCGCGGTCGTAGCCGTTGTTGACCATCCAGGCGCCGCGCCCGCCGGCGTTGCGGTAGGCGGCCTGGAAGGCGGCGTAGTCGAAGGGGCGGCCCTCGACCTCGCGCGGGCCGCCGGTGGCGCCCTCGATGACGTGGATGAAGGCCAGGGAGAGCGGCGCCAGCGCGCGCGCCAGGTGTTCGAACAGAGGCTGGGGGTCGCTGTCGTGGATGTCGTTGGCCGGCGTGACGGGCGACAGGCGCAGGCCGACACGGCCGCCGCCGATGGCGTCGGCCACGGCGCGGGTCACCTCCAGCATCAGCCGCGCGCGGTGGGCGATGCTGCCGCCGTAGGCGTCCTGGCGCTGGTTGGCGCCGTCCTTGAGGAACTGGTCCAGCAGGTAGCCGTTGGCGCCGTGGATCTCCACGCCGTCGAAGCCCGCCAGCATGGCATGGTGCGCGGCGTCGGCGTAGGCGCGGACGATGCCGGGCAGCTCCTCGGCCGCCAGGGCGCGCGGCGCCGAGGTGGGCACGAACTGGCCCTGATCCGTGGCCGGGTCCACCAGATAGGTCTTGGACTGGGCCGCAATGGCCGACGGCGCCACCGGCGCGGCGCCGCCCGGCTGCAGCGCGCTGTGCGAGACGCGGCCCACATGCCACAGCTGCGTGACGATCTTGCCGCCGCGCGCGTGCACGGCCTGGGTGACCTGGCGCCAGCCTTCGAGCTGCTGCGCTGCGTACAGACCGGGCACGTCGGAGTAGCCTTGGCCCTGGTGGCTGATGGCCGTGCCCTCGGTGATCAGCAGGCCGGCGCTGGCGCGCTGGGCGTAGTAGGTGGCGGTGATGTCGCCGGGCACGGCACCGGGCGAGCGGTTGCGCGTGAGCGGCGCCATGGCGATGCGGTTGGCCAGGCGCAGGTCACCGGCCTGAATGGGGTCGAACAAGGTGGTCATGCGAATGTGGAAATGGGGTGGCGGGGCCGGGCCTGCGCCCCCGCTGTTTCACATGAAACATGGGGCGCAGGGGCGGGGAGCCCGTTACTTGAGCAGGCCCTCGGCCCGCATGGCGGCCTGCACGGCGGGGCGGGCGGCAATGCGCTCGCGGTAGGCGGCCAGGTGCTTCAGGCCCGAGATGTCCAGGCCCACGAAGGGTGCCCAGTTGGTCACGGTGAACAGGTAGGCGTCGGCCACGCTGAAATGCTCGCCCAGCAGGTAGGGCTTGTCCGCCAGCTCGCCATCCACCCACTGCAGGCGCTCCATCAGGCGGGCGTGCAGCTGGGGCTTGTAGTCCTCGGGCGTGGCGGGCGCGAACAGGGGGCCGAAGTTCTTGTGCACCTCGGTGCCGATGAAGGTCAGCCATTCCTGCAGGCGGTAGCGCGCCATGGTGCCGTTGGCCGGGGCCAGGTTCTTGTGCGGCGCCTGGTCGGCCAGGTACTGCACGATGGCCGGGCCTTCGCGCAGGCGCGTGCCGTCGTCCAGCTCCAGCAGCGGCACGTAGCCCAGGGGGTTGATGCCGTAGTAGTCGGTGCCGTCCTGCAGCTTGTGGCTCTTGGTGCTGGCCAGCACGGGGGTGTAGGCCAGGCCGGCCTCGTGCAGCACGATGTGCGGGGACAGGGAACAGGCGCCGGGGGAGTAGTAGAGCTTCATGCCAAGTCGTCCTTTCGGAGGATGGGAGAGGGGCCGGAAATCGGCGGATGCGCTCTGCGCGCCCCGCCGCGGCTGGCGGGCGCAGGGTGCGTCCACCATGCTAGGCGCGGGCGTTGGCCTGCGCTGTCCAAGGGTTTTTGGGGGATGGGGGCCCGCGGCGGAGGCCGCCGGGCCGTTCATGCGCCGTCAGGAGGGCGCCGTGGCGCGCTCCATCCGGTCCAGCCAGTGCAGGGCCTGCGCGCGGCTGGTGCCGCACATGTCCGCGCTGGGCTGCAGCGAGGCGCACACCGCGGGGCGCTGGGGGTGGCCGAAGATGCGGCAGCGCTCGTCGTCGCCCAACTGTACGCAGCGCACGCCCGGCGGCTTGCCGTGCGGCATGCCGGGAATGGGGGAGCTGATGGAGGGCGCCGTGCAACAGGCGCCGCAGCCGGGGCGGCACTCCATTGCTATTAAATATATAGCTTATAGCGCTTGCTGCATAAGCGCTGAAGCCGGTTTTGGCTGTGTATTGTCAAGCCGCAGCATGCAGGCGCTGGGCGGCCCACAACACCTGGTCCACCACGCCGCGCACGCGTTCGCGCTGCTCCGTGTCCAGCAACCGGCCCTCGGCATCGAAGGCGCTGGCGGCGCGCGACAGCGCGAAGGCGCGCGGCGCCAGCCAGCATTCCAGGTTGATGAGCAGCGGCGCCAGATGGCTTTGCGAGCGCAGGCCGCCCAGGGCGCCGTTGGAGGCGCTGAGCATGCCCACCACCTTGCCGGCAAAGGGGCGCGAGCCGTCACCCCACACCGGGTGGCTCGCCACGGGGCTGGAGGCCCAGTCGATGGTGTTCTTGAGCAGGCCGGTGTAGCTGCCGTTGTATTCGGGCGAGCAGATCACCCAGGCGGGGTGCGCGTCCATGGCCTCCTTCAGGCGCAGCACGTCGGGCGGCGTGCCCGCGGCCTCCAGCTCGGCGTTGTACATGGGGATGTCGAAATCGGCCAGCTCCAGCAGGGTGACTTCGGCGCCGGCCTCGCGGGCCAGTTCTGCGGCCACGCGGGCCAGGCGGCGGTTGAAGGATTGTGGGCGGGTGCTGCCCGCGAAGACGAGAAGTTTCATGGCCGCGATTGGAGCACAGGGGGCGGGGTGTTTTCCTGCATCGTTCCACGTGAAACATCCCTGTGGCGCACCGTTCTGGCAAAGATGGGAAAATCATGGGTTCCCCGCGGGCCCGCAAGCCGGGCGCGAAGGGCGGGGCGGTGCCGGCGCCGTGATGCTGGATCTTGTTGATTGATAGGGCCGGCGGGCCCGGAGCACCCCACCATGTTGTACCCCCAGGAATTCGATGTCATCGTCGTCGGCGGCGGCCATGCCGGCACCGAGGCCGCCCTTGCCGCCGCGCGCATGGGCTGCAAAACCTTGCTGCTCACGCACAACATCGAGACCCTGGGCCAGATGAGCTGCAACCCCAGCATTGGCGGCATCGGCAAGGGGCATCTGGTGAAAGAGGTGGACGCGCTGGGCGGCGCCATGGCCCTGGCCACGGACGAGAGCGGCATCCAGTTCCGCATTCTCAACAGCAGCAAGGGCCCGGCCGTGCGCGCCACGCGCGCCCAGGCCGACCGCATTCTCTACAAGGCGGCCATCCGCCGCATGCTGGAGAACCAGCCCAACCTGTGGCTGTTTCAGCAGGCGGTGGACGACCTGATGGTGGAGGGCGACCGCGTGGTGGGCGCCGTCACGCAGGTGGGCATCCGTTTCCGGTCGCGCACCGTGGTGCTGACGGCCGGCACCTTCCTGGACGGCAAGATCCATGTGGGCCTGAACAACTACGCCGCCGGCCGCGCGGGCGACCCGCCGGCCGTGTCGTTGTCGGCCCGGCTCAAGGAGCTGAAGCTGCCGCAGGGGCGCCTGAAGACCGGCACGCCGCCGCGCATCGACGGGCGCAGCATCGACTTCTCGCAATGCGAGGAGCAGCCCGGCGACGGCATGCCCGGCGGCGTGAACGAGGGCGCGGTGCCCGTGTTCAGCTTCATGGCGCACGCGCAGGGCGGGGCCGCCATGCACCCGCGCCAGGTGCCGTGCTGGATCACCCACACGAACGCGCGCACGCACGAGATCATCCGCAGCGGCTTCGACCGCAGCCCCATGTTCACCGGCAAGATCGAGGGCGTGGGCCCGCGCTACTGCCCCAGCGTGGAGGACAAGATCAACCGCTTTGCCGACAAGGAAAGCCACCAGATCTTCCTGGAGCCCGAGGGCCTGACGACCCACGAGTTCTACCCCAACGGCATCAGCACCAGCCTGCCGTTCGACATTCAGTACGACCTGGTGCGCAGCATGCCGGGCCTGGAGAACGCGCATATCCTGCGCCCGGGCTATGCCATCGAGTACGACTACTTCGACCCGCGCTCGCTCAAGAGCAGCTTCGAGACGCGGCAGATCCAGGGCCTGTTCTTCGCGGGCCAGATCAACGGCACCACGGGCTACGAGGAAGCCGCGGCCCAGGGCCTGTTTGCCGGCCTGAATGCGGCCCTGCAGTGCAAGGGCGAGGCCGCCTGGCTGCCCGCGCGCGACGAGGCCTACCTGGGCGTGCTGGTGGACGACCTGGTGACCAAGGGCGTGACCGAGCCCTACCGCATGTTCACCAGCCGCGCCGAGTTCCGCCTGCAGCTGCGCGAGGACAACGCCGACATGCGTCTGACCGAGGTGGGGCGCCGCATGGGCCTGATCGACGACACCCGTTGGAACGCCTTCAGCCGCAAGCGCGATGCGGTTTCACGTGAAACAGAGCGCCTCAAGAGCACCTGGGTGAACCCGCGCATCCTGGCCGCCACCGAGGCCGAGCGCGTGCTGGGCAAGGCCATCGACCACGAGTACAACCTGTTCGACCTGCTGCGCCGCCCGGATGTGGGCTACGCGTCGCTCATGACGCTGGACGGCGGCAAGTACGCCAGCGGCGACGTGGCGCCGGAAACGCTGGGGGAGCTGAGCGCGTCCGTGATCGAGCAGGTGGAGATTGCCGCCAAGTATTCCGGCTACATCGACCGCCAGAAAGACGAGGTGCAGCGCGCCGCGCATTTCGAGAAGCTGCGCCTGCCCGAGGAGCTGGACTACATGCAGGTGGCGGCCCTGTCGATCGAGGTGCGCCAGACGCTGCAGCGGCACCGGCCCGAGACCCTGGGCCAGGCCTCGCGCATCTCGGGCGTGACGCCGGCTGCGATCTCGCTGCTGATGGTGCACCTGAAGAAGGGCGGCTTCAAGGGCTTCGCCGCCCAGCCGGCCGACGCCGCCAAGGTGCCGGCATGAGCGCGCCCCTGCCCACCACCTCGCTGGACGAGGCGCTGCGCAGCGGCGTGCAGGCCTTGGGCCTGGACCTGGGCGAGGCGCAGCTCACCCGGCTGCTGGACTTCATGGCGCTGCTGCAGAAGTGGAACAAGGTCTACAACCTCACGGCCGTGCGCGACCCGCAGGAGATGCTGACGCACCACCTGCTCGACAGCCTGGCGGCGGTGGCACCGCTGCGCCGCCACATCGCGGAGCAGGGCGGGGCGCTGGCGCAGCCGGTGCGTCTGCTGGACGTGGGTTCGGGCGGCGGATTGCCGGGTGTGGTGTTCGCCATCTGCTGCCCCGGGGTGGATGTGAGCTGCGTGGACACCGTGGCCAAGAAGGCCGCGTTCATCCAGCAGGCCGCCGCGGCCCTGGGGTTGCC
This sequence comes from Diaphorobacter oryzae DSM 22780, assembly GCF_059568935.1. Lineage (NCBI taxonomy): Bacteria > Pseudomonadati > Pseudomonadota > Betaproteobacteria > Burkholderiales > Comamonadaceae > Diaphorobacter > Diaphorobacter oryzae. Next base: position 241,229 of record NZ_JCANUL010000005.1, on the reverse strand, counting down.
CAACCTGCATGGCATTCACGCGCGGGTGGAGCAGCTCACGGGGCCGTTCGACGTGGTGAGCTGCCGCGCCTTTGCCTCGCTGCTGGACTTCACCACCTGGTCGCGCCAGGCGCTGGCGCCGCACGCCACTTGGCTGGCCATGAAGGGCAAGCACCCGCAGGACGAGATGGCGGCGCTGCCCGCAGACGTGCAGGTGTTTCACGTGGAACAGCTGACCGTGCCCGGGCTGGACGCGGAACGCTGCATCGTCTGGATGCGGCCCGTGGCGTAAACTCGGGCCTCCCCCTTCGCTAGCAGGCTCCCCATGTTCGGCATTGCTGACTACGGCGCGTTCGTCGCCGCCATCGTGTTGTTCCTGGCCATTCCCGGGCCGGGCAATCTGGCGCTCATCACCTCCACGGGCAAGGGCGGCATTCGCGGCGGCATGGCGGCGGGGCTGGGCGTGATCGCCGGTGACCAGGTGCTCATGTGGATGGCGGTGGCGGGCGTTGCCGGCCTGCTGGCGGCCTACCCCGCGGCCTTCCATGCCGTGCAATGGCTGGGCGCCGTCTACCTGGGCTGGATGGGCTACAAGATGCTCACCGCCAAGCCGGGCGATGCGCCGGTGCTGCACATCGCGCCGCGCCAGTACTTCCGCCAGGGGGCCATCATCACCCTGCTGAATCCCAAGGCCATCGTGTTCTACATGGCCTTCTTCCCGCTGTTCGTGAACCCCGCCACGCACCGTGGCCTGGTCACCTTCGCGGCCATGGCGGCCACCATCGCGGCACTCACGCTCCTGTACAGCCTGGCCGTGGTGCTGCTCACGCATTTTATGGCTGAGCGCATGCGCTCCAGCCCCACGGTGGTGCGCATGCTGGAAAAAACGGCGGGCGTCTTTCTCATCGGCTTCGGCGTCAAGCTGGCCATCTCCAAGTAATACCAGCGCATGGCCAAGATTTTCTGCATCGCCAACCAAAAGGGTGGCGTGGGCAAGACCACCACTTCCGTCAATCTCGCCGCGGGCCTGGCCAAGATCGGCCAGCGCGTGCTGCTCGTCGACCTGGACCCGCAGGGCAATGCCACCATGGGTTCGGGCGTGGACAAGCGCGCACTGGAACTCAGCGTGTACGACGTGCTGCTGGAATCCAGTTCGGTCAAGGAAGCCGCCGTGCTGTCCGAACCCTGCGGCTACCATGTGCTGGGGGCCAACCGCGAACTGGCCGGCGCCGAGGTGGAACTGGTGCCCCTGGAGCACCGCGAGCGCCGCCTGAAGGCCGCGCTGGCCGAGGTGGACAAGGACTACGACTTCGTCCTCATCGACTGCCCGCCCAGCCTGTCCATGCTCACGCTCAACGGCCTGTGCGGCGCACATGGCGTCATCGTGCCCATGCAGTGCGAGTACTTCGCGCTCGAAGGCCTCACGGACCTTGTCAACACCATCAAGCAGGTGCATGCCAACCTGAACAAGGACCTGCAGATCATCGGCCTGCTGCGCGTGATGTTCGACCCGCGCATCACCCTGCAAAGCCAGGTGAGCGAGCAGCTCAAGGACCATTTCGGTGACAAGGTGTTCGACACCGTGATCCCGCGCAACGTGCGCCTGGCCGAGGCGCCTAGCTACGGCCTGCCCGGCGTGGTGTTCGACCCGTCGGCCAAGGGCAGCCAGGCGTTCGTGGAGTTCGCCCGGGAAATGGTCGAGCGCATCAAGCGCATGTGAATTTAGTACATGTAAATTAAGCACATACGAGAGAGGCAAGGCTCTCGTATCGCAAACAATTGTCATTTTCCGGGGGGTCACACGGGGGCAATGGGCACTGGGCGGCCGGGGCCGCCTAGACTCGGGCGCGACGCAATCTGCGGTTACTGCAGTTGCACTTTTTCGCAGGGGCCCTCCGCACCGTTGCAATGGCTGGGCCTCGGCAATCTTCGGAAAGCCTTGCCATGCCAACTCGTCTTTTCAGCTCCCCGACCTCCCTGGGGATCGTGGGAGCCATCCCTCCGCCGCGGCGCGCCGTCCGTTCCAACCGCTGGGCGGCCGCACTGGCCGCGCCACTTCTGTGCTTTGCAGGCAGCGCCTGGGCGGCGCATGACCTGGTGCTGCAGCACACGGGGCCTTCCAACGCCGAGGTGACTTCCACCGCGACCTATACGGTCAACTTGGACAACACCCACCCCACCTGGAAAGACACAGCCACCGGGGTGACGCTGACATATACCTATGACACGGCGAATGCCAGCTTTGCAGGTCTCGCGCGTTTCACCAACGGCGGCGGTTCCTGTTCGGAGGGAACGCCGGGCACAGTCCAGTGCACTCTGAACGATATCCCCTATGGCGTCAGCAGCCTGAAGGTGGAGTTCGACCTCTACATCCACGGTGCAGCCCTGGCCTCCAACTACGTCAGCGGCGTGGCCATCAACCCGAATGCCACGGTCGCCAGTGCCGATGACCGTGTGTCGGGCAACGAATCGGAGACGGTGAACACCACCATCGCTGCGGGTACCGACCTGGGCGTGGCGCTGACGAGCACTCCCGCAGACGGCGGAAGCCTCGTCACAGGCGGTCTCTGGACGCACGACATTCTGGTGACGAACAACGGGCCGCTAGATACCACCAATGCCAAGGTCACGCTGGTGCCGCCAAGCGCTGGCATGCGCTGGGTCGCGTCGACATTGCCCGCCGGCTGCGTGATGGCGGCCCCCAATGTGGAATGCACCGTGCCCGGTGCATTCGCCAAGGGCGCCACGTATCCTTTCAATGGCTTGCAGGCGCAGGCCACGGGTGGGGGCGGCTCCTCGCTGGTGGTCGTGGCCAGCGTCACCTCGGCTCTGCCTGACAACAAGGCCGACAACAACGACGACAACTCGTCCGTCAACGTGACGCCGGGTACCGATCTGGCACTGAAGCTTGGCGCGAGCACGGGCACCATCCTGGCGGGCAATCCGTCCACGATCACCGTGACGCCGACCTATACCGGCGACGTGCCCAGCAACCCCCGTTTCACCATCACCATTCCGTCCACGCTCACCGTGAACACGGCGGCACCGCCCACGGCGAGCGGCTGGAGCGGCTGTTCCTGGAGCGGCAGCACGACGCTGACCTGCCTGACCTGGACCGGCACGGGCGTGCCCGGCGCGGACCAGGCGATGGGCTCGGTGTCCTTCCCCGTCACGGGGCCGGCGGGCACATACAACATCACGGGCAGCGTCACCAGTGACTCGAACGAGGCCAACACGGCCAACAATGACGCGACTGTGCCCGTGCAGTTCGCCACGCCCACGGTGAACGTGACCATTGGCAAGAGCGGTCCCGTCTCGCCCTACAACAAATTCACCCAGGGGGCGACCATCCAGTACCGGGTCACCCTTACCAACCCCAGCAGCAGCAACATCGGTTACTGGGGCGATCTGGAGTTCACCGAAAGTGCGCCTGCAGGGCTGACCATCACGGGTATCGCCCCTCCGGCGGGAGCGGCCGGCACGGGCTGGGCTTGCACGGCATCGGGTTGCAAAAAGAGCTACACACAGGCCGATCCCCTGCCCCGCGACACCAGCTTGGAGTTCACGGTCACCGCGACGGTCAACGACAACACGGGTACGTCCTTGGTCAACCAGGTATGCCGTGCCGCCTTCACCCACCCGCTGGTGGGTACCCCGAATAGCCAGGTGTGCGCCAGCGCCGGCGAGGTCACTGGCAATCCGCCTGGCCCTGGTACCGACCTGGCAGCCGCCAAGGCGGTCATCACCCCCGCCGCCGACATCAAGGCGGGCGAGTGGCTCGCGTATGAAATCACGGCGTCCAATCTGGGTACCAACCCGGCGGCCAATGCCAGTGTGACGGACACGCTGAACAATCTGGCCACCGGCATCGGCTCGCCCGCCGCCAGTTTCGAGATCACCGCCATCCCCGCGGGCTGGACCTGCAGCAATGGCGCCGCGCCCCTGGCCGTCAACGGCACGGTGAATGCGGCAACCGTCAACCTGTCTTGCACGACCGCCAGTTTCGCGGCTGGTAGCACGGCCAAGGTCGCCTTCCGCATTCGCCCGCTGGGCAGCACCAGCAATGGCAATGACCGTCGCCGTGACAATACGGCGGCGATCTCGTCCGACACGCAGGAACCGAACTTCTCCAACAACACGGCAACCGTTACGTCGCAAGTCAAGGCCAGAACCGACTTCACCATCGCCAAGGCGGTTTCCAACGGCTGGGACGGCTCGCCCCCGGGCTCCACGCCGGGCAAGACCGGCACCGAACTGCAGTACACGATCACCGTGACCAATGACGGTGCGACCTCCGGCGCCAACAATGTCGTCGTCACCGACGTACTGCCGGAAAACGTGACCTATCTGGGCATCCAGGGCTCCAGTCTGCCCACCTGCACGGGCGTGGCCGCCAATGCCACCACCACCAGCGCCGCCAAGACGCTGACCTGTCAGTGGAGCAGCTTCCCCAGCTCCGGCGACCGTTCCTTCATCGTGCGCATTCGCCCCAACCATGAGTGGCAGGGCAAGACGCTGACGAACGACGTGTATGTGAACGTCGACGCGGGTACGACCACGCCCAAGGCCGGCACGACCGAGGAAACGAACTACGCCAACAACCACGCCCAGGCGTCGGCTTCGGCTGGCGAGGCGGATATCGACCTGCAGGTCGCCAAGCGCGACACCACCGACCCGGTCATGGTGGGTACCAACGTCGACTACGAGGTGACCATCATCAACAACGGTCCCTCGGTGGCAACCAATGCCAGCATCTACGACTATCTGCCGATCAAGGGCTTCACTTGGGTGGGCAACGTCCGCTTCTTCCATGTGACGGCGGGCGGTGCTCGCGGCGCCGAGATTCTGGCTCCGGAGCAGGCGACGCTGGGCATGAGCTGCTCCAAGCAGCCCACGGCTGGCGCGTATGCCACGGGCGGCGAGGACAAGACCCAGCCTAACAAGCTCAACTGGCTGTGGCCCATGAACGTGACGGGCGATACGTCCACCAACCCCAACTACGTCAACGGTCAGTGGGATGCGCGCATCGCCACCGAGGCCGACATCATCTGCAACATGGGCACCCTGTCCAGCAGCGGCAAACGCATGCTGGTCTATACCCTGCATGCCGAAGAGCGAGGCGTGTACATGAACCATGCCATCGTGCGTTCGCAGGAACACATCGACCGCAAGGCCCAGAACTTTGCCGATGCCGTGTGGAACAACGACGCCATCCAGCACCGCACCACCGTGCGCTCCGTGCCGGACGTGGCCCTGGACAAGCAGGTGAGCCAGCCTGCCGTGTCGCTGCGCGAGCCGTTCACCTACACGATCACCGTGACCAACAAGCTCACGGCAGAACCTGCCCATGCGCCCCAGGTGCGCGACATGCTGCCGGCCAACATGGAGCTGACAGGCGCTCCCTCGCTGACCGCGGGTGCGGCCGACCTGACGGGCGGCGCCTTCGCCTGCAATGCGCCTCCCACGGCACCCGCAGTCCCTCCGGCCGTCGGTGCCGCCAGCAAGGCCGGTGACACGGCCTTCGTCTGCACGCTCGGCACGGGCGTGAAGCCGGGCGCCGCGGTGACCATCACGGTGCCGGTGCGCGTCACCGGTGGCGGTGCGACCACGCTGACGAACAAGGCGGCGCTGCACCTGGATACCGACCTGGAGTTCGACAGCGAGCCGCCTCCGGTGGTGGAAGACGACGTGCCCGTGAACGTGGTGGTGTCCAGCATTGCCGGCAACGTCTATCACGATGTCAACGACAACGGTGTGTGGAATGCCGGCGAGGCGCCGATCAGCGGCGTGACGATCACGCTGACCGGCACGGACGCCTACAACAACCCTGTTTCGTTGACGACGACGACGGTCGGAGGGGCGTACAAGTTCGACGACCTGGCACCCGGCAACTACACGGTGACCGAGACCCACCCCAACACCTGGATGGATGGCAAGGACACCGTGGGTGTGTTCGGTCCGGCCCCGGGCAGCGGTACCGCCGGCAACGACGTGATCAGCACCATCGCACTGCCTGCCGATACGCATGGCACGCAGTACAACTTCGGCGAGCTCAAGCAGTTGCCGCCCGGGCAGACCACGGCCAGCATTTCGGGCTACGTCTACCACGACGCCAACAACGACGGCGTGAAGGATGCCGCTGAAGCGCCCATCAGCGGCGTGACGATCACGCTGACGGGCAGCAACGGCGACGTGCGCACGGCCACGACCGATGGCAGCGGCTTCTACCGGTTCACAGGCCTGGAGCCGGGGGCGACCTACACGGTGGTGGAAACGCAGCCCAGCGTCTGGGCCGACGGCAAGGACACCGCGGGTACGGTGTTCACCGACAACGGTGGCGGCGCCAATGACCGGTTCCAGGTGGTTCCCGGCAGCGGGCAGGATGGCCTGAACTGGAACTTCGGAGAGCGCCGCAATAATCCGACCAGCCCGGCCGCCATCCCCACTCTCTCTGAGTGGGGCCTGATCCTCATGTCCCTGCTGCTGGCGGCGTTCGCCCTGCGCCGCATGCCGCTGCAAGCCGGCCGTCGCTAAGCGCCGCTACGCGCCAGCCTGAGAGCATCGCCGCCGTGCGCCCCGCCAGGGTGCACGGCGGCGATGTGCTTTGGGGCAGGAGGCTTGGGGCAAAATACGGGGGGATAAGGGTCAAATGGGCCGCTACCGCCCGTCCATCAAGCGCAAATAGCTACTAAAATCATAGCAATGAATCTTTCCACCGTGCTGCTCCTGCCCGGCTGGCAGAACTCCGGCCCCGGCCACTGGCAAACCGAGTGGGAACGCCTGCACGGGGATCTGCGCGTGCAGCAGCACGACTGGCTGCGCCCGCTGCGTGGCGACTGGTCGGCGCGGCTGGAGGAGGTGGTGGCCGACGCGCCCGGCCCCGTGCTGCTGGCGGCGCACAGCCTGGGCTGCATCCTCACCGCTTGGTGGGCCGCGCACACGCGCCATGCGCACAAGGTGCGGGGTGCGCTGCTGGTGGCGCCGGGCGATGTGGAACGGCCCGACCTGGCGGCGCAGATCACCGGCTGGGCGCCCATCGCGCGGCAGCCGCTGCCGTTTCCGGCCGTGCTGCTGGGCAGCCGCAACGACCCCTATTGCAGCCTGGCGCGCGCGCAGGCGCTGGCGGGGGACTGGGGCGCGCGCTTCATCGACTATGGCGAGCGCGGGCACATCAACGCCGAATCGGAACTGGGCGCATGGCCCGAGGGGCGGGCGCTGCTCCAATCCCTGGCAGACAAGGACTGAAAGACACACATGGTCACCAAGAAACCCAAGGGCCTGGGACGCGGCCTGGAAGCATTGCTGGGCCCCAAGGTGGCTGACAAGGCGCCGGCCGCGGCCACGGCCGACGGTGCGGCCGACAGCCCCGTGAGCACGCTGGCGCTGGACCAGCTGGTGCCCGGCGTGTACCAGCCGCGCACGCGCATGGACGAGGGCGCGCTGTACGAGCTGGCCGAGAGCATCAAGGCCCAGGGCATCATGCAGCCGATCCTGGTGCGCCGCCTGCAGGAGGGCGAGCATGCCGGCAAGTACGAAATCATCGCCGGCGAGCGGCGCTTTCGCGCCTCGCGCCTGGCGGGCCTGGAGCAGGTGCCGGTGCTGGTGCGCGACGTGCCCAACGAGGCTGCCGCCGCCATGGCGCTCATCGAGAACATCCAGCGCGAGGACCTGAACCCGCTCGAAGAGGCCCAGGGCCTGCAGCGGCTGGTCAAGGAATTCGGCCTGACGCACGAGCAGGCGGCCCAGGCCGTGGGCCGCTCGCGCAGCGCGGCCAGCAACCTGCTGCGCCTCTTGAACCTGGCCGATCCGGTGCAGACCATGCTCATGGCCGGCGACATCGACATGGGCCATGCGCGGGCGCTGCTGGCGCTGGACCGTGCGGCGCAGATCACGGCGGGCAACCAGATCGCGGCCAAGAAGCTGTCGGTGCGCGAGGCCGAGAGCCTGGTGAAGAAGCTGGGCGCAGAGTTCAGCCTGACGCCGCAAAAGCCCCAGAAGGACAAGTCGCGCGACCTCAAGCGCGTGGAGGAAGAGCTGTCCGACCTGCTCATGGCCGAGGTCGAGGTGCGCGTGAAAAAGCGCGTCAAGCGCGGCAGCCGCACCGAGGAGATGGGCGAGCTGGCCATCCAGTTCGGCTCGCTGGAGGCGCTCAACGGCCTCATCGAGCGCCTGCGCGGCAGCTAGGGCGCTCCGGTCCGCTGCCGACTATGTCGCGCCTGCCCTGGCCGCTGCCCGCATTGCTGGTGTGGGGCGCCGCATGGCTGGCGTTCACCGGCCTGCGCCCGGTGGCGCCGCCGCTGGCGGCCCTGGCCCTGGCCTGCGCCGTGGGCACGGCGGGCAGCCTGCTGGCGCAGGGCTGGTGGCGCCGCGGGCTGATCGCGCTGGGCTTTCCGCTGTCCGCCGCACTGACGGGCGTGGTCGCGCTGCCGGCCTGGGCCTGGCTGCTGCCGCTGGCCCTCTTGCTGCTGGTGTATCCGCTCAACGCCTGGCGCGACGCGCCGCTGTTTCCCACGCCGCCGGGCGCGCTGCGCGGGCTGCAGGCCCTGGCGCCGCTGCCCGCGGGTGCGGCCGTGCTGGATGCGGGCTGCGGCCTGGGGGACGGGCTGAAGGCCTTGCGCGCGGCCTATCCGCAGGCGCGGCTGCAGGGGCTGGAATGGAGCGCCGTGCTGGCCCCGCTGTGCCGCCTGCGCTGTCCCTGGGCGCGGGTGCGCCGCGGCGACATCTGGGCCGCCGACTGGAGCGGCTACGCCATGGTCTACGTGTTCCAGCGCCCCGAAAGCATGGCCCGCGTGGCCGCCAAGGCCCGCGCCGAGATGGCGCCGGGCAGCTGGCTGGTCAGCCTGGCGTTCGAGGTGCCCGGCGTGCGCGCCAGCGGCCGGCTGCACTCCTTCGCCGGGCATGCGGCCTGGGTGTACCGCCTGCCCCTGGGGCCCGCGCTGGAAGGGGCCCCAGGGGGGGAATTGGAAACAACTTGAAAGCAAGCGTTGCAAACGGAGCCAGACCGCTATGATTTCGCCCCATCCGTTCGCTCGCCGAACCACCGCGCTTCGCGCGCCGCAGCCGCACCCCGCTGCGTCACTGCATCCACCACATCATTCACATAGAGAGAGAGGAAGGAAGCCCATGTCCCAGAAAACCCTGTCGCTGCTGGCAGCCGCCTGTGCCGTCGTCGCCCTGACGGGCTGCGAAACCACCAGCATGAAGATGGGCAGCGCCGAGTCCAAGACCGTGGCCACCGGTGCGGCAGCGGGCGGCAGCGCCGCCAACGAGAGCAGCCAGCTGGAGCGTTGCCAGTCGCCCCTGGGCACGGTGTCGCTGGTCGAGAACCAGGACGCCGGCTGGTACACCATCCTGCGCAACGAGTACAAGCTGCCGCCTACGGCCAACCTGCTGCGCCTGCTGATCCAGCAGTCCAACTGCTTCATCGTGGTCGAGCGCGGCGCGGCCGGCATGCGCGCCATGGACCGCGAGCGCCAGCTCATGGGTTCGGGCGAGATGCGCGGCGGCAGCAACTTCGGCAAGGGCCAGATGGTGGCGTCCGACTACGGCATGTCGCCCGAGATCATCTTCAGCAACAACGACGCCGGCGGTATCGGTGGCGTGCTGGGTGGCCTGATCGGCGGCGGCAGCGGCCGCGCGGTGGCGGCCATTGGCGGCGGCCTGAAGACCCGCGAAGCCAGCGCCATGCTGACCCTGGTGGACAACCGCTCGGGCGTGCAGGTGGCGGCCTCCGAGGGCAGCGCCTCCAAGAGCGACTTTGCCGGCTTCGGCAGCCTGTTCGGCGGCTCCGCTGGCGGCGGCCTGGGCGGCTACCAGAACACGGCGCAGGGCAAGGTGATCACGGCGGCCTTCATGGACGCCTACAACCAGATGGTCGTGGCGCTGCGCAGTTACAAGGCGCAGTCGGTGCAGGGCCAGGGCCTGGGCGGCGGCGGTCGCCTGGGCGTGGACGGTGGCGCCGCCCCGTCGCAGACCAAGTCGGGCGCGGCCATGTCCGTGCGCGAGGCGCAGGAACGTCTGAATGCCATGGGCTACAACGTGGGCACGCCCGACGGTTCCGCCGGCCCCAAGACGGCGCGGGCGCTGCGCGAGTTCCAGCAGGCCCAGGGCCTGCCCGTGACGGGCCGCCTGGACTCGGCCACTGCCGGCGCGCTGTCGCGCTGATGCCTGGACGCAGTGGGGGATAGCCCCCATGGCATGCAAGCGGCCTTCGGGCCGCTTTTTCGTGGGTGCTTGCTTTTGCTATTGTTTTAATAGCTTTCGGCACTTTGTCCATGAGCCGTGATGGCATAAAACACCAAAAATTTGGGGCTGCATCTTGACGGCGCAGCATCGCAGGTCGCGCTGGCCCGCAGGGGGAGCCGGGGTGCTGTGCCGGCGTCGCGTGGGGCCTATTTCATGCGGCTGGCCCGACTGACGTACAGGGCCACGGCCGCAATGTCAGCGTCGCTGAGTGTGGCCTTGAACGAGGGCATGGCGCCAATGCCGTCACGCATGGCGCGTGCCACACGGGCGGCGTCGGGCTGCAGTTCGTCGAGTACCGGGCCGATGGCGCCCTCGGCACCAGCGTCCTTCAGCGTGTGGCACAGCGCGCAGGCGGGTGTGGCCGTGGTGAACAGCTTCTTGCCCAGGGCCATTTGGGCCGCTTCGTCGGCCTGCGCCGCAGTGGTCAGGGCGAGGGCGGTGGCCAGGGCCAAGGCATGGATCAGGGGTTGGGTCTTCATGAGGGGCTTGTAAGAATCAAAATAAAGCAGCGGCCCGCCCGCCGGCGGGCCCGCAGGCGGTTTGCTGCAATACAGGGGAAAGAAGCGCGCTCGCCGACTCAGGCCACGGTCACGGTGACCGCATGGTCGGCCCAACTGGTGTTGTTGTAGCCGCTCTGGTTTTCGCCGCGCGTCTCGGGCTGCACGTTGCCCTGCGTGTCGGTGGCGCGGCTGGCCAGCACATGGCTGCCCTTGGGCAACCGGGTCTGCAGCGCGAACTGGCGCCAGGCGTACTTGCCCATGTCCGGGCCCACGAGGCGCGCGGCCTGCCAGGTCTTGCCGCCGTCGGTGGAGACCTCCACGCCCTTGACGGCGTGCATGCCGCCAAAGGCCACGCCATGGATCTGCACCATGCCGGCGGCCTGCGGGCCGCTCTCGGGCAGGGGGCTGTTGATCCAGGACTTGACGCTCATCTCCTGCACGGACGGCTGGCTCGGGTCGCCCTTGCTGCCGGGCGGCGAGATGCGGTAGCCATGCGACATGATCTTGGCGTCGCTCTCCTGCGCCGTGAAGGCGAGCTGCTTGATGTATTTGATGTTGTTCACGCCGGTGTAGCCCGGCACGATCAGACGCAGCGGGCCGCCGTGGGCCAGCGGGATCGGCTCGCCATTCATCTCCCAGGCCAGCAGGGCGTCCTGCAGGGCCTCGGCGGGCACCGAGCGTTCCACGATCACGCTCTTGGGGTCGATGCCGGGCGGCAGTACCTCGCCACCGGTGCCGGTCATGTACTTCATGCCGTCGGCCACGCCGCCCAGGGCCTGGACCACGTCGCGTACCGGCACGCCGCTCCAGACCACGCAGCCGGCAGCGCCCACGGTCCAGGGCGTGCCGCTGGGCTTGCTCGGGAAGAAGCCGCGCCCGTTGCCCGAGCATTGCAGCACCATGGTCACCGTCTCCAGGCCCAGGCCCTTGAGTTCGCGCACGCTCAGCAGCCTCGGCTGCTTCACGCCATCGATCTGCACCTGCCAGGCATCACGGTCGGCCACGATGGACTCGGGTGGCGTGGGCAGGTTGTTGCGCACGTACAGCTGGTCGGTGGGCGTGATCACGCTGGTGCCAAAGGCGCTGCGCTTGGTCTCAATGGTGGTGGAGCTGTGCACGATGACCGCGTCGGCCTTCTTCCAGCCCGCATAGGAGGGCAGGGGTCTGGCGGTAGCCACGGCAGTCTGGGTCATGGCGCCGCGGTGGAAGTTCGCCAGGCCGATGGCGGCCAGGGCGCTGGCGCTGCCCGCGAGCAGGCGGCGGCGCGGCAGGGAAGTGGGCGAGGGGGTCATGGGGCGTCTCCTGTGGTGGTTGTGGCTTGTTGTGGGGAAGGGGGACGGCGCAGCGCCTGCCGTCAGCGCGGCGCGGCGCTGCCGGTCAGGGCCTGGCTGGCCACGGCCAGAGCCTGTTTTTTTTGGGCCACGAGCACCAGCGGGCGGCCCTCGCGCGAGCGCACCACCTGCCAGTACATGTTGGACCACCAGCCGCGGTTGTCGGCCAGGGTCTGCGGCTGGTCGAAGGCCAGTACCGTGACGATGCCGCCCTTTTCGAAGAAGGTGATCAGGTGATAGGCCTTGGTGCCGTCGATGTCGCAGGGCCGCAGGAGCTGGGTGTGGCCGGGCAGGGCCTTGCCGGGTTCCAGGTCCAGGTGGCGCGCGATCTCGGCCTCGGGCATGAAGCTGCCGCGCAGCGTGCGCTCGTAGTACTCATGCTCGATGGCCGCGCGTACCAGTTCGGGCGGGCGCATGGCGAACACGGCCGACGCGGCCGATCCGCCCACCAGCAGCGTGGCCAGCAGTCGCCGCACGCTGCGGCGCGCATGCCAGGGCGTGTGGCGCAACAGGTGCGGCGGTGGGTCGCCGGGCGTGAAGGCCAGGGCCAGTTCGGCGCGGGCGCGCAGGTCGAACGCGGTTTCCTGCAGGGGATCGGGGGGCATCATTTCTGGGTCTTTCGCAAAGGGGTCACGCTGGCGGGCCCGGTGGCGAGTGCGGTGGCAGGGCTCAGCGCGGCCCGCAGGGCGTCGCGTGCCCGGGCCAGGCGCGAGAGCACAGTGCCCGGCGCAATGTCCAGCGCCTCGGCCATCTGGGCCGTGGGCATGTCGTCGAAGTAGTACAGCACCAGCACTTCGCGGTGGATGGGGGCGATGCGCCCCAGCGCCTTGACGACGTCCAGCTGGTCGTCCAGCGTCGACGGGGCCGCGGTGTCCTGCCCCTCCTCGGAATAGGTCAGGGGCTGGTCCGGCACCAGATGGCGCAGCGCATGGCGGCGCATGATCTGGAACAGCCAGGCGCGTGCCAGACGCGTGTCGCGCAACTGGTCACGCCAGCGCCAGGCGCTGGTGAAGCAGTCCTGTACCACGTCCTCGGCCAGCGCGCGCGAACCCGTCAGGGCCCAGGCACTGCGCAGCAGGAAGCGGTAGTGATCGCGTACCCACTGGTTGTAGCGCGACTCGGCGGTGGAGATCATGCGGCTTAAGAGCGTGGTGCCAGTGGTTCCATTCCATGGCGCAGATCAGTGAAAACCCTGGTGCGGAAGGCGCGCACTCGGGACCTGCGTGGATGCAGGGCGCCGGGCTGTACTTATTTCGCTCCTAATTAAATAGCGTGTAACGCTTGATGGAAAGGCGCTGGACCGCCTTTTGACCCGTATTTCAGGGCGATCCCAGAAACCGCCCCGGTGCTAGCCCTACGGCGCGGCGCACCATGGCGCTGAAGGCGCTGGGGCTGTTGTAGCCGAGTTCGGCCGCGATCTGGTTGATGGGCTTGCGGCCCGCGGCCAGGGCCACGGCCCGGGCCAGGATGACCTGCTGGCGCCATTGCGTGAAGGTGCTTCCCAGTTCCTGGCGGAACAGCCGCGCCACCGTGCGCGGGCTGGCGCCCGTGTCGCGCGCCCAGTCGGCCAGCGTGTCGTGGCGCGTGGGGTCGGCGATCACGGCCTCGCACAGGTGGCGCAGGCGTTTGTCGCGCGGCAGGTCCACGCCCAGGCGCACGCTGCGGGCGCGGCGCAGCTCGTCGAGGATCAGCGCGCTCAGGTGGCGCTCGCGGCGCAGCAGCTCGGGCGGCAGCGGCGCGCCGTCGTCGGGCTCGGTGGGCATTTCGCGCACCACGGCGCGCAGCAGGTCGGACACCTCCAGCACGCGGCACTGGCGCCAGGGCGACTCCTGCGCGCGGGGCACGCCGGGGCCGCAGCGCCCGGGCGGCTGGTGGAAGTACAGGGTGCGCAGGTCGGCGTCCTCCACCATGGTCACGGCATGCTCCACGCCGGGCGGAATCCACAGCGCGCGCGAGGGCGGCACGATGTAGGTGCCGCGCGGCACCGTCAGCCGCAGCACGCCTGTGGTGGAGATCGCCACCTGCGCCCAGGGGTGGCTGTGCGGCCGCACCTGGGTGTCGGCGCGCAGCTCGCGGTGCTTGGCGCGCACGGGCCGCTCCACGCTGGGCACGAACAGGTGAGGCGTGAGCGATTCCACGTACGACAGCACCCGCGCCGGCCGCGGCGTGCGGGCGGCGCGGGTGTCCGCGTCGGCGGACGGGACGGGCAGAGCAGGGCGGGGGGCGGCAGGGCTTGGCATGGTTGCGACAGCAATTGGCCGTCTATCGTATATCTGCCGCCCGCGTCTTGCCTAAGATCAGGCCCATGACTACTGTTGCCCCTTCCCTGCGCCAGGACGCGCGCACCATCGGCCTGATCGGCCTGGCGCATGGTTCCTCGCACTTCTTTCACCTGCTGCTGCCGCCGCTGTTCCCGTTCCTGATCGCGGAGTTCGGCTTCAGCTACTCGGAGCTGGGACTGCTGGTGTCGGTGTTCTTCGTGGTTTCCGGCGTGGGGCAGGCGCTGGCGGGCTTCCTGGTGGACCGCGTGGGCGCGCGCCCGGTGCTGTTTTGCGCGCTTGCCTGCTTCGCGCTGGCGGGGCTGGTGGCGGGCTCCTCCAGCGGCTACGCGGGGCTGCTGGTGGCCTCGGTGCTGGCGGGGCTGGGCAATGCGCCGTTCCACCCGGTGGACTTCACCATCCTCAACAAGCGCGTGTCGCCCGCGCGCCTGGGCCATGGTTTTTCGGTGCACGGCATCTCGGGCAACCTGGGCTGGGCCACGGCGCCTGTGTTCATGGCCGGCATCGCCACGGCCACGGGATCGTGGCGCATGGCCTGCCTGAGCGGCGCGGCGCTGGCGCTGGTGGTGCTGGCCATCATGGTGTGGAACCGCGACGCGCTGGACGACCGCCAAGGCAGCTGGGCGCACCAGGCGCCCAAGGGCACGGCGGGCGGCGGCGCGGCGGCGGCGGAGCACCCCATGGCCTTCCTGCGGCTGCCCGCCGTGTGGCTGTGTTTCTCGTTCTTTTTCTGGAGCACCTGCTCGCTCAGCGCCATCCAGAGCTTTGCCGGCCCCGCGCTGCAGCGCCTGTACGGCCTGCCGCTGTCGCTGACGGCCATGGTGGTCACGGGCTACATGCTGTGCGGCGCCCTGGGCATGGTGATCGGCGGCTTCCTCGTGGGCCGCGTGGCGCGGCTGGAAAAAACCATCAGCATCTGCCTGCTGGTCTCCGGCGCGCTGCTGGCGCTGGTGGGGGCGGGGCTGCTGCCGGGCAAGGCGGCGCTGGTCGTGGCGGCGCTGGCGGGCATGGGCATCGGCATTGCCGGCCCGTCGCGCGACATGCTCATCAAGCGCGCTTCGCCGCCCGGTGCCACGGGCCGCGTGTATGGCACGGTGTATTCGGGCCTGGACCTGGGCTTTTGCCTGGCCGCACCGGTGTTCGGCGCCATGCTGGACGCGCAGATGAACGCCGGCATTTTCTACGGCTCGGCGCTGTCGCTGGTGCTCAGCGTGGCGTCGGCGGGCCTGGTGGGGGCGGGCGTGGCGGCGCGCGCCGGGCGGCCGGCAGGGGCCGCCGCCTGAGCGCGGCCCGCCGGGCTGGCCTCAGGCGGTGCCGTAGGGCTGTTTGTCGGGGTAGAGGTGTTGCAGGGCGTCGAGCTGCTCGCGCGTGGCCGCGCGCCGCGCCACGGCGTCGCGGCGCGACAGGCTCAGCTCGCCCACCAGCGCATTGCCCAGGGCGGTGAATGCCGCGTACGAGTCGAACATGGTCGCGCCCCGGGTGGGCAGGACCAGCGTGAGGTCGCTGACCAGCGCCAGGGGCGCCATGGCATCGTCGGTCAGCGCCACCAGGCGCACCCGCTGCTCGCGCAGCCAGCGCGCCAGTTGCTGGGTGCTGCGCAGGTAGCGCCGCACCGACAGGCAGAGCACCAGGTCCTGCGCTCCATAGTCCTGCAGGCGATCGGCCGCCGCGCCCATCGGGTCCACGAATTCGGTGGGCAGGGCGATCGACAGCTGGGCCGCCAGCAGCTGCGCGGGCCCCTGGCTGTAGCGTCCGCCGACCACGGCCACCCGCCCCTGGCAGGTGCTCAGCCAGGTCAGCAACTGCGCGAACCGGGGGCTTTGCAGCATGTCGGACAGCGCGGCAAGGTTGCGCAGATCCTGCTCCAGCGCCTGTAGCGACGCGGACTGCGGGCCATGCGCGGCGCGGGCCTCGTCCGCAAGCCGCTGGTGGGGCGCCTCGTATTGCGCGGCCAAGGCCGATTGCAGTTGCTGCTGTGCCTCGGCATAGGACGCATAGCCCAGCCGGGGAAAGAAACGCACCACCGTGGCGGGGCTCACGCCCGCCTGCGCGGCCAGGGTGCGGGCCGAAACAAAGGCCATGGCATGCGGGTTGGTCCGCACGTATTCGGCCAACCGCTGCTCGGCGGAGCCCAGTTGCGGCAGCTTCTCGGCGATCTGGTGCATCAGGTCCATGGTGCGCAGCTTAGGGGGTGTGGCTCCGTCGAGCAACAGATGTTGCACAAAGGGATAGCTGTGATTATTATTGTTTCTCATGAATTTTTCAGAGAAACACTTGTTGCATTCCCTGCCAGCCTCTCCCGCGCGACCATGGCGCATCGGGCTGCTCGGGCTGGTGCACGAGACCAATACCTTCGAGGCCGGGCAGACGGGCTATGACGCCTTCGCCCGGCCCGCCGACCGCGAGCCGCTGATGCGCGGCGCCGAGCTGCTGCGCATGCGCGGCACGCGCAGCGTCATGGGCGGCATGCTGGGGCAGCTGGAGGCCGTGGCGCGCGCGGAGCAGGTCGAGGTCGTGCCCCTGTACCGGGCCTCGGCCGCGCCGTCGGCGCTGGTCGACGGGCAGGCCTGGCTGCGGATGCGGCAGGAGATTCTGGCGCAGGTGGACGAGGCCGGGCCGCTCGACGCCCTGCTGGTCGAGTTGCACGGGGCCATGGTCGCCGACGGCGAGGACGACTGCGAGGGCGCGCTGCTCGCCGCCCTGCGCGAGCGCGTGGGCGGGCGCTGCACCATCGTGGCCTCGCTGGACTTCCATGCCAACGTCAGCCCCGCCATGGTGGGCCACGCCGACATGCTGGTGCCCTACCGGACCTACCCGCATGTGGACATGCACGCCACCGGTGAGCGCTGCGCGCGCCGCCTGCTGGCCTGCCTGGCCACGAGCGCCCGTCCCGCCCGGGCCTGGGCGCAGGCCCGCTTCCTGGTGCCGCTCGTGAGCCAGTACACCGGTGACGGCGCCATGGCCGACTTCATGCAGGCCTGCAGGGAGCGCGCGCGGCGCGATGGCCTGGACATGGCGCTGTGCGGCGGCTTTGCGCTGGCCGACACGCCCCACGCGGGCCCGTCGCTGGCCGTCTATGCGCCAGCCGGAGGCGAGGCAGCGGCGCAGCGGGCCGCCCGGGACCTGATGGCGCTGCTGGACACGCTGCGCCCGCAGCTTGCGGCGCCGCTGCATGCGCCGCAGGAGGCCGTGGCCCTGCTGCGCAGTGGCGAGCGCACCCTTCTTGCCGACGTGGCCGACAACCCCGGCGCGGGCTGCGGCGCCCAGAGCACGGCGCTGCTGTGCGCGCTGCATGACGCGCAAGTGGCACGCAGCCTGGTGGCCACGCTCAACCTGCCCGACTGGGCGGCGGCCGCGCATGCGGCAGGCGAGGGCGGGCAGTTCACCGTGGCCCTGCCCGGGCGGGTGCAGCCGGTGCGGCTGCGCGTGCTCACGCTGAGCGATGGCCGCTACGCCTGCACGGGCGCCATGTGGGCCGGCCGCGAGGTGCGCCAGGGTCCCACGGCCCGGCTGGCCTGGGGCAGTGTCGAGGCCATCGTGGCCAGTGCCCCCGTGCAGGCGCTCGACCCGGGGGCGCTGGCCTGCGTCGGCGCGACGCCGGGGGACTACGACGTGCTGTCCCTCAAGAGCAGCGTGCACTACCGGGCGGCCTTCGGCCCCTGGGCGCAACGCATCCTGAACGTGGACGCGCGCCGCATGCCGGGGCAGGCGGCGCCGTCCCTGGCCTACCGCCGGCTGCGCCCGGGCGTGGCCACCCATCCCTGACCCCCGCAATCACATCAACACAACAGGAGAACCCACCATGCAACCGATGCACCACCGCCGCCACTTCCTGGCCCAGGCCCTGGGCGCGGCCGGCGCGCTCGCCGCTCCCGCCGCCTGGGCGCAGTCCGCGCCCTATCCCAGCCGCGCCATCACCCTGCTGTGCCCCTGGCCCGCGGGCGGCTCGACCGATGTCACGCTGCGCGCCTTCGCCGAGAGCGCCTCGCAGCGGCTCGGCCAGAGCATCGTGATCGTGAACCGGCCGGGTGCGGGCGGCACGCTGGGCGCCACGGCGATGCCCTCGACCAAGCCTGACGGCTACACCATCACGCAACTGCCGCCCGCCACGTTCCGCCTGCCGCAGATGCAAAAGACCGCCTGGGACCCGCTGGCCGACTTCAGCTACATCGTGGGCCTCACGGGCTACACCATGGGCCTGGTGGTGCGGGCCGACGCTCCGTGGAAGAGCATCCAGGAATTCGTGGAGGATGCGCGCGCGCGCCCCGGCAAGATCAACTACGGCTCCACGGGGCTGGCCACCTCGCCGCACATGGTGGTGGAGGAACTGGCGCTGGGGCAAAAGCTCGACCTGGTGCATGTGCCGCACAAGGGGTCGGCCGATCTGGCGACCTCGCTGCTGGGCGGGCACATCATGGCGGCCTCCGACTCCAGCGGCTGGGCTCCCCATGTGGAAGCGGGCCGCATGCGCCTGCTGGCCGTGTATGGATCGCGCCGGGCCAAGCGCTTCCCGCAGGTGCCGACGTTGAGCGAGGCCGGCTACGGCGTCGTCTCGGAGGCGCGCTACGGCATCGTGGGGCCTCGTGGCATGGACGCCGCCGTGGCGGCGCGCCTGCACGATGCCTTCAAGGCCACGCTGGAGGACCCCAAGGTCCTGCAGGTGCTCGACAGGCTCGACCAGCCCGCGCTGTACATGACCGGCGCGCAGTACCTCGACTACGCGCGCAGCGAGGTGGCGCGCGACCGTGAACTCGCCAAGCGGCTGAACCTCACGCAGCTCTGACGCTCTCCCGGCCCGGGCGGCGGCTTCACAGCGTGAAGATCTTGCCCGGGTTCAGGATGTTCTGCGGGTCCAGCGCGCGCTTGATGGCGCGCATCATCTCCACCGCGCCGTCGCCCGCCTCGTCCACGAGGAAGCCCATCTTGTGCACGCCCACGCCGTGCTCACCGGTGCAGGTGCCGCCCAGCCGCAGAGCGCGGGCGACGAGCTGGTGGTTGAGCTGTTCGGCTTTTTCGCGCTCCTCGGGCACGTTCGGGTCCAGCAGATAGCCGAAGTGGAAGTTGCCGTCGCCCACGTGGCCCACCAGGAAGTAGGGGATGCCGCTGGCCTCGGCTTCGGCCACGGAGTCGAGCAGGCAATCGGCCAGGCGGCTGATGGGCACGCAGGTATCGGTGCTGATGGCCTTGCAGCCCGGGCGGCTTTGCACGGCGGCAAAGTAGGCGTTGTGCCGCGCCGTCCACAGGCGCGTGCGCTCCTCGGGCGTGGTGGCCCACTCGAAGGCGTTGCCGCCCCATTCGCGGGCCAGCTCCTGCACCGTTTCGGCCTGCTCCTGCACGCCCGTGGGCGAGCCGTGGAATTCCATGAGCAGCATCGGCTCCTCGCGCAGGGCCAGTTTGCTGTGCGCGTTGACCATGCGCACGCTGTGGGCGTCGATCAGCTCCACGCGCGCGATCGGCACGCCCAGCTGGATGGTCTGGATCACGGTGCGTACGGCGGCCTCGATGCTGGGGAACGAGCAGATGGCCGCGCTCACCGCCTCGGGCAGCGGGTACAGGCGCACGGTGACTTCGGTGAACAGGCCCAGCGTGCCCTCGCTGCCCACCATCAGGCGCGTGAGGTCGTAGCCGGCGCTGCTCTTCTTGGCGCGCGTGCCGGTGCGGATCACCTCGCCGCTGGCCGTCACCACCTCCAGCGCCAGCACGTTCTCGCGCATGGTGCCGTAGCGCACGGCGTTGGTGCCGCTGGCGCGCGTGGCGGCCATGCCGCCGATGCAGGCGTCGGCGCCGGGGTCGATGGGGAAGAACAGGCCCGTGTCCTTGATGGCGTCGTTGAGCTGCTTGCGCGTGATGCCGGGCTGCACGGTGACGGTGAGGTCGTCGGCGTCGACGGACAGCACGCGGTTCATGCGGCTCACATCGATGCTGATGCCGCCCTGGATGGCCAGCAGATGCCCTTCGAGCGACGAGCCCGCGCCGTAGGGAATCACCGGCACCGCATGCTGCGCGGCCAGGCGCACGGCGTCCTGCACGTCCTGCGTGCTCTCGGCGAACACCACGGCGGCGGGCGGCGGAGCCTGCAGCGAGCCCTCGTCGCGGCCATGCTGCTCGCGCACGGCCTGGGCCGTGGAGTACTGCGCGCCGAACCGCTGTGCCAACGCATCCAGCAGGGCTTGCGGCACGGGGCGCAGGGCGACCTGGGGCTGCAGGTGGGAGGCGTGGGCGGGGGCGTTCATGGGACTTCTCCGGACGTGATGGAACCGGCCATTCTAGAAGTCCTGGGGGGCTCGCGTGGCGGCCCGCCCCAATGAGAAACCCCGCCTACACCCTGGAGTACAGTGCAGGCGGGGGGTGGTGGCGGCCCGAGAGGACGGGCCGCCTGGACCAACACGGCGTTGCGCTCAAGGTTGCGTAATCAACGCGGTGCCGTGCAGTCCATAACGGGTCAGGAACCGGTGCCGGCGTCGAACTCGGCGCGGGACAGGGCGCCGCTCTTGTCCTTGTCCAGCTCCTGGAAACGGTTGGCGACGGCGGGAAGCCGGGCCGCTTCGGCGGAACTCAGCTGGCCGTCATGGTTGGCGTCGGCGCGGTTGAAGGCATCGTTGGCCGGGGGCTTCTGGCCGCCGCCAAAGACCGCCTTCGGCTCGGCGGAGGCCGGTGCGGGCCCAGCCTGGTACTTCGGTTGTGCGGAGGGGACGGGCGAGGTTTGGGCTTGCGCCAGCGCACCACCCACGGTCAGTGCCGCGAACAGCATCACGCTGCGGGCATCGAACGCGGAACGGGTACGTCGTTGCTTGGCTTGAGGCATCGATTCGGTCTCCGAAGAAGTTGAACAGGCCTCTATTGCAGCGCAGCATGGACGGCGGGGCCAGCACTTTTGCCCGCTGTTGCCCCCCTCCACAATTGCCCGCCGTATGTAACGCACAATCGGCGCCCCGGTCCCAAATGAGGAGGAAATGCGCCATGGGTAACAGACTGACACAGATCGCCACGCGCACGGGCGACGACGGCACCACCGGCCTGGGCGACAACACGCGCGTATCCAAGGCCAGCAGCCGCCCGCACGCCATGGGCGACGTGGACGAGCTCAACTCCCACATCGGCCTGCTGCTGTGCGAGCCGCTGCCGCAGGATGTGCGCGAACTGCTGGTGGACGTGCAGCACCAGCTCTTCAACCTGGGCGGCGAGCTGTCCATCCCCGGCTTCGAGCTGCTCAAGGACGATGCGCTGCTGCAGCTGGACAACGCGCTGGCGCACTACAACGCGCAGCTGCCGCGGCTGCAGGAATTCATCCTGCCCGCGGGCACGCGCGCCGCGGCGCAGGCCCATGTGTGCCGCACGGTGGCCCGCCGCGCCGAGCGCGCGGTGGTCGCGCTGCAGGACGCCGAGCCCATGCGCCCCGCGCCGCGCCAGTACCTGAACCGCCTGTCCGACCTGTTGTTCGTGCTGGCGCGCGTACTCAACCGCATGGATGGCGGCGACGACGTGTACTGGAAGAGCGAGCGCCTGGCGCGGCAGGCCGCCGATGGTGCTACTGAATAGATAGCTGCTTGCGCTTGTCAGTAAAGCGCTGAAGGCCAACTTGACTTGAAACTGGCGCGCCCTAGGCGAGGGCAGCCGAGCAAGGGCCGCCCCGCAGCGAGGGCTGCGTCCCCCTTCCCGAAGCGCGCAGCGCGCAGAGAGAAGGGGGAAGGCGCGCAGCGCCTCAGGGGGTTGCCCCTTATTTAGGCGCCAGCATCGCCATGGTGATGCGCGACACGCAGGTCAGCTCGCCCGCGTCGTTCACCATGTCGATCTGCCACACCTGCGTGGTCTTGCCGATGTGCACGGCCCGAGCCGTGCCCGTGACCCAGCCGCTGCGCGCCGCGCGCAGGTGGTTGGCGTTGATGTCCAGGCCCACGGCCAGCCAGCCCTCGGGCGAGGCGTGGTAGGCGCCCACCGAGCCCAGCGTCTCCGCCAGCACCACGCTCACGCCGCCGTGCAGTAGGCCGAAGGGCTGGCGCGTGCGCTCGTCCACGGGCACGCGGGCGCGCAGGAAGTCGTCGCCGATCTCCAGGAACTCGATGCCCAGGTGGCTCACGGCGGTGTTGGCGCTGGACGCGGTGATCAGGGCCAGGGTGGTGGGTTTTTTCCAGAGGGACATGACGCGGGTCAGGGTTTGCAGGGGGATGGACGTTGATCCAGTTCCGGGAACGCGGGAGTTGGCGCGATTTGGGGGCTCGATGTCGGCACTTGCAACCCCGCCCCGCCCAGAATCGATCGCCAGGCTCGTCTGAGCTTATCCGTTTCCCGTGAGTGCTGCTGTCCGCCGGGGGCGACGGCATGGCGCCGCGGATCGATCCGATTCCTTGAGACCTACATTCCCCATGCAACGCCGTCAGTTCGTCCTTCATGCCGGCCGCGCCGCCGCCCTCGCGGCCGCGCCGGCCTTCGTGCGCCCCGCCCATGCACAGGAGGTGCCGGGCGTGTCCGCCAAGTCGATCACCGTGGGCTGCTCTGCGGCCCTGAGCGGACCGCTGCTGGGCTTCGGCGCCGACATCCAGCTCGGCGCCGGCGCCGCCTTCGCCCATGCCAATGCCCGTGGCGGCGTGCACGGGCGCGGCCTGCAGCTGCAGCTGGTGGACGATGCCTACGAGCCCGACCGCACGCTGGCCAACGTCAAGCAGATCCTCGGCCAGGGCAGTGCGCTGGCCCTGCTGTCGTGCGTGGGCACGCCCAACAACGCCGCCATCGTGCCCCTGGTCGAGGAGGCAGGCATTCCCTACGTGGCGCCGATCACTGGCGCCATGTCGCTGCGCAAGAACGCGCGCCACGTGTTCCACGTGCGCGCCAGCTACGCCGACGAGATGCAGCGCCTCATCCAGCGCCTGGCGGGCATGGGCCTCAAGGGCATCGGCATCGTGCACCTGGACAACGGCTACGGCCGCGAGATGCTGGAGGAAGCCACGCGCGCCCTGGCCGCGCTGAACATGAAGCCGGCCGTGCAGGTGGCCGTGGCCACCAACGGCAAGAACCTGCCCCAGGTGCTGCAGGCCGTGGCCGCCGGGCGGCCCTCGGCCGTGCTGCTGGCCACGGCGGGCACGGTGTCGGTGGAGCTGGTGCGGGGCATCAAGAAGGAGTCGCCCGGCGTGCTCATGGCGGGCCTGAGCGTGACGCTGCCCGGCGCCAGCCTGGGCCAGCTGGGCGACGACGGCAGTGGCCTGGCGCTGTCCATGATCGTGCCCGACCCGCACCGCGCCAAGCTGCAGCTGGTGCGCGACTACCAGTCCGCCATGCGCGCGCAGGGCAGCAGCGATTTCTCGCAGGGCAGCCTGGAGGCCTACGTGAACGCGCGCGTGCTCATCGAGGGCCTGGAGCGCGCGGGCAAGGACCCCACGCCCGCCCGGCTGCGCGCCGCGCTGGCCGGCATTCGCAGCCTGGACCTGGGCGGCTTCGTGGTGGACTACAGCGGCCAGGCGCCGTATGTCGGCTCGCGTTTCATCGACCTGGGCGTGCTGGGCAGCACGGGCCGCTTCATCGCTTGATCGTGACACCCCCCTGAGGCGCTTCGCGCCTTCCCCCCGCTCTCGCATCGCTGCGCGATGCGGGCAGGGGGACGCAGCCCTCGCTGCGGGGCGGTCCTTGCTCGGCTGCCCTCGCCTGGCACGCGCCAGTTTCATGCGCCGTGCCGGTGGCGCGCGGCGTCATGGCAGAGGCTGCCCTCAGGGCTTCATGCTGCCCGTGCGCAGGCAGCGCTCGTGCCAGGACAGGGCCTCGCCCAGGATGTGGGGCGTGTGCTGTGCGCCCTGGCGGCGCGCGCGGTCGAAGTAGTCCTGCAGCTGCGGGCGGAAGTCCGGGTGGGCGCACTTATCGATGATCACCTGGGCGCGCTGGCGCGGGGCCAGGCCGCGCAGGTCGGCCAGGCCCTGCTCGGTGACGATGATCTGGGTGTCGTGCTCCGTGTGGTCTACATGCGAGACCATGGGCACGATGCAGCTCACCTGGCCGCCCTTGGCCACCGAGGGCGTGACGAAGAACGACAGGTAGCCGTTGCGCGCGTAGTCGCCCGAGCCGCCGATACCGTTCATCATGGCGCTGCCCATGATGTGGGTGGAGTTGATGTTGCCGTAGATGTCGGCCTCGATCATGGCGTTCATGGCGATCACGCCCAGGCGCCGCACCAGCTCGGGGTGGTTGCTGATCTCCTGCGGGCGCAGCACGATGCGCTTGCGGTAGAAGTCGATGTTCTCGTTGAAGTCCTTCAGCGCCTCGCTGCTCAGCGAAATGGCCGTGGCCGACGCCGCCGACATCTTGCCGCGCTTGATGAGGTCCAGCATGCCGTCCTGCAGCACCTCGGTGAAGCCCAGCATCTCGTCGAACGGGCCGTCCAGCAGGCCGGCCAGCACGGCGTTGGCCACATTGCCCACGCCCGACTGCAGCGGCAGCATGTTCTTGGGCAGGCGGCCCATCTTCACCTCGTGGCCGAGGAAGTCGATGATGTGCGCCGCGATCTGGTTGGACACCGCGTCGGGCTTGGCGAACGCCGTGTCGCGGTCGCCCTGGTGCGTCTGCACCACGGCGATCACCTTGGAGGGGTCCACGCGCAGGTAGGGCTCGCCGATGCGCTCGATGGCCTGGGTCAGGTGGATGGGCTGGCGGCGCGGCGGGATGGCGGTGCCGTAGTAGATGTCGTGCATGCCCTCCATCTCGATGGGGGGCAGCGAGTTCACCTCCAGGATCACCTTGTCGGCGATCTCCAGCCAGGTCTTGTTGTTGCCCACGGCGGCCGACGGGATCAGGCGCCCGTCGGGCAGGATGCCCAGCACCTCGACCACGGCCACCTGCATGGGGCCCAGAAAGCCGAACCAGGCATGCTGGGCCACGTGGGACAGATGGATGTCCAGGTAGTTCACCTCGCCCGCGTTGATGCGGTCGCGGCAGATGGGGTCGGACTGGAACGGCAGGCGCTGGTGGATGCCGTTGACCTTGGCCAGCGCGCCGTCGAGTTCGGGGGCGGTGGAGGCGCCCGTCCACACGTTGATCTGGAACGGTCGGCCCGCCGCGTGTTCGGCCTCGATGCGGGCCGCGAGTGCCTGGGGCACCTGCTTGGGGTAGCCGGCGCCGGTAAAGCCGCTCATGCCGACATTGCTGCCTGCGGGAATCAGGGCCGCGGCTTCGGCAGCGCTCATGATCTTCTGGGCCAGACCGGGATGCTGGATACGGGAGGACGACGAGGGGGACACACAAACTCCAGACGTGAAAGCGCCTCGCGCAGGCCCATGGGGCGGCTGGTGCGAGGCGCACAAGAGACGGGCGCAAATCTTAGCAGCCGGCCCCGGTCATCCTAGGGATAACCCTCGCCTTACATCATCCTGACAGGCCTGCGCGCGCGGGCGGCGCCGCGGGGCGGGGGCGGCCGCCAGGCGGTACGATCGCCGCCACCATGCCCTTTGCACCGCGTTGCCCCTCCTGCCGCCAGCCCACCGACATCCGCCGCTTCGCCGCCAGCGGCGGGGGCACGCTGGAGCTGGACCTGTGCTTCGCCTGCCAGGGCATGTGGTTCGACCCGCAGGAGAACACGCGCCTGGCGCCCGCCGCCGTGCTGGAGCTGTTCGAGCTGCTGCACGAACACGGCGGCGACGCCCACCACCCGCTGTCCGAGCGCCTGCAGTGCCCGCGCTGCGCCAAGGCGCTGGTCAAGGGCTACGACGTGGCCCAGGGCGGGCGCTACGTCACCTACCGCTGCGCGGCGCGCCACGGGCGCTTTTCCACCTTCGGCTCGTTCATGGTGGAAAAGGGCTTCGTGCGCCACCTGTCAGCGATGGAGATCGAGGCGCTGGCCCGGCGCGTGGGCACCATCGCCTGCACGAGCTGCGGGGGCACGGTGGACATCCGCAACGACCACGCCTGCCCCTACTGCCGCTCGGCCCTGTCGCTGCTGGACCCGCAGGCCGTGGACCGGGCGCTGCAGCGCCATGCCCGTGCCGCGAAGCAGGCCGCGCCCGGGGATGCGGCCTCGCCCGAGAGCCTGGCCGATGCGCTGGTGGCGCTGGAGCGCAACCGCGCGCGCGAGGAGCGCGAGCGCCAGCGCGAACGGCTGGAGGGCGGGCGCAGCGACCAGTTCGACCTGCTGGCGGCGGGCGTGGAGCTGGTGTGGTCGCTGCTGCGGCGCTGATGCCGCGCCGCGCCCGCAAAAACGGCCTGCTGCCGCGCGGGCAACAGGCCGTGAAGTCGGGGCCGGGAGTCTTCAGCGGCCGCGGTTGAGCGCGGCGTACAGCAAGATGGCGCCGAAGGTCGCGGTGCCGATGCCGCCCAGCGCGAAGTCGCCGAACTTCAGCGTGAATTCGCCCGTGCCCAGGATCACCGTGATCGCGGCCACGATGAGGTTCTTGTTGTCCGAGAAGTCCACCCGGTTGTCCACCCAGATCTTGGCGCCGGCGATGGCGATCAGGCCGAACACCACGATGGACACGCCGCCCATCACCGGCAGCGGAATGGCCTGGATCAGCGCCCCGAACTTCGGCGAAAAGCCCAGCAGCACGGCCAGCACGGCCGCCACCAGGAACACGGCGGTGGAGTAGATGCGGGTGGCGGCCATCACGCCGATGTTCTCGGCATAGGTGGTCACGCCCGTGCCGCCGGCCGCGCCGCTGACCATGGTGGCCACGCCGTCGCCGATGAAGGCCCGGCCCATGTACTGGTCCAGGTTCTTGCCGGTCATGGCTGTCACGGCCTTGATGTGGCCCAGGTTCTCGGCCACCAGGATGATGACCACGGGCACGATGAGCAGCATGGCGTTGGCGCTGAACACGGGTGCGTGGAACTGCGGCATGCCGAACCAGGCGGCGTTCGCGATGCCCGACACGTCGATCGGCTTGCCCAGGCCCATGCCGTTGGTCAGCACGGCGTAGAGCACGCTGGCCACGATCAGGCCCACCAGGATCAGGAGGCGCTGCAGCATGCCCTTGGTGAACACCGCCACCAGCGCCACGCTGACGAAGGTCAGCGCCTGCATCCAGGCCTCGAAGTTGTTGGCCGCCATGTTCTTGACCGGAATGGACGCGAGGTTCAGCCCGATCACCGCCACCACGGCGCCGGTCACCACGGGCGGCATGAAGCGTTCGATCCAGCCCGTGCCGATCAGGTGCACCACCACGCCCACCAGCGTGTAGACCAGCCCGCAGGCGATGATGCCGCCCAGCGCCACGCCGATGTTGGCGTTGGGCCCCTTGCCCGCATAGGCCGTGGCCGCGATCACCACGCCGATGAAGGCGAACGACGAGCCCAGGTAGCTGGGCACCTTGCCGCCGGTGATGAGGAAGAAGATGAGCGTGCCGATGCCGCTCATGAACACGGCAAGGTTGGGGTCGAACCCCATGAGGATGGGCGCCAGCACCGTGGAGCCGAACATGGCGATCACGTGCTGGATGCCCATCAGCCCGGTCTGCGGCCAGGGCAGGCGCTCGTCGGGGCCGATCACCCCGCCGCCCTGCAGCACCTGCGCCGGGCGCTCATTCCATTGCAACAACCCCATTGT
The DNA here is from genome assembly GCF_059568935.1 of Diaphorobacter oryzae DSM 22780. Lineage (NCBI taxonomy): Bacteria > Pseudomonadati > Pseudomonadota > Betaproteobacteria > Burkholderiales > Comamonadaceae > Diaphorobacter > Diaphorobacter oryzae. Next base: position 213,382 of record NZ_JCANUL010000005.1, on the reverse strand, counting down.
TCTCACTCCTTGTTTTGAAAAGTGGAGCGATGTTAGAGGGTTTGGGCCGCGCTCAGCTTCTTGTAAGCGAAATATGCCTCCAGCGCTTATGTGTCAAGCGCTAATAGCTATCAAAACAGGAGTTCACGCGCCGCGCTCGCGCAGCGCCCGGGCAATGCGGTCGCGCCGCACCGTGGTCTTGGGCACGCGGAACGGGAACCACATGCGCACGTCCTCCTCCAGCCCGATGCCGTGCATGTAGTTGTAGATGGCCTTCTTCAGGCCCGCGCCCAGCGCGTCGTGGTCGGTGCCCGTGGGGTCGGTGAAGGCCACGTCGTTCTTGGCGAAGCCGCCCGGCGGCAGCGGCGCCAGGGTGATGCCGTATTCCTCGGGGTTCTGGCCTACGGGCGAGTGCACGGTGCAGGCGAAGCGGTGGAAGAACCCGCTCTGGATGCAGCCGTTCTCGAACAGCTGGCGCACGTACTCCAGCGCATCCACCGTGTCCTGCACGGTCTGCGAGGGAAAGCCGTACATCAGGTAGGCGTGCACCAGGATGCCGGAGTCGCTGAAGGCCTTGGTCACGCGCGCCACCTGGTCCACGCTGACGCCCTTTTTCATGAGTGCCAGCAGCCGGTCGGAGGCCACCTCCAGCCCGCCCGAGATGGCGATGCAGCCCGAGTCGGCCAGCAGCTCGGCCAGCTCGGGCGTGAAGGTTTTCTCGAAGCGCACATTGCCCCACCACGAGATGCCGGTGCCGCGCGCGATCAGCTCGTGGGCCAGGGCCTTGAGGGCCTTGGGCGGCGCGGCCTCGTCGACGAAGTGAAAGCCGGTCTGCCCGGTCTCGGCCACGATGGCCTCGATGCGGTCGGCCAGTACCTGGGCGCTGGCGCCCTCGTAGCGGCCGATGTAGTCCAGCCCCACGTCGCAGAAGCTGCACTTCTTCCAGTAGCAGCCATGCGCCACGGTGAGCTTGTTCCAGCGCCCGTCGCTCCACAGGCGGTGCATGGGGTTGAGCATGTCCAGCAGCGACAGGTAGCGGGTGAGCGGCAGGCCGTCCCAGGTGGGCGTGCCGACCTCGGCGAAGGCGATGTCGGGCTCCACCAGGTTGACGTACTGCACGCCGCCGTTCTCGCCGCGCACGAAGGTGCGCACCAGGCGCTGGCGCCCGCGCTGGCCCTGCAGGTGCTCCAGCAGCGCCAGCAGCGGGCGCTCGCCCGCGTCCAGCGTCACGTAGTCGAAATAGTCGAACACGCGCGCATCGCTCAGCTCGCGCAGCTCGGTGTTCACGAAGCCGCCGCCCAGCACGGTGGCGATCTGCGGGTGCCGGGCCTTGATGGCCTGGGCGATGCGGAACGCGCCATAGACCGAGCCGGGAAACGGCACCGAGAGCAGCACCACCGTCGGCTGGTGGCGCGCGATCGCCTCGAGCGCAAGCTGCTGCAGCGCCTCGTCCACCAGCGTGGGCGCGACCGCGGCCTTGGCCAGCGCCTGGGCCAGCAAGTCGAACGTGGGCTGGCTGCCGGCGAGCTGCTCGGCGTAGCGCACGAACTCGAAGCGCTCGTCCACCGCATCGCGCAGCACGTCGGCCAGGTCGTTGAGGTACAGCGTGGCCAGGTGCTTGGCCTTGTCGGTCAGGCCCAGGGCGCCGAAGGCCCAGCCCAGCGGGTCGCCGCTGCCGTCGTCCTCGTACACGTCCAGCGCCGCGAAGCGCGGCCCTTCGGGCAGGTAGTGCCGGCTGGCGATGCGGTGCGCCAGCGTGCCGTCGCGCCCCTGCAGAAAGCCCATCACGGGGCCGATGGTGGCCAGGTAGCGGTCCTGCTGCGCCAGGAAGGACTGCACGGCCGGGCTCTGGGCCTGGGCCGGTAGCGCCCGTGCGCGCTCGGTGATCTGCGCCAGCCCGTCGCGCGAGAGCAGCCGCAGCACCAGCGCGATCGCCAGGTCCTCCTGGAACGCGGCCACGCCGCGCGAGCGCAGAAAGCCCGTGAGGTAGGCGGTGGAGGGGTAGGGCGTGTTGAGCTGCGTCATCGGCGGGATGACGGACAGCACGCGGGACAGGGCTGCGGACATGGGCAAGGGACGGGCGGAGGGCCGGATTATCCCGGCCCTCCGCGGAGCGTGCCCGTGGCGGGGCTTATGCCGGCGCGCGGCACGCCATGGGGGCGGATCGTCGGCATGTTCTCCGTTTTTTGTCGCCAAATTGTCGTCACCACGTCATTTGCGGTTCCTATAAACGCAGGTTTTGCGTTCCAACGGATAGATCCGAGATGTCTGAATTTGATGAAGTTCCCCGCCCTTCGACTGCTCCCGCGCCGCGCGGCGCCTCGGTGCTGCCGCGCCGCTCCCTGCTGCGCGGGGGGCTGGCGGCACTGCTGCCGGCCAGCGGCCTGCTGACCGCCTGCGGCGGCGGCAGTGACGACGAGGCGCCCGTGCAGCCGCCGGTCGGCCAGGGCTCGCGCTTCGCGCTGGCCGTGCTGCCCGACACCCAGTTCTATGCACGCTACGCCACGGTCGCGGAGAACAGCCAGTACAGCCGCAAGTTCGGCAGCGAACCCTTCATGGCGCAGACCTTCTGGATCGCCGCCCATGCCAAGGCGCTGAACATTCCCTTCGTGGCGCATCTGGGCGACGTGGTCGACCAGGCCGGCAAGCCCGACCAGTGGAAGGTGGCCGACCAGGCCATGCGCGTGCTGGAAACGGCCAAGCTGCCCTACGCCATGCTGGCCGGCAACCACGACGTGCTGCGCAGCCTGGACTATGTGGACCCCAGCAGCCAGGCCAGCGGCACCGAGGCCCAGCGCGAGCTGGACAAGGAGCCCTACCTGCAGTGGTTCGGCGCCAGCCGCGCGCGGCGCATGTCCACCTTCGGCGGCCGCGACGACAGCGGCTTCCATGAGTACCACATCTTCGAGGCCGAGGGCCAGAAGTTCATGGTGCTGTCGCTGTCCTGGCGCATCTCGGACGCGGGCATCGCCTGGGCCCGGCGCGTGATCCGCGAGAACCCGCGCCTGCCGGTGATTCTGGTCAACCACCAGTTGCTCAACATCGACCGCGACGGCGTCAGCCCGCTGGAAACGGCCTACGGCCAGATGCTCTGGGAGCGGCTGATCCGCGACACCGACCAGATCTTCATGACCCTCAACGGCCACCACCATGGCGCGGCCCGCCTCACCAAGGTCAACGACTTCGGCCGCAAGGTGGAGCTGATGGTGGTGGACTACCAGATGGCCTACCAGGGCGGCAACGGCCTGATGCGCCTGTACGAGTTCGACCTGACGCACAACAAGATCCATGTGCTGTCCTTCTCGCCCTGGGTGGTGCAAAAGCCCCGCGAGACGCTGACGCAGTTCGACCAGGCGGTGCTGAAGACGGCCAACGAGCAGTTCACCATCGACATCGACTTCGCCCAGCGCTTCGCGGGCTTCAACCCCGGCTTCAAGGCGGGTGAAACCCAGCGCGCCTCCATCGTCGAAGAGGCCAGCGCCATGATCCTGGCGGGCTATGTGGAGCCCGAAGTGGTGCGCCCGCGCCCCCCGGCCGACGCCGAGGACTATCCGCGCGTGGAAGGCACGGTGGCCCACTGGCGCTTTGCGGGCGGGCCCGCCGGCCAGGCGGTGGCGGCGGGGCATCTGATCGAGGACCGCGCCGGCGCCAACCCGCTGCGCCGGGCCCCGCTCAATGCCGAGACCGGCGTGCGCGCCGCGCAGCTGGAGGACATGGTCTGGTCCGACGACCGGCACCGCCTGTCCGCCGCCCCGGGCTCGGTGCGCATGCTCAACACCGACAAGAAGGTCGGCCGCCTGAGCTACTTCCTCACGGAGGCCGGGGCGCCGATGAACGGCATGGACTTCTCCTCCAGCGGCTACACCGTGGAGGCCTTCGTGAAGATCGACAAGAACTGGAGCTCCAGCCTCCACTCCTGGATGAACATCATGACCCGCGACGGCCGGCGCGACGCCGTGCCCGGCTTCGCCGGCGGTGACGGCGAATCGCCGCCGATGCTGTTCGCCGTCTCGAGCCTGCGCGAGATCCAGTGGGAGATCGTGCCCGCCCTGGGCGAAAAGCGCGCGCCGCAGGCGAGCTGGTCGGGCGAGATCATGGCCGACAGCTGGATCCACATCGCCGTGGTGGCGGACCCCCAGGCCAAGGAAAGCATCATGTACATCGAAGGTGCGCCGGTGCTGCGCAACTCCGGCGATGCCGGCGGACTGGCGCCGGTGAGCGCGGCCATGCCCTGGGTGGTGGGGGCCGGCTCATGGGACGGCGAGCGCACGGACGGCTTCTTTGGCCATATCGGCGAGGTCCGGGTCGTGGGCCGCCCGCTGGCGTCGCAGCAGTGGCTGACCGCGCGCCGCGCCTGAGGCCGCCGCTACGCCTGCAAGGGGCCCGGGATTGCCCGGGCCAGCGGGCCGCGCCCCGTGAGCTGGCCCACGATGGCGCCCTTGAGCGGCGGCAACCGACTGGCGCCGGCCAGCACGGCCTGGCGTAGCAGGCGCGGCAGCGGGCGGTCGTCGGTGTACAGGCGCACGACCGCATTCGTGCCCTGGTAGAGCGGCCAGGCATGGCGGTGATGGCCGCGGGCGTAGCGCTCCAGCACGCTGGCGGCGCCGATGTCCGCACCGCGCCCGCGCGCCTCGGTGAGCGCGCGCGTGAGGCTGTCCACGCCCGCCAGCCCCAGGTTGAAGCCGTGCGCCGTCACTGGGTGCATGCCCACGGCCGCGTCGCCCAGCAGCGCGCAGCGCGCCGCGGCGAAGCGGTGCGCATACACGGCCACCAGCGGGTAGGCGTGGCGCTCGCCCACCAGGCGCATGGCGCCCAGCCGGTTCTGGAACTGGGCCTGCACGCGCGCGGCGAAGTCCTCGGGTGACAGCGCCATGAGCGCCTGCGCCTGCGCCGCGCCGGCCGTGACGACGGCCGAGCACATGGGCGCGCCGTCGACGAGGTCGCCTGGCAGCGGCAGGATGGCCAGCGTCTGGTCGTAGCCGAAGCACTCGTGCGCCGTCTCGTGGTGCGGCAGCTCGTGGCGCAGGCGGCAGACGATGACGGTGCGGCCGAAGTCGTGCATGGCCGCGCCGATGCCCAGCTGGCGCCGCGTGGCGGAAAAGCGGCTGTCGGCCGCCACCAGCAGCGGCGCCTGCAGGCGCTGCGTCGTGGCGTCGGGGGCGCGGCCGTCGGTGTACTCCAGCTCGGCATGGGTGGGCGTGACGGCCACGCGGGTGACGCGCGCCTCGGTGACGATGTGCACGCCCGGCGTGCGCGCCGCCACCGCGTAGGCCGTGCGGCGCAGTGCGTGGTTGGGCACGATCCAGCCCAGATGCTCCACGCCGCTGCCTTCCGCGTGCAGCTGCATGGGGCTGCGCTGGCCCACGGGGCCGTCGTGCACATGGGCCTGGCGCAGCAGGCCCACCTCATGCGCCTGCAACTGCTGCCAGCTGCCGATGCGCTGCAGCGTGGCGACGCTGGGGTGGGTGAGGGCGATCTCGCGGCCGTCGGGCGCGGGGGCGGCCAGCACGGCGGCCGGCTGCTGCTCCAGCACCGTCACCTGCATGCCGGCCTGCGCCAGCGAGGCCGCCAGCGACAGCCCGGCCGGGCCGGCGCCGACGATGAGGACGTCCGCGGGCTGCTGCGCGCCGTGGCCGGATGGCCGGGGCGCGGGGAAAGGGTGAGGGCTGGTGGGTGCTGCAGGGTCGGTCGTCGCCATGGGGCGGCATTGTCCGCCGGGTGGCGGCGCAGGGGCTTGCCCTGGGTCAAGGCACGCCGCCGCGCGCCAGGGGGCCGGCCCCGGGTGACGCCGGCCGCCGCGCGCGCTACGCTGGCCGCATGGAGACCACCCGCACCGCCCCCCATGTTCCGCAGATCCGCCTGTACCAGGACTGGCTGCACGCCCAGCGCGGCCTGCGCTTTGACGACTACGACGCGCTGTGGCGCTGGTCGGTGACCGAGCTGGATGCCTTCTGGCAGAGCGTCTGGGACTATTTCGCGCTGCAGTCCCCCACGCCGCACAGCGCCGTGCTGGCCCGCAACGTGATGCCGGGCGCCCAATGGTTTCCCGGCGCCCAGGTGAACTACGCGCGCCAGGTGCTGCGCCATGTGGCTGCGGCGCACGCGGCCGGGCAGCCGGCCATCATCAGCGACAACGAGCGTGGGCAGCGGCGCACGCTGTCCTGGCCCGAGCTGCGGCGCCAGGTGGCGTCGCTGGCGCTGCACCTGCAGGCCCAGGGCGTGCAGCCGGGCGACCGCGTGGCGGCCTACCTGCCCAACATTCCCGAGACCATCGTCGCCTTCCTGGCCTGCGCCAGCATCGGCGCGGTGTGGAGCGTGTGCGCGCCCGACATGGGCACGCATGCGGTGCTGGACCGCTTCCGCCAGATCGCGCCCAAGGTGCTGTTCGCCGTGGACGGCGTGACCTACGGCGGGCGCGACCACGACCGCGGCGCGGTGCTGGCCGAGCTGCGCGCGCAACTGCCCACGCTGCGGCATGTGGTGCTGGTGGGCAATCTGGATGCTTCTGAAACAATAGCTGACTGCGCTTGCTACACAAGCGCTACGGCCCGAAATGATGCAAAAACAGAGGCCTTCGAGCCGCTGTGGCTGCCGTTCGACCACCCGCTGTGGATCGTCTACTCCAGCGGCACCACGGGGGCGCCCAAGCCCATCGTGCACGGCCATGGCGGCATGCTGCTGGTGATGCTGCAGCTGGCCGTGCTGCACAACGACATCGGCTGCAGCTACGTGCCCAACTCCTTCGGCGAGCGCTTCCACTGGTACAGCTCCACGGGCTGGGTCATGTGGAACGCGCAGATCGGCGGCCTGCTGGGGGGCACCACCTGCGTCCTGTTCGACGGCAACCCCGGCGGCAGCAAGGAGCGGCCCGACTGGACGGTGCTGTGGCGCCTGGCGGCCGAGACGGGCGTCACCTTCTTCGGCGCGGGGGCGGCGTTCTACGGCAACTGCATGAAGGCCGGCCTCACGCCCGCGCAGTGCGGCGACCTGACGGCCATCCGCGCGCTGGGCTCCACGGGCTCGCCGCTGCCCGCCGAGGTGCAGCAGTGGGGTTCGGACTTCATGGCCGCCGCGGGCGTGCCGCATGTCTGGTGGGCGAACATCTCGGGCGGCACGGACTTCGCGGGCGCTTTTTTGGGTGGCCACCGCGAGCTGCCGCAGACCCCGGGGCGCATGCAGTGCCGCATGCTGGGCGCGGCCGTCGAGGCCTGGGACGAGCAGGGCCGCCCCGTGCTGGACGCCGTGGGCGAGCTGGTCTGCACCCAGCCCATCCCGTCCATGCCCCTGTTCCTGTGGGGCGATGCGGACGGGGCGCGCTACCGCGCCAGCTATTTCGACATGTACCCGCCGGGCCATGGCCGCCGCCCCGGTGGCGGCGACCTGGGGCCCGAGGCCGGCGCCGCCTGGCGCCATGGCGACTGGATCCAGATCGGCTCGCCCGCCCAGCCCGGCTGCGTGATCTACGGCCGCAGCGACGCCACCATCAACCGCCACGGCCTGCGCATGGGCACCAGCGAGATCTACAGCGCCGTGGAGGCCCTGCCCGAGGTGCTCGACAGCCTGGTGGTGGACCTGGAATACCTGGGCAAGGGCAGCTACATGCCGCTGTTCGTGGTGCTGCGCTCCGGGGGCACGCTCGATGACGCGCTGCGCGCGCGCATCGCCGGCGCCATCCGCAGCGCCTTGAGCCCGCGCTTCGTGCCCGACGAGATCGTGCAGGTGGCCGAGGTGCCGCGCACGCTCAGCGGCAAGAAGCAGGAGCTGCCCATCAAGAAACTGCTGCTGGGCCAGCCGCTGGAGAAGGTGGTGAACCGCGACGCCATGGCCAACCCCGGCTGCCTGGGCTGGTACGTGGACTTCGCGGAGCGCCATGCTGCGAAGAATGCTATGTAAACAATAGCTAATAGCGCTTGATGGGTATGCGTAAAAGCCTGTTTTTACTGGTGTTTTCCCGGTGCCGGCTCCGCCGGGCCGGGACAGGCGTTCGATAATGGCCCATGGCTTCTCCCCACAAACGCTTTTCGATGATCCGCGAGTTCCACCTCGCGGACTGGTTCACGCTCGGCAATGCGGTGTGCGGCGTGGGGGCGCTGTTCTCGTCGATGACCTACCTGGAAACGACGGATGTGCTCCACCTCTATTTCGCCTGCGCGCTGGTGCTGGCGGCGCTGGTGTTCGACGTGCTGGACGGGCGCATCGCGCGCTGGCGGCAGAAAAGCTCGGCCATGGGGCGCGAGCTGGATTCGCTGGCCGACGTGATCTCCTTCGGCGTGGCGCCCGCCATCATCGCCTACGCCTGCGGCATGCAGGGGCTGTACGACCGCGTGGTGCTGGCCTTCTTCGTGGCCTGCGGCGTCTCGCGCCTGGCGCGCTTCAACATCACGGCCGAGGCGCTGGCCGAGGGCCCGTCGGGCAAGGTCAAGTACTTCGAGGGCACGCCCATCCCCACCTCCATCGTGCTGGTGGGCCTGCTGGCGCTGGCCGCCGCCACGGGCGCGGTGCGCGAGCAGCTGTGGCTGGGCGCGGTGGTGATCGGCGGCTTCACGCTGCACCCGCTGGTGCTGCTGTTCGCGCTGTCGGGCTCGCTAATGATCAGCCGCATCCGCATCCCGAAGTTCTAGCGCCGGGCCCCGGCGCGCGGGCCCCGAAGACACGTCCTGAAGCAGTCGGCGCAGGCGGCGCGGGGTACACTTTGCGCCTTCAAGGGGCCGGAAGACCGGCAGCAACCGGCGCGGCGCCTTTCCCCCACCCTCATCGCTTCATGGCCGTTGATACGGCGGGCCAGGCCCGCACCCATCTAGACCTCAAGAGCGCCCAGCTGCCCGTGGTGGCCATGGTGCTCAAGACTACCGACGTGTCCACCGTCGCCGCCGAGCTGGCCGCTCGCAGGGCCGACGACCCCGATTTCTTCGACAACGACCCGGTGCTGCTCGACCTGTCCGCCGTGCAGGACGAGGAGCAGCCCATCGACTTCGCCGCGCTGCTGCGGACCCTGCGCTCCCACCGCACCCAGCCCGTGGCCGTGCGCGGCGGCAGCAGCGCGCAGATGGCGGCGGCCCATGCGGCCGGCCTGATCGCCGCCCCCGAGGCGCCGCCGGCGCGCGTGCCGCCCCGCGAGAGCGCCGCGCGCGAGGTGGTCCGCGAGGTCGTGCGCGAGGTGGAGGTGCCCGTGCAGGCGCCCGCGCCCGGCACGGTGGTGGTGGACAAGCCGCTGCGCTCGGGCCAGCAGGTCTACGCCCGCGGCTCGGACCTGGTGGTCATGGCGGTGGTCAGCTTCGGCGCCGAGGTGATCGCCGACGGCAACATCCACGTCTATGCGCCGCTGCGCGGCCGCGCCATCGCCGGCGCGCGCGGCGACACCAGCGCCCGGATCTTCAGCACCTGCATGGAGCCGCAGCTGGTCTCCGTGGCAGGCATCTACCGCACCACCGAGACCGAACTGCCCGACAACGTGCGCGGCAAGCCGGCCCAGGTGCGGCTGGACGGGGAGAAGCTGCTCATCGAGCCGCTCTGAACCGCCTATCCCACTCCACAGACAACCATCCAAGGACCTCTCAGAACATGGCCAAAATCGTCGTCGTGACCTCCGGCAAGGGGGGCGTGGGCAAGACCACCACCAGTGCCGCTTTTGCGTCGGGCCTGGCGCTCGCCGGCCACAAGACCGCCGTGATCGACTTCGACGTCGGCCTGCGCAACCTGGACCTCATCATGGGCTGCGAACGCCGCGTGGTGTACGACCTGATCAACGTGATCCAGGGCGAGGCCAACCTCAACCAGGCCCTCATCAAGGACAAGCAGTGCGACAACCTGTTCGTGCTGGCCGCCAGCCAGACGCGCGACAAGGAAGCGCTCACGCAGGACGGCGTGGAGAAGGTGCTCAAGGACCTGGCCGACATGGGCTTCGACTACATCGTCTGCGACTCGCCCGCCGGCATCGAGAGCGGCGCGCTCATGGCCATGCACTTCGCCGACGAGGCGCTGCTGGTGACCAACCCCGAGGTGTCGTCCGTGCGCGACTCCGACCGCATCCTGGGCATGCTTAGCAGCAAGACCAAGCGCGCCATCGACGGCGGCGAGCCCATCAAGGAGCACCTGCTGATCACGCGCTACAACCCCCACCGCGTGGAGGACGGCCAGATGCTGAGCCTGGAGGACATCCAGGACATCCTGCGCATCAAGCTCATCGGCGTGATTCCCGAGTCCGAGAGCGTGCTGCAGGCCTCCAACCAGGGCCTGCCGGCCATTCACCTGGCGGGCACCGACGTGTCCGAGGCCTACAAGGACGTGGTGGCGCGCTTCCTGGGCGAGGACAAGCCCCTGCGCTTTATTGAAGCGCAGAAGCCCGGCTTTTTCAAGCGCATCTTTGGCGGGAGGTAAGCCCATGTCCCTGTTGTCTTTCCTGCTCGGGGAAAAGAAGAAGACGGCCTCGGTGGCCAAGGAGCGCCTGCAGATCATCCTGGCCCACGAGCGCAGCGGCCGCAACGCCAGCCAGCCCGACTACCTGCCCGCGCTGCAGCGCGAACTGCTGGCGGTGATCTCCAAATACGTCTCGATCGATGCCCAGGACATCAAGGTGAACCTGGAGCGCCAGGAGAACCTGGAGGTGCTGGAGGTCAAGATCGAGCTGCCCGAGGCGGCACGCTGACCACGTGACACGGAAGACGGAGGCACCTGCCGAGGCGCAGACCCTGCGCAACGTCCAGATGTTGCGGGCGGTGGGGGCCGTCATGGTGTTCTTCCATCACGCCAGCGCGCAGTACGAGGCGATGGGTGGCGTATCCGAGTGGCTCAAGGTCTTCAGCGCCCGCATGGGCTTTGCGGGCGTCGATGTATTTTTTGTGATCAGCGGCTTTGTGGCCGCCCTGACCACATTCAACAAACCCAGCACGCTTCCGCAGGCCTGGACGTTCCTGAGTCGCCGGCTGCTGCGTATCTATCTGGGCTATTGGCCCTTCTTCGGTCTCATGCTGCTGATGCTCTGGAAGTACATGCCGCAGGCGCTGGAGGGGATGGACATGGCCCGATCGTTCTTCCTGACCGGCATTGAGTTGCCGCGGCTCGTGTTGAACGTGAGTTGGTCCCTGACCTGCGAACTGGTCTTCTACCTGCTGGTGACGCTGTCGTTTGCCGTGCCGGTGCGTGTGCGCATCGCGGTGGTGTATGCAACCTTGGGGGCGCTGGTGCTGTGGATGCTGGCCCGCATGGGCCAGCCGTTTGCCATCGTGCCCATGTTTCTGGCGGAATTCCTGGCCGGTGTGCTGCTGTATGTGCACCGTGATCGCTTGCGCAGTCGCTGGTGGATCGCTCTGTGCCTTGTGATTGTCTTGGTGGGCTTCGGCAGCGGCTATCGCATGCGCGCCACCGACGGCTCCTGGCGCATCTTCACCTTCGGCATCGGCGCCGTCGCGCTGGTGATGCTGGCCGTGTTGCTGGAGCAGGCGCGGCTGTGGTCGGCCGGGCGGGTGATGGTGGCACTCGGGGACGCGTCCTACACCTTGTATCTGGTCCATGTGCCCCTGCTGATAGGGTTCTATTTCTGGGGGCTTCGGGACTATTTGGCCGCGCAGCCTGCGTTGTGGCGCGAGCTGGGCTTTGGCCTGTTCGTCGTGGCCTGCCTGGGGCTGAGTTGGCTGCTGTACCGTGCGCTGGAGCTGCCCGTGTACCGGTGGGCCACGCGCTGGGGCGCTGGCTCTGCGCGGCTCAGTATGGCGAGCGCGCCCGTCCGAGAGGATGCTCGGTAAAGAACATGCCCCCGTGGTAGAGCAGGGGCGAGGCGCCGCCCAGGTGGCTGCAATGCTCCACCTGGCCCACGAAGATCGTGTGGTCGCCCTCCACGTACTGGCTGCGGTTGAAGCACTCGAACACCGCCGCCGCGCCCTCGAGCACCGGCGCGCCGTTCAGGCCGGGGTGGTGGGCCACGCCGGCCCAGCGGTCGATGCCGCGCCGGGCGAAGCGCTCGGCCAGCTCGCGCTGCTCCACCGTCAGCACATTGATCGCATAGTGCGATCCCGTGGAGAACGCGCGCAGCGACGAGGCCTTGTGCGCCAGGCTCCACAGCACCAGCGGCGGCTCCAGCGACACCGAGTTGAACGAGTTGGCCGTCATGCCGATCAGCGCGCCGTCGGCGCCGCGCGCGGTGACGATGGTCACGCCCGTGGCGAACATGCCCAGCGCGTCGCGGAATTCGCGCGGGGAAAAGGCGGGCGGGCGGGCGGCGGGAGGTCGGGGCAGGGAACTGTTCACTGGGACACGGCGTGCGGTGCGCCGGAGCGGGCGGTGGGGACTATTATCGTCATGCGGGCCCAATCCTGCCGGGGTGCCACGGGGCGCCCCCATGTCCAGCCATGTCTCTGCTACCCACCTTCTCCCTTCTGGGCTCCGGCCCCACCGTGCTGCTGCTGCACGACGCCGATGGCGACCACCTGAGCTTCGCGCCTCAGGTCGAGGCCCTGGCCGCCGCCGGCTACCGCGCCGTGGCCTGGGACATGCCGGGCTACGGCCGCAGCGCGCCGGTGGAGCCCTACGCCTTCAAGGGCCTGGCCCAGCGCGGCCTGCAGCTGCTCGATGCGCTGCGCTGCGGCGAGGCGACGCTGGTCGGCCATGGCTTCGGGGCCATGCTGGCACTGGAGCTGGCGCTGCGCGCCCCGATGCGGGTGCGGCGGCTGGTGCTGTGCGCGGGCGGCCCGGCGCTGGACGAGGCCGCCACCGTCGCCTGGGTGGCGCCGCGGCTGGCGGCGCTTGACCAGGGGCTGGACATGGCGCAGATCGCCGAGCGCCTGGTGCCGCGCGATGCCGGCGCCGGCGCACTGCCCGAGGGGTTGCAGCTGGCGCGCCACGCCATGGGCCGGGTGCATGCCGCCACCTACCGTCGCGCGCTGCAGGCCCTGCCGCAGTTCGCGCGCCGTGCGCCGGAACTGGCCCGGCTGCAGGTGCCCACGCTGCTGATTGGAGGTGCGCAGGACCGCTGCACCCCGCCCGAGGCCCTGCTGGCCCTGGCCCATGTGCTGCCCGATGCGCGCGCCGTGCTGCTGCCCGGCGTGGGCCATTGGCCGCAGCTGGAGGACCCGGAGGGCTTCGAGGGCGCGCTGCTGGACTTTCTGGCGGGCCCGCCGCGCGTGCTGCACTGAATCGTAGTCAAAACGGGCGCTTGCGCCCGTGTATCAAGCGTGGATAGCTATCGAAAAGTGAGTGGTGGCTCAACGCAGCGCGGCTCAGGCCAGGCGCGGCGTGCCATGGGCGGGGGCCTCGGCGCGCTCGCCAAGGAAGCCGAAGTCCATGGCGGGCCGTTCGCCGCTGATGAGCTCGGCCATGGCCTTGCCCGAGCCCGCGCCATGCGTCCAGCCCAGCGTGCCGTGGCCGGCGTTCACCCACAGGCGCTCCACCGGCGTGCGGCCGATGAAGGGGATGTTGGTGGGCGTGGCCGGGCGCAGGCCCGTCCAGTACTGCGGGTTGCCGCCTTCCTCCGGCGTGCGCGTGTCGCAGACGCCGGGCAGGATCTCGGCGATGCGGCGCGACAGCATGTGGCAGCGTGCGCGCGCCAGGGGGCTGTCCAGCGACAGGTCGTAGCCGCCCAGCTCGATGGTGCCGGCCACGCGCAGGAAGTCGCCCAGGCGGCTCATGGCGATCTTCTTGCCGTCGTCGATGGTGGAGACCATGGGCGCGCCCTCGGGCTTGAGCAGCGGGAAGGTGGCGCTGTAGCCCTTGCCGGGGTAGATGGGCAGGTCCACGCCCACGGTGCGCAGCAGCGGCGCGCTGTAGCTGCCGCAGGCGACGACCACCGCGTCGGCCTTCAGTGTCAGGTCTTTCGGGCCGGTGTCGCTGTAGGGGCGGGCGCGAACAGCTACTGATTCGATAGCGTTGCCGCTGCGGTTCAGGCCCGTCACGTCGTGGTCGTAGAGAAAGCGCACGCCGCGTTCGGCGCAGCGGCGTGCCAGCTGCTGGGTGAAGGTGCGCGCGTCGCCGCTCTCGTCGGTGCTGGTGTAGGTGCCGCCGGTGATGCGGTCGCCGTAGGCGCGGAAGGCCGGCTCGATGGCCAGCAGCTCGTCGCGGCTCACGATGCGGCGCTGCACGCCGAAGCGGCGCATCAGCTCCACCGCATGGGCGGCGTCGTCAAAGGATTTCTGGTCGGTGTAGAAGTGGGCGATGCCGCGCTCCAGCCGGTGGTATTCGATGCCCGTGCTGCGCACCAGGTCCTTGAGCGCGGAGTGGCTGTAGGCGCCCAGCGCCACGATCTGCTGCACGTTGCGCGCGAAGGCCGTGTCGTTGCACTGCGCCAGGAACTTCAGGCACCAGCGCCACTGGTCCCAGTCGAACTGCGGGCGAAACAGCAGCGGCGCCTCCTTGTCGAACATCCACTTCAGCGCCTTCCACGGCGCCTCGCGGTTGGCCCAGGGCTCGCAGTAGCTGACCGAGATCTGCGCCGCGTTGGCGAAGCTGGTCTCCAGCGCCGCGTCGGGCTGGCGGTCGACCACGGTGACCTCATGCCCGCGCTCGCGCAGATGCCAGGCGGTGGAAATGCCGATGATGCCGGCGCCCAAGACGATGGTGTTCATGGCGCGGAGTGTGCGTCCAGCCCCGTGGAAATAAAAGCCTGATTAAACTTCATCCAAAATCATCAGATTGGCTAATAATTCAGAGGCATGAGCACCTTTGATCCCGCCGCACTGGAATGCCTGGCCGCCATCGTCGAGGAGGGGGGCTTTGAGCGCGCCGCCCGGCGCCTGAACATCACCCAGTCCGCCGTGTCGCAGCGCCTGCGCGCGCTGGAGGCGCAGGTGGGCTCGGTGCTCATCGTGCGCAGCCGCCCGCTCAAGCCTACCAGCGCCGGCCAACTGCTGCTCAAGCACACCAAGCAGCTGCGCCTGCTGCGCGCCGACCTGGAGCGCGACCTGCAGGACCTGGCCCCCAGTGCGCGCGGCACGGGCCGCGAGGAGGAGCGCATCGCCATCGCCATCAACGCCGACAGCATCGCCACCTGGGCGCTGGACGCGCTGAGCGAGCTGGTGCGCCAGCGCCTGCCGCTGGAGATCATTGCCGACGATCAGGACTTCACCCAGGAATGGCTGCGCTCGGGCCAGGTGCTGGGCTGCGTGACCACGCTCAAGAACGCGCTGCGCGGCTGCCGCGTGGTGCCGCTGGGCGCCATGCGGTACATCGCCGTGGCCTCGCCCGAGCTGGCCCGGCGCCAGCTGCCCCAGGGGCTGACGGCGCACAACTTCCGCGACGTGTCCTTCGTCTCCTTCAACCGCAAGGACGACATGCAGGCCGAGTTCATCACGCGCACCTTCGGCCTCAAGCGCGTGTCGCTCAGCCGCGTGTTCGTGCCCAGCTCCGAGGGCCAGGTGCGCGCCGTGGCCGCGGGCTGGGGCGTGAGCGTGGTGCCCGAGCTGCTGGCCCGCCCCTGGCTGGCGCAGGGCCGGCTGGTGGACCTGGCGCCGGGCCACACGCTGCCGATCCAGCTGTACTGGCATTCGTGGAACCTGGAGTCCGAGGTGCTCGACGCCCTGGCCCAGGCCCTCACCGGGGCGGCCGCGCAGGCCCTGTCGGCCTGATAGCGGGCCCGCGTGCGGGGCCTTTGGGGTTATGCGGGGCGGGGTGCGCAAGTCTGGCTAACATGCGTCAGATGAACACGCTGCAGCAGCCCCGTCCCTCCTTCAAGGCGCAGATGCACCGCGCGCGCGAGGACGCCATCGTCGAAGCCGCAAGCCGGCTGCTGGGCGAAAAGGGCTTCGAGACCATGACCGTGGACGAAGTCGCCGCGGCCGTGGGCATTGCCAAGGCCAGCCTCTACAAGCACTTTGCCGGCAAGGACGACCTGTGCGCGGCCGCCATGGTGCACGTGGTGGAGCGCCTGCAGCGCTTCCTGGCGGAACTGCCCGCCGACTGGCCGGCCCTGCAGCGCCTGCAGGCGCTGCTGCGCTGGTCACTGGAGCTGCAGCTCGGCGACGAAACGCCGCTGCTGCCCGGCCGCAGCTCGGCGCTGGCCCAGGCGCTGCGCAGCTGCGACGCCTACCACGCCTCCATGCAGGAGGTGGCCGCACGCATCCTGGGCTGGATCGCCGAGGCCCAGGCCGCCGGCCAGCTGCGGCGCGACCTGCCGGCCGACGTGGTGCTGTGCGCGCTGCTGGCGCGCTCCGCCGACCCGATGCTCGACATGCTGCGCGAGCGCGGCTACGGCGATGCCCAG
This sequence comes from Diaphorobacter oryzae DSM 22780, assembly GCF_059568935.1. NCBI lineage: Bacteria > Pseudomonadati > Pseudomonadota > Betaproteobacteria > Burkholderiales > Comamonadaceae > Diaphorobacter > Diaphorobacter oryzae. Next base: position 197,217 of record NZ_JCANUL010000005.1, on the reverse strand, counting down.
ATCATCGACTGGGCCATGGACGCCTGCCTGGGCGGCTTGGCCGGCTAATACCGCGCGCGCTGCGGGGGGCTTGCGCGCACTCCGGCATCCACGATCCGGCAGCTTCTCAGCAACAGCGCCGGCCGTGGCCGTCAATGGGGCCGGCCTACCTCGATCTGGCAGGACGCCAGCGGCGCCAGCGTGCGGCCCGTGGTGCAGCGGGTGTCGCCGAGCGGCCCGGTGATGCGGTGCGTGGCCGTGACGGTGATGGCCGTGATGCGCAGCGGCCGGTCGGTGACGTTGCGCACCTCGTAGGCGTGCATGTAGTCCGCGAAGGGCCGCTCGAAGTCCGGGTGGTCGGGCAGGCTGATCGTGCCGCCTGCGGGGTTGTCGAGCAGCAACGCGCTCACGGGCTGGGCCAGCGCCTGTCCGACCCAGGGCGTGCTCAGCAATGCCGCGCTGGCCAGCAGACCCAGTGCCACGGCGCGCGCAGCGCCCGGGCCCCGCAGCCAGCGGCGCGACCCCAGGGCGAGCAGCAGCGCCAGCGCGGCCAGGCCCCATTGCGACAGCGTGGGCACGGACTGCGTGGCGGCCAGCGCCGGGGCGAAGGCGATGGCCCCCACGGGTGCGCCGGCCTGGGCCCAGGCGCCGGGCGGGCATGCGGCGGCGGCGCCAGCCAGCAGGACGACAAGAGTACGGGCGGGGGAAAGAAGTCGGGTCATGGCAGTTCTGGTGAGAGAGTGAAAAATGGGTGGAACGCTTATCCTTGAAGCGCTGATAGCTATTAAAAACGTAGCATTCTTCGAATAAAGACCCAACCGCAGAGCGCCGTCAGCGCGGCCAGCAGCGCCAGCGCGGGCCCGCCCAGTGCGGGAATGGCCTGGGTGCCGCCGGGCGCGGCGGCCAGCAGCACGGGCAGGCCGGGGTCGGTGATCCGGCCGGGCAGGCCGTCGCTGTCGCCGGCGCCGCCGTCGGTCAGGGTGAAGGTGACGCTCAGGCGGTCGGCGGAGAACGCGGCGCCGGGCAGCCGGTACCAGTGCGGCTGGGCGCAGGCGGCGCCGCTGCAGTCCAGGCCGTCGGGGCTGGGGCCGTACTTCAGGTAGACGGCGCCCTGCGGCACCGGCTGGGTGTAGTGCACGGTCACGCTGGCGCTATGCGTGCCGCCGGCCAGGGTGAGCGCAAGCGGCACGAAGGCCGTGCCGGCACCCCGGGGCAGGGGCGCGGGCAAGGTGGGTTCGAAGGCCGCCGCGTCGATGCGCCAGCCGTTGGCGGCGTCCGTCTGCACCGTGCCCTGGCCCGCGCCCATCGCGGCCCAGGGCGCGCTGCACTGGCCCGAGTCGCTGCCGCCGTGCTCGCCCGCGCAGGCCCAGGTGTAGGCGCCGTTCGCCGATTGCACGGCGCCCGGTTGCCCGGCGCCGCACAGGCCGGCCGTGGGCGTGGTGATGCGGGGCTGGCCCGCGGCCGCGCCGCATGCGCCGTCGGTCCGGGTCACGTAGGTGATGGCGTCTGCGCGCATGGCGGTGCCGCCCGCGGTGGTGACGGCCACGGCGACGCTGCCCGCGGCGTGCGCGGGCGCGGTGGCGGTGATCTGCGTGTCGCTGTCTACGCTGAAACTGGCCGCGGCCACGCCGCCGAAGTGGACGGCGGTGGCGCTGGCGAGGCCCGTGCCGCCGAGCGTCACGCGCGTGCCGCCCGCCGTGGCGGCGGTGGCGGGGCCGACGGCGGTGAGGGCGGGCGGGCCCGCGTAGCGCAGGGCGTCGGCCAGCACATGGACCCCGCCCAGGGTGTGGACCTGTACAGGCACGGGGCCTGGGGTGTGGGCGGGCGCGGTGGCGTGGATCTGTCCGTCGTTCACCACCGCGAAGCCGGAGGCGGGCTCGCCGCCGAACGTCACGCCCGTGGCCGTGGCCAGGTGCCTGCCGCTGATCGTGACCGGGCCACCGCTGGCCGCGATGAAGCCGGGGCTTACGCCCTCTACCTGCGGCGGCACCAGGTATTGGAAGCCGCTGGCCGTCGCGCTGCCGCCCGCCGTCTCCACGGTGATGGCGACGGTGCCCGGCGCGCCGCCCGGCAGGGGGGAGGCGGGGGCCCTGGCCTCGATCAGCGCGTCGTTCACGACGGTGAACTGGCTCGCGGGGCTGCCGCCGAAGCGCACCGCCGTGGCGTGGGTGAAATGGCTGCCGGTGATCGCGACCTGGGTTCCGCCCCCGGCGGGGCCGTGGCCGGGGGCGAAGCCGGTGGCGATGGGGGCGGCGATGTAGGTATAGGGGCTGGTCGCCGTTCCGTAGGGGGTTGTCACCACCATCGTCGCGGTGCCCGGCGGGTGGTACGGCGGCTCCACGATGAGCCGGGCGCCGTCGTTCGGGTCGGGCGTGAAGCTGGCTGCCCGGCCGTTAAAGCGCACGGCCGTCACGCCATAAAAGTGGCTGCCCGTGACCACCACCTGGTTGCCGCCGTCGGCCGGGCCCTGGGGAGGGCTCACGCCGGCGATCACGGGTGCGGGATGGTCGGCGTAGGTGAACCGGGCGCCGCTGGCGCTGCCGTAGGTGCCCTGCACGGACACGTCCACGCTGCCCACGCCCGGCGGCGCGATGGCGGTGAGCTGCACGTTGTTCTGCTTGGTGAAACTGGCCGGCGTGCCGCCGAAGCGCACGGAATCCACGTAGAACAGGTTGCGCCCGGTGATGACCACGGAGGTGCCCCCGGCCGTGGGCCCCAGCGGCGGCGACAGGGCGCTGATGGCGGGGGGATAGGCGGTGTCGCCGCTCACGCGCATGCTCAGGGTGGTATGGCCGGTGCTCCAGGTGGTGCCGCCGTCGCTGCTGCGCACACCCAGCGAGCCCTGGCGGGTGTCGTCGATGTGGTAGCTGCCCTGGCGCGGCTCGGGCAGGCCGAACATCACCCACAGTTCGGAGTCCGCGGGCGCGTCGAACTGCCCCCTGAAGACCCACCAGCCAGCGCCCGCCATGTTGGCCGTGAAGTCGGCGCATGGGCCGGCCGGCGCCGCGGTGCTGCCTGCGCACAGCCGCATGGCGAGGGGGGTGGGGGAGTCGAAGGCGCTGCCGGCGCTGACCACCACCTCGGTCACGCGGAACGCCTCGCCGCGGATGGCGATGCGGTTGCCCAGCCAGCTGGTGCCGCTGATGCTCTGCGCCCCGCCCCGGTACATGTTGTCGTGCAGCGCGTAGGCCAGGGCTGGGCCGCAGGCCAGCAGCGCAAAGGTCGCCAGCAGCAGTGCGGCCAGCCGGGAGGCAAAGGTTTTCATGGAGATGTGCCAGGGGGTGGAGCGGGCGGCTCTACCGGTTTTCACATGAAAACAGGCTGTAGCGCTTATGCATCAAGCGCTGATAGCTCTCTTTATAGTAGCAATTATGGGATGGAGGCGCCCCGCGGTCGATCTTGCGGGCGCAGGGCGCCACAGGCTTGACCGGCTGTTCGTGTGGTTCTTGACTGAGCGTTTCGCAGCCCTGCCGTGCGCCCGGCGGGTGGCTACAGCCCGCGCACCCAGTCCGCGTATTCGGCCGAGGTGCCGTGGGCGTGGGGCTGTGTGCCTGCGGCTTGGGCGGCGGCCATGGCGCGCGCGTCGCTCGGCGTGAAACCGAAGGCGGCGCGGAAGGCGCGGCTGAAATGTGCCTCGCTCGAAAAGCCGGTGTGGGCGGCGATGTCGGCCACGCGCAGGCGCTGGTTGGCCGGGTTGGTGAGCGCGTGGAAGGCGCGCTGCAGCCGGCGCTGCTGCACGTAGTGGGCCACGCCCCCCAGCGGCTCGAACAGGCGGTACAGCAGGCTGCGCGATATGCCGAAGGTGCTGCACAGCACGTCGGGGCCGAGCGGCGCGCCGAGGTTGCGCGCGATGTGCCGCTGGATGCGTTCCAGCGTCACGCCGAGCAGCGCGTCCCGCGCCTGGTCGTGCGTGCGCAGGCTCGGGCGCAGGCAGGCGGCCAGCATCTGCATGGTGGCATGCACCACCGAGGGCGCGTCCGCGAGCGCGATGGCCGGCAGCCGCCGCTGCAGCGAGGCCAGGTGGTCGCCCAGCAGGCCGCCCAGGGGATGGCCCGCGCGCAGCACGGTGCCGTGCAGGTCGTGGTGCGGGCCGCCGAAGGCCGCGTCGGCCAGCGCGCGCGGCACGATGAGCGAGAGCACATGCGACGGCTGCGCGAAGGTGCGCAGCGTGCGGTCGAGCGTGAACACGGTGACGTCGCCCGGGCGCACCTCCATCTCGTCGCCGTCGTCGTGCTGGCCGACGAAGCCGCCGCTGCGGTACCACTGCACCAGGTAATGGTCGAGCCCGTCGCGCGCTGCGCGGGGGCGCGTGCGCGCGAACTGCTGGGCGCCGAAGTGGAGGTCCCCGACCAGCAGGTTGCCCAGGTGCGCGGCATTGACCGATGCCTGGAAGCTGCCCAGCGTCTCGCGGGCCAGCGGGCTCACGTCGAAGATGACGGAAATGCTGTCGCGCCAGGCCTCGAAGCGTTCCTCGCCCGCCGCCTGAGCGGTGGCGAAGTCCGTGGTGGGCAGCGGGGCGGAGGACATGGTGGCGCGAGTATGGGGCGGGAATGTTGCACGGCGACCGGCGGCGGGCCGCCGGCGCGCCCCGGAGGGCGGAAACAAATGCGCCACCCGAAGGTGGCGCTCAGTGACGAAGGTGCAGGGGCGCCTCAGCGCACCAGCAGCACCGGCACCTGGCAGTTGGCCAGCACCTGCGTGCTGACCGAGCCCATCACCAGCTTGCCCAGGGAGCCGTGGCCGTGCGTGCCCATGACGATCAGGTCGTACTTGCCGGATTCGGCCACCTTGGCGATGGTTTCGCCGGCCGGGCCCACCTTGGTCAGGGTCTTGAGCTGCACGCCGTGGCGCCCCATGAACTTCACCACGGGGGACAGCACCTTTTCGCCTTCTTCGGCGTGGTACTTGTCGACCACTTCCTTGCCCAGCGCGGCACGGGCGCGAGGAGGCAGTTGCGGCTGCACCGTCACGGCGGTGTAGGCGTGCGTGCTGCCCAGCATTTCGTCGTGCGCGGCCAGGTAGGCCAGCATTTTCTTGGTGTAGGTGCTGCCGTCGACAGCGAGCAGGATGTTCATGTGAAGTACTCCGGAAACGGGATGTCAGACTAATTTGCGCTTGCGCCTGTTGTCTTGACCTGAGTCATATTTTTTATGCTGCGCGCCAATGAAGGGCCATGCGCCCGCGCGCATCATACGGCGAGCACGCAGTGCGGCTGGAATGACGCCTGCTCTCCCTTGCGGGCATAGCCCAGCGGATTGGCCACCACGCGGCAGCTCCAGGGCGTGCCGTCGCCACGCGTGCCGCGCACCAGGTAGTCGCTGGGCGCATGCAGGTGGCCGTGCAGCCACAGGCTGGCGTGGGGCAGGCAGTCGTCCAGCGCATTGCAAAAGCCTGCCGTGCCGGGCACCAGGCCGTAGCGCGGGTCCGCGCTGAGCAGGCTGGGGGCGAAGTGGGTGATGGCGACCGTGGTGCCGGCGAAGGGCTGCGCCAGGGCTTCGCGCAGCCAGGCCTGGCACAGCAGCGCCTGCTCGCGCACGGCCTCGGCCAGAAAGGGCGCGCCGTGGCGCGTGCCACCGGTCTTGGACAGGTAGAAGTTGGCGGCGCGAAAGGCCTTTTCGCGCATGCGCAGGCGCGGGCCCAGTTCGGCGACGGCGCCGTGGTCCGCCAGGGCGTCGAAGTCGCTCCACAGCGTCGTGCCCACCAGGCGCACGCCCTGCAGCACCACGCTGGTCCGCTCCAGCCAGATCAGCCCCAGGCGGTCGCAGGTGCGGCGCAGGCGCTCGTGCGCGGCGTCGAAGTCCTGCATGTCGTACTCGTGGTTGCCTGGCACGTAGACCACGGGCGTGGGCCAGCCCGCGTACTGCGGCAGCGGCGAGAAGCGGGCCAGGCCGAAGTCCTCGTCCGTGAGCCGCGAGCCCGGCTGGTACGAGCCGATGTCCCCGGCCAGGACCAGTACATCGGCCCCGGGCGCTGGGCTGGGTGTGAAATGGGGGTGGGCTTCCAGGTGCAGGTCGGACAGCAGTTGCAGCTTCATGGGAATGTCGTGGATCGCGGTGCGGTGGCGCGTGGTAGCGGTCAGCCCTGGCGCGTGATCGGGGCCGGCGTGTTGCGCGCTGCCCGCGCAATGGTGTCGCGCAGCCAGCGGTGGGCGGGGTCGTGGACGCGCCGGCGGTGCCACAGCGCGTCCACGTGCACGGCGGGCAGCGTCATGGGCAGCGGGCGCCAGATGAGTTCGTTTTGCAGGCTGGCCACGCCCACGAAGTGCCGGGGCAGCACGGTGAGCAGGTCGGTGGTGGCCACCACGCGGCCGGCGGTGAAGAACTGGTTCACGGTGAGCACGATGCGCCGCTCGCGTCCCAGCGCGGTGAGCGCCTCGTCAATGAAGCCATAGGGCTTGCCGGAGAAGCTCACCAGCAGGTGGCGCGCGGCGCAGTACAGGTCCAGTGTGAGCGGCGCGCCCGCCAGCGGATGGCCCGCGCGCATCACGCACACGTACTGGCCTTCGTAGAGGCGCGTGCTTTCATGGGCCACCACGTTGTCGGATTGGGCGCGGGCCGTGAGGTCGGCCAGTACGGCGGGGAAATAGCCCACGGCCAGGTCGGCGCTTTCGTCGTCCAGCAGGCGGCGCGGGTCGCGCGTGGTGAGCGGCACCACGCGCAGCGAGATGCCGGGCGCCTCGCGCTCGACGATCTCGATGAGCGGCGGGATCAGCGTGGCGCCCGTGGCATCGGCCATGGCGAGCACGAAGGTGGTCTGGGCCGATGCCGGGTCGAAGCTGCCGGGCGCCAGCGACGCCTGCAACTGCGCCAGCGCCTGGCGCACGGCGGGCCACAGCGCCAGGGCGCGCGGCGTGGGCTCCACGCCATGGCCGCGGCGCGTGACCAGTTCGTCGCCCACGGCCTCGCGCAGGCGGCGCAGCGCGTTGCTCACGGCCGGCTGGGTGATGGCCAGCTTCTCGGCCGCGCGGGTGAGGTTGCGCTCCGCCATGACCTCGTCGAAGACGCGCAACAGATTCAGATCCAGCGTGCGGAAGTTCAGCGGCTGCATGCGCGAATCATCACACAGATGAATGTCGGTAATTCAACATATAAATTGGACGAAAACCAGGGTAAACCCTAGTATTCACCCATCGCCCGGCAATTTCGCCACAAGCGGCATCAAAGGGTTCACATCATGACGAAATTTGTACACATCGACTTCCACCCCGAACACCATGGCATCGCCCGCATTCAGGGCGCCGTGAATCACCTGCGGCAGATCGTGGCCCGCGAGGGCGGCGCCCGCGGCGCCACCTCCCTGCTGCTGGCGGCGCTGGTGGCGGCCCTGCTTGTCGTCGCCAACCAGATGATGGATGCCTGGGGCGACGGCCACCTGCTGGCCGGCTGGATGGTGCTGTGGGTGATCGCCTTTGCTGGCATGGCCCTGCTGGCTGCGCCGGTGCGTGCCGCCGTGGCGGCCCTGCGCAATGCGGCCAAGGTCTGGTCCGAGGCACGCCAGCGTGAGGCCGAGGACGAAAAGACCTGGAACGCCGCGCTGCGCGACGCGCGCATCATGGCCGACCTGAGCCGCGCCATGAACGGCATCGCTGTCGACGACATCCGCCGCTACAGCTGATCCGGCAGACGCAATCCCATTTCAGGGCACCTTCGTGTGCCTTTTTTCATGGCCGTCAGGGTGCGGGGCGGCACTGGCGGCCGCCGGGCCAAAAAAAAGCCCCGCACCACATGCGTGGGGCGGGGCCTTGGGCTTGCGGGGCAGCCCGGGGCCGCCGGCTTTCGTGGCCTCAGACGGCCAGGCGCTTTTCCAGCTGGGCCTTGGTGGCCAGCAGTTCCTGGGGCAGGTGGTAGGCGAGCTTGTCGAAATGCTCGGTGTGCAGCTTCAGTTCGTCCTGCCAGGCGGCCTTGTCGATGCTGGTCACGTTCTGGAACTGCTCGGCGCTAAACTCCAGGCCGTTCCAGTTGATTTCGGCGTATTGCGGGGCGATGCCGAAGGCGGTTTCCTGGCCCGTGGCCTGGCCTTCGATGCGGTCGATCATCCACTTCAGGACGCGCATGTTCTCGCCGTAGCCGGGCCAGACGAACTTGCCTTCGGCATTCTTGCGGAACCAGTTGGTGGTGAAGATCTTTGGCAGGACCGCGCCCTGGCCTTCGATCTTGGCGCCCAGCGTCAGCCAGTGCTGGAAGTAGTCGCTCATGTTGTAGCCCATGAAGGGCAGCATGGCGAACGGGTCGCGGCGCACCACGCCCTGGGCGCCGAAGGCGGCGGCCGTGGTCTCGGAGCCCATGGTGGCTGCCATGTAGACGCCCTCGGTCCAGTTGCGGGCCTCGGTCACCAGGGGCACGGTGGTGGAGCGGCGGCCGCCGAAGATGAGGGCGTCGATCTTCACGCCCTTGGGGTCGTCCCAGGCCTCGTCCAGGGCCGGGTTGTTGGTGGCGGCCACGGTGAAGCGGGCGTTGGGGTGGGCGGCCTTGGCGCCGGTTTCCTTGGCGATCTGGGGCGTCCAGTCCTTGCCCTGCCAGTCGATCAGGTGCTCGGGCAGCTTGCCCGTGTCCTTTTCCATGCCTTCCCACCACACGTCGCCGTCATCGGTCAGCGCGACGTTCGTGAAGATCACGTCCTTGTCCAGGCTGGCCATGCAGTTGGGGTTGGTGTGGTAGTTCGTGCCCGGGGCCACGCCGAAGTAGCCGGCCTCGGGGTTGATGGCGCGCAGCGAACCGTCGGCCTGGGGCTTGATCCAGGCGATGTCGTCGCCGATGGTCGTGACCTTCCAGCCCTCGAAGGCCTTGGGCGGCACCAGCATCGAGAAGTTGGTCTTGCCGCAGGCGCTGGGGAAGGCAGCGGCCACGTGGTACTTCTTGCCCGCGGGGTTGGTCACGCCCAGGATCAGCATGTGCTCGGCCAGCCAGCCCTGGTCGCGGCCCATGGTGGAGGCGATGCGCAGCGCGAAGCACTTCTTGCCCAGCAGGGCGTTGCCGCCGTAGCCCGAGCCGTAGGACCAGATCTCGCGCGTCTCGGGGTAGTGGACGATGTACTTGGTCTTGTTGCAGGGCCAGCTGGTCTGGTCCTTCTCACCGGCGGCCAGGGGCGCGCCCACGGTGTGCATGCAGGGCACGAAGTCGCCGTCGGTGCCGATCACGTCGTACACGGCCTTGCCCATGCGCGTCATGATCTTCATGTTCACGGCCACATAGGCGCTGTCGGACAGCTCCACGCCCACGTGGGCGATGGGCGAGCCCAGCGGGCCCATGCTGAACGGCACCACGTACATGGTGCGGCCGGCCATGCAGCCGTCGAACAGCGGCTGCAGCGTGGCGCGCATCTCGGCCGGGGCCATCCAGTTGTTGGTCGGGCCGGCGTCTTCCTTCTTGGCGGAGCAGATGTAGGTGCGGTCTTCCACGCGTGCCACGTCCGACGGGTCGGACCAGGCCAGGTAGCTGCCCGGGCGCTTGGCCGGGTTCAGCTTCTTGAAGGTGCCGGCGTCGACGAGTTGCTGGCACAGCTGCTCGTACTCTTGCTGCGAGCCGTCGCACCAGTGGATCTTGGCGGGCTTGCACAGGGCGGCCATTTCGGCGACCCAGGCGATCAGCTTGGCGTTCTTGACATATGCGGGCGCCTGAATATTCAGGCCTGGCATCGTGGGTGCGTTCATCGGGAGCTTCTTTGGAAGTTGAAAAACAGTCTTTTCAAAGGAAGCGAACCGGGTCACGACGCACAGGCCGGCGCCGAGGGGGGCTGAGCGCTGCCTTTGAAAAAACGGCTGGGGACTCAGTCGGCTGGCGGATGCGAGGGCGCCGCAGGACGGGGCACGCATGCGCGGGCCGGCTGGGGTGACGATTTTATGAACATGCCCCGGATTTGTCTGTCGGACAGGGGGTAAATCCATGCAAAAGACGCATGGGGTTATGCGTGAAATGGAGGGGCCGCCCCGAGCCGCGACCCAGAACGACAAAGCCCCGCGATGCGGGGCCTTTGTCGTGGGAAAGCGGGGTGGCGTCAGGCCATGGAGACGGCGATGAAGGCCAGCAGGAACATCATGGCCGCGCCCACGGCGGGGATCACCACCGGGATCAGGTGCACCACGGACTCCGCGGCGTCGGTGGCGCTGGCGGCTTCGACATCCGCGGCGTTGGGGGCGATGGGGTGGTCGTGGGCCATGGCGGGCGTCTCCTCTGTGTGGTCTGGTGCCTGGTTCGCCCGCAGTGTAGCGGCATCGCGCCGCCGGGGGGCACGGGCCTTACCCGTAGCCGTCGCCGGCGGCCGTCAGCGCAGCTCGGCCTCCATCTGGGCCGCGCGCAGCTGGTCTAGCACCTGCTGGATATGGGCCTTGCCGCGGGTCTGCAGCACCAGTTCGATCTCCACGTTCTGCGCGGCCAGCATGGTGAAGGCGCGCTGGTGGTGCACCTCTTCGATGTTTGCGCCCGCTTCGGCCACGGTGGCCGTGATGCGGGCCAGCACGCCGGGCACGTCGCGCGCGCTGACCATGATGCGCGCCAGCCGGCCCGAGCGCACCATGCCCCGCTCGATGATGGCCGCCAGCAGCAGCGGGTCGATGTTGCCGCCGGACAGCACCAGCCCCACCTTCTTGCCGCGAAAGCGCTCGGGGTAGCGCAGCAGCGCGGCCAGGCCGACGGCGCCCGCGCCCTCGACCAGGGTCTTCTCGATCTCCAGCAGCATCAGCACGGCCTGCTCGATATCGCCCTCCTGCACCAGCAGCAGGTCGTCCGCCAGGCGGGCGATCACCTCGCGCGTCATCTCGCCCGGCTGGCCCACGGCGATGCCCTCGGCGATGGTGGAAGTGCCCTGCTCGTGCCGCGTGCCCTGGATGGCGTTCACCATGGCCGGAAAGCGCACGGTCTGCACGCCCACGATCTCCAGGCTGGGCTTGAGGGCGCGCGCCGCCGTGGCAATGCCGGCCAGCAGGCCGCCGCCGCCCACGGCGATCACCAGCGCCTCCAGGTCCGGCTGCTCGGCCAGCATCTCCAGCGCCAGCGTGCCTTGGCCGGCGGCCACGGCCTCGTCGTCGTAGGGATGCACGAAGACCAGGCCCTGCTGGTCGGCCAGCGCATAGGCATGCTGGCGCGCCTCCTCCAGCGTGTCGCCGTGCAGCACCACCTCGGCGCCGAAGCCGCGCGTGCGCTCCACCTTCACGCCGGGCGTGAAGCGCGGCATGACGATCACCGCCCGCAGCCCCAGGCGCTGCGCGTGGTAGGCCACGCCCTGGGCGTGGTTGCCGGCGCTCATGGCCACCACGCCGTGGGCGCGTTCCTCAGGCGTGAGCAGGCTCAGCTTGTTGCAGGCGCCGCGCTCCTTGAACGAGGCGGTGAACTGCAGGTTCTCGAACTTGAGGAACACCTGCGCGCCCACGATCTGCGAGAGCGTGCGCGACTCCACGCAGGGCGTGTCGAGCACCTGGCCGCGCAGCCGCTCGGCGGCGTCCTGGATGTCTTGAAGGGAAAGCATGGGACATTGTGGCGCAGGCGCCATTTCGTTGTGGTTTGATACAAATAATGCAGCTTATAGCGCTTTGTGGACGGGTGATATAGGCCATTTCGGCCTTGAATTCCCATGGCATTAACCGGGAAACGTGCGCGCCAGAATGGCATCCACGTCGAGGCCGCGCGTGTCGATGGCGCCGGCCACGCGCCCGCCACCGGCGCCGTCACCCAGCCGCGTGGCAATGAAGGCGTCGGCCACGGCGGCGGGCGCGCGTTCGCGCAGCAGGCAGGCCTGGGCCAGCAGCACCAGCTGCTGCGCCAGCACGCGGCCCAGGGCCTCCAGCTCGTGCGGGGGCTGGCGCAGCAGGCGCTCCAGGCCCTGCAGGGCGGCCAGCAGGCGGGCATCGCCGGCTGCGACCGGGGCCAGGCTCTGCAGCAGCGCGGCCACGGCCTCGGGCTCGCGGGCCATGGCGCGCAGCACGTCCAGGCACATCACGTTGCCCGAGCCCTCCCAGATGGAGTTGACCGGCGCCTCGCGGAACAGGCGGGCCATCACGCCGTCCTCCACATAGCCGTTGCCGCCGAAGACCTCCATGGCCTCGCCCGTCAGTTCCACGGCGCGCTTGCAGACCCAGAACTTGGCGGCCGGCGTCACCACGCGCTTCCAGGCGCGCTGGGCCGGGTCGTCCTCGCCCCCATGCTCGTAGGCCTGGGCCAGGCGCATGGCCAGCTGCAGCGCGGCCTCGCTCTCCAGCGCCAGGTCGGCCAGCACGGCGCGCATCAGCGGCTGCTCTGCCAAGGACCGGCCGAAGGCGTGGCGCCGGCGCGCGTAATGAATGGCCTGCACCGTGGCCTGGCGCAGCATGGCGGCGCTGCCCACCACGCAGTTGAGCCGCGTATGGCTGGCCATTTCGATGATGGTGGGGATGCCGCGGCCTTCCCCGCCCATCAGGACGCCCCAGGCGTCCTGGAACTCCACCTCGCTGCTGGCGTTGCTGCGGTTGCCCACCTTGTCCTTGAGGCGCTGCACGCGCACGGCATTGCGGCTGCCGTCCGGGCGCCAGCGTGGCACGTAGAAGCAGGCGAACGGCCCATTGGCGCCCACGCGCGCCGTCACCAGGTGGGCGTCGCACTGGGGCGCCGAGAAGAACCACTTGTGCCCGCGCAGCAGGTATTCGCCGCCGCGCCCGCCCGCGGCCAGGGCGGTGGCCACGGTGGTGTTGGCGCGCACGTCCGATCCGCCCTGCTTTTCCGTCATGCCCATGCCCAGCCAGATGCTGGCCTTGTCCTGCGCGGGCAGGTCGCGCGGGTCGTAGGCGTGGCTGTAGAGCCGGTCCTGGAGCTGCGCCCACAGCGCGGGCTCGCGCTGCAGCAGCGGTATGGCGGCCTGCGTCATCGTCGCCGGGCACAGCGTGCCCTGCTCCACCTGGCCGTGCAGGTAAAAGCCCGCGGCCCAGGCGGTCCAGCGGCCCGCGCGCGCGTCCGCGAAGGGCAGGCTCACGAGCCCTTGCGCGCGGTACAGCGCCATCAGCTGGTGCCAGGCCGGGTGAAATTCGATGGCGTCGATGCGCTGCCCGCGCGCGTCGAAGGCGTGCAGCAGCGGCGTGTGGCGGTTGGCCTGCTCGGCCAGCGCATAGGTTTCGGCGCTGCCCAGCCGCTGTGCATAGCGGTCGAGCCAGGGCCGGGCCCAGCCGGCGCCGGCGCGCGCCAGCGCCTCGCACAGGGCCGGGTCGGTGGCCAGCGGGTCGTGGCCGCTCAGCTCGGGAAACTGGTTGAAGACCTGGTGGGTGGTCCAGTCCATGGTGCGTGGCCTCCGTGTCGTCGTGCGGGGACCAGTCTAGGAGCCGCGCGCGGGCAGGGGGAGGGGGTTCCCACGGACGGGGCGCGGGGGGATGGCGGTTTTTAGGTCAAAACACCATTTTGCGCCTGTCCATCAAGCGCCAATAGCTATTAAAACAGTAGCAACATCACCGCAGCACGCGGCAGTTGCCGAACTCGCAGCGGATGGCCAGCGCGTCGCCGTCGCGACAGGGCACGCTGTAGCTCTCGAAGCCCGGCCCCTTGGCCACCAGGGTCGCCACGGGTTGCGGGTGGCAGGCCTGGTCGAGCGCCAGGCGTTCGGCGCTGAAGGCATCGGCGCCCGTGGGCCGCGCGGGCGGTGCCGGTTGCCAGGGCGCGGGCGCCTGCCAGACGGGGGAGGCCTGCGGCCCGGCCCCGGCCAGCGGGCCGGCACGGTGGCCCCGGCCGGCCATGCACTGCGCAACCCACTGGCTGCGCCGCTCCAGCGCCTGCAGCCCCTGCGAGCCGCCCACCAGCGCGCCGCCGGTGATGGCCCAGTCGCGCACGCCGGTGTCGCTGCGCCCCAGCCCCCAGGCCAGAAAGGCCGCCACCAGCGCGCCCTGGACCACGGCGTCCAGCGTTTCGCGCAGCACGCCGATCTGCTGCGCATGGGCGCGGCAGGCCTGCAGGTCGGCGTCGTAGCGGGCGCGGCTGTCGGCTTCGGCCGCCGAGTCGGCTGCCGTGGCGGCCGCCATGGGGACCGGTGGGGGCGGCGTGGCGCAGCCGGTGATGGCCAGGCTGGCGGCCAGGCACAGGGCCCGCGCGGCGGCGCCGGGGCGGGTGGATGGGGGGTGGGTGCGTCGCATGTCGCCGGGTCCTTTCAGTCGTTGGCGGGGCGCATGCGGCGGGGGCTCAGGCCGGTGCGTGCGGGAACAGCCGGCGCGTGCCCACCGGCGCCACGGCGCGGGCGATGGCGCCGATGTGGTCGGGCGTGGTGCCGCAGCAGCCGCCGACGATGTTCACCAGGCCCTCGGCGGCGAATTCGTGCACCAGGCGGCTGGTGACGTCGGGCGTTTCGTCGAAGCCGGTGTCGCTCATCGGGTTGGGCAGGCCGGCGTTGGGGTAGCAGCTGATGAAGGTGTCCGGCGCGGCCTTGGCCAGCTCCTGGATGTAGGGGCGCATCAGCGTGGCGCCCAGGGCGCAGTTCAGGCCCACGGACAGCGGGTTGGCGTGGCGCACGCTGTGCCAGAAGGCGGTGACGGTCTGGCCGCTCAGGATGCGGCCCGAGGCGTCGGTGACCGTGCCGCTGATCATGATGGGCAGGCATTCGCCGGTCTGCTCGAAGGCCTCGTCCACGGCGAACAGCGCGGCCTTGGCGTTGAGCGTGTCGAAGATGGTCTCGACCAGGATCACGTCGGCGCCGCCCGCGATCAGCGCCAGCGTCTGCTCCAGGTAGGCGGCGCGCAGCTGCTCGAAGTTGATGTTGCGCGCGCCGGGGTCGTTCACGTCGGGGCTGATGCTGGCGGTCTTGGGCGTGGGGCCCAGGGCGCCGGCGACGAAGCGCGGCTTGTCCGGCGTGGAGAACTTGTCGCAGGCGGCGCGCGCGAGCTTGGCGCTCTCCAGGTTCATCTCGTAGGCAAGGTCGGCCATGCCGTAGTCGTCCTGCGCGATGGTGGTGGCGCCGAAGGTGTTGGTCTCGATCAGGTCGGCGCCGGCGGCGAGGTAGCCCTCGTGGATGTCGCGGATCACGTCGGGCTGCGTCAGGCTCAGCAGCTCGTTGTTGCCCTTCACGTCGCGCGCAAAGTCCTTGAAGCGCTCGCCCCGGTACTGCGCCTCGGTCAGCTTGAAGCGCTGGATCATGGTGCCCATGGCGCCGTCGAGGATGGCGATGCGCTGTTCCAGGATGGCGGGCAGTTGCTGGGCGCGGGTGTAGTGGGGCAGGGTCATGGCGCGATTGTAGGAAGCCGGCGCTGTCCGCGGGGCGGGCGCACAATAGCGGGCTTTGCGCCGCGGCCCGCAGGCATGGGTGGCGGCGCGATATATGCCAAAAATGCCATTGGCGCTTATCTGGTAAGCGCTGACAGCTATCGAAAAGAGAGTATCCCGGTTTGTCCCCCGCGCATTTCGTCCTGCACGACGTCTTCGGCTACGAGCAGTTCCGTGGCCCGCAGCAGGCCATCATCGACCATGTGATCGGCGGCGGAGACGCGCTCGTGCTCATGCCCACGGGCGGCGGCAAGAGCCTGTGCTACCAGGTGCCGGCCATCGTGCGGCGCGATGCGGGGCAGGGCGTCACCGTGGTGGTGTCGCCGCTGATCGCGCTGATGCACGACCAGGTGGGTGCGCTGCACGAGGCGGGGGTGGATGCGGCCTTCCTCAACTCCACGCTGGACTGGCAGCAGACGCTGGACGTGGAGCGGCGCCTGGCGCGCGGCGAGATCACGCTGCTGTACGCCGCGCCCGAGCGCGTGACCACCGAGCGCTTCCTGGGCCTGCTGGACGACCTGTACGCGCGCGGCCAGCTGGGCCTGTTCGCCATCGACGAGGCGCACTGCGTGAGCCAGTGGGGCCACGACTTCCGCCCCGAGTACCGGCAGCTGTCCATTCTGCACGAGCGCTACGCCAGCGTGCCGCGCATCGCCCTCACGGCCACGGCCGACGCGCTCACGCGCGCCGACATCGTGGAAGGGCTGCGGCTGCAGGAGGCGCGGCAGTTCGTCAGCAGCTTCGACCGGCCCAACATCCGCTACCGCATCGAGGAGAAGAAGGAGCCGCTGGCGCAGCTCATGCGCTTCATCGACCGCGAGCACCTGGGCGACGCCGGCGTGGTTTATTGCCAGTCGCGCAAGCGCGTCGAGGAAATGGCCCAGGCGCTGCAGGACGGCGGCATCAACGCGCTGCCCTACCACGCGGGCCTGCCGGCGGACATGCGCCAGGCGCACCAGGACCGCTTCCTGCGCGAGGACGGCATCGTCATGGTGGCCACCATCGCCTTCGGCATGGGCATCGACAAGCCCGACGTGCGCTTTGTCGCCCATGTGGACATGCCCAAGAACATCGAGGGCTACTACCAGGAGACGGGCCGCGCCGGCCGCGACGGCCTGCCCGCCGACGCCTGGATGGCCTACGGCCTGCAGGACGTGGTGAACCAGCGCCGCATGATCGACGAGGGCGAGGCGGCCGAGGAATTCAAGGCCGTGCTGCGCGGCAAGCTCGACGCGCTGCTGGCCCTGGCCGAGGCCACCGACTGCCGCCGCGTGCGGCTGCTGGCGTACTTCGGCGAATCCTCCGAGCCCTGCGGCAACTGCGACAACTGCCTGAACCCCCCGGCGGTGTGGGACGGCACGGACGCCGCGCGCAAGCTGCTGTCCACCATCTACCGCGTGCACCAGTCCAGCGGCATCAGCTTCGGCACCGGGCACATCATGGACATCGTGCGCGGCAAGGACACGGACAAGGTCAAGCAGTTCGGCCACGAGAAGCTCTCCACCTTCGGCGTGGGCCACGAGTATTCCGAGGCGCAGCTGCGCGGCGTGCTGCGCCAGCTGCTCGCCACCGGCGCCGTGGGCCTGCACAAGGTGCTGCTGGAGAGCGGCCACAGCTTCGACACGCTGGTGCTGACCGAAGGCTCGCGCCCCGTGCTGCGCGGCGAGCAGTCCGTGCAGCTGCGCGAGGCCACGGCCGCCGCCGGGCCCCGGAAGTCGCGGCGCGCGGGCACCGCGTCGATCGCCGCCGCCAACCTGGGGCAGGACGCGCAGGTGCGCTTCATCAACCTCAAGGCCTGGCGCGCCGAGGTGGCGCGCGAGCACAACCTGCCGGCCTACGTGATCTTCCACGACGCGACCCTGGCCGCCATCGCCGAGCGCGCCCCGGCCACGCTGGACGACCTGCAGGGCATCAGCGGCATGGGGGCCAAGAAGCTGGAGGCCTACGGCGCCGAGGTGCTGCGGGTGTGCGCGCCGTGAGTGCGCGCATGGCGCGCGCGCAGGCCCACCCGCGCCGCGCTCAGGCGCCCACCGCACTGTCCGGCCTGGCCTTCAGCGCCCCGGGGGCACGCCCGTAGGCACGCGCAAAGGCGCGCGAGAACCCTTCCGCGCTGCTGAACCCGACCCTGCGCGCAACCGTCTTCACCGAATGGCCGGCCTGCAGGTGCTTGCACGCGAGCGTCAGGCGCCAGGCGGACAGATAGCCCATGGGCGTGGTGCCCACCACCCGGCGGAAGGTGGTCATGAACTGGGTGCGCGACATCGCCGCGCTGTCCGCCAGCCGCTCCACGGTCCACGCCCGCGCGGGATGGTCGTGCATGGACACCAGGGCGCGGTGCAGCTGGGGATGGGCCAGCGCCGCAAACAGGCCGGGCTGGCGTTCCCCCGCTTCGATGACCTGGCGCAGCATCATCAGCACCATGACCTCGGCCAGCCGGTCCAGCGCCGCCACCCGGCCGCAGCGGTTGTCCTCCACCTCCGACAGAAAGGCCTGCGCGGTGGCGCGCAGCGCGGGCGCGTCCTGGAGCAGCACCGCCACCTCCCCGGGAATCGCCGCCATCAGCGGGTTTGCGGCGTTGTCGAAGGCGATGGCCACCACGGCGCGCGGACGGGGGGCCGGCGGCTGCGCCGGGGCCATGCGCAAAACGATGCGCTCGCCCTCTCCGGGACCGGCGTACAGCCACAGGCTGGGCCTTGCCTCCGCCTGCTCGGGCGCCACGACCGCTGCGCGCAGCGGGAAGGACGCCAGGAACGCCGCCAGACGGTCCAGCTTGCGGGGGTGCGAACTCTCGGGCATTTTTTCCGAATTTTCCATGACCTGAAGTGTGGAACATTGCAGCCTCACCGCGCAAGTCGCGCCATCACCGAAGGAACAAGACCATGCCCATGCCACGCCAGCAAGTCCCGGCCCTGGAAGTCCCCACCCTGGCCGGAGTGCCATTCCGCCTGGCGGACGAACGCCCGCAGCGGCTCACGCTGATCAGCGTCTACCGCGGCCTGCATTGCCCGATCTGCGCCACCTCCCTGAAGGAGCTGGAGCGGTTCACCCCCGCGTTCGCGGAGCGCGGCGTAACCACCATCGCCCTGAGCACGGACACCCAGGAGAGGGCGCAGGCCATGGCCGAGAAGATCGATGCCGCCAAGCTGCGCATCGGATACGGGCTGCCGCTGGAGACCGCGCGCCAATGGGGGCTCTACCTCTCGGCCGGCCGTGGCAAGACCTCCATCGGCATCGAGGAGCCGGCCCTGTTCGCCGAACCCGGCGTCTTTCTGGTCCGGCCCGACAACTCGCTCTACTACCTGTCCGTGCAGTCCATGCCGTTCGTGCGCCCCAGCTTTGCCGGGATGGTCCAGGCCCTCGACTTCATGATCCAGAACGACTACCCGGCGCGCGGCGAATACGCTGGCGCGATCTGACGCACACATGCGGTCGGCGCACGGTTGAAAACAAATTGACACATCGGCTATAACCGGCGGGCCTCGCTGGGAGGTTTTCAAGGAGAAGAAGCGGATGTTCAAGAAAATAATCACCGTGGCCGCATTGCTGGGCGCCGGTCTGGCCCAGGCCTTCGCCCCGCAGTCGGGCACCTGGGTCGTGGCCTCGGAGCTCAATGGCAAGCCGGGCCGGGGTTTCGGCATTGACGTGCAGAACGCCACCATGGTCATGCAGATGTATGCGTACGAAAGCAGCGGCCAGCCGACGTTCTACCTGGCGGTCGGCGAGGTGGTGGACAACAAGGTGAGCGCGGCCCTGAACCAGTACGCCGGCGGCCGTTACTTCGGCAGCGGTGACCGCTCCGGCACCCCGGCGGGCAGCCCGGGCCAGGTGAACATTCGCTTCACCTCGGGCACCACGGGCTTCATCCAGTTTCCCAACGAGGGCGAGGTGGCGATCGCGCGCTTCAACTTCGGCTACGGCGCCGTCCCCGAAAGCCTGCGCGGCTTCTGGACCATGAACTCCATCGGCTCCGAGGGCCTGCAGTCCGATCTGGTGGAGCTCACCCGCAACCTGGGCGCCACCAGCAACGGCAATGGCATGATGGCCAACGCCAGCGAGACCTTTGGCTGCGAGCACCAGCTGCGCGGCAATCTGGCCGGCAACGTGCTGTGCGTCAAGACCACCACCGGCGGACAGCTGCTGCGCGTCTATGTGCTGGGCTATAGCGTGAACGAGGGCGAGGGCTATTCGCAGGCCTCGGCCAACAGCGCTCAGCAGATGCTGCAGGTGCGCCGCCTCACCACGCCCAAGGGCGTGGGCACGGGCCTGTTCTACAAGGAGGCCGAGGCCGGCACTGGCGACGCGGCCGTCCTGCGCCTGCACATGGAGCAGGTCTCTCAGTTCGGCCTGCCGCAGTAAGCCGAACCCGCCGCCGCGCGCAGGCCGTCAGGCCGCGCGCAGCGTGGTGGCCAGGGGCCATGGCCCGCGGGGCGGCATGTCGCGCCAGGGCACCGCGCCGGCGGACCGGCATTCCTGCAGCACCCATTGGCGCACGCCCGCCCGGGCCAGTGCGTGGCCCAGGGCCTGGAGCTCGTCCGGGCCGAACAGGCCGGCATGCCAAGTGGTGCGGCATTCCAGCGCCACCCCGGCGGCCAGCGCCAGCCGCAGCGACTCCCAGGCCTTCGCCCCGCCGCCCGGCACGCCCGTGAGGGCGTCATAGCCCGTGGGCAGCGCCTTGATGTCCAGCCCCACCCAGTCGAGCAGCGGCAGCGCCGCCTGCAGGCGCTCGGGGTACATGCCCGCGGTGTGCAGGCCGGTGGCAAAGCCCATGGCGCGCACGCGCGCCAGGGCGTCGGGCAGGGCGGCCTGCAGCGTGGGCTCGCCGCCCGAGAACACCACGCCGTCCAGCAGGCCGCGCCGCGCATGCAGCAGGCGTTCCACGTCGGCCCAGGTGTGGGCTGTGGGCGCACCGGCGTCAAGCAGTGCGGTGTTGTGGCAGTAGCCGCAGCGCCAGGGGCAGCCCTGGCAGAACACCACGGCGGCCAGTTTGCCGGGAAAGTCGATGGTGGTGAGCGGCGTCAGGCCGCCCACGCGCAGCCTGGTTGCCGGCAGGGCCTCAGCAGTGGTAGCTGCAGCCACGTGCGGGCTCGGCGAAGAACTGGCGCTCGTGGTGCTCGCCCTGCTTGCCGGTGTTGAAGCTGGCCACGGGGCGGTGGTAGCCCATGACGCGGGTCCAGACCTCGCAGGGCTGGCGCTCGGCGTCGGTGAGCTGGACGGCGGCCAGGGCGGTTTGTTCGGTGGTGGAGAAATGGCTCATGGTGAACTCCTTTGGGGTTGAAATGCTTCTGTTTTGATAGCTTGTTGCGCTTATCCATCAAGCGCTGGCGGCTGATTTGGCTTCAAGCCGCAAGGCGCGCGCTTGGCGGCCAGGCGTTCCTCGTCGCAGCGCGGGCAGAACGGGTGCTCGCCCGCCAGATAGCCATGCGTGGGGCAGATGGAAAACGTGGGCGTGACGGTGATGTAGGGTAGGCGAAAGTGGGTCAGCGCGCGCCGCACCAGGTCGCGGCAGGCCGCGCTGCTGCTGATGCGCTCGCCCATGTACAGGTGCAGCACGGTGCCGCCGGTGTATTTGCCCTGCAGCTGCTCCTGGCGCTGCAGCGCCTCGAACGGGTCGTCGGTGAAGCCCACGGGCAGCTGCGACGAGTTGGTGTAGTACGGCTGCTGCTCGGTGCCCGCCTGCAGGATGGCGGGCCAGCGCTTCCGGTCTTCCTTGGCGAAGCGGTAGGTCGTGCCTTCGGCGGGCGTGGCCTCCAGGTTGTAGAGGTGGCCGGTTTCCTCCTGGAAGGCCGTCATGCGCTCGCGCACATGGTCCAGCAGGCGCAGGGCGAACTGGTGGCCCCAGTCGCTGGTGATGTCGTGCGCGTCCTGCGTGAAGTTGCGCACCATCTCGTTGATGCCGTTCACGCCCAGCGTGGAGAAGTGGTTGCGCAGCGTGCCCAGGTAGCGCTTGGTGTAGGGGAACAGGCCCTGGTCCATGAGGCGCTGAATCAGCTTGCGCTTGGTCTCCAGGCTTTGCTTGCCGAGTTCGAGCAGGCGGTCGAGTGCTTTGAGCAGCCCCGCCTCGTCGCCCGCATGCAGGTAGCCCAGGCGCGCGCAGTTGATGGTGACCACGCCCAGGCTGCCGGTCTGCTCGGCGCTGCCGAACAGGCCGTTGCCGCGCTTGAGCAGTTCGCGCAGGTCGAGCTGCAGGCGGCAGCACATGGAGCGCACCATGTTCGGCTCCAGCTCGGAGTTGATGAAGTTCTGAAAGTAGGGCAGGCCGTACTTGGCCGTCATCTCGAACAGCAGTTGCGCGTTCTCGCTCTCCCAGGGGAAGTCGCGGGTGATGTTGTACGTGGGGATGGGGAAGGTGAACACCCGGCCCTTGGCGTCGCCCGTGGTCATCACGTCGATGTAGGCGCGGTTGATCAGGTCCATCTCGGCCTGCAGCTCGCCATAGGCAAACGGCATCTCCACGCCGCCGATCACCGGCACCTGCTCGCGCAGGTCCTCGGGGCAGGTCCAGTCGAAGGTGAGGTTGGTGAACGGCGTCTGCGTGCCCCAGCGCGACGGCACGTTGAGGTTGTAGACCAGTTCCTGGATGCATTGGCGCACCTGCGCGTAGTCCATGCCGTCCTGGCGCACGAAGGGCGCCATGTAGGTGTCGAACGACGAGAACGCCTGCGCGCCGGCCCATTCGTTCTGCAGCGTGCCCAGAAAGTTCACGATCTGCCCCACGGCCGAACTCATGTGCCGGGGCGGCCCGGCCTCCACCTTGCCGGGCACGCCGTTCAGCCCCTCGTGCAAGAGCGTGCGCAGCGACCAGCCCGCGCAGTAGCCGCTGAGCATGTCCAGGTCGTGGATGTGCATGTCGCCATGGCGGTGCGCCTCGCCGATTGCGGGCGTGTAGACATGCGACAGCCAGTAGTTGGCCGTGACCTTGCCCGCCACGTTCAGGATCAGCCCGCCCAGCGAATAGCCCTGGTTGGCGTTGGCGTTCACGCGCCAGTCGGCGCGCGTCAGGTATTCGTTGATGGAGCTTTCCACATCCACCAGCGTCTGCCGGTCGGCGCGCAACGTGGCATGGCGCTGGCGGTAGGCCATGTAGGCGCGGGCCGTGGCCAGGTGGTTGGCGGCGATCAGGGTCTGCTCCACCACGTCCTGGATCTGCTCGATGGCCGGCGCCTCGCCGCGAAAGCGGTGCACCAGCACCTTGGTGGCCTGGGCGGCGAGCAGCTGCGCCTCGTCCTCGCCGAACTCGCCCGTGGCGCCGCCGGCGCGCGCGATGGCCGAACGGATGCGCTGGGCGTCGAACGCGGCGCGTGCGCCGTCGCGCTGGATCACCTCGCGCGGCAGGGTGGCAATGGGGGAGGATGGTGGCGTCATGGTGGCCCTCAAAACACTACATATAGTGTTCACCATACTCATCAAACACTATAGGTAGTTTGATGCGGCACAAACCGGGGCGTTTGCGCCGGGCGCCGCCCCGTGCCTGAGAAGTTTGGAGTGTTTTAGGGCCTTTGCGTTTGATGGGTAAGCGTCAGTAGCTATTGAAACAATAGCATCAATCCTGCGCCGCGGCCCGCCCTGCCGGCGGGGCGGCGGGCCGCGTCAGGTCGGGCATTCCTGCGCCGCGTTGCGCAGCGCAAACGCCTCGAAGGCCTCGGGCTCCAGCGGCCGGCTGTACCAGTAGCCCTGCATCTCGTCGCAGCCGAAGGCCTGCAGCAGGGCCGCCTGCTCCGGCGTTTCCACGCCCTCGGCGATGGTGGTCATGCGCAGGCTGTGCGCCATCTTGATGATGGCCGTCACGATGGCCTGGTCGCTGGCCTGGTCCGCCAGCTCCCGCACGAAGGACTGGTCGATCTTCAGCTTGTCGATCGCATAGCGCTTGAGGTAGCTCATGGAGGAATAGCCGGTGCCGAAGTCGTCCAGCGCCACGCGGAAGCCCTCGGCGTGCAGGCGCCGGATGGTGGCCTCGGCCAGCGCGGGGTTCTTCAGGGCCACGGCCTCGGTCAGCTCCACCTCGATGCGGCGGGGCGGCACGTCCACCCGCCGCAGGATCTGCAGCAGCTCCTCGACCAGCCGGGGCCGGGCGAACTGCGCCGCCGAGACGTTGACCGCCACCACCAGCGGCGGGAGGCCGGCCGCGTCCCACAGGCGCAGCTGCTTGGCGGCCTGCTCCACCACCCAGAAGTCGATGGCCCCGATGGCCCCGCTTTGCTCGGCGATGGGAATGAACTCGGCCGGCGACACCAGCCCCCACCGCGGGTGGCGCCAGCGCAGCAGCGCCTCGGCGCCCACCAGCGCGCCGGTGGGCAGCGCGCGCTGCGGCTGGTAGACCAGGAACAGCTCGCCGTTGTGCGCCGCGTCCTTGAGGCCCGCGGCCAGCTCCAGCGAGCGCTGCGTGTGGGCCTGCATCTCCGGGGCGAAGAAGCGCAGGCCGTTGCGCCCGTCCTGCTTGACGCGGTACATGGCGATCTCCGCCGCCGAGGCCAGGGCGCTGGCGGTCTGCGCGTCGTCCGGATAGACCGCGACGCCCGCCGATGCGCTGAGCGACACCGGATGGCCTTGCACGGTCAGGGTGGTCTGCAGCAGCGTCAGGGCGTCGCGGGCCATGAGCGCGACGGCGGCCTGGTCGGCCCGGGGCACGATGGCCACGAAGGCGTCCCCGGAATAGCGCGCCAGGCCGGCCTGCGGGCCCAGGCTGGCGCGCAGGCGGTTGGCCATTTCCACCAGCAGCTCGTCGCCCGCCGCGTGGCCCAGCGTCTCGTTGATCATCTTGAAGTTGTCCAGGTCGAACCACAGCAGGGAGAGCCGCCCGTGGTCCGCGTCGGCCTGGCCGATGGCCAGGGCCAGCTGCTCGTCGAACGCCTTCTTGTTGAACAGGCCCGTCAGGGTGTCGAAGTTGGACAGGGCGCGGATGCGCTCCTCGGCCTCGCGGCGCAGGGTGATGTCCTCCTTGTGGGCGACGTAGTGCGTCACCTCGCCGAAGACGTCGCGGATGGGGTAGAGCGAGGCCTTCTCGGTGTAGATCTGGCCGTTCTTGCGGCGGTTGATCAGTTCGCCCTGCCAGGGCAGGCCCTGGGGCAGACGGCTCCACATCTCCTCGTAGACTGCGCGCGGCGTCAGACCCGACTGCAGCACCCGGGGGTTGCGCCCCAGCACTTCCGGCGCGCTGTAGCCGCTGACCTCGGTGAACGCCTTGTTGACGTACAGCATGCTGGCGTCGATGTCGGTGATGATCACCGGGTAGGGGCTCTGGTCCAGAGCCTCGGACAGCCGGTGGATCATGGCCTCCTGCCGGCGCTGGCGCGTGTGCTTCCAGACGGCGTCGGCCAGCACCTGCAGCGCCTGCACGTCCTGCTCGCTGTAGTCCTGGGCCTTGTTGCCCACGCCCAGCAGCATCCGCACCCTGCCGCCTTCCATCACGGGCAGGCTGACCAGGCGGTGCAGGGTGGCCGGCTCGGCCGTGTGCAGCGCCGCGGCGCCCTGGTTCAGGACCACGGGGCGGCGCTCGTGCAGTGCCTGCGTCCACAGGCCGGCCTGGCCCGCCGCCTCGCCGCCGCGCAGGGTGCGTGCCGAGCAGACCGCCACCTTGGCGCTGCTCTGCTCGTCGTTCACGAAGTGCAGCACCGCCACGGTGCTGCCGGTGAGCTGCTCGGCATGCTTCACGCCGCGGCGCAGGAAGTCGGCCTCCAGCTCATGGCCGTCGTGTTGCTGCAGGTCCAGCAGGGCGGTGTTCAGGCGGGACTCGAACTGGGCGCGCTGCTCGTTGTGCACCGTGGCGGTGATGTCGCGCGACAGCACCAGGTAGGTGTCCTCGCCGCCCTTGGTGGCGGGCTTGCGGCTCACCGCCAGCTCGAAATGGTGCTCGCCCGAGGGCAGCATCAGGCTGATGCGCTGGCCGCGGGCCGCGCCGTCGCGCTCGGCCTCGGCCAGGGCCTCGAAGCAGCGGGCCGAGGCCTCGGGGGGCATGATCTCGTCCATCCGCTTGCCCAGCATCTCATGGGCCGGCACCACCAGCTTGGCGGATTCATGGGTGTGGATCGCCAGGTGCACGCCCTGGCGGTTCACCTCGAACAGCAGGTCGGGCAGCATGTCCAGCGTGGTGCGCTGGCGGGCCTCGGAGGCCTGCAGGCGCAGGTAGGGCGTGTGCACGGTCTCCACGAACAGCCCGCGGTACAGGAAGCCGTAGGCGATGACCTTGTAAACATGGCCGGCGACGTTGTACACGTCGGTGAC
Source organism: Diaphorobacter oryzae DSM 22780 (assembly GCF_059568935.1). Taxonomy (NCBI): domain Bacteria; kingdom Pseudomonadati; phylum Pseudomonadota; class Betaproteobacteria; order Burkholderiales; family Comamonadaceae; genus Diaphorobacter; species Diaphorobacter oryzae. The sequence continues at coordinate 171,820 of NZ_JCANUL010000005.1, read as the reverse complement.
ATTGGCGTAGAGCGTGAAGCAGAACTCGCTCATGGCCATGGTGAACGACGCCAGCGCCAGGCGCACCAGGCCGAACTCGCGGTCCTGGCGCAGATGGGTGAGAAAGCCCAGGCCGGCCAGCACATAGAGCATGCACAGGCCGTACTCGAAGGAGACCTTGAACTCCGTGAGCCCCTGGCCGGCAATGAAGGTGCGGGGCACCCAGTCCGGGTGCACGAGAAACACGTAATGCATCGCCCCCACCACCAGCAGCACGCACAGCAGCCCGCCGTAGCGCGAGCGCCGGCCCAGCCAGGTGTTCCAGCGCTGGGGCCAGAAGGCGGCCCACAGCAGGGCCAGGGCCGCCAGCAGCCGGGCGCCGAGCCAGAAGTTGATGGCCTTCTCCGGCCCGCTGGGCGTGACGAAGTCCGGCATCCCGGCGTAGGACAGGCTGTGGGTCATGTCCAGCAGGGCCACGCCCAGCAGGCCCAGCCCCAGGACCAGGGCCCGCCCGTTGGGCTGGTACTTCTGCGTGGCCCAGGCAATGCTGAACACCATGGCCGCCATGGCGATGGCCAGCATTTCCATGATGGTGTGCAGCGGTGGATAGCCCGCCAGGCCGCGCGCGGCGTCCGGGGCGGGAAAGGTCTGCATCAGCCACAGGCCGGCCAGCAGGCCCACAAGCCAGTAGGCGGACTCGCGAAACTCCCGGCGGTGGGTGGGATGCATCATGGCGTGAGGTCAATGGCGGTTGGGTGCGGGTGGCCGCGGCGGCGAACACGTTGGCCAGGGGGGAATGTACAAAATCGTTACGTCACTCCGGCGGCGCCCTCCGCGCCGGCGCGGGTCAAAAAAAAGCCGGCGCGAGGCCGGCTGAAAAGCAAGGTGCCCCTAAGGCCTTGCCGATGGAAATGATTCAGGGCTCCAGCGCTTTGTGGGTAAGCGCTAGTAGCTATAAAAATTATAGCAATATTTCAATGCAGGGCCAGCGCCTCCTCGGCCTCGATGCGGGGATAGAAGTCGCGGTTCTCGCGCTGCATGCGCTCGTACACGCGGCGCAGCACGGTGTTGGCGTCGGTGCGAAAGCCCTCGGCGTCGGCGCCCACCCGGTCGGCCGTGTTCCAGCGCCGGGCGAAGTCCATGTAGGCCGTGGCGATGGCGCCCATCTCGCGCTGGAACTGCTCGCCCAGGCGCGCCAGCTCCGGGTCGGCGCCGTTGCGCAGCGCGGGGTAGAGCAGGCGGTCCTCGACGGCCAGGTGCAGCTTGATGGTGGAGCTGATGGCCACGATGCCGCGCGCAATCGCGGCGGCGTTGCGCTCCACACCGCCATGGGTCAGCCGGCGCAGCGCGTCGATCTGGGCCAGGATGTCCTGGTGCTCATGCTTGAAACGGTCGATGTTCATGGCGGGTACTGGCGAAGAGAGGTTGAGGGGGCGACGCATGGCGCACCGTGCGGCGCGCCATGCGCGGGCCGTCAGCGGTTTGCTCCCGCCAGGGCTCCGGCGCGCGGGGCGGCCGGTGCCTGGGGGCTGAACAGCACGCCGCTCACCACCTGCCAGGTCACGCACAGGCCGCCGGTGATGAACACCAGGTCGCCGAAGGTGCGCACCCAGCGCAGGGTCTCCAGGAAGGGCTGCTGCAGGAACTCCTCGCTGCGGGCGTACCACAGGCCGTGGGTCACGCTGGCGTGGAACTGGAACAGGCCGATGGGCAACAGGCTGGTGGCGATCATCAGCACCAGGCCGGCGTTGAGCCACCAGAAGCCCGTCTTCATCAGGCGTTCGTTGAACTGCATCTGCGGACGCACGTAGCGCAGCACCAGCAGCGTGAAGCCCAGGGCCAGGAAGCCATACACCCCGAACAGCGCGGCGTGGGCATGCACCGGCGTGGTGTTCAGGCCCTGGATGTAGTACAGCGAGATCGGCGGGTTGATCATGAAGCCGAACACCCCGGCGCCCAGCATGTTCCAGAAGGCCACGGCCACGAAACACATCAGCGGCCACCTCAGGTTCTTCATCCAGGCGGCCTTGTGCTGCAGGCGCCAGTGTTCCCAGGCCTCATGGCCCAGCACCACCAGCGGCACCACTTCCAGCGCGCTGAACGAGGCGCCCACGGCCATCACCGGCGTGGTCGTGCCCGAGAAGTACAGGTGGTGGAAGGTGCCGGGTACGCCGCCCAGCATGAACAGCGAGGCCGAGGCCAGGCTGGCGGCCGTGGCCATGCGGTAGGACACCAGGCCCAGCGTGGAGAAGATGAAGGCCAGCGCCGTGGTGGCGAAGACCTCGAAGAAGCCCTCCACCCACAGGTGCACCACCCACCAGCGCCAGTACTCCATCACCGAGATGTGGGTGCGCTCGCCGTAGAACAGGCCGGTGCCGTAGAACAGGCCGATGCACACCACCGAGCAGGTCAGCAGCGCCAGCAGGTTCTTGTCCTGGCCGTTGGGGGCCAGCAGGGCGGGGAAGATGGCGCGCGCCATCAGCACCAGCCAGAAGGCGATGCCGCCGAACTTGAGGATCTGCCACAGGCGGCCCAGATCCACGTACTCGTAGCCCTGGTGGCCCAGCCAGAAGCTCCACTCGGGCGGCATGATCTGGGCGATGGCGAAGTAGTTGCCGATGAACGAGCCCACGCAGACCACCACCAGCGCCCAGAACAGCACGTCCACGCCCAGCTTCTGGAACTTGGGGTCCTTGCCGCCGTTGATCACCGGCGCCAGGAACAGGCCGGCCGCCAGGAAGCCCGTGGCGATCCAGAACAGGGCCGCCTGCAGGTGCCAGGTGCGCACCAGCGAATAGGGCAGCCACTGCGAGAGGTTGACGCCGTAGAACTGCTGGCCCTCCACCGTGTAGTGCGCGGTGATGCCGCCCAGGAAGATCTGTGCCGTGAACAGCGCCACCACCAGGAACAGGTACTTGCCCAGCGCGCGCTGCGACGGGGTGAGCGCCACGCGGCTCAGAGGGTCGTGCGCGGGCGGGGTGGGGTCTGCCTCGTCATGCTTGCGCAGGAAGGCCCAGCCCCACACGAGAAAGCCCACGCCGGCCATCATCACCACCACGCTCATGATCGACCACACCAGGTTCTCGCCCGTGGGCACGTTGCCGATCAGCGGCTCGTGCGGCCAGTTGTTGGTGTAGGTGGCGCCGGTGCCGCCGTTGTCAGCGGGGCGCTCGGTCGAGGCGGCCCAGGCGGTCCAGAAGAAGAAGCCCGCCATCTGCGCGCGCCGCTCGGCGCTGGGCAGGGTGTTCTCCTTCATGGCGTAGCTCTCGCGCGTCTTTTGCAGCGCGGGGGCGTTGCCGAACAGCTGGTCGTAGTGCTGCGCCGTCAGCGCGATGGCCTCGGCGCGCAGCGGCGAGATGACCATCCGGTCCTGGGCCGCGTCGTAGGTGTTGGTGCGGTACTCGGTTTTGAGCCGGTCGCGCAGCACGGCCTGCTGGCCCACGTCCAGGTCGGCAAAGGCCTTGCCGTGGTCCTTCTGCGCCGCCAGCTCCAGCCAGGCCGTCAGCTCGCGGTGCAGCCAGTCGGCCGTCCAGTCGGGTGCCTGGTAGGCGCCGTGGCCCAGGATGGAGCCCAGCTGCATGCCGCCCACCGACTGCCAGGCGGTCTGGCCGTCCAGAATGCCGTCCTTGGTGTAGAGCGGCTTGTCGCTGCCCTGCACCAGCACCTGCCCCGGAATCGGCGGGGCCGTGCGGTACACCTCCGCGCCGTAATAGCCCAGCAGGCTGAAGGTGACGATCAACACGCCGATCAGCGTGTACCAATACTTGGCGTACTTACCCATGGCGGGCCTCCATCGTTGTGTTTGTCAGGCGGTGCGGCGGTGCAGGGGGCTGGCCGGGCCGGGCCCGGTGCACCGAAGGGGGGCGGTTGTGGCGATGCATGGTCGATACAGGTCGCGGTAAAGAGATGCCTGCTCTTTCGCAATCCGCGGGCCAGCACCGGCGGCGTTGCAAATCAAGGGTTTACACCATGCTGGGTACAATCAACCGCATTGAATTTGGGTGAAAAATACCTTTAAAGGGTTTTTATGACCATGAGCGATGCCGCGCCCCTGCCGCCCTCGCCCGCCGCGCTGGCCCTGTGCGTCGACCTGGGCAGCGAACTGCCCCAGGCCGTGCGGCTGCAGCGCCTGGTGGACCTGCTGCGCACCCAGTTCGGCTGCGGCGCCGTGGCCCTGCTGCGGCTGGAGGAAGAGCGCCTGCGCCCCGTGGCCGTGACCGGCCTGGTGGGCGACGCGCTGGGCCGGCGCTTTGCCGTGGGCCAGCACCCGCGGCTGGCGGCCATCCTGGCGCGGCGCGAGGTGACCTGCTTCGAGCACGACAGCCAGCTGCCCGACCCCTACGACGGCCTGCTCGACACCCTGGTGGGCGAGCCCCTGCCCGTGCACGACTGCATGGGCGTGGCCCTGCACGTGGACAGCCGGCCCTGGGGCGTGCTCACGCTGGATGCGCTGGCCACCGGCACCTTCGGCCCGGCGGCGCGCCAGCGGCTGGCGCAATGCCTGCCCCTGGTCGAGGCCGTGGTGCGCGTGGCCCGGCTGGAGCAGGAGCTGCGCACGCTGCGCATGGCCGCCACGGGCCCGGTGGAGGGCGACTCCGCCCTGGCCCCGCGCGAGCGCGGCGGCGCCGGCGAGCTGGAGATCGTGGGCGAAAGCCCCGCCCTGCAGCGCCTGCTGCACGAGCTGGGCGTGGTCGCAGCGTCCGAGCTGCCCGTGCTGCTGCTGGGCGAAACCGGCGTGGGCAAGGAGCTGTTCGCGCGCCTGCTGCACCACCAGTCGCCCCGGCGCTCCAAGCCCCTGGTGCACGTCAACTGTGCGGCCCTGCCCGAATCGCTGGCCGAGAGCGAACTCTTCGGCCATGTGCGCGGCGCCTTCTCGGGCGCCGTCAGCGACCGGCCCGGCCGCTTCGAGGCCGCCGAGGGCGGCACCCTGTTCCTGGACGAAGTGGGCGAGCTGCCCCTGTCCGTGCAGGCCAAGCTGCTGCGCACGCTGCAAAACGGCGAGATCCAGCGCCTGGGCGCCGACCGCCCGCGCCGCGTTCATGTCCGCGTGATCGCCGCCACCAACCGCAACCTGCGCGAGCAGGTCGTCAGCGGGGCCTTTCGCGCCGACCTGTACCACCGCCTGTCGGTCTACCCCGTGCCCATCCCGCCGCTGCGCGAGCGCGGCAGCGACGTGCTGGTGCTGGCCGGGCGCTTTCTGGAACTCAACCGCGCCCGCCTGGGCCTGCGCAGCCTGCGCCTGTCGCCCGACGCCCAGGCCGCGCTGCGCCGCTACCGCTGGCCCGGCAACGTGCGCGAGCTGGAGCACGTCATCAGCCGCGCCGCCCTCAAGGCCCTGAGCCGCGGCGTGGACCGCAACGAAATCGTCACGCTGGGCGCCGGCCTGCTGGACCTGGACGCGCTGGACACACCGGCCGCCGAGGGCAGCGCCGCGCCCGCCGCCCCCGCCGTGGTGGCACCCGCGGCCGGCCCCGCCGGCACGCTGCGCGACGCCATGGACGCCTGCCAGCGCCAGGCCGTCACGGCCGCCCTGGCCGCCCACGCCGGCAACTGGGCCCAGGCCGCCCGCGCGCTGGACGTGGACGCCAGCAACCTGCACAAGCTGGCGAGGCGGTTGGGGCTCAAGGGCTGAAAGCGGGGGCGGCGCCCGTTGGGCGCAGAGAGGGATTGCGGCGTCAAGCGCGGAGCGCCGCCAGCCCTGTGGACCCATCTGTTACGCCAGGGAATACATGGAAAAATGGCCTTCAAGGCCTTTGTAACAAGCGCAAGTAGCTATTAATAAGATAGCAATCTTGTCCCGCAACAGCCCGCCGGGGCTGCATCGCGCATGCCACACCATTGGCGACGCGGTGGCGCAGATTCCATGACGGCACGGGACATACACGGTCCCACTGCAGATGCCGGATATACGACTGCAGGTGCTCTACCCCAAGGCACCTAATCGGTCAGTTCCTTGCTGTTCAGGGCGAGTCCATATACGGATGGCGAAGACTTCATGGCATTATTCGAACGCTTGCTTGTGCCGCGCGCTGAGCCACTCGATATCAACGGGGCCATTAAAGCCAACAACTGCATCAACGGAACAGTGTGGGCAAATGGCGGTCTGCAATTTATCTTCGCCATCGCACCAATCTGTGATATCGCTCGGCGGAAATTGGCTAAAGCAGTAGAAGCACACAGCAACCTCACTGGAAAGCAGTGCTTGCCGATTGAATGTGCAATCACAGGTACGACCCATAATTCCTAACACCTGAGTTCAGCTGCCGCCGTAGGCGGTCGGCAGCGACGAATCGTTAGCCAGAGCATGCCAGCCTGTAGCAACGCCATTGATGGCGACTACAACAAAACTTGTAAATGCTCTGTCTGCGATTCGGATTTCTCCTTGTCCAATATGCGAGGCAATAAAAGAAGGTGCCTCAGCAACGGAAATGAACGTGCCGAGTTTGCGATGTACCTCGATTACGACCTCATGCGCTGATATGTATGTAGAAAGAAGCGCAGACAGCATAGTTAACCGAGCATCTTTTTCATCTGAAATCAGTGTCCACTCTCGTGCAGCATGCTCGATCGGTGGAAAGTGCTTGCGAACAAGCTCGTGAACACGACGTGGGTTCATCCTTGGCTACGGATACCAGACGATCGACGAACCCTCAGCGAGAGCGCCTTCGTAGTGCTTCTGAAAGACCTGCATTTGAGGTTCGTTCAGGACCTCAACGGCGATTGGTTTGCCTTGCCCGACTTCCAAGTCCGTGAACCCGAACTTCTCCAGTTCGCGGACTGCTTCCTCGTGCTGGGTCTCGTCTCCCATGTGGGCCATGAAGAGGATGAACTTGTGCACGCTTCCGACTTCGGGGCTATGCCACTCGAACGCGCTGGCTCCGGTGTATTTGCCCGTTCCGCCATAAAGAACCACGGTAGTCATAAAGACACCCAACGGCCAAAGTAAGCGGCCCGCCGTAGGCGGGTCCGCTTGACTGCAGAGTTAGACCCGAAGGCCAGAAGGGAGCGCCCAGCGATGAAGAAAGGCGCGGCCCACGAAAAAGCGCTGCGCCACGGAAGCGGCGCAGCGCTTGCAAAACGATAGCTGCTGGCGCCCGGCTGGCAAGCGCTAGCGGCCAAAAAGGCTTGAAACTGGCGCTGAATGAACAGGCGAAGCCAGGCGCCACGACCAAACCCCAGCGGATAAACGCTGGTGAAGGGCGAAGCGCTGGGATAAAGGGCGGCCTGCATAAAGCGGAATATGAAGGGACTAACGCTGAAGGTAAGGGGCCGGCTGGAGGCGGCACGGCGGAAGACGGTCCTGCTTGACCGAAGGGTTAGCCATGAGGAAGAAGGTACAACTCACTTTGCTCAGCCCACTTGTGAAGAGGCCCCATGGCAGATTGATCAGTAAAGAAAAAATGGTGTGTATGGTCCCAACCTTCGTAGAACACACAATTCAATTCGGGTAGCGCTACATGGAAATGCCTATGCCCAAATGTTCGCCCACCATTGGGCCTGCAGTACTTTGAAAGAGTAGTTTGAGATGTGAACTCACGAAATACCAATCGATTTGCCGCTCTCCCACGAAAAGCAAATGAAAGTACGGCAGTACCCTCTGTAAGAAATTTGCAGAACTTGGCATTTAGTGTCTCACGCCGAGCCTGCTCCGCGGGGGGGGGGGATTTTCTAGAAGCCTGCACGCGTCTTCGCGCGATAACCAGTGGTCGAACACTGAGATTGATAAGGTTTTCACCTCTGGTCGGGGTTCATCCATGTGAACTGCCCTGAGCCAAGGGTATTGGTGAAGTAATTCGATTTGTCGGTTTGGCGACAAGTTGAGAAGGCGGCGATTGCTCATGGCTAACGGGATAGGTAAGCGGGCCGCCGAAGGCGGATCCGCTTGACCGACGGGTTAGCTCGATTGCTTTTTATGTTGTTTGAGCAGACCAATCGCTTGTTCGTCAGTGGGAAGAGGGCGCTCTGGAATGATTGTGTGCCACGCTCCACAGTTTGGATCGGGGCATTGGCAAACCGTTGCGTGGACGTGAAAACGAGTTCCTTTGCGCTTTTGTATTGAGTTTGTTCTTTCCTCGCTCTTTATCGTATCCACGATGGCATTTCTTCTCAAGAATTTCCCAGCCATGAGCGCGTACTCCTCAATAAGCTAACTAGAATTAGACGACGCTCATCGTAGGGAGAGAGGTCGGATAGCGCAATACCGTTTGCCGCATCTACTGGAAAACGCCATCCCATCGCCATTTAGCCAAACCTAAAATTTCGCGGATGGAAAGCTGTCCAGACGCATCCGCAGGAATGCTAACCCAGCCGCCCAGGCTGCTCGACCGCATGCGTGCCCATTTGCGTACGCGGCACTACAGCATTCGCACCGAAGAAGCGTATCTGGACTGGGCGCGGCGTTTCATCCTGTTCCACGGCAAGCGCCATCCGCATGATATGGGCGCGGCCGAGGTGGAGGCGTTCTTGAGCCATCTGGCGGTGGCGCGGCAGGTGTCGGCCTCCACGCAGAACCAGGCCAAGGCGGCAATTCTCTATCTTTACAAGCAGGTGCTGGGCATGGAGCTGCCCTGGCTTGATGAGGTGGTGCAGGCCCGGCGGCCTCGGCGGCTGCCGGTGGTGCTGACGCCGTCGGAGGTGCGCCAACTGCTCATGCACATGGATGGCACGACGGGCCTGATTGCACAACTGCTGTACGGCACGGGCATGCGGCTGATGGAAGCGCTGCGCCTGCGCGTCAAGGATGTGGAATTTGCGCGGCGCGAGATCGTGATCCGCGAGGGCAAGGGCAACAAGGACCGCGTGACGGTGCTGCCCGAAAACCTGATGGCCCCGCTGCAGGCGCAGTTGAACAAGGCCCGCGCCCTGCACGCCAAGGATCTGGAGGCCGGCCTGGGGCGCGTGTACCTGCCGCATGCGCTGGCCGCCAAGTATCCGCAGGCGGATCAAAGCTGGGTCTGGCAGTGGGTGTTCCCGTCACCGGTGCGCTCCATGGACCCGCGCCCGGATGCGCGCACGGGCGAGTTGCTGGAGCGGCGCCACCATGTCTACCCCGAGTCGGTGCAGCGCGCCGTGCGCGAGGCGGCGCGGATGGCAGCCATCGACAAGCCGGTGTCGCCCCATGTGCTACGCCATTCGTTTGCCACGCATTTGTTGCAAGCAGGGTACGACATTCGCACGGTGCAAGAGCTTTTGGGTCATGCCGATGTGGCTACGACCATGATCTACACCCATGTTCTTAACAAGGGTGGGCGGGGCATTCTGAGCCCGCTGGACGCGCTGTAACCGACGGGATGGCGAAAGGGGTTGCACCATGGCTGTCAGTGTTTTCGACCTGTTCAAGATTGGCATCGGGCCGTCCAGCTCGCATACCGTGGGGCCCATGCGTGCCGCGCGCCTGTTCGTGCAGCGGCTGGCGCGCGACGGCCATCTGCCGCGCGTGGTGCGCGTGCGCAGCACGCTTTATGGCTCGCTGGGTGCCACGGGGCGCGGCCATGCCAGCGACCGGGCGGTGCTGCTGGGCCTGGCCGGCCATGCGCCCGACACGGTGGATGTGGAACTGATCGGGCCGCTGGTGGTGCGCATCTGCGCTCAGGGCCGGCTGCCGTTGGCCGATGGCCCCGAGATCGCCTTTGACGAGGCCGCCGACCTGCTGCTGGTGCCCGGCGTGACGCTGCCGCTGCACGCCAATGGCATGCGCTTCGAGGCCTTCGACGCCACCGGCGCCGCGCTGGACGCCCAGGTGTACTACTCGGTCGGCGGTGGCTTCATCGTCAGCGAAGAGGCGGCCGCCGACGCACAGCGCCAGGCCGCCATCGCGCCCGGCACCGAGGTGCTGCCGCTGCCGTTCCACAGCGGCGCGCAGCTGCTGGCGCAGGCCGCGGGGCAGGGCGGCTGCATTGCCCAGGTGATGCGGGTGAACGAGCGCCACTGGCGCCCGGACGCCGAGATCGACACCGGCCTGCTGGCCATCTGGCGCGCCATGCAGGACTGCGTGGCGCGCGGCTGCGCCACGGGGGGCGAGCTGCCCGGGGGCTTTCGCGTGCGCCGGCGCGCGCCCGCGCTGCACCAGGCCCTGCAGAGCGCGCCCGATCTGCAGCAGGACCCGCTGCAGGTGATCGACTGGGTGAACCTGTTCGCCCTGGCGGTGAACGAGGAGAACGCCGCCGGCGGCCGCGTGGTCACCGCGCCCACCAACGGCGCAGCGGGCATCGTGCCGGCGGTGCTGCATTACTACTGGCGCTTCATCGCCGGCGCCACCGAGGCCGGGGTGATCGACTTTCTGCTCACGGCCGGGGCCATCGGCATCCTGTACAAGGAAAACGCCTCCATCTCCGGCGCCGAGGTCGGCTGCCAGGGCGAGGTGGGCGTGGCCTGCTCCATGGCCGCGGCCGGCCTGTGCGCCGTGCTGGGGGGCACGCCCGCGCAGGTGGAGAACGCGGCCGAGATCGGCATGGAGCACCACCTGGGCCTGACCTGCGACCCCGTGGGCGGCCTGGTGCAGATCCCCTGCATCGAGCGCAACGCGCTCGCCGCCGTCAAGGCCATCAACGCCGCGCGCATGGCGCTGCGCGGCGACGGCACGCACCACGTGAGCCTGGACCAGGTCATCAAGACCATGCGCGAAACCGGCGCGGACATGATGACCAAGTACAAGGAAACCTCGCGCGGCGGCCTGGCCGTGAACATCGTGGAGTGCTGAGGCCGGCGCCGGCAGGGCCCCTTTCCGCGCGCCCTTGCGCGGCCGCATTGGCGGGTCATCCCTGATGGCGCCCGCACCAGGTCGGTTTTTATAATGACCCGCGTGGGCCGCCTGGCGTGGCCCGCAGGCGCCTCTTGCCCGGGATGGCTGCAGTCCTTGCAGCCCTTGTGATGCCCGGGCCACCTGTCTTGGCGCCGTCCTCGTCCCGCCCCCTGTTTGCATGGCGGGTCTCATCGTCCCCAGCTGCCTACGGCAGCGCCTGCCGGCGCGGTTTCCTGCGGAAACGGCGTCTGCGCCTTCATGAAATGGAGCTTTCCCGGATGCAATCCTCCTCCCTTCGCTGGCCACTCGGCCTGGCCTCCCTCCTCGCCGTCGCGGCACTGCCCGTTGCCGCCCAGCCCAGCGTCACCGTCAGCGGCTATCTGGACACCGGCGTCTTCCGCGACTACGACAAGACCAGCAAGCTGGGCACCATACAGCGCAGCAACCTGGCGTTTTCCGGCACGGAAGACCTGGGCGGCGGCCTGAAGGCCACCTTCCGCCTGAGCACGCGTTTCGAGCTGGACACCGGCGAGTCCGAAGGCGCGGGCAGCAAGCCCTTCTGGCATGACGAGTCCACGGTGGGCCTGAAGGGCGGCTGGGGCCATCTGCGCCTGGGCCGCGCGCTGAGCGCCATGTGGAGCAAGGAGTGGAAGTTCGACGCCTTCTCCAACTTCAACCGCATCGCCTCCACCGCCTGGCACATGGCCCACTACTACACGCCCACGGACCGTGCCAGCAACAACGGCGCGGCCGAGTACGGCCGTATGAACAACGGCATCTACTACGACTCGCCGGCCTGGGGCGGCTTCTCGTTCAACGCCAGCGCCTCGACCGAGCGCACCCAGGCGCCGGGGCGCGACGGGCGCGGCAGCTCGCTGGCGCTGAACTACGACCAGGGCCCGCTGGCGGCCATGCTGGGCTACGAGCGCAACGGCAGCGGCGACAACGACCTGTACCTGGGCGGCCGGTACAGCTTCGGCGCCGCGGCGCTGATGCTGGCCTACAACCGCAGCCGCCTGGGCGACAGCCCGGACAAGTCGCGCATGGTGTCGGTGGGCGGCAGCTACGCCCTGGGCGCCACCACGCTGCGCGCCAGCTATGGCCAGCAGCGGCTGAACGGCGGGGTGACGAACCACATGGCCTCGCTGGGCGCCGAGTACAACCTCTCCAAGCGCACCATGCTCTACACCAGCCTGGGGCACCAGCGCTACGAGAACAACCCCTCGCGCACGGCGTTCGGCGCGGGCGTGGCGCACGCGTTCTGACGCGGCCCGGCCTGCGGCGCGGGCACCGTGCCCCGGCCGGCGCTCAGGCCCGCGCTCAGGCCGTCGCGTGGTGGCGCTGCACGGCGTCCATCAGCGACTGCACATGGGGCGGCAGCTGCCCGCCCTCGCGCACCAGCATGTAGCGCGGGCGCTCGGCCCAGGTGTCGGTCAGCGCCAGCTGGCGCAGCCGGGGCCGCACCGGGCTGCGCAGCGCCGCGCTTTCCGGCACCACGGCCACGCCCACGCTGGCGGCCACCATGCGGCACATGGCGTCGAAGCTGGCCACCTGGATGCGCAGCTTCAGGGTCTGGCCCAGCTGCTGGCTCACCTGGCCCAGAAAGGCCTGCAGCGTGCTGCTGCGGTGCATGCCGACGAAGCGCTCGTGCAGCACCTCGGCGAACGCCAGCGCGCCCTGGCCCCGCCAGCGCGGCTCGTCGGGCGTGATCAGCACCAGCCGGTCGGTGCTGAAGTGCAGGCTGTGCAGGCCGTGGGTGTCGACCGCGCCGGCGACGATGCCCAGGTCGGCCCGCCCCTCGCGGATGTCGGTGGCGATCCCGGCATTGGGCCGCTCCTGCAGGTCCACGCTGATGTGCGGGTGCGCCGTCAGGTAGGCGGCCAGGATGTCGGGCAGGAATTCCGTCACCGCCGTGGTGTTGGCGAACACCCGCACATGGCCGCGCAGGCCGGCGCCGTACTCCTGCAGCTCGGACTGCAGCTGCTGCGCCTGCTGCAGCATGGCCCGTGCATGGAACAGAAAGGCCTCGCCCGGCGGCGTCAGCCGCACGCCGCGAGCCTCTCGCACCAGCAAAGGCATGCCGGCCTGCTCCTCCAGCGCCTTGATGCGTGCGCTGGTGGCCGCCAGGGACAGGTGCGAGGGCTCGGACGCCCGGGTCAGGCTGCCGGTCTGGGCCACCAGCAGGAAGAGGCGCAGGTCCTTGAGGTCGAATTGCATGGCGGGCGGGCTGCGCGGGGGAGGGCGCAGGTTCTTGAAAAACCGAAGCCTCGATTCTGATATGAAAGATTGCGCGGATGCCGCTGCGCGGCGAGCATCGGCGGCACTATCCCATTGCATTCATTCAGGAGACAAAGACATGCACCGCGCCGACTTCCCCACCGTTTCCCGCCGCGCCCTGTGCGCCGCCGCCGTGCTGGGTATGGGCCTGGCCGCCGCCGCGCCCGGCGCCTTCGCGCAGGGCGCCTACCCCAGCCGCCCCATCGTGATGGTGGTGCCGCAGGCCGCCGGCGGCACGAACGACATCGTGGGCCGGGTGGTGAGCCAGAAGCTGGCCGAAAAGCTGGGCGGCAGCGCCGTGGTGGAAAACCGCCCCGGCGCGGGCGGCAACATCGGCACGCAGGTGGTGGCCAAGGCGCCCAAGGACGGCTACACGCTGCTCATGACCATCAGCAGCAGCCAGGCCATCAACCCCGCGCTGTACAAGGCGCCGGGCTTCGACCCCGTGGCCGACTTCAAGCCCGTCGCCCTGATCGGCTCGGTGCCCAACGTGCTGCTGGCCCACCCCTCGTTCCCCGCCAAGTCGGTGCCCGAACTGCTGGCCATGGCCAAGGCCAAGCCGGACTCGCTGCAGTACGCATCGGCCGGCAACGGCACGCTGAACCACCTGCTGGGCGAGATGCTGAACCAGATGGCCGGCATCGAGCTGCAGCACGTGCCCTACAAGGGCGTGGCGCCCGCGCTGAACGACGTGCTGGGCGGGCAGCTGCCGCTGCTGTTCGGCAGCCTGCCGTCCACGCTGTCGCACATCAAGTCGGGCAAGCTGCGCGCGCTGGCTGTGAGCAGCGCCGAGCGCTCGCCCGTGCTGCCCGACGTGCCCAGCCTGGCCGAGTTCGTGCCGGGCTACAACGGCACGCTGTGGATCGGCCTGTTCGCGCCCACCGGCGTGCCCAAGGAGGTGCAGGACCGCCTGCAGGACGGCATGCGCCAGGCCATGGCCGACCCGGACATGCGCGCCAAGCTGGAGGCGCAGGGCGTGGAGCTGGCCGGCACGCCGGCCAAGCCCGTCACGCCCGACGAGTTCGCGGCCCTGCTCAAGCAGGACATCGCCAAGTGGGCCCGCATCGTGAAGACCTCGGGCGCCACCATCAACTGACCCCTGGAGCGCGCATGACAGCCACCCTGGACGCCGCAGCCCTGGCCCATCTGCAGTCGTGGCAGGGGCGCAGCGAAACCGCCCTCGACGCCCTCACGGCCGCGCCCATCGCGGCCCTGTCGGCCACGCTGGACCGCGACGACCCCGCGCCCGCGCCCGGCACGCCCGTGCCGCCGCTGTGGCACTGGCTGTACTTCCTGCCGCATGCGCGTCAAAGCGAGCTGGGCCCCGACGGCCATGCCCGGCGCGTCGGCTTCCTGCCGCCCGTGCCGCTGCCGCGCCGCATGTGGGCCGGCGGGCGGCTGCGCTGGGAGGCGGCCAACCCGCTGCGGCTGGGCCAGCAGGTGCAGCGCGTCTCCACCATCCAGAGCGTCACGCACAAGGCCGGGCGATCGGGTGAGCTGCTGTTCGTGCTGGTCAAGCACCGCTTCTCCAACGAGCACGGCCTGGCGCTGACCGAAGAGCACGACATCGTCTACCGCGCCGCCGCCCAGCCGGGCGACCCGGCGCCCGCGCCGCAGCGGCCCCCGCTGGAGGGCCAGGCGGCCTGGTCGCGCACCCTCGTGCCCGACGACGTGCTGCTGTTTCGCTACTCCGCGCTCACCTTCAACGGCCATCGCATCCACTACGACCGCCAGTACGTGACCCAGGTCGAGGGCTACCCCGGCCTGATCGTGCACGGCCCGCTGATCGCCACGCTGCTGCTGGACCTGCTGCGCCGCAGCCTGCCCGGCGCCACGGTGGCCAGCTTCGCGTTCAAGGCCGTGCGGCCGACCTTCGACCTGCACCCGTTCAGCGTGCACGGCCGGCCGTCCGCCGACGGCAGGAGCGTGGAGCTGTGGGCTCAGGACCACGAGGGCTGGCTGACCATGCAGGGCACGGCCACGCTGGTCTGATTACTATTAAATATATAGCTGCTTGCGCTTTGTACACGGGCGCTGGCGGCCAAAAACACCTCAAGCCATGACAGGAACCACCCCCTCGACCGCCCCCCACGGGGAGCGCCCGCGCCCGCTGGACGGCATCACCGTGGTGTCGCTGGAGCACGCCATCGCCGCGCCGTTCTGCACGCGCCAGCTCGCCGACCTGGGCGCGCGCGTCATCAAGGTGGAGCGCCCCGGCGGCGGCGACTTCGCGCGCGGCTACGACCAGCGCGTCAACGGGCAGTCGTCCCACTTCACCTGGGTCAACCGCAGCAAGGAAAGCCTGGCGCTGGACCTGAAGAACCCCGAGGCGCAGCAGGCCCTGCTGCAGCTCCTGGAGGGCGCCGACGTGCTGGTGCAGAACCTGGCGCCCGGCGCGGCCGCGCGCATGGGGCTGTCGTACGCGGCGCTGCGCGAGCGCTTTCCGCGCCTCATCGTCTGCGACATCAGCGGCTACGGCGCCGACGGCCCGTACCGCGACAAGAAGGCCTACGACCTGCTGATCCAGAGCGAGGCGGGCTTTCTGTCGGTGACGGGCACGCCCGAGAGCCCGGCCAAGTCCGGTATCTCGGTGGCCGACATCGCCGCCGGCATGTACGCCTACACCAGCGTGCTGTCGGCCCTGCTGCTGCGCGGCAAGACCGGCGCGGGCAGCCACATCGACGTGTCCATGCTGGAAGCCATGGGCGAGTGGATGGGCTTTCCCATGTACTACGCGTTCGACGGCGCGCCGCCGCCGCCGCGCAACGGCGCATCGCACGCCAGCATCTACCCCTATGGCCCGTTCACCGCCGGCGACGGCGGCACGGTGATGCTGGGCCTGCAAAACGAGCGCGAGTGGAAGCTGTTTTGCGACGTCGTGCTGCAGCGCACCGAGGTGGCGCAGGACCCGCGTTTCGACAGCAACGCGCAGCGCAACGCCCACCGCGCCGAACTGCAGGCGCTGATCGTGCAGGTGTTCTCCGGCCTGAGCGCCGCCCAGGTGGTCGAGCGGCTGGATGAGGCCGGCATCGCCAACGCCCGCGTCAACGACATGGCCGGCCTGTGGGCCCACCCGCAGCTGGCCGCGCGCCAGCGCTGGGCCGCGGTGGACACGCCCGTGGGCCCGGTGCCGGCGCTGCTGCCGCCGGGCGTGAACAGCGCCTTCGACTACCGCATGGGGCCGATCCCGGCCGCGGGCGCGCACACCGGGGCCATCCTCTCCGAGCTGGGCTGGCCGCAGGAGCGCATCGCCGCGCTGCAGGGCGGAGCGGGCGCATGATGAGCGCGGCACCCATGAACGACCTGGTGCGGCAGGCCTGCTCCTTCCTGTTCGTGCCGGCGCACCGCGGCGAACGCATCGCCAAGGCGCTGGACAGCGGCGCCGACATGGTCATCGCCGACTGGGAGGACGCCGTCGCCCCGGCCGACAAGGACGGCGCGCGCACGGCCCTGGCGCAGGCCGTGGCGCAGTTGCCGCCGCAGCAGCGCGCGCGGCTGCTGGTGCGCATCAACGCCGCGGGCACGCAGTGGCACGCGCAGGACGCGGTCCTGCTGGCGCGGCTGGTGGAGCAGGGCGTGGCGGGGGCCGTGGTGCCCAAGGCCGAAGACGCCGGGTCGCTGGCCGTGCTGCGCCAGACCCTGGGGCCGCGCTGCGCGCTGCTGCCGCTGATCGAAAGCGTGGCCGGGCTGGACGCCATCGACGCCATCGCCCGCGCACCGCAGGTGGCGCGGCTGGCCTTTGGCCATCTCGACTTTCAGGTGGATGCGGGCATGCAATGCGCCGCCGACGAGGGCGAGCTGCTGCCCGTGCGCATGGCCTTCGTCATGGCCTCGCGGCGCGCGGGCCTGGCCCAGCCCGTGGACGGCGTGACGGTGGACACGCGCGACGCGCAGCGCATCGCGGCCGACACCGGGCGCGCCCTGCGCATGGGCTTCGGCGCCAAGCTGTGCATTCACCCGGCGCAGGTGCCGGTGGTCAACGGCGTGTTCGCGCCGCCGCCCGAGGCCGTGGAGCGCGCCCAGCGCGTGCAGGAAGCCATGGCGCAGGCGCAGGGCGGCGTGTGCGTGGTGGACGGGCGCATGGTCGATGCGCCGGTGCTGCACCTGGCGCAGCGCACGCTGGCGCGCCACGCCTGGGCGCAGCGGCGGCCGGCGGGCTGATGCCCGCCGCCCCGCTCACACCTTCTCAGGGGTAGAGCCCGCGCATCTCGCGCGCCGCCAGGATGCGCGTGCAGGCCACGATGAAGGTGGCCGTGCGCAGCGAGACCTTGTGCTCCTGCGCCACCTGCCACACGCCGGCGAAGGCCTCCTTCATGATGCGCACCAGGCGGGCGTTGATCTCGTCCTCGGTCCAGAAGAAGCTGGAAAAGTCCTGCACCCACTCGAAGTAGCTCACCGTCACGCCGCCGGCGTTGGCGATCACGTCGGGCACCACCAGCGTGCCCTTGTCGGTGAGGATGTCGTCGGCCTCGGGCGTCGTGGGGCCGTTGGCGCCCTCGATCACCATCTTGGCCCGGATGCGGTCCGCGTTGCCCGCGTGGAGCTGGCCCTCCAGCGCCGCGGGGATCAGGATGTCGCAGTCCACGCCCCAGAACGCGTCGTTGTCCATGGACTCGGCGCCCGCGAAGCCCGCCACGCCGCCGGTCTGCTCCACATGGGCCAGCAGCGCGGGCACGTTGAGGCCGGCATCCTGGTAGATGGAGCCCGTGTGGTCCTGCACCGCCACGACGCGCGCGCCGGCCTCGGCGAACAGCTTGCCGGCGATGCCGCCCACGTTGCCGAAGCCTTGCACGGCCACGCGCGCGCCCTCGATCTTCAGGCCCGTGTGGTGCGCGGCCTCCACGCCCACGGTGTACACGCCGCGGCCCGTGGCCTCACGGCGGCCCAGCGAGCCGCCCAGGTGGATGGGCTTGCCCGTCACCACGCCCGTGGCCGTGGAGCCGACATTCATGGAGTAGGTGTCCATCATCCAGGCCATGACCTGCTCGTTGGTGTTCACGTCGGGCGCGGGGATGTCCTTGGAGGGGCCGATGATGATGCCGATCTCGCTGGTGTAGCGCCGCGTCAGGCGCTCGAGTTCGCCGCGCGACAGGGTCTTGGGGTTCACGCGGATGCCGCCCTTGGCGCCGCCGTAGGGCACGTTGACGGCGGCGTTCTTGATCGACATCCAGGCCGACAGCGCCATCACCTCGGACAAGGTCACGTCCTGGTGGAAGCGCACGCCGCCCTTGCCCGGGCCGCGGCTCAGGTTGTGCTGCACGCGGTAGCCCTCGAAGTGGGCGATGGTGCCGTTGTCCATCTCGATGGGCACGTCCACGATCAGCGCGCGCTTGGGGCGCTTGAGCGTTTCCACCCAGCGCGCCAGGTTGCCCAGGTAGGGCGTGACGCGTTCCACCTGCTTGAGGTAGATGCCCCAGGGGCCGAGGTTGTCGGCCTGCAGGTAGGAGGGCAGGGAATGGACGGGAACGGCGGATGCAGCGGGGGTGTGCGGGGTGTTTGACATGGGGTGGCCTTGCGGGGGAGTGCGGTCAGGCGATCCACTGTATGCCTGCCGCCCCGCGCTGTCCAACGCCGCCGCGTTTCGATGGTATGCAAGGAATGCATAGTTCACCAAGCGGCCCGTGCACCCCCGTTTTGCTCCTGAAAGGTGAGCTATTCGCCCTTGATGGATAAGCGCTGAAGGCCTTTTTGGCTTCAAACGCCCCGGCGGCGCGCGCTAGGCCACCGTGAACCGCTCCAGCGCCGGATCGCCCGGCGGGTAGCGCAGTTCCAGCTGGCGCAGCACGGCGCGCAGCACGGTGGCGATCATCAGGTTGCGGTGCGTCTTGGAGTCGGCGGGCACGATGGTCCACGGCGCCCAGGGCGTGTGCGTGGCGGGCAAAAGCTGCTCGTAGGCACGCTGGTAGTCGTCCCACTGCGCGCGCACGGCGACATCGCCCATGTCGAACTTCCAGTGCTTGGTGGGGTCGTCCAGACGCTCCTGCAGGCGCTGGCGCTGCTCGTCCTTGCTGATGTGCAGCATGAACTTCAGGACCACCGTGCCGGTTTCGGCCAGCATGCGCTCGAAGTCGTTGATGTGGGCGAAGCGCTGGCGCTGCTGCTCGGGCGTGATCCAGCCGTTGACCACGGGCACCAGCACGTCCTCGTAGTGGCTGCGGTTGAACACCGTGAGTTCGCCCGCGCCCGGCACTTGCTGGTGGATGCGCCACAGGTAGTCGTGCGCGCGCTCCAGCTCGGTCGGCGCCTTCCAGCCCACGGCGTGCACGCCCAGGGCGCTCATGCGGCCGAACACGCCGCGCACCGTGCCGTCCTTGCCGGCCGTGTCCATGCCCTGCAGCACCACCAGCAGCTTGAAGCGGCGGTCGGCGTACAGCAGGTCCTGCAGCGCGTCCAGCTCTAGCGCCAGCTCCTCCACGCGGGCCTTGTCCTGGGCCTTGTCGCCGTCGGAAAAGGGCTTGGCGCCGGGGTCGAAGTCCTGCAGGCGCAGGGCAGCGCCCTCGTCCGCGCCGTTGCGCTTGCCGTTCTTGCCGTTGCCGGCGAAGGCGGCGGGCTGCCAGGGGCGCCACTGTTTGGCCACGGCGTTGTCGGCAATGTCGAAGGGCGGCAGGGGAGCGGTCATGGGGGGTCCTGGGTGGGTGTGAGGCCAGGGGCTATTGTGGCGGGCGCCGGCGCGGTGCCCGGCCTCAGGCGGGGTCCGGCCGCTGCCGCGCCATCAGCGCCACGAAGCGGCGCGCGCCCAGGCCCAGGGGCCGTTCCCGGGACCAGACCACGTCCACCCACAACTGGGCGCCGTTGCTCAGGTTCTCCAGCGGCATCTGCACCAGCGTGCCCGCGGCGATGCGCGGCTCCACCAGGGCGCGCGGCTGCCAGCCCCAGCCCAGGCCGGCCTCGATCAGGCCCAGCGCCGCCAGGTGGTTGTCGGTGCGCCAGTGGTGGCGCGCGTAGACGAAGCGCGCGTCGGTCTGCGCCAGGTCGCGCCCGGCCACGACGATCTGGCGCGTGGTGGTCAGGTGCTCCTCGCGCAGCGGCGTGCCCGCGGCCAGCAGCGGGTGCTGCGGCGCCAGCACGGCCACCAGGGTCTCGCTGCCCACCTCCTGGAAGCCCTCGCGCCCGTCCATGCTGGGGCGCTCGAACACCAGGGCCAGCTGCGCGCGCCCGGCGTGCAGCAGGGCCAGCGCGTCGGCCTGGGGCGCGGCCAGCACCTCCACCTGCAAGAGCGGGTGCTCCTGCGCCAGCGTGGCCAGCGGGCCGTGCCAGCGGGCGGCCAGCAGCTCGGGGGCGATGGCCAGCGTCAGCCGCTCCTCCAGCCCCTGGGTGAGCGACAGGGCCTGGGTGTTGAGCTGCTGCAGCTGCGCCGCCAGCAGCCGCGCCTGGGGCTCCAGCGCGCGCGCGGCGGCGGTGGGGCGGGGCTCGCGGCCGCCGCGGTCGAACAGCGGCATGTCCAGCCCGGCCTCCAGGTGGGCCATGGCCATGCTCACGGCCGAGGGCACGCGCGACAGCGCCCGCGCGGCGGCGGAAAACGAGCCGTGGTCGAGCACGGCCAGGAACACCAGTACGTTGTCGGAGGTGAAGGCCATGGCGCAATCTATCAAAATATCTGAAAGAAGATGACTTTAACCTTCAATTTACGGGCCATATACTGCGCCGCATGAGTGCAACAACAACTGCTGCCGGCCTGCAGGGGCCGAAGCGCCGGGTGGTCTTCGTCACCCTCTATGAAATCATCGCCATCCTCGTCTCCAGCCTGCTGTTCATGGCCATCGGCCAGGAGGCGGGGGCCTCGGGCGTCATGGCCGTGGTCGCTTCCGCGCTGGCCATCGCCTGGAACGTCACGTTCAACGCGCTGTTCGAGAAATGGGAGGCGCGCCAGCGCGTCAAGGGCCGCTCGGTGCTGCGCCGCGTGGTGCATGCCCTGGGCTTCGAGGGCGGGCTGGCGCTGATGCTCATCCCGCTGATGGCCTGGTGGTTCCAGGTGGGCCTGTGGGAGGCCACCGTCATGGAGGCCGGCCTGCTGGTGTTCTTCCTCGTCTACACCTATGCCTTCAACTGGGCGTTCGACCGCATCTTCGGCCTGCCGGCATCGGCCCAGGCCGTGCACCAGATGGCGTGAGGCGCGCGGGCCGCGCCCGCGAAAGGCTTCAAGCCAAATACGGCTCTGGCGCTTGTTGGGTAAGCGCAAGTAGCTATTAAATGAATAGCATCATGCGGTCGCGGCGCGCGCGATCGCCGGCCCCAGCATGGCCACGAACTCGCGCGCGGCCGTGCTGCGCGAGGCGCCGCGGCGCCACAGCACGCCCGCGCGGCGCACCGAGAGCGGCTCGGTGAGCAGCACGGCGTGCATGCCGGGGCCCGCGTGCAGGGCGGCATGCTCGGCGGCGATGGTGGCCAGCGGGCCGCCCTGGCAGGCCCGCAGCAGCGCGTCGACCGACTCCATCTCCACGCGCACCAGGGGCTTGATGCCGGCCTCGGCGAAGGCGGCGTCGATCAGCCGGCGCGTGGCGAAGCTGGCGGGCAGCAGCGCCAGCGGCACCTGCGCCAGCTCGCGCAGGCGCATGCTGCGCCGCCCGGCCAGCGGGTGGCCGCCGTGCACGACCAGGTGCATGCGTTCCTCGAACAGCGGCTCGGCCTCGATCTCGTCGCGGCTTGCGGGGTGGAAGGCCAGGCCCAGGTCCAGCCGGCCGGCGATCAGCAGCTCCTCGATCTGGCCGCTGCGCAGGTCGCGCACGGTCAGCTGCACGCCGGGGTAGCGCGCGCTGAAGGCGGCCACGGCGTCGGGCACGAAGCGCGTGAGGAAGGTGGGGATGACCCCCACGCTGAGCGTGCCGGCCTGCAGCGCGCTCATGTCGGCCAGCGCCATGCGGCCGGCCTCCAGCTCCTGCAGCGCGCGCGCCGCGTGGTCGCGGAACGCGCGGCCGGCCTGCGACAGCCGCAGCCCGCGCCCCAGGCGGTCGAACAGCGGCACGCCCAGCTCGGCCTCGAGCTGGCGCAGACCGTGCGACAGCGTGGACTGGGTGACGAACAGCGCCTCGGCCGACTGGGTCAGGTGCTCGGTGTCGGCCACGCTCAAAAAGTAGCGCAACTGGCGCAGTTCCATGGCAGGAATCGTTCTAAGGGTTAACCCTGAATGTGGCGAGTGTTCGATAGCATCGAACGGAAGATGCAATATATCTCATTGGATTCGCGCCACGGGCGGGGATAAGGTCGCGGCCTGACAGGACTTTTCCGGCACGGCCCGCACCCCATGACGACTTCCCCTTCCGCCCAGGCGCTGCGCATCGAACGCATCGAGGCGCGCATCCTGGACATTCCCACGATCCGCCCGCACAAGCTGTCCTTCGGCGCCATCCAGCGCCAGAGCCCGGTGATCGTGCAGCTGTGGCTGAGCGACGGCGCCAGCGGCTTCGGCGAGGCCGCCACCATCGGCGGCCCGTCGTGGAACGAGGAGTCGCCCGAGAGCATCCTGCACGCCATCGACCACTACCTGGCCCCCGCCGTCATCGGCCAGGACGCGGGCCGCTTCGAGCTGCTGCTGCAGCGCATGGACCTGGCCTGCCGCGGCAACCGCTTTGCCAAGAGCGCCGTGGAAATGGCGGCCATCGACGCCGTGGCGCGCAGCCTGGGCCTGCCCGCGTGGCAGCTGCTGGGCGGCAAGCAGCGCGACAGCCTGCCCCTGGCCTGGACGCTGGCCAGCGGCGATTCCGCCAAGGACATCGACGAGGCCGAGAAGATGCTGGCCCTGCGCCGCCACCGCATCTTCAAGCTCAAGATCGGCGCGCGCGCGCCGCAGGACGACGTGGCGCATGTGGCGCGCATCGCCCGCGCGCTGGACGGCCGCGCCAGCATGACGGTGGACGTGAACCAGGCCTGGGACGGCGCCACCGCGCGCCGCTGGCTGCCCGCGATGATCGACGCCGGCGTGGGCCTGATCGAGCAGCCCGTGGCCCAGTGGAACGAAGAAGCCCTGCGCCAGCTCACCGTCACGCTGCCCCACACCGCGCTGGTGATGGCCGACGAGACCGTGTGCACGCCGCAGGACGCGATGCGCCTGGCGCGCCACGGCGCCTGCCATGTGTTCTCGCTCAAGGTGGCCAAGCATGGCGGCCTGCTGCGCACGCGCGCCGTGGCCGACGTGGCCCGCGCGGCCGACATCGGCTGGTACGGCGGCACGATGCTGGAGACCTCGATCGGCAGCGCCGCCTCGGCCCATGTGTTTTCCACGCTGGGCGGCACGCACCACAACTGCGAGCTGTTCGGCCCGCAGCTGCTGGTGGACGACATCGTCGAGCAGCCGATGGCCATCACCGACTTTGCGTTGCAGCTGCCCGACGGGCCGGGCTTCGGCCTGACCGTGGTGCCCGAGCGGCTCGAGCGCTTCGACCGCGCGCGCCAGGGCCTCGCGCCCGTGCACGTGGACATGGGCCGCGCCAGCGCGCCGGCCGCCTGAAACCCGATTCCAAAGGAGTGAAGAAGATGCTGTTCCTGGTTCGCATGGACGTGAAGATTCCCCATGACCTGCCCGCCGCGCAGACCGACGAGATCAAGGCCCGCGAGAAGCAGTACTCGCAGGACCTGCAGCGCGATGGCCGCTGGCGCCACATCTGGCGCGTGGTGGGCGAGTACGCCAACTACAGCGTGTTCGACGTGCCGTCGAACGACGAGCTGCACCAGCTGCTGTCGCAACTGCCCCTGTTCCCCTACATGGACATCCATGTGACGCCGCTGGCCCAGCACCCTTCCGCAATCGCACCGAACGAGAGCCGCTGATTCCACCCCCACGCACCGAGACACAGAACATGAAGAGACGCACCACCCTCACCCTGCTCACCGCCGCCGTGGCCGCCGCCGCCGCGCTGCCCACCGCCGCCCTGGCCCAGCCCGACGGCGCCTGGCCCAGCAAGCCCATCAAGTGGGTCGTGCCGTTCCCGCCGGGCGGCGCCATGGATGTGATCGCCCGCACCCTGGGCGAGAAGGCCGGGCGCACGCTGGGCCAGCCCTTCGTGATCGAGAACCGTCCCGGTGCCGGCGGCAACATCGGCGCCGATGCCGTGGCCAAGTCGCCCGCCGACGGCCACACCATCATGATCACGTCGATCGGCATGGCCACCAACAAGGCGCTGTACGCCAAGCTCAGCTACGACCCGGTGAAGGACTTCGCGCCCATCAGCCTGCTGGCCATCGTGCCCAACGTGCTGGTGGTCAACGCCGCCAAGACGGCCGACAAGTCCGTGGCCGACGTGATCGCCCATGCCAAGCGCGAGCCCGGCAAGCTCACCTACGCCTCGGCCGGCAACGGCACCTCCATCCACCTGGCGGGCGAGGTGTTCGCCTCCATGGCCGGGCTGAACCTGCTGCACGTGCCCTACAAGGGCAGCGGCCCGGCCGTGACCGACATGCTGGGCGGCCAGGTGGACCTGATGTTCGACAGCATCACCTCGGCCCGCCCCCACATCCAGGCCGGCAAGCTGCGCGCCCTGGGCGTGACCAGCGCCAAGCGCTCGGCCACGCTGCCCGATGTGCCCACCATCGCCGAGGCTGGCGTGCCGGGCTACGAGGTCTCGCCCTGGTTCGCGGTGTTCGCGCCGGCGGGCACGCCCCAGGCTGTGGTGAACAAGATCAACGCGGCCCTGATCGACGCCATGAAGCAGCCCGACACCGTGGCCAAGTTCGAGACCATCGGCGCCGAGCCCATCGGCTCCACGCCGCAGCAGCTGGCCACGCACCTGGACAAGGAGCTGGCACGCTGGGGCGCGCTGATCAAGGAGCGCAACATCCGCATGGACTGAGCGGGTTTGCTAGCAAATAAGGAGCTTCTAGCGCTTGACACATAAGCGCTGGAGGCTCTTTTTGCATTGAATCGGCGATCGCGGCTGGCGCTGCCCGCGCCGCGCCAGCAGCACCAGCAGCGCCGCCAGCAGCGCCAGCGCCCAGGCCGACAGCGCCGGAATGGCCCGAGCGCCAGGGGGTGGCGCGGGGGGCAGCAGCGCGGGCACGCCGGGGTCGGTGATGCGGCCGTTGGCGATGCCGTCGCTGTCGCCATCGCCGCCATCCTCCAGGGTGAAGGTGACGCGCGTGCGGTCAGGCGAAAACACGGCGCCCGGCAGCGCGTACCAGTGCGCCTGGGCGCAGGCGGTGGCGCCGGTGCAGCCCAGCCCGTTGCGGCTGGGGCCGTGCTTGAGATAGACGGCGCCCTCGGGCACGGGCGTGGTGTAGGTCACGGTGACCTGGGCGCTGCCGCTGCCGCCGTCGAGCACCAGCGCCAGCGGCGCGTGTGCGGCCTGGGCGCCGCTCGGCAGCGGCTCCGGCAGTGCGGCAAAGGCCGCGGTGCCGATGCGCCAGCCTGCCCCGCCACTGCCGCCCACCAGTTCCACCGTGCCCGTGCCCTGGCCCGCATCCGCCCAGGGGGCGCTGCACTGCTGCGCGGCCCCACCGTGCTCACCCGCGCAGGACCAGGCGTATTGGCCGTTGGCGGACTGCACGCCGCCGGGCGCGCCGGTGGCGCACAGGTCCGCGCCCGGCGCCGTGATGGCGGGCCGGCCCGCTGCCACGCCGCAGGCGCCATCCACGGGCTGCAGGGTGAACTGCGCGCCCACGCTGTGCGCGCGGGTTACGTGGGTGAGCCGGCATTCCCCGGCGCCGCTGCAATCGCCCGACCAGGCGCTGAACTGATAGCGGGCGTCCGGCGTGGCGGTGCAACTGGCGTCCTGGCCGTGGGGCACGGGGTTGGGCGTGCAGGCGACGCTGCCGCCGGTGGCGGCGGGCGTGGCGATGGCGTAGGTGTTCAGCGTGAAGCTGGCCGCGACGCTGCGCGGGCCGGTCACGTTGCTGAGCGAGCAGGTGCCACCGCCCGTGCAATCGCCCGTCCAGGCTGTGAACTGGTAGCCGGCAGCGGGCGTGGCGGTGCAGCTGGCGTTCTGACCGTGGGGCACGGGGTTGGGCGCGCAGGTGACGCTGCCGCCGGTGGCGGCGGGCGTGGCGATGGCGTGGGCCTGGGGCGTGAAGGTGGCCGAGACGCTGCGCGGGCCGTCCACGTACAGGAGCGTGCAGGCGCCGCTGCCCGTGCAGTCGCCCGACCAGGCGCTGAACTGGTAGCCGGCGGCCGGTGTGGCGGCGCAGGTGGCGGTTCTGCCGTCCTCGATCGGGTTGGGCGTGCAGGTGACGGAGCCGTTCGTGGCGCTGGTGGCGATGGTGTGGGTGACGAACGCGGAGTGGGCCGAAACGGTGGTGGGCCCGAGGACGGTGGGGGTGCATGGCCCCGTGCCGCTGCACGCCCCCGTCCAGCCGCTGAAGGGGCGGCCGGTGGGGTTGTAGGCGGTGGCGGTGCAGGTGGTGGCGGTGTTGTAGGTCACCGGGTTGGGGCTGCACTGCGCGGTGCGGATGCCGATGTCCTGGTTCACCGTGACCTGGTACTGGCGCGGCGCCTGGCAGGTGGCCGTGCTGCCGCCGTTGGTGCCGGCGCACTGCCAGTCGAAGGCATAGACCTGATCGCTCTGGTTGATGGCATTGCCCGCGCTGCACAGGTGGGTGGGCCGGGTGGGCGTGGGGGCCGTGTCGCCGCAGGCGCCATGGGTGGCCGTGGGGGTGAAGGTGGCGCTGATGGTGCAAGGGCCATCGATCACCCCGGTGGTGAAGACGTTGCCCGACAGCGTGCCGCCGCAGCCGCTGGCCGAGGCCGCGTAGCCCGGCTGGGGCGAGAGGGTGAAGCTGGCCCGCTGCCCGGCGACCACCTCGCGGCCCGGCTCGATGCTGCCGGCGCCCGTGGCTTGGGTGGTGACGAAATGCGAGCGCGGCGCGGTGCACGACAGGGCGTCGTCACCGCCGTTGGCGCCCTGGCAGGACCAGACGAAGCGGTCCGGCTCGCCGAACATCATGCCCGGCGTGCCCGCGCTGCACAGGTGGGTGTCGGGCGGAAAGCGGTAGGGGGTGGTGCCGCTGGCGCTGCCGCAGGCGCCATCGATGCGCACCGATGCGCCGGTGACGGCCATGCCATACGTCGAGGCGCCGGTGATCCAGGTGTTGTAGTTGTGCCCTTGCGTGTTCCAGGCCAGCCCGTTCTGGCCGCCGGTGATGATTTGGTAGCGGACCTTGCTCCAGCCCGTCGAGCGCATCACCACCCAGGCCACGTTGCCCGGGCTGATGTCGCCGCTGCCCGAGAACACGCGCCTGCCGGGGCTGGTCTGGTCCGGGGTGAACGGGGCGCAGCGGCTGGTGTCGGGCGCGGTGGCGCTGGCGCTGGTGTCGCAGACCTTGACCTCCAGGCCGTTGAACTCGTCGACGTCCATGGTGACGGTGTCGATGCGCATGGCATCGGGGCCGACGGGGATGCGGTTGGCCAGCTGGAGCTGGGTGTAGTACTGCGCCGAGTCGGTGAACCGGTAGGTTTCGACGGCAGCGGCCAGGTTGTCGAACAAGGTGGCGGCGCCGGCTGGGCACGAGGCGGCCGCCAGCAGCAGGGCGGCCAGGCGGGAGGCAAAGGTTTTCATGGGCGGGTGGGCCAGGCGATGGAAGGGCGGTCCACCGTGCAGCCTTGTGCATGAAAAACACTTCCAGCCCTTGTGTATCAGGCGCTAGTAGCTATATTTGTGGGAGCGTGCGGCGCGGGTGGTGCGTACTGCTGGCGATCTTGCCGCCGCCCGGCAGCGGCGGCTTGACTGTGCGTTCGCGCGGCGCTTGACCCAGCGTCCAGCGGGCCCCGCCGCGCAGGCGGGGCCGCTCGCACGGTCAGCGCGGCACGAGGAAGGCAGACTTCTCAGTCACCTGCGCCCGGTCGCCCAGCGCCTGCACGTCGAAGTGCACCGGGTGCGAGCCCGCGGGCGCGGTGCCGTAGGGCAGCTGCAGGCGCACGGGCACCCAGCGCGACTCGGCGGGGCCGATGTCCACCTCGCTGTCCGAGGCGATGTGCAGGCCCTGCAGGCCGCGCGCCGTGATGCGGTAGCGCTGGGGCTGCTCGGTGGCGTTCATGATCTGCAGGCGGTAGATGTTCTCCAACTGGCCGCCGGCCACCACGCGCGACAGGGCCGCGCGGTCGCGCACCACGTCCACCTTCAGGGGCGTGCGCGTGACCAGGCTGGCCAGCATGGCTGCGCACAGCGCCAGCAGCACTGCGCCGTAGAGCAGCACCCGCGGGCGCAGCACGCGGCGCACCATCTGCGCGCCGCTCCAGCGGTTGTGCATGCCGTTTTGCGTGGCGTAGCGGATCAGCCCGCGCGGGTACTGCACCTTGTCCATCACCGCGTTGCAGGCGTCCACGCACAGGCCGCAGCCGATGCACTCGTACTGCAGGCCCTTGCGGATGTCGATGCCCGTGGGGCAGACCTGCACGCACAGCGAGCAGTCGATGCAGTCGCCCAGCGCCTGGGCCTTGGGGTCCACCTTCTTGCTGCGGGCGCCGCGCGGCTCGCCGCGCTGGGTGTCGTAGGTGACGATGAGCGTGTCCTTGTCGAACATGGCGCTCTGAAAGCGCGCGTAGGGGCACATGTACTTGCACACCTGCTCGCGCATGTAGCCCGCGAAGCCGTAGGTGGCGAAGCTGTAGAAGCCCACCCAGAAGAGCTGCCAGGTGCCGGCCAGGGCCAGCAGCTCGCCCCCCAGCTGGCGGATCGGCACGAAGTAGCCCACGAAGGTGAAGCCCGTCCACAGCGCCACCGACACCCAGGCCAGCTGCTTGAGCGCCTTGCGCCACAGCTTCTCGAAGGTCCACGGGCCCTTGTCCAGGCGCATGCGGGCGCTGCGGTCGCCCTCGGTCAGGCGCTCGATCCACAGGAAGATCTCGGTGTACACGGTCTGCGGGCAGGCAAAGCCGCACCACAGCCGCCCGGCGACGGCGGTGAACAGGAACAGCGACAGCGCCGAGATGATGAGCAGACCCGTGAGGTAGATGAAGTCCTGCGGGTACAGCACCAGGCCGAAGAGGTAGAAGCGCCGCGCGCCCAGGTCGAACAGCACCATCTGTCGCTGGCCCCATTCGAACCACGGCAGGCCGTAGAACACGGCCTGCGTGAGCAGCACCAGCGCCCAGCGCCAGCGCGCGAACGCGCCGTCGATGGCGCGGGGGTAGATCTTCTTCTTGGCCTCGTACAGGTCGATGTAGCCGTCGTGGTCGGCCGGGGGAGTGGTCTGGGGGGCGGGCATGGGGTGTCGTTGTCGTTGTGGGGATCGCGGGGCAGGGCGGGGCGCAGGGGCGTCAGGCGGCGCCGTCCTCCCCGATGAGCAGCCGCGTGGCGCTCAGGAAGCGGTGCGGCGGCACCTCCAGGTTGGTGGGCGCGGGCTTGTTGCGGTACACGCGTCCGGCGTGGTCGAACGTGGAGCCGTGGCAGGGGCAGAAGAACCCGCCGGGCCAGTCGGCGCCCAGGCCGCCCTGCGGCGCGCCCCGGCCCACCGCCGTGGGCGAGCAGCCCAGGTGGGTGCAGATACCCACGGCCACGAAGATCTCGGGCTGCACGGAGCGGTGCGCGTTGCGCGCGTAGGGGGGCTGCTGCTCCTTGGCGGAGCCCGGGTCTGCGAGCTGGGCGTCCAGCCCCTGCAGCGACTGCAGCATCTCGGCCGTGCGCCGCACGATCCAGATCGGCTTGCCACGCCATTCCACCGTGAGCATGCCGCCCGGCGCCAGGCCGGCGATGTCCACCTCCACGGCCGCGCCCAGCGAGCGCGCCCGCTCACTGGGCGCCAGGCTGCTCACCAGCGGCACGGCGGCGGCCACGGCGGCCACGCCACCCGCGGCGGCCGTGGCCTGGATCAGGGTGCGCCGCTCGGCGTCGGGTGCGTCGGGGGCGGTGGACAGGGCGGGTGCGGTCATGGCGGGCTCCTTGCAAGGGCGGGGTGGGTGCTGTGGCATGCGGGTATTCCCTTGTCCTTACTCAAGACCCGTGCCAGCGCCCCCTGGTCGCCCCTGGCGGAAAAAGCGCTGTAGCGGCAGGGACTTAGGGCCGCCTGCCGCGTCCTGGGCGTGCCGCTGATGCTGCCAGTGCCATGGCATGTGGTGCCATATATGGCACCATGTGGCGCACAGGCCGCCATCACCCCGTACCCGCATGACCACCGACCCCGCTCCCCAGGATCTCCCTTCCGCCGTGCAGCCCGTGCTGCTGGCCTCCTGGCTGGAGGCGCTGCCGGAGCCCCATATCCTGTTCGACCGCGCCTACCGCATCGTGGCGGCCAATGCCGCGTACCGGCGCCAGTACGGCCAGGGGGCGCCCGTGCTGGGCCGCACCTGCCACGCGGTGTCGCACCACTCGGCCGTGCCCTGTGACCAGGCCGGGGAGTCGTGCCCGCTGGCGCGCTCCCTGCACAGCGGGCAGCGCGAACGCGTGCTGCACCTGCACCACACCCCCGGCGGAGAGGAGTACGTGCAGATCGAGCTGGTGCCGCTGCGCGACGGGGCCGGCAGGCCGCAGTTCTTCCTGGAGAAGATGGAGCCGCTGCGCATTGCCCAGGGGCATTCCGGCGCCCTGGGCATGATCGGGCGCGCACCCGCCTTCCAGGCCGTGCTGGAACTCATCGCCCGGGTGGGCCCGTCGCAGGCCAGCGTGCTGCTGCTGGGCGAATCGGGCACCGGCAAGGAGCTGGCCGCCCGCGCCGTGCACGAGGCCAGCAGCCGTGCCGGCCGTGCCCTGGTGGCGGTGGACTGCGCCAGCCTGCCCGAGACGCTGTTCGAAAGCGAGCTGTTCGGCCACGAGAAGGGCGCGTTCACCGGCGCGCATGCCGCCCGCGCCGGGCTGGTCGAGGCCGCGCATGGCGGCACCCTGTTCCTGGACGAGGTGGGCGACATTCCGCTCACCATGCAGGTCAAGCTGCTGCGCCTGCTGGAAAGCGGCACCTACCGCCGCGTGGGCCAGACCGAGCTGCGCCGTGCGGACCTGCGCGTCGTGGCCGCCACCCACCGCGACCTGAAGGCCATGGTGGCCGAGGGGCGCTTCCGCGAAGACCTGTACTACCGCCTCAGCACCTTCCCCATCACCCTGCCGGCGCTGCGCGAGCGCGCGCAGGACATCCCGCTGCTGGCCGAATCCCTGCTGGAGCGCGTGGCGCCGGGCCGCCGCCTGGCGCTGGCACCCGCCGCGTTGCGCCGACTGGCGCAGCACCCCTTCCCGGGCAACGTGCGAGAGCTGCGCAACGTGCTGGAGCGCGCCGCGCTGCTGACCGACGGCCCCGTGGTGGTCGCGCAGACCATCGAGCGGGCGCTCGCGTTCGATCGGCCCTCTCGCGCCCCCCGGGCGGTCGAGGATGCCGCCGCAGACGCCGGCCTGCGCGGCCTGGAGGCCGCGGCCCTGCGCGCCGCCTTGCAGGAGCCCGGCCGCACGCGCCGCCAACTGGCCCAGGCCCTGGGCATCAGCCCGCGCACCCTGTACCGCAAGCTGCGGGCGCTGCAGCCGGACCAGGGGGTGGAGCACGGCGCCTGAGCGCAGCGATACTGCGCGGGTCGTGGCTTCTAGCGTGGATATGAAACCCTGGGGACGCTTTCTTCTTCTGGCGGCCTGCTACCTGCTGTCCGTCTATGGCCTGGTGTCGTCCCTGGCGCTGGCGGGCATGGCCCTGATCCAGCCCGCCCCGGGCGCGTGGGTGGGGGGCATGATCCTGTCGGCATGGGCCTGCCATCTGGCCATGGGCATTGGCTGGGCGATAGGCCGGCGCGGGCAGCGCTGGGTGCCGCTGCTGGGCACGCTGTCGGGCCTGGGCGCCTTGCTGCTGTGGCCGCTCGCGCAGTCGCCGCGGCAGGCGCTCACGCTGCAGGACATGGGCGGCGCCGCCGCCATCGGCGCGCTGTGGACGGCGCCCTGCATCGGCCTGGCGCTGTACCTGGTCTGGTTCCACGGGCGCGGCCTGCCGCGCGGTGCGGTGGATGCCGCGTGACGGCCCGCAGGCCCCGAGGGCTTCAGGCCCTCATTTCTGGCCCATGAAGATGAAGCCCTGGGTTTGCGACGGCAGTAGGCCCATCGTCAGCAGTGCCCCGTTCTCGTAGTACGCGACCCCGGTGGCGATGGCGCCATGGCCCAGGGCGCAGGTGTCGCCCGCGAAGGCGATGCGCAGGTCGAAGATGTTCCTGCCTCCGGGGCGTGGCGCGGCCGAACCCCGGGCCGTGCAGCCCTGCATGGGCTCGGTGGCCACGGCGCCGTCGGTGTTGATGGCCAGCGTCACGGCCATGTGGGCCGACCCCGTGCTGACGCCCACGCCCTTGTAGATGCCCGCCAGCTGCGCCAGGGAGGCCGGTTGCTCGTAGGCCTTGCTGTAGCTGCCCGAGAAGGCGTCGAAGCCGAACCAGACGCGGATGTCCTTCTGCACCGTGTAGGTGCCCTCGTAGGCGCGGGACGCCACGGTGTGGGCGGTCAGGTCGAACTGCGCGCTTGAGCCGCGCAGGCGGCCGTCGGCCGAGAGGGTGGTGCCATGCACCGCGCCGCGCGCCAGCCCGTCCCGCGCGTACACGCCCCAGGTGTCGCCGTTGTCGAGGATGGCCAGGAACACGTCGTCGCCGGTGGAGGACTTGCCCGTCCAGAAACCCTCGGCGCCGGTCACCTTGGCCACGGGGGGCGGTGGCGTATAGCCATCGTCGTCGCTGCCGCCGCCGCAGCCGGCTGCCAGCGCCGCTGCCATGGCGGCGGCCACATAGGTCGTATAGGCCGTATGCCGTGCCTGTCGAAACATTGTTGCCCTCTTTCTGTTCTTGCGGGTGGTGGGGAAAGGCCCTGCGCCCGATCCTGTCGCGCAATGTAACAAGGTAAATCAGTAAAATCCGCGTTCCCAAGGAGCGTTGCAGCGGGCCTGAGCCGGCCCGTCAGGCTTGGGACCCTCATTCGTTCGCAACGACGCTCACCTGTCCCCCCTCCGATTGCACAGGTGAGCCTGATGTCCGCTGCACATATCCCCCCCATGAAGCTCTCCGGCCTGGAGCCGGTCACCATCGGCGAAGGCACGCTGTTCGTCAACGTGGGCGAGCGCACCAACGTCACCGGTTCCAAGGCCTTCGCGCGCCTGATCCTCAACGAGCAGTACGAAGAGGCCCTGGCCGTGGCGCGCCAGCAGGTGGAGAACGGCGCCCAGGTGATCGACGTGAACATGGATGAGGCCATGCTGGACAGCAAGGCCGCCATGGTGCGCTTCCTGAACCTGATCGCATCCGAGCCCGACATCGCCAAGGTGCCGGTGATGGTGGACAGCTCCAAGTGGGAGGTGATCGAGGCCGGCCTGCGCTGCCTGCAGGGCAAGGGCATCGTCAACTCGATCTCGATGAAGGAGGGCGTGGAGGAGTTCAAGGCCCACGCTAAGCTCATCAAGCGCTACGGCGCGGCCGCCGTGGTGATGGCCTTCGACGAGAAGGGCCAGGCCGACACCTACGCGCGCAAGACCGAGATCTGCGAGCGCGCCTACCGCATCCTGGTGGATGAGGTGGGCTTTGCACCCGAGGACATCATCTTCGACCCCAACATCTTCGCCGTGGCCACCGGCATCGAGGAGCACAACAACTACGGCGTCGACTTCATCGAGGCCGTGCGCTGGATCAAGCAGCACCTGCCGGGCGCCAAGGTGAGCGGCGGCGTATCCAACGTGTCGTTCTCCTTCCGCGGCAACGACCCGGTGCGTGAGGCCATCCACACCGTGTTCCTGTACCACGCGATCGCGGCGGGCATGGACATGGGCATCGTCAACGCCGGCATGGTCGGCGTGTACGACGACCTGGAGCCCCAGCTGCGCGAGCGCGTCGAAGACGTGGTGCTGAACCGCCGCCCCGACGCCGCCGAGCGCCTGCTGGAGATTGCCGACAGCGCCAAGGGCGCCGCCAAGGACGACAGCAAGAAGCTGGAATGGCGCGGCACGCCCGAGCACCCCAAGACCGTGAACGAGCGCCTGTCGCATGCGCTGGTGCATGGCATCACCGACTTCATCACCGAGGACACGGAAGAGGCCTACCAGCAGATCGTGGTCAAGGGCGGCGGCCGCCCGCTGCACGTGATCGAAGGCCCGCTGATGGACGGCATGAACATCGTGGGCGACCTGTTCGGCGCCGGCAAGATGTTCCTGCCCCAGGTGGTCAAGTCGGCCCGCGTGATGAAGCAGGCCGTGGCCCACCTGGTGCCCTACATCGAGGAAGAAAAGCGCCAGCAGGAAGCCGCCGGCCTGGACGTGAGCAGCAAGGGCAAGATCGTCATCGCCACCGTCAAGGGCGACGTGCACGACATCGGCAAGAACATCGTCACCGTGGTCCTGCAGTGCAACAACTTCGAGGTCATCAACATGGGCGTGATGGTGCCCTGCCACGAAATTTTGGCGCGCGCCAAGGCCGAGGGGGCGGACATCATCGGCCTGTCCGGCCTGATCACTCCCAGCCTGGAAGAGATGCAGTACGTGGCCGGCGAAATGCACAAGGACGACTACTTCCGCATCAAGAAGATTCCGCTCTTGATCGGCGGCGCCACCTGCTCGCGCGTGCACACGGCCGTGAAGATCGCGCCCAAGTACGAAGGCCCCGTGGTCTACGTGCCCGACGCCTCGCGCAGCGTGAGCGTGGCGCAGAGCCTGCTGGGCGAGCAAAAGGACAGCTACCTGGCCGAGGTGCAGGCCGACTACGACAAGGTGCGCCAGCTCCACGCCAACAAGAAGCAGGTGCCGCTGTGGCCGCTGGAGCGCGCGCGCGCCAACGCGACGCCGGTGGACTTCGCGCAATTCACGCCCACCGTGCCGCGCGCGCTGGGCCGGCGCGTGTTCAAGAACTTCGACCTGGCCGAGATCGCCCAGTACATCGACTGGGGCCCGTTCTTCCAGACCTGGGACCTGGCCGGCCCGTATCCCGCCATCCTCCAGGACGAGATCGTGGGCGAGCAGGCCCGCAAGGTACTGGCCGACGGCCAGGCTATGCTCCGCAAGATCATCGAGGGCCGCTGGCTGCAGGCCAACGGCGTGATGGGCCTGTTCCCCGCCAACCGCGTGGGCGACGACATCGAGTTCTACACCGACGAATCGCGCACCCAGGTGCTGAGCACCTGGTACGGCCTGCGCCAGCAGACCGAAAAGCAGGTGATCGACGGCGTGACGCGCCCCAGCCGCTGCCTGGCCGACTTCGTGGCGCCGAAGGAGTCCGGCATCC
The DNA here is from genome assembly GCF_059568935.1 of Diaphorobacter oryzae DSM 22780. Taxonomy (NCBI): domain Bacteria; kingdom Pseudomonadati; phylum Pseudomonadota; class Betaproteobacteria; order Burkholderiales; family Comamonadaceae; genus Diaphorobacter; species Diaphorobacter oryzae. Next base: position 136,751 of record NZ_JCANUL010000005.1, on the reverse strand, counting down.
GGGACTACGCGGGGCTGTTCGCCGTGACCGCGGGCATTGGTGCCGAAAAGAAGGACCAGGAGTTCCTGGACGCGCTGGACGACTACAGCAGCATCATGTTCAAGTCGCTGGCCGACCGCCTGGCCGAGGCCTTCGCCGAATGCCTGCACCAGCGCGTGCGCAAGGACCTGTGGGGCTATGCGCCTCAGGAGCAACTGACGAACGAGGAGCTCATCAAGGAGCGCTACCGGGGCATCCGCCCCGCGCCCGGCTATCCGGCCTGCCCGGACCACAGCGCCAAGACCGACCTGTTCTGCGTGCTCCAGGCGGACGACATCGGCATGTACCTCACCGACAGCCTGGCCATGTTCCCCGCGTCCAGCGTCAGCGGCTTCTACATCGGCCACCCCGACGCCACCTATTTCAACGTGGGCCAGATCGGCGAAGACCAGTTGGCCGACATGGCGGCGCGCCGGGGCATGGACCCGGAGGCCCTGCGCCGTTTGCTGGCGCCGAATCTGTGATGCTATAAAACATATAGCTATTAGCGCTTGATGGATGGGCGTCAGAGGCTGTTTTTATTGTTGTCGCGCCTCCTCCGGCAGTTTGGCGATCACCTTGATCTCGAATTGGAAGCCGGACAGCCAGGTCACGCCGATGCCCGTCAGCGTGGGGTGGGGCGCCTCGCCCCAGAACTCGGGCACGACGCTCCAGACGGCGCCCAGGTTTGCTTCGGGGTCGACGACGAACATCGTCACATCCACCACGTCGCCGAACGTGCAGCCTGCGGCGTCCAGCACCGCGTTCAGGTTCTGGAACGCCAGCCGCGCCTGCGCCGTCACGTCCGGCTCGGGCGAGCCGTCCTCGCGGCTGCCCACCTGGCCGGAAACGAACAGAAAACCGCCCGAGCGCACGGCGGGCGAGTAGCGGTTGCGCTCGTACAGCGCCTGGCGCCCCGCAGGGAAAACGGCATCACGTGGGGTCATGGGGAACTCTTTCAGTGGACGATGCCGGCACTGTAGAGGCCCGCGCCCGGCGGATAAACAGGCAGGTCTGTTCACCACTGTTCCTAGAATCCAAACAATCAGTGCCTCTTCCCGGAGCCCCCGTCCATGGACCGTTTCGACGCAATGCAGGCTTTCGCACGTGTGGTGGAGGCGGGCAGCTTCACCAAGGCAGCCCATACGCTGCACATGAGTCGCACCACCGTCACGCAGTTGGTGCAGCAACTGGAAGCGCGGCTGCAGGTGAAGCTGCTGCATCGCACCACGCGCAGGGTGCAGGTCACGGCCGATGGCGCCGCCTACTACGCGCGCGTGGTGCGCTTGCTGGCGGACCTGGAAGACGCCGAGACCAGCCTTTCCGGCGCCCGCGCCGCGCCCCGGGGTCGCCTGCGGGTGGACGTGCCCAGCCCGCTGGCCCGCCTGCTGCTCATTCCCGCGCTGCCCGCGTTCCATGCGCGGTATCCCGACATCCAGCTCGACATGGGCGTGAGCGACCGCCGGGTGGACATGGTGGGCGACAACGTGGACTGCGTGGTGCGCGGCGGCGCCATGACCGACCCGTCTCTCGTCGCGCGCCATGTGGGCGACCTGCGGCTGCGCGTGTTCGCCGCCCCCGGCTACCTGCAGCGCGCGGGCATGCCCGCGCATCCGCAGGCGCTGGAGGACAGCCACCACCGCGTCGTTGGCTTCCTGTGGGAACACGCCGGCCGGCCGGTGCCCTACGCCATGCGCAGGGGCGGTGAGCGCCTTCACGTGCGGGGCCGCTACGTGTGTGCCGTGGACGACGGCAACGCCTACCTGGCGGCGGGCCTGGCGGGCCTGGGCGTGGTCTGGCTGCCGGATTTCATGGCCCGGCCCCATGAGGCATGCGGCGAGCTGGTGCCGGTATTCGAGGACTGGGCGCTGGACCCCATGCCGCTGTACGTGGCATATCCGCCCAACCGGCATGTGAGCGCCAAGGTGCGGGTGTTCATCGACTGGGCCGCGGGGCTGCTGGCGCGGCACACGCCCCCGGCAGGGCGCGCAGAGAGTGGGCGGCCGCCAGACCGATAGCGCGGCACGGCATGCGCGGCATCTGCGCCGGGGGCGGCGCTGCGGCTCAGGCGCCGGGCGTCTCCTGCGCTCCCGCCGCCATCTCCAGCTGCATCACGATCATGTTCACCAGCGTGTGCACCGTGGGGCGGCCGGTCTCGATGACGTAGTGCGCGGTCTCGCGGTACAGGGGATCGCGGGCGCGGTAGAGCTCGCGCAGGCGGGCCAAGGGGGTGGATCATGCGTGACGTGACGATCAAGCTCAAGGCATTGCGTCTGCACGGCATGGCCAGAGCATGGTGCGATTTGCAGGAGCAGGGCCCGGCCTCGGGCCTGGACAGTTCGCGCTGGCTGGTCGAGCACCTGTTGGCCGCCGAGACCACGGACCGCGTGATGCGCTCGGTGCAGTACCAGATGATGTCGGCGCCCCCGTGCACCGGGATCTTGCGGGCTTCGACGTCGACGCCTCGGTGGTGGATCGCAAGCTGATTGAGCAACTGGCGACGCTGGAGTTCACCGAGGCGGCGCACAACGCCGTTTATGAGTTCAATCCCAAGAACCCAAAGAAGCTCAACGAACAAGGCAGCACATACATTTATCCACAGCCGACCACAACTGCGTCGGCTTCCGCCCCTGGCTCACGATTCAAGCGGCACGGTGGCTCAGTTTTACTTCGGCGCAAACACGGCATGGCCGGGTGCCTTGCCGTGCTGCCCCGCGCCCGTGATGCGCATCACGGGTGCCGCACCTGACTGTGCGAGGGAGTGAGGCTTACTTGTCGGACCAGGGCGACTCGGCCCAGATGGTCTTGAAGCCTTCGGCCTGCTTGTCCAGGCGGGCCTTCCAGGCGTTGCCTTCGAGGTAGTCCATTTCAGTGAACTGGTTGCTCATCTGCTTCTGGAACTCGGGGTCCTGGGCGATCTCGCGCAGGGCCGTGGTCAGCCTGGCCTTCACGTCGTCGGGCAGGCCCTTGGGCGCCACGATGCCGCGCTCGGAGTTGAACACCAGGTTCACGCCCTGTTCCCTGAAGTTGGGCACATCGGGGGCCAGCTTGGCGCGCTCGGGGCTGGCCTGGGCCAGGATGCGCACCTTCTCGCGGAAGGGCATCACCTCGCCCAGGTTCATGCCGCCGATCACCACCTGGTCGCCCAGCACGGCTGTACGCAGCGGGCCCGCACCGTTGTAGGGGATGTGGTTGAACTGGGCACCCGTCAGGCGTTGGAACAGCACCATGGCCAGGTGGTCGTCCGTGCCCACGCCCGTGGAGCCGTAGGTGATCTCGCCGGGACGGGCCTTGGCGTCGGCGATCAGGTCGTTGAGGTTCTTGTACTTGCTGCTGGCCAGCACGCTGAAGGCGCTGGGGTCGCGCACCATGTTGGCGATGTAGGTGAAGTCGCCGGCGTTGAACTGGCCCTTGCCCAGGCGTTCGATGGGCAGGGTCACCAGGCCGGGCATATTGGTCATGCCCAGGGTGTAGCCGTCGGGCTTGGCCTTGGCCACATAGCCCAGGCCGATTTCGCCCGAGGCGCCGGCCTTGTTGATGACCACCACGCGGGCCCCCGTCTTGGTGGTGAGGTATTGCGCCACGGTGCGGGCCGTGATGTCGGTGCCGCCGCCGGCGGCAAAACCCACCACGAGTTCGATGGGCTTGTCATCGGGCCAGGCGGCCAGCGCGCTGGAGGCAGCGCCGAAAGCGAGGGCGCCCACGGCCAGGGTGACGGCGCGGCGCGTGAAAGACAGGATGGATTTGGACATAGTGAGTCTCCGGTTTTCTAGGTACAGCCTCGTGTAGGGGCTGCGGTGGTGAATGGGTTGAGGGAGCGGGCGCTCAGGCCGCGTCGGCGGGCTTGGCGGGCACGGTGGGGCAGCCCCAGTCGGCCCAGAGCTTGGCCACCGCGGCATAGTCGTCGCGGCCATAGCCGGCGGCGGTGGCCATGTCGTAGACGCTGTGCGAACCCTGGATGGCGAACAGCGGCACGCCCAGGGTCTGCGCCAGCTGCAGGGCCAGGACGGAGTCCTTGCGCGCCGCGTCCAGCGGCATGCCGCCTGCGTAGTGGCCCTGCACGATGCGTTCGGCATAGCGGTGGGTCAGGGGGCGGTGCAGGCCCATCTGCGCGTCCGACAGTAGGGTGATGAGCTTTTGCGTGTCCACGCCCGCTGCCGTGGCCATGGCGCCGGCCTCGGCCACCACGATCATCACGGCGTGTGCCACGGCGTTGTTGATGACCTTGGCGGCGGCGCCGGCGCCCAGGGCGCCGAAGTAGACCTGCTTGCTGGCGATGGCATCGAGCACGCCCTGGGCGCGCTCGATGGCCGCGGGGTCGCCGCCCAGGGCCAGCGAGGCCGTGCCGGCCACCATCTGGCCCACGCCGGCCATGATGGAGGCGTCGACCACGTCGATGCCGAACGGCGCCAGCACCTTTTGCTCGGCGTGGATGTGCTCGGGGTTCACGGTGCTGGTCTCCAGCACCACGGCGCCGCGCGGCAGCTGGGGCGCGATCTGCGCCAGTACGGCCAGCGAGATCGTGGGGTTGGGCAGGCACAGCACCACGATCTGGGTGGCCTTCAGGTCTTCGGGGGCGGTGATGGCCTGGCCGCCGAACTTGTCCTTGGCGCGTGCCAGGGCGGCTGGGTCGAGGTCAAACACCTGGGTGGCGAACTGTGCACCCACGCGCTCGGCCAGCGGGAAACCCATGTTGCCCAGGCCGTAAATGGCGACGGTTGGAGAGGAAGACATAGCGAAAGAATCCAAAAAACAGGGGCGGCTCGGCCCGGGCGGGGCCGCCGGAAACAAGGGAAGGCGGTTTACTTGGCCACGGACAGCGGCTGCGCGTGCAGGCCGAAGTACATGCTCTTGACCTGGGCGTAGAGCTTCAGGCCGTCAATGCCCTTCTCGCGCCCGACGCCGCTGTTCTTGAAGCCGCCGAAGGGCGTGCTGGTCACCGACTGCTTGTAGGTGTTGATCCACACCGAGCCGGCTTCCAGCGCGCGGCCGATGCGCCAGGCCTTCTTGAAGTTCTCGGTCCAGATGCCGCAGGCCAGGCCGAAGGCCGTGCCGTTGGCCTGCTGGATGAGGTCGGCTTCGTCCTGGAAGGGCAGGGCCACCAGCACGGGGCCGAAGGCTTCTTCCTGGCAGGCCACGGCGTCGTAGCCCAGGCCGTCGATCACCGTGGGCAGGTAGTAGGCGCCCTGGTCGAACTCGCCACCCGTGGGGGCTTCGCCGCCGCAGAGGATGCGGCCGCCCTCGGCGCGGGCGTTGTCCACGAAGCGGGCCACGCGCTCGCGGTGGTGGAAGGAGGACAGCGGGCCCATTTCCACGCCGTCGGCGTCGGGGGCGGCCACCTTGATGGTCTTGGCGCGCGCCACGACCTGGCCCAGCACCTCGTCGTAGACGCTGGCTTCAATGAACAGGCGCGAGCCGGCCACGCAGGACTGGCCGGCCGAGCCGAAGATGCCCGCCACCACGGCCGCCACGGCGTGCTCGCGGTCGGCGTCGGCAAACACCACATGGGGCGACTTGCCGCCCAGTTCCAGCGCCGTGGGGATCAGCTTGTCGCCGGCCACGCGGGCAATCGCGCGGCCCGAGGTCGTGCCGCCCGTGAAGGACACCATGCGCACGCCGGGGTGGGCCACCAGGGCAGCGCCCACGTCGGCGCCACGCCCCTGCACGACCTGCAGCAGATCCCGGGGCAGGCCGGCGGCCAGCGCAATGCGCGCCAGCTCCGGGGCCAGCAGCGGCGAGTCTTCCGAGGGCTTGAGGATCACGGCGTTGCCGGCGGCCAGTGCCGGTGCGACCTTGGTCGCATCGTTCATGATCGGCGAGTTCCAGGGCGTGATCGCGGCCACCACGCCGAAGGGCTCAAGCACCGTGAACGACACATAGTCGCCGCGTGCGGGCGTCACGTCGGTCTCCAGCGTTTCGCAGACGCCGGCGTAGTATCGGAACGTGCCGATGGCGGAGTCCACCATGCCGCGGCATTCGCCCAGCGGCTTGCCGTTGTCCTGCATCTGCAGGCGCGCCAGGGATTCCTTCTCGGCCTGCAGGCCGTCGGCGATGGCGTGCAGCACCAGCGCGCGCTTGTGCGGCAGCAGCGACTTCCAGCCGGAATGGTGGAAGGCCTGCCAGGCGCGCTCGACGGTAGCATCGAGCGCGGCCGAGGACGTGGTGGCCATGCGCGCGATTTCCTGGCCGTTGGCGGGGTTGGTGCTGATGAGTTCTTGGGAGTCGAAAGACGGTGCCATGACGGGGTCCAGAGTTGAGGCTGGGTGGCAGTCTAAGTAGCACTTCCGCCAAGTTCAACGAGCACGTTGTCGCCGATTCTGGTGATAGAAATATTGATAAAAATGGAGGACATGCAGGCACTGCGGTGCTGCGTCTGCACCCAGTCATCGGGCATTCCAAATGAACACACACCGGCAATCAGCCATGGACGTGGGCGCATTCCCACAGGCCGAACTTTCCCCTCAGGTCGCGGCGGTCATCGAGGCCATAGAGACCGACATCATCCGCGGCATCATCCTGCCGCGCACGCGCCTCATCGAGGACCACCTCATGGAGGACTACAACGCCAAGCGCCATGTGGTGCGCGCCGCGTTGACCGAGCTGCAACGTCTGGGCGTGGTGGTCAAACCGCCGCATCTGGGTGCGCGCATTCGCCGCTTCGATGCACAGAGCCTGGAGGACCTGTACCACTTTCGCGCGGTGTTGCACCGCGCCGCGGTCGAGGCCATGGCGCTGCCCGTGGAGGAGAGCCGCTTGGCGCCCGTGCGCGAGGCCGCGCAGGCCCATGCGCAGGCCGCCGCATCGGGGGATCTGATCGCCATCCACCGCACGAACATGGCGTTCCACCGCCTGTTCTATGGCCTGTGCGGCAATGCCTACATTGCGGAGTCCATCCGCCTGCACGACTGGCTGAGCTTTCCGGCGCGCGCCTACGCGATTGCCGACCGCCAGGCGCTGGGACGCGCCTGCGAGGAGCACACGCAGATGGTGCAGGCGCTGGCCGATGCGGACCGGCCGCGCCTGGTGGAGCTGGCCCTGGGCCACATGCGCCCGGCGTGGCAGATCTACGCCGACAAATACCTGTCCCGCTGACGCTAGCCCTGCGGCGCCATCTCCAGCTGCATCACGATCATGTTCACCAGCGTGTGCACCGTGGGGCGGCCGGTCTCGATGACGTAGTGCGCGGTCTCGCGGTACAGGGGATCGCGGGCGCGGTAGAGCTCGCGCAGGCGGGCCAAGGGGTCGGCCACCTGCAGCAGCGGGCGGGCGCGGTCGTGCTTCACGCGCTTGAAGATGTCCTCGGGCGAGGCGCGCAGGTACATCACATGGGCAAAGCCGCGGCGCAGGGCCGCGCGGTTGTCCTCGCGCAGCACGGCGCCGCCGCCGGTGGACAGCACCATGCCGCCGGGCTCGGCCGCCAGCTCGGCCAGCAGGGCCGCCTCGTGGTCGCGAAAGGCCTGCTCGCCATGTTGGTCGAAGTAGGCACGGATGCTGGTGCCCAGCCTCTGCTCCAGCCGCTGGTCCAGGTCCACGAAGGGAAGTTCCAGGCGGCGGGCCAGCTGCCGGCCCACCGTGGATTTGCCGGAGCCCGGCATGCCGACCAGGGCGCAACGCGTTTGCATGCTTGAGTGTTCTGTGAAGGGAGGATGGAGTGTAAGGCGCGGCCACCCGCCCGGCCGCCCGCACCGCGGGGCATGGATGGGGCTGTGCACAATCGGGCCATGCCCTTGTCCCTCTCGACCTTGCGCGCCCCCGTGCGGCGCTTGTTGCATCCCGTGGCGCCCGTGCTGCACGCCACGCGGCTGTGGCTGGACGCGGACGGCCTGCGCATGAGCGCCGCGATGTCCTTCTACGGCATGCTGAGCCTGGCGCCGCTGCTGTTGCTGCTGGTGGGCGTGCTGGGCTGGTGGATCGACCGGTCGTACCTGGAGACCAACCTGATCGCGCAGGTGCAGGGCGTGATGGGCGAGCGCGGGGCCGAGGTGGTGCGCCTGGCGCTGGCCAGCGCCACGGCGCCGGCCGAGGGGCGGCTGGCGTCCATCGCCGGCTTCGTGCTGCTGCTGTCGGGCGCCACGGGCGTGTTCGTGGAGCTGCAGTCGGCGCTGGAGCGGCTGTGGTCCGGCGGCCAGCCGGCGCCCGAGCGCGCGGCCTGGTGGCGCATGGCGTCGCTGCGGCTGCGCGGGCTGGCCTATGTGCTGGCGATCGGCTTTCTGCTGCTGGTGTCGCTGGTGCTGTCTACGGCCATCAACGTGGTGGCGACCTGGGCCAGCGACAGCCTGCCGTTCGGCTCAAGCGCGCTGCTGCGCGTGATCAACGAGTCGGTGGCCTTCGCCGTGGCGGTGCTGCTGTTCGTGGGGCTGATGCGCATCGGCAGCGGCCCCAAGCCGCCGCTGCCCTGCCTGGCGTTCGGGGCCGTGGTGGGCGCGGTGCTGTTCACGGCGGGCAAGCAGGGGCTGGCGCTGTACCTGTCCACGGCGGCCGTGGTGTCGGCCTATGGTGCGGCGGGCTCGCTGGTGGTGCTGCTGATGTGGATCTACTTCTCGTCGGCGGTGCTGCTGTTTGCGGCCAGCTGCGCGCGGGCGCTGCACGAGGCGCGCACGGCCGGCGCCGGGTGACCTCTCTTTACGACCGTTACAGCGCGCGCGGGATTGTGAAGCCGGGGGGGCGGTAGGCTGCACGGGCCGTGGCGCACGGACGCCCGACCACCCTACGAGAGGACTCTTGCATGACCCCCAACACCCCCCTGGCACCGGCGGCCACCCTGAAATGGCTCTGGGCCGCTGTGGGCGCGCTCGGCGTGAGCGTGCTGGCCCTGGGCGGCACGCTGCTGGCGCAGAACCTGCGCGGCGATGCGGCGCCCGCGGCGCAGGGCGTGGCCGCAGCGGCGCGCACGCCGGAATCCGAGATCATCGAGGAAAAGGCGCAAAAAATGCCTCCAGCGCACATGCAGCAAGCGCTGAATGCTACTGATTTGGGAGCAAATGGCGCCGCGCCGCAGGCCTATGCGCAGGCGCGGCCCCAGCCCCAGGTGCAGCCCTATCCACAGCCTTCTGCACAGGGTTATGCACAGCCCCGGCCGGCCCCGGCCCCTGTGCAGCGCGGCGATCCGTACCTGCAGCCGGCCACGCAGCGCCAGGCCGCGGCGCCGGTCTGCGCCAGCTGCGGGCGGGTGGAGTCGGTGCGGGCCATCGAGCAGGCGGCGCCCGCTACGGGCGTGGGCGCGGTGGCCGGTGGCGTGCTGGGCGGCGTGCTGGGCAACCAGATCGGCAAGGGTTCGGGCCGCACGGCCGCCACGGTGCTGGGCGCCGTGGGCGGCGGCTATGTGGGCCACCAGGTGGAGCAGCGCACCCGCACGACCACCGTGTACCAGATGCGCGTGCGCATGGACGATGGCTCGGTGCGCAGCTTCACGCGTTCGCAGCCCGTGGCCGAGGGCACGCCCGTGCGCGCGGAGGGCAAGGGCTTTCGCGTGGACGATCGCGCCGCGACCGGCGCGCAGCCGGTTTACGTTTCGGACCGGAGTTATTGAGGTTTTTGGGCTCTAGCCCAATACCAGAAAGCGCGAAAAGCTATAAAAATAGCAGCGCTTCCTTGAAACTGGCGCACCCCATGCCAGCAGACGCCGCGGAGCGGGCTGCGCCCGGCCGCTGGCGTCGTCCTCCTTCCCGGCGCAGCCGAGAGAAGGGGGAAGCGGCGCAGCCGCTCAGGGGGATGATCTCTATTTCTCGACGAAGGCCCGTTCGACCACGAAGTCGCCCGGCGTGCTGGTGTTGCCTTCCTCGAAGTCGCGCTTTTCCAGCATGGCCTTGAGGTCGGCCAGCATGTCGGGGCTGCCGCAGAGCATCACGCGGTCCGTGAGCGGGTTCAGCGGCGGCAGGCCGATGTTGGCGGGGAAGGTGCCGTCGTTGATCAAGTCGGTGATGCGGCCCTGGTTGCGGAAGGGCTCGCGCGTGACCGTCGGGTAGTAGATCAGCTTGTCCTTGACGATCTCGCCCAGGAACTCGTGGTTGGGCAGTTCCTTCTCGAATAGGTCCTGGTAGGCCAGCTCGTTCACCTGGCGCACGCCGTGCACCACGATCACCTTCTCGAAGCGCTCGTAGGTGTCGGGGTCGCGCACGATGGACAGCCAGGGCGCCAGGCCCGTGCCGGTGCCGATCAGGTACAGGTTCTTGCCGGGCAGCAGGTAGTCGATCAGCAGTGTGCCCGTGGGCTTCTTGCCGACGACGATGGTGTCGCCCACCTGGATGTTCTGCAGGCGCGAGGTCAGCGGGCCGTCGGGCACCTTGATGGACAGGAATTCCAGGTGCTCTTCCCAGTTCGGGCTGGCGATGGAGTAGGCACGCAGCAGCGGCTTGCCGTCCACCTTCAGGCCGATCATGGTGAAGTGGCCGTTGGAGAAACGCAGGGCGGGGTCGCGCGTGGTGGTGAAGGAGAACAGGCGGTCGGTCCAGTGGTGTACGGAGAGAACTCGCTCTTCGAGGAATGCGCTCATGGATGGACAGGGAAAAAGAGTGAAAGGGAGAGGGCTGGTGCCAATGAGGCTAGTTTCACCGTTTTGTTATTCGCAAGGGGCATAAGCCGAAATGCGCCGGCCTGCCCGCCCGTCATGCGGGCAAACCCGGTCATTGTCGGGCAAACTCGCGCCGGGGGTACAGTTGCAGTGCCCTGGCACTGACCTGCGGCAAAGGATTTGATCATGCACAAGCCCCTCTCCCTTCTTCTGTCCACCCTGCTCTGGGGCGTGGGCGCGGCCCATGCGCAGGGCGTCTACAAGATCGGGGAGATCAACAGCTACAAGGCCCAGCCCGCGTTCCTGGAGCCCTACAAGAAGGGCATGGAACTGGCGGTGGAGCAGGTCAACGCGGCCGGCGGCGTCCACGGCAAGAAGCTGGCGCTGGTGGTGCGTGACGACAACGGCACGCCCGGCGACGCCGTGCGCGCGGCCGAGGAGCTGATCGCGCGCGAGAAGGTGGACGTGCTCATGGGCAGCTTCCTGTCGCACGTGGGCCTGGCGCTCACGGACTTCGCGCAGCAGAAAAAGCGCTTTTTCCTGGCCGCCGAGCCGCTCACCGACAAGATCGTGTGGAGCCAGGGCAACCGCTACACCTTCCGCCTGCGCCCCTCCACCTACATGCAGGTGGCCATGCTGGTGCCCGAGGCCGCGGCCATGAAGAAGAAGCGCTGGGCCATCGTCTACCCCAACTACGAGTACGGCCAGTCGGCCGTGGCCACCTTCAAGCAGCTGCTCAAGGCCGCGCAGCCGGACGTGGAGTTCGTCGCCGAGCAGGCCACGCCGCTGGGCAAGGTGGACGCGGGCAGCGTGGTGCAGGCGCTGCAGGACGCCCGGCCCGATGCCATCTTCAACGTGCTGTTCGCCGCCGACCTGGCCAAGTTCGTGCGCGAGGGCAACACGCGCGGCCTGTTCCAGGGGCGCGGCGTGGTCAGCCTGCTGTCGGGCGAGCCCGAGTACCTGGACACGCTGAAGAAAGAAACGCCCGAGGGCTGGATCGTCACCGGCTACCCCTGGTACGCCATCCAGACGCCCGAGCACCAGGCCTTCCTGGACGCCTACCAGAAGCGCTTCCAGGACTACCCGCGCGCCGGCTCCGTGGTGGGCTACAACGCCATCCAGTCCCTCGCCGCGGGCCTGGCCAAGGCCGGCTCGGCCGACACCGAAAAGCTCATCGCCGCCTTCCGCGGCCTGGAGGTGAAGACGCCGTTCGGCCCCATCACCTACCGCGTGCAGGACCACCAGTCCACCATGGGCGCCTACGTGGGCAAGACCGCGCAGCAGGGCGGCAAGGGCGTGATGGTGGACTTCCGCTACCAGGACGGCGCCAAGTTCCAGCCCAGCGACGCCGAGGTGAAGACGCTGCGCCCGGCCGCGCCCTGAAGCGGGTCGCATGGACCTTTCCGGCCTTCTGGCCCAGCTGCTCAACGGGCTGGCGGGCGCGTCCACGCTGTTCCTGGTGGCGGCGGGGCTGTCGCTGATCTTCGGCGTCACGCGCATCGTCAACTTCGCGCACGGCTCGTTCTACATGCTGGGCCTGTACCTGGCCTACGCCCTGGTGGAGCACCTGGGCGAGGCCCTGGGCTTCTGGCCCGCGCTGCTGCTGGCGCCGCTGGCCGTGGGCCTGCTGGGCGCGGCGGTGGAGCTGCTGCTGCTGCGCCGCATCTACCGCGCGCCCGAGCTGCTGCAGCTGTTGGCCACGTTCGCGCTGGTGCTGGTCATCAAGGATGCGGCGCTGTGGCTCTGGGGGCCCGAGGAGCTGCTGGGGCCGCGCGCGCCGGGCCTGGAGGGCGCGGTGGAACTGCTGGGCCGGCGCTTTCCCGCGTACGACCTGTTCCTGATCGCCGTGGGCCCGCTGGTGCTGCTGCTGCTGACCCTGCTGCTCACCCGCACGCGCTGGGGCACGCTGGTGCGCGCCGCCACGCAGGACCGCGAAATGGTCGGCGCCTTGGGCGTGAACCAGGCCTGGCTGTTCACCGGCGTGTTCGCGCTGGGTGCCTTCCTGGCCGGGCTGGGCGGCGCGCTGCAGCTGCCGCGCGAGCCCGCCAGCTTGGAGCTGGACATGCTCACCATCGGCGCGGCCTTCGTGGTGGTGGTGGTGGGCGGCATGGGCTCGCTGCCCGGCGCGTTCGTGGCGGCGCTGCTGATCGCCGAACTCAAGGCCCTGTGCATCTGGCTGGGCGTGGTGCAGTTGGGCGGGGTGGAGATCGCCTTTCCCAAGCTCACGCTGGTGGTCGAATTCCTCGTCATGGCGCTGGTCCTGGTCTGGCGGCCCTGGGGGCTGATGGGCCGGCCGCAGGCGCCGGTGCGCACCGTGGGTGCGCCCGAGGCGCCGCTGCAACCCGCCGGCCCGCGCGCCACGGCCGCCTGGGCGGCCCTGCTGCTGGGGCTGGCGCTGCTGCCGCTGGCCGTGGGGCAGGACAGCTACGCCACCGTGCTGCTGACCGACATGGCGGTGGCCGCGCTGTTCGCCGCCAGCCTGCACTTCATCCTGGGGCCGGGCGGCCTGCATTCCTTCGGCCACGCGGCCTACTTCGGCCTGGGGGCCTACGGCGCGGCGCTGCTGGTGCGCGGGCTGGGCCTGCCCATGGGCGCGGTGCTGCTGCTGGCGCCCCTGGCGGCGGCCGCGGGCGCGCTGCTCTACGGCTGGTTCAGCGTGCGCCTGTCGGGCGTGTACCTCACCATGCTCACGCTGGCGTTCGCGCAGATCACCTGGGCCATCGCCTTCCAGTGGGACGGCTTCACCGGCGGCAGCAACGGCATCACCGGCGTCTGGCCGCCCGACTGGGCCGCCACGGGCGCGGCGTTCTACTGGCTGGCGCTGGTCCTCGGCGCGGCGGGCATCTATGCGCTGCGGCGCATGCTGTTCTCGCCCTTCGGCTGGGCGCTGCGGGCCGCGCGCGACTCGGCCCTGCGCGCCGATGCCATCGGCATCCATGTGCGCCACATCCAGTGGGCGGCCTTCGTGGTGGCCGGGCTGCTGGCGGGGCTGGCGGGGGCGCTGTTCGCGTTCTCCAAGGGCAGCATCGCACCCGATGCGCTGTCGGTGTCCCGGTCGGTGGACGCGCTGGTCATGGTGCTGCTGGGCGGCATGCAGGCCCTGGCCGGGCCGCTGGTGGGCGCCGGCGTCTTCACCTGGCTGCACGACACCGTGGCGCGCAGCACCGAATACTGGCGCGCCCTGCTGGGCGCCACCATGTTGCTGCTGGTGCTGCTGTTTCCGCAGGGAATTTCGGGTTTTGCGCAGGCGTGGAAAGAGCGAGCAGCTATCAAAAACAAAGCAACCGAGGGGGCGGCATGAGCCTGCTGCGCGTGGAAGGCCTGCGCAAATCCTTCGGCGGCGTGCAGGCCGTGCAGGGCGTTTCGTTCCAGCTCGCGGCGGGCGAGCTGCTGGCCCTCATCGGCCCCAACGGCGCGGGCAAGACCACCACCTTCAACATGGTGGGCGGCCAGCTGGCGCCCGACGGCGGCCGCGTGCTGCTGGACGGCCAGGACATCACCGGCCTGCCGCCGCGCGCCATCTGGCGGCGCGGCGTGGGGCGCACCTTCCAGATCGCGCAGACCTTCGCCAGCTTCACCGTGCTGCAGAACGTGCAGATGGCGCTGCTGTCCCACGACCGGCGCCTGCGCCGCTGGTGGCAGCGCGCCGCCGCCCATCGCCCGGGCGAGGCGCTGGAGTTGCTGGCCCAGGTGGACATGGCGCCCCAGGCGCAGCGCCCCTGCAGCGAGCTGGCCTACGGCGACGTCAAGCGCGTGGAGCTGGCCATGGCCCTGGCCCACCGGCCGCGCCTGCTGCTCATGGACGAGCCCACGGCCGGCATGGCGCCGGCCGAGCGCGTGGCGCTGATGCAGCTCACGCGCGCCATCGCGCGGCAGCAGCAGATGGGCGTGCTGTTCACCGAGCACAGCATGGACGTGGTCTTCGGCCAGGCCGACCGCGTGGCCGTGCTGGTGCGCGGCCAGCTGCTGGCGCAAGGCGCCCCCGCGCAGATCCGCGATGACGCGCGCGTGCAGGCCGCCTACCTGGGCACGGGCCTGGTGCCGGGGACTCAGGAATGATCAAAAACGATAGCTACTCGCGCTTGTCAGACGGGCGCTGGAGCCCTGAAACGCCCTTGCTCAGCGTGGAGGGCCTGCACGCCTGGTACGGCGCGGCCCATATCCTGCACGGCGTGTCGCTGGCCGTGGGGCGCGGCGAGGTCGTGGCCCTGATGGGGCGCAACGGCGCGGGCAAGAGCACCACGCTCAAGAGCATCGCCGGCCTGCTGGAGCGCACCGAGGGCCGCATCCACTTCCAGAGCCGGCGCATCGACCGCCAGCCGCCGTACCGCATCGCCCGCGCCGGCCTGGGCTACGTGCCCGAGGACCGGCGCATCTTCACCGACCTCACGGTGCTCGAAAACCTGGAGGTGGGCCGCCAGCCGCCCCGCCACTGGCCCGGCGGCGCGCCCGTGCCGCACTGGACGCCCGAGCGCCTGTTCCTGCTCTTCCCCAACCTGGGCGAGATGCCTGACCGCCCGGGCGGGCGCATGAGCGGCGGCGAGCAGCAGATGCTCACCGTCGCCCGCACCCTCATGGGCCAGCCCTGCCTGGTGCTGCTGGACGAGCCGTCCGAGGGCGTGGCCCCGCTGATCGTCGAGCAGATGGCCCGCACCATCCTGGAGCTCAAGGCCCAGGGCATCGGCATCCTGCTGAGCGAGCAGAACCTGCCCTTCGCCCAGGCCGTGGCCGACCGCGCCTGCGTGCTGGAAAAGGGCCAGATCGTCTACAGCGCCGCCATGGCAGACCTGGCGGGCGACGCGGCGGCGCGGCGGCTGTACCTGGGGGTGTAGGCCCCGCGCCTACCCCGGCTTCAGCGGCGCCCGGGGCGCCGCGCCGCCAGCGCGGCCAGGCCCAGCGCCCCCGACAGCAGCAGCAGGCCCCACTGCGACAGCGTGGGAATGGCCGCCGCGCCGGCCGGCGCCGCCCGCAGCCCCGCGCCCGAGGGGTCGACGATGCGGCCATTGCTGCCGTCGCCGTCGTCATCGCCCGGCCCGCCGTCGCGCAGGGTGAAGGTGGCGCGGCCCTCGGTGGCGGTGTTGGCGAGGGTGGCGGGGTATTGCTGCCAGGCGCCGCCGCGCAGCTTCCAGTAGCGCGTGCCCGCGTCCAGGGGCTGGGGGTAGACGATGGTCATGGTCACGTCGCCGGCGTGGCAGCCCGCCAGCACGAAGTCCAGCACGCCGTGGGCGAACACGGGCGCGCCGGGGGCGGGCGCCGGGGTCTGCAGCTGCGCGCTCTCGAAGGTACAGGTCGCGCCACCGCCGGTGAAGCTGGCGCTCACCGCGCCCGTGGCCGCCATGCCCGAGAAGCTGCGCCGCACCGGCGTGGCCGTGGCCGGCGCCGACGGCGGCGATGTGCCGGCGGCATTGCCGGCCGTGACGGTGAAGGTGTAGGTGGTGCCATTGCTCAGCCCCGTGGCCGTGCAGCCCGTGGCTGTGGCCGGGCTGGGCACGCAGCTGCCGTGGGGCGGGGTGATGGCGACGCTGTAGCCGGTGATGGCGCCGCCGCCGTCATCGGCCGGGGCCGTCCAGGCCAGCTGCACGCTGGCGTCGCCGGGCGACGCCGTCAGCCCCGTGGGCGCGCCGGGCGCCACGGCGGGGGTGATGAACGCCTGCGTGCTGCTCTGCCCCGTGACGCCCTGGTTGGTGGCGTGCAGGCGGTACCAGTAGCGGGTGCCCGGCGCCAGGCCGCTGAGGCCCGCGCTCACGCTGGTGGCGCCGGCGGCCACGGTGGCCGTGGCGGGCGTGGCCTGCACCGGGGTGCCGCCGCCGCCGTCCACGGTGGCCTGGTCCGTGGCGTAGCGAAAGGAGGTGGTGCTGATATCCGCGCCCACCGCCCGCACCGTGCCGTTCAGCGTGACGGAGCTGGGGGTGAGCTGGGTGTGGGCCGAGATCCATGCCTCGGGTGGTGCGATGGCGAGCGTGATGCGCGGCAGGCCGTCGCCCAGCTGCCATGTCCCGTCGTTGGGCGTCAGGCTGGCGCCCCCACCGCCGCCGCCCACATGTCCGCCGCCGCCGCCGCCGGTATAGCCCCCACCGCCGCCGCCGCCGCCCGGGGCGGTCGGCTCCGAGCTGCCGCCGCCCATGCCTCCGCCATTCGCGCCGCCGTTCCCGCCGTTGGCGTTGCCTCCGCCCGTGCCGCCCGCGCCACCCGTACTGCCCAGCGGGGCCGCAGCGCCGAAGCCGCCGCCGCCGCCACCGCCGCCGCCGTAAGTGGCGTCGCCCCCGGCGGCCCCCGCCTGGGCCAGGTGGCCGCCCGCACCGCCAGGGCCGTACGCGCTGGGACCCACCGATGCACCGCCCGCGCCGCCGCTGGCGGCTGTACCGGCCTGGCCGCCGGCGTCCGGGTTGACGTTGGGGGCAGGGGTGTCGGCATTGCCGCCGGCTCGACTTGTTCCACCGCCGCCTCCGCCGCCCCCCGCGGCAAGAACGATCGGGGCCAGGGTGGCGCCGCCGGGCCGGGCGATGGCCGAGTACCCGCCGCCGCCGCCACCGATGGCCCAGGGCGTGGAGGGGCTGCTGCCGTTGCCGCCCACGGTCAGGTGCAGCGTCTCGCCGGGCGTGACCGGCAGCAGGCCGGTGATGCGCGCGCCCTTGCCGCCCCGGCCGATGGTGTGCGGCAGATGGGAGTAGCTGGTTGCGCTGTCGCCGCCGTTGCCGCCCACCACCTCATAGACCAGCGCATGCACGCCCGCGGGCACGGTGCAGGCGCTGTCGCCCGCCGTGCTCAGGCTCACTCCCACGCAGGCCAGCGCCGGGCCGGCCGCCGCGCAGTACAGCGCCGCCGCAAGGCGTGGGAAGAAGAGGGGATGGCGGTGCATGAATGCTCCTGTTTTGATAGCTTTTGGCGCTTGTCGGTAAAGGGTGAAGTGCCAAAAAAGGCAAAAAAACCGCCGACTGCCGGGCATCGTAGACAGGCGCGACCGCCTTGCCCATCGCACAAATGGACTAGGCAAAGGCGGTGCCTGGTGCGGTAGGCGCGCGGCGGCATGGGCCGGCTGTGCCGCCGCGGACGGGCGCTCAGTGGTCCGGCTTGAGCAGGGCGCGCCGGTACTGCACCGCCTCGGCCACATGGGCCGGGCCCACGGTGTCGCTGCCGGCCAGGTCGGCGATGGTGCGGGCCACCTTCAGCGCGCGGTGCGTGCTGCGGGCCGACCAGGCCAGGCGCGCGGCGGCGGCCTGCAGGAAGCGGGTGGCGGCCTCGTCCAGCGCGGCCAGGCGGTCCAGGTCCCGGCCCTGCAGCGCCTGGTTGGGCCCGCCCTGGCGCCGCAGCGCGCGTTCATGCGCGCGGGCCACGCGCTCGCGCACGGCGGCACTGGGTTCGCCGGCGGGGGCGTTCAAGAGTTCCTCGGCGGGCAGGGCGGGCACCTCCACATGCAGGTCGATGCGGTCCAGCAGCGGGCCGCTCAGCTTGCCCTGGTAGCGTGCGATCTGGTCGGGCGTGCAGCGGCAGGCGCGCTGGTGCGATCCGAAGAAACCGCAGGGGCAGGGGTTCATGGCGGCGACGAGCTGAAAGCGCGCCGGAAACTCCGCGCGCTGCGCCGCCCGGGCGATGGTGATGCGCCCGCTCTCCAGCGGCTCGCGCAGGGCCTCCAGGGCGTTGCGGGCGAACTCCGGAAATTCATCCAGAAACAAAATGCCTTCGTGCGCCAATGAAATCTCGCCCGGCTTCGGGGGCGAGCCTCCGCCCACCAGCGCCACGGCGCTGCAGCTGTGGTGCGGACTGGCGGTGATGCGCTGCATCCACTGTGCGGGCGTGAAGCGCCCGGCCAGGCTGGCCACGGCCGCGCTCTCCAGCGCCTGCTCCACACCCATGGGCGGCAGCAGCCCGGCGAAGCGCTGGGCCAGCATGGACTTGCCCGAGCCCGGCGGGCCGACGAGCAGCACGCCGTGGCCGCCGGCGGCGGCGATCTCCAGCGCGCGCTTGGGGGCCGCCTGGCCCTTCACGTCGGCCAGGTCGGGGCCGCCGCCGTGCACCGCGGGCGCCGCGGCCTGCAGGCGCTGCCAGCCGGTGTCGCCGTCCGGGGGCGGCGGCTGCGTGGCGGCGGGCAGGAATTGGCGCACCACGTCGAGCAGGTGGCGCGCGCGGTAGACCTCGGCGCCGGGCACCAGGGCGGCCTCTTCGGCGCTGCCCGGCGGCAGCACCATGCGCACGGGCGGCTGCAGCGCGCGCAGCGCCAGGCTGGTGGCCAGCGCGCCGCGCACGGGCCGCAGCAGGCCCGACAGCGACAGCTCGCCGGCGAACTCCCAGCCCTCCAGCCGGTCGGCGGCGATCTGCCCGCTGGCGGCCAGGATGCCCAGGGCGATGGGCAGGTCGAAGCGGCCCGAGTCCTTGGGCAGATCGGCCGGCGCCAGGTTGACCGTGATTTTCTTGTTGGAAGGAAACTCCAGCCCGGCGTTCTGCAGCGCCGAGCGCACGCGCTCGCGCGCCTCCTTCACCTCCACATCGGCCAGTCCGACCAGGGCGAAGCTGGGCAGGCCATTGGCCAGATGCACTTCGACGGTGACGGCGGGCGCCTGCAGGCCCAGCAGGGCGCGGCTTTGCACCAAAGCAAGACTCATCGTGCGGACTCTCCCCAGGCAGGTGCGTGCGATCGGCGCAGTGGGTGGCTCGCAGGGGGCGCTGTCGCACTGAATTGGTGCGATATGCGGCCAGATGCAATCCCCGTCACTGCATGTGCGCCGCCAAATGTACCCGGGCGGTGCGCGCAGGGGCCTGGCGTGGGGTGGCACGGTCCATGCATTGGGGGGGTATCAGCCACTTCAACACCCCCGGAGGAAACATGCCCCGCCTTTCCCTGAAGACCCTGAGCCTTGCCTGTGTCGCCGTGGCCGTGCCTGGCCTGGCCAGCGCCGAACTCACGGGCAATGTGTCCCTGACCACCAACTACAAGTTCCGTGGCCAGGACCAGGACGTGAACCGCATCAAGGCGGTGAGCCCGGCCCTCCAGGGCGGCTTCGACTACAGCTTCGGCGAGAGCGGCTTCTATGTGGGCAACTGGAACTCCAGCGTGGATTGGCTGCCCGGCAATTCGGTCGAGGTCGACCTCTACGGCGGCTACAAGTTCAAGGCCGGCGCGGTGGACCTGGACGTGGGTGCGCTCACCTACCTCTATCCCGGCAATACCACGGGCAACACCACCGAGCTGTATGGCGCGGCCACCTATGGGCCGGTCACGGCCAAGTACTCGCACACGGTGTCCAAGGACTACTTCGGCTGGGCCGGCGCCAAGACCTCGAGCAACCGCGGCCGCAACACGGGCTACCTGAACCTGGCCTTCGTGCAGGAAGTGGCGCCCAGCATCACGCTGAAGGCTTCGGTGGGCTACACCCGCTTTGCTGGCGACATCCGGGACCTGGGCGTGCCCAGCTACGTGGACTACAGCCTGGGCGGCGCCTACGACTTCGGGGGCGGCCTGTCGCTGTCCGCGGCCGTGGCGGGTGCCAACAAGAAGGACTTCTTCGGCGATGCCAACAAGGCCCGCCTGATCGTCACGCTCACCAAGACCCTGTAAACCGGACCGTCGAAAGGAAACGATCATGAAAATGGTCACCGCCATCATCAAACCCTTCAAGCTCGACGAGGTGCGCGAGGCCCTGTCGGACATCGGCGTGCAGGGCATCACCGTGACCGAGGTGAAGGGCTTCGGCCGCCAGAAGGGCCATACCGAGCTGTACCGCGGCGCCGAATATGTCGTGGACTTCCTGCCCAAGGTGAAGGTCGAGGCCGCCGTGTCCGACGAGCTGGTGGAGCGCGTCATCGAGGCCATCGAGGGCGCGGCCCGCACCGGCAAGATCGGCGACGGCAAGATCTTCGTGGCCCACCTCGAGCAGGTGGTGCGCATCCGCACCGGCGAGACCGGCAAGGATGCCCTGTAAGCACGCGCAGGCCTTCGTCCCTCCAGACACACAGAGATTCGCCATGAAAAAACTGCTTGCTTCCTTCCTGCTTGGAATAGGCCTGCTGGCCGGCGCCGCCGCCGCGCTGGCCCAGTCACCCGCCGCGCCCGAGGCGGCCACCGCCACCGCCGCCCCGGTGGCGGCCGAGGCGCCCGCGCCCGCCGCTGCGGCCCCCGCCGCCGAGGCCACAGCGCCCGCCCCGGCGCCCGCGCCCAAGGTCGATTCCGGCGACACCGCCTGGATGCTGACCTCCACGCTGCTGGTGATCCTCATGATCATCCCCGGCCTGGCCCTGTTCTACGGCGGCCTGGGCCGCAGCAAGAACATGCTGTCGGTGCTGATGCAGGTGTTCGTGGTCTTCGCGCTGGTCTCGCTGCTGTGGTCCATCTACGGCTACAGCCTGGCGTTCTCGGGCGAGGGGCGGTACTACGGCGACTTCGCCAAGCTCTTCCTCAAGGGCGTGGGCATGGACACCTTCGGCGCGCTGGCCACGATCCCTGAATACGTGTTCGTCTCCTTCCAGGGCACGTTCGCGGCCATCACCGTGGCGCTGATCGTGGGCTCGTTCGCCGAACGCATCAAGTTCGCCGCCGTGCTCATCTTCGCGCTGCTGTGGTTCACCTTCAGCTACGTGCCCATGGCCCACATCGTGTGGGGCGGCGGCCTGCTGGCGGCCGACGGCGCGCTGGACTTCGCGGGCGGCACGGTGGTGCACATCAACGCCGGTATCGCCGGCCTGGTGGGCGCCTACATGGTGGGCCGGCGCATCGGCTTCGGCCGCGAGGCGTTCACGCCGCACTCGCTCACGCTGACCATGGTGGGCGCATCGCTGCTGTGGGTGGGCTGGTTCGGCTTCAACGCCGGCTCTGCCGGTGCCGCCAACGCCGCCGCCGGCCTGGCCTTCATCAACACGGTGCTGGCCACCTCGGCCGCCACGCTGTCGTGGATCGCCGGCGAGGCGCTGCACAAGGGCAAGGCCTCCATGCTGGGCGCCGCATCGGGTGCTGTGGCGGGCCTGGTGGCCGTGACGCCGGCCGCCGGCTTCGTGGGGCCCATGGGCTCCATCGTGATCGGGCTGATCGCCGGCCTGGTGTGCCTGTGGGGCGTGGGCGGGCTCAAGAAGATGCTCAAGGCCGACGACGCCTTCGACGTGTTCGGCGTGCATGGCGTGGGCGGCATCGTGGGCGCCATCCTGACCGGCGTGTTCGCGGCCCAGGGCCTGGGCGGCACGGGCGGCCTGACGCCCGACACCTTCCGCATGGGCGCGCAGGTGTGGATCCAGGTCAAGAGCGTGCTGTTCACCATCGTGTGGTCCGGCGTGGTGTCCGTCATTGCCTACAAGATCGCCGACCTGCTGGTGGGCCTGCGGGTCAGCGAGGAGGCCGAGCGCGAGGGCCTGGACATCACCTCCCACGGCGAGACGGCCTACCACCGTTGAACCGGTACCTGTTGCTTCCAAGGAAATTTGGCCCGCCTCGCGCGGGCCTTTTTTTGTTCCGGTGCAGGGTCAGTGCAGCGTCTTTTCCTCGGCGCGCAGGGTCAAGACCCGCACACCGCTGCCGGTCACGGCCACGGTGTGCTCGAACTGCGCAGACAGCTTGCCGTCGCGTGTGACGACTGTCCAGCCGTCCTCTTCGGTTCGGACGGTATGTCGTCCCTGGTTGATCATCGGTTCGATGGTGAACACCATGCCTTCTCGCAGCACCAGGCCCGTGCGAGGCCGGCCCCAGTGCAGTACCTGCGGAGGTTCATGCATTTGGCGTCCAATGCCGTGCCCGCAGTATTCCCGCACGACCGAATAGCCGCTGCGGCGGGCGTGCCGCTCGATGGCATGCCCCACATCGCCGAGCGTGGCACCAGGGCGAACGGCCCAGATGCCTTTCCACATTGCCTCGTGGGCCACCTGCACGAGCCGCCTGGCTGCCAGCGGGACCTCGCCCACCAGATACGTTTTGCTGGAATCGGCGATGTAGCCGTTCTTCTCCAGCGTGATGTCGAAATTGACGATGTCGCCGTTTTGCAGGATGTCCGTCGCGCAGGGGACGCCGTGGCAAACCACATGGTTGGGAGAGGCGTTGAGCGCGTAGGCATAGCCGTACTGCCCCTTGCTGGCCGCGCGGGCTCCCAGGCCATTCACGATGAGGTCATCGACCAGCTCGTTGACCTGCAAAGTGGACATGCCGATCAGGTTCAGCCGATCCAGGCGGCCGAACACTTCCGCCAGCAGCCTGCCGGACTCCGCGAGCAAGGCGATTTCCTCCGGCCGCTTGGTCATGCCTCAGCCGCCGCAGCGGTGGGTGGTGCAACGCCGGCCGCCCGCAGTTCGCGGGCAACGATGTCGTTGAAGCTCTGCGTCGGACTCATTTCGCACAGCATGCCGATCCTGATCCAGAAGGCGGCCTGCGCGTTGATCGACCGGCACGACACGGCGCTTGCCTTGCGCAGTTGATCGTGCAAGTCATCGTCGATGTTCACAATGCCCATGATGTGATTCGTATATAGAACGTATATGAATTATATGCTATCGCCAAAAGCAAGGCCCACGACCGGCGCGATGGTGCTGCGGGACAATGCCCGTATGCAACCGTACTGGACGCCCTTGGCCGCTCCGCCCGCGCAACTGGGCGAGTCCCCCTTCTGGCACCCGCAGGAGGCGCGCCTGTACTGGGTGGACATCGCCGGGCGCGCCGTGCTGCGCAGCGAGGCCGACGGCGGCGCGGTGCAGCGCTGGCCCCTGCCGGCCGAGCCCGGCTGCATCGCTCCCGCGCACCGCGACGGCGCGCCCGCCGGCCTGGTGCTGGCGCTGCGCGACCGCATCTGCCACGCGCCGCACTGGGGCGGGCCGCTCACGACCATCGCGCGCCTGCCCATCGACCCCGCCACCGAGCGCGCCAACGACGGCAAGTGCGACGCGCTCGGCCGCTTCTGGGTGGGCACGGTGCACGAGCCCGCCAGCGGGCCGCGCCAGAGCGTGGGCGCGCTGTACTGCATCGACGCGCGCGGCCCCGGCGCGGCGCGCGTGCGCCGCATGCTGGGGGGCGTGGCCACGGCCAACGGCCTGGCCTGGTCGCCCGACGGTCGCACGCTGTACTGGAGCGACACGCCCACGCACACCATCCGCGCCTGGGACTGCGACGCCCAGCGCGAACCCGTGGGCGCGCCGCGCGTGCTGCACCGCTTCGACCCCAAGCCGCCGGGCTGGAGTGCGGAAACGGACGATCCGGGCGGGCCGGCCTATGGCGGCCGCCCCGATGGCGCCACTGTGGATGCCGAGGGCGCCTACTGGTGCGCGCTGTACGAGGGTGCGCGCGTGCTGCGCCTGTCGCCCGAGGGCCGGGTACTGGCCGAGCTGCCCACGCCGCTGGCCTGCCCCACCATGCCCTGCCTGGGCGGGCCGGACGGGCGCACGCTGTTCGTCACCTCCGCGCGCCAGGGCCGCGGCGCGGCCGAGCTGGCGCGCTGGCCGCTGTCGGGCCAGCTGCTGGCCACGCGCGTGGCGGTGCCGGGCCTGCCCGTGGCCGGGTGCGCGCTGGGCTGAGCGCGCCGGCAGGCCCTGGACGCGCGGCGCCGCGCGATTGCGCTCACGCGGGGCGTTCAAAAAATTCAAACCGGCCCGGGCGCCCCGTGCGCGGGGTGGGCAGTACCATCGCCCCATGGATACAGCCCTTCGCCAGATCATCGACCAGGTGCGCGACAGCGCCGAACGCCGCGCGGCCTTGCGCATCTGCGGCGGCGGCACCAAGGACTCCATCGGCCCGGGCGCGGCGCAGCCGGCGGGCGAGCGGCTGGACATGCGGCCGCTGTCGGGCATCGTGAGCTACGAGCCCAGCGAGCTGGTGGTCACCGTGCGGGCGGGCACGCCGCTGGCCGAGCTGGAGGCGCTGCTGGCGCGCCATGGCCAGAGCCTGCCGTTCGAGCCGCCGCGCCTTGCCGCGGGCGGCACCGTGGGCGGCACCGTGGGCGGCATGGTGGCGGCCGGCCTGTCGGGCCCGGCGCGCGCCAGCGTGGGCGCGGTGCGCGACTATGTGCTGGGCGTGGAGATCGTCAACGGCCGGGGCGAGCTGCTGCGCTTCGGCGGCCAGGTGATGAAGAACGTGGCGGGCTACGACGTCTCGCGCCTCATGGCCGGTGCCTGGGGCCAGCTGGGCGTGATCACCGAGGTCAGCCTCAAGGTGCTGCCTGTGCCGCCGGCCGAGGCCACGCTGCGCTTTGACTGCGGCCAGGCCGAGGCACTGCGCCGCCTCAACGACTGGGGCGGCCAGCCCCTGCCGCTCAACGCCAGCTGCTGGGTGGAGGACGCGGGCGTGGGCCAGCTCTACGTGCGCCTGCGCGGCGCCCAGGCCGCCGTGCAGGCCGCCTGCCGCAGCATGGGCGGCGCGCTGCAGGACGGGCCCGGCGTGCCGCAGGACTGGCAGGACTGCCGCGACCAGCGCCTGCCCTGGTTCACCGCGCGCGCCGCGGACCACGCGCTGTGGCGCCTGTCCCTGCCCCAGACCGCGCCCGTGCTGGCCCTGCCCGAGGGCGTGGCGCCGCCGCTGGTGGAATGGCATGGTGGCCTGCGCTGGGTGCAGGCGCCGCACGCACAGGGCGCGGCGCTGCACGCGCTGGCCGCCGGGGTGGGCGGGAGTGCTTCTTTATTCATAGCTGCTGACGATTGTGGGGCGGGCGTAAACCCCATTTTTGATGCCAATTCTGCAGCCCTGGCCGCGATCCACCAGCGGCTCAGGCAGGCGTTCGACCCGGCCGGCATCCTGAACCCCGGCCGCCTGATGGCGTAGCCATGCGTCTGCTGCGCCACCTGACCGGGCGGCACCGCACCTCGGTCACCAACCGCACGCTGGGCCTGTTGCTGGCCTTTAACGCGGGGGCGATCAATGCCGGGGGCTTTCTGGTCGTGCACATGTACACCTCGCACATGACGGGCTTCCTCTCGCTGGTGGCCGACAACCTGGTGCTGGGCAACATGACCCTGGTGCTGAGCGCCGTCGGCACGCTGTGGGCCTTCATGTCGGGCGCGGGCACCACGGCCATCATGGTCAACTGGGCGCGCCACCAGCGCCTGCGCAGCGGCTTCGCGCTGCCGCTGCTGCTGGAGGCGGTGCTGATGCTGCTGTTCGGCCTGATGGGCGCGATCACGCTGGGCTGGCGCACGCCCTTCGCGGTGCCGCTCACGGTGCTGCTGCTGGCCTTCATCATGGGGCTGCAGAACGCCGTGGTGACCAAGATGTCGTCCGCCCAGATCCGCACCACGCACATGACCGGCGTGGTGACCGACCTGGGCATAGAAATGGGCAAGGCGCTGTACTGGAACCGCCGCGGCACGCCGCCCGGTGCCCAGGTGCACGCCAACCAGTCGCGCCTGCGCCTGTTCGCCAGCCTGCTGGCCATGTTCACGGCCGGCGGCGTGGTGGGCGCGGCGGGCTTCAAGTACGTGGGCTTCATCTGGGTGGTGCCGCTGGCGTCCATCCTGCTGGCGCTGTCGCTGCCGCCGCTGGCGGCCGACTTCGACCGCCTGGCCCAGCTCTGGCGCGCGCGCGGCCGCGACGCCGGCGACGACCCTGCCGTGCGCCCCGGCGGCCGATAAAACCACCCACGACTTCCCACGAGCACACCATGCAGACCCAACTCGCACCCCAGTACCAGGGCACGCCCGAAGGGCAGGAGGCCGAGGCCATCCTGCGCAAATGCGTGCACTGCGGCTTTTGCACCGCCACCTGCCCCACTTACCAGCTGCTGGGCGACGAGCTGGACGGCCCGCGCGGGCGCATCTATCTCATCAAGCAGGTGCTCGAAGGCGCAGAGCCCACGCGCAAGACCCAGCAGCACCTGGACCGCTGCCTGACCTGCCGCAACTGCGAAAGCACCTGCCCGAGCGGCGTGCAGTACGGCCACCTGGTGGACATCGGCCGGCGCATCGTCGAGGAAAAGGTGCCGCGCCCGCGCGGCGAGGCGGCCGTGCGCTGGGCGCTCAAGGAGGGGCTGCCCTCGCCGCTGTTCGGCCCGGCGATGCAGGTGGGCCGTGCCGTGCGCGGCCTGCTGCCGCAGCAGCTGCGCGCCAAGGTGCCGCCGCGCCAGGACAGCGGCGCCTGGCCCACGCGCGGCCATGCACGCAAGGTGCTGCTGCTCGAAGGCTGCGTGCAGCCCGCCATGGCGCCGAACATCAACGCCGCCACGGCGCGCGTGCTCGACGCCGCGGGCATCGAGACCGTGGTGGCCGCCAAGGCCGGCTGCTGCGGCGCGGTGAAGTTCCACCTGAACGATCAGGACGGCGGCAAGGCGCAGATGCGCGCCAACATCGACGCCTGGTGGCCCCATGTGGAGCGCGGCGAGGTGGAGGCCCTCGTCATGAACGCCTCGGGCTGTGGCGTCACGGTGAAGGAGTACGGCCATGTCCTGCGCCACGAGCCGGCCTACGCCGAGAAGGCCGCCCGCATCAGCGCCCTCACGCGCGACCTGTCGGAGCTGCTGCCCGACCTGGTGGAACGGCTGCGCGGGCGCGTCACCCCCCCGGCCGCACCGCTGGCCTACCACCCGCCCTGCACGCTGCAGCACGGGCAAAGGCTGCGCGGCGGCGTCGAGCGGCACCTGGCCGCCCTGGGCTTCGAGCTGCGTGTGGCGCGCACCGAATCGCACCTGTGCTGCGGCTCGGCCGGCACCTATTCCGTGCTCAACCCCGAGCTGTCCGGCCAGCTGCGCGACCGCAAGCTCGGCGCCCTGGGCGAGGCCTTCGCCACCCAGCCGCCGGCCGCCATCCTCTCGGCCAACATGGGCTGCATCACGCACCTGCAAAGCGGCACGGCCATCCCCGTGAAGCATTGGGTGGAACTGCTCGACGAGTCCCTGTCTGCCGCCGTATCCTGAGGCCCGGGTGCCGCGCCGCGCGATGGCGGCGCGGGACTGGCATGATGGCGGGTTTTGATCGCCGCGCCGCATGGGCCATGCCGCGCCTTTTTCTGCCATGAATGACACCGTGAACGCACAAACACCGCCCACAGCAGACGCCGCGCCGCCCGCCGCAGACGCCGCGACCACCGCCGCGCCGGCCGCTGCGGCGCCAGCGGGAGAGGGCGGGGGCGGCGCACCGCGCGCCAGCCGTCAGGGCCGCCGCGGCGGGCGCCGCCGCTCGGGCGACCGGCGCGCGGAGGGTGCGCCCGCCGCCACCGGCGAGGCCGGCAGCGCGGCACCTGCCAAGGGCGCGGCCCCCGGCCCGCGCCGCACGCACCCGCTGCTGGAACAGCTGGCCGCGTGGTATCCGCACCTGTTCGGTGCGCAGTTCCTGCCGCTCAAGCGCGGCGTCTTCCAGGACCTGCTGGCCGCGCATGGCGAGGCCATCGACAAGGACGGGCTCAAGCTCGCGCTGTCCATCCACACGCGCTCCACGCGCTACCTCACGGCCGTGGCCTCGGGGCTCAAGCGCCATGACCTGCAGGGCCAGCCCGTGGAGGACATGGCGCCCGAGCATGTGCACCACGCGCTGCTGGAGGTGTTCCGCCGCCGCAAGCCGCGTGACGGCGCCGAGGACCTGACGGCCAAGCTGCGCCGGCGCATCGCCCAGGCGTTCGAGGCCTCGGGCCTCACGCGCGAGGCCTACGACGCCCTGGTGCGCGGCCGCGACGAGAAGGCCAACGCCCTGCTCGACGAGGCCTTTGCCGAAGTCGCCGAGCGCGACGCCAAGGCCGAGGCCCTGCTGCGCGCCTTCGAGGCCAGCGGCGCCACGCTGGAGCAGTTCGCCGACATGTACGGCATGGACCGCCGCGTGGTCACGCAGTCCCTGGCGCGCGCGCGCCGGCTGCGGGAACCCGTTGCAGAGCCCGCCGCTCCGGTCGAGGCACCCGCAGAGGCACCGGGCGAGGCGCCGTAAGCCCGCGGCACACCACCGCCTTCCGCCATGACCCAGCCCGCCGTTCCCCGCCGCGTGCTGCCGGTCATCGTGTTCTCGCAGTTCGCGGCCACGTCCCCGTGGTTCGCCACCAATGCGGTGATGCCCGACCTGCAGCAGGCCTGGGGCCTGCCGGCCGGCGCCGTCGGCACGCTGACGTCCGCCGTGCAGCTGGGCTTCGTGGCCGGCACGCTGGTCTTCGCGCTGCTGATGATCGCGGACCGCTTCCGCCCGACCCGCGTCTTTCTGGCCTGCGCCGCGCTGGGCGCGGCCGCCAATGGCCTCACCGC
Source organism: Diaphorobacter oryzae DSM 22780 (assembly GCF_059568935.1). Lineage (NCBI taxonomy): Bacteria > Pseudomonadati > Pseudomonadota > Betaproteobacteria > Burkholderiales > Comamonadaceae > Diaphorobacter > Diaphorobacter oryzae. The sequence continues at coordinate 108,116 of NZ_JCANUL010000005.1, read as the reverse complement.
CGCGCTCGACGGCGGGCAGTGGACGCTGCTGCTGGCGCTGCGCTTCGCCGTGGGCTTTGTGCTGGCGGGCATCTACCCGGTGGGCATGCGCATCGCGGCCGGCTGGTACCGCGAGGGGCTGGGCGCGGCGATGGGCGTGCTGATCGGCGCGCTGGTGCTGGGCACGGCGCTGCCGCACGGGCTGCGCGCGGCCGGGGGGCTGGCGCTGCCCTGGCAGAGCGTGGTGCTGGCCGTGTCGGCGCTCACGCTGCTCGGCGGCCTGGCGACCACCGGCCTGGTGCCCGATGCGCCGCGCCCGGCGCGCGGGCCCCGGCTCACGCCGCGCGGCCTGGCGGTGATCTGGTCCGACCCGCGGGTGCGCGCCTCGGTGCTCGGCTATTTCGGCCACATGTGGGAGCTGTATGCGTTCTACGTGCTGGTGCCGCTGATCCTGGCCACGCATCTGGCGGGCGCGGGCCTCAGCCTGGCGGCCTTCGCGGTCATTGGCGCTGGTTTCCTGGGCTGCGCCGTGGGCGGCCTGGTGGCGCGGCGCCTGGGCAGTGCCCGGGTGGCCGCCGCGCAGCTGGCGACCAGCGGCCTGTGCGCGCTGGCCAGCCCGCTGCTGCTGGGCGCGCCGCTGCCGTGGTTCCTGGCCTGGCTGCTGCTGTGGGGCGTGACGGTGGTGGGGGATTCGCCGCAGTTCTCCACCCTCACGGCGCGCAACGCACCGCCCGAGATGGTGGGCAGCGTGCTCACCTTCGCCAACAGCATCGGCTTTGCGATCACGGTGCTGAGCATCGAGCTGTTCGTGCGCGGCGCGCAGGCGCTGCCGCTGGCGCAGCTGCTGCCCTGGCTGGCCCTGGGCCCGGTGCTGGGCCTGTGGATGCTGCGGCCCCTGCTGCGGCCGGGCGGGGGGTGACCGGGGGGCTCAGCGCGCCAGCGCGGCCTCGATGTCGCGCACCAGCGCCTCGGGCTTGTCCGTGGGCGCGTAGCGGCGGATCACCCGGCCGTCCCGGCCGATGAGGAACTTGGTGAAGTTCCACTTGATGGCCTTGGTGCCCAGCACGCCCGGCGCCTCGGCCGTGAGCCAGCGGTACAGCGGGTGCGCCTCGCCGCCGTTGACGTCGATCTTGGCCATCATCGGGAACTGCACGCCGTAGTGGCGCTGGCAAAAGCCCGCAATCTCGCCGTTGCTGCCCGGGTCTTGCTGGCCGAACTGGTTGCATGGGAAGCCCAGCACCACCAGGCCCTGCGGCGCGTAGCGCTCGTGCAGCGCCTCCAGCCCGGCGAACTGCGGCGTGAAGCCGCAGGCGCTGGCGGTGTTGACGATGAGCAGCACCCGGCCGGTGAACTCGGCCAGGGGCTGGGGCGCGCCGTCGATGCGCGCGGCGTCGAAGTCGTATGCAGTGGTCATGGGGGCCTCCGGTCGCTTCGGCCCCACCTTATCACTGCGCGGCCTGGACGGCCTGGGGCACCCGGGCGCGCGGCCGCCAGGCCGACCAGGCGGCCGCCAGCAGGATCATCGCGCCGCCGACCAGTGTGCCCTCGGTGAGGCGCGCGGCGCCGAACAGCACGGATGAGCCGCTGGCGAACACCACTTCTGACAGCATCACCACCGCCGTCGTGCCCGCCGCCAGGCGCGCGGCGCCGAATTGCAGCGCCCAGTTGCCGGCCATCAGCAGCACGGCCATCAGCGCGGCCACCGTGAGCCAGCTGGCGTTGACCGCCGGGAACGCCGGCACCAGGCCCACGGACCGTCCCATGTGGGCCGCCAGCAGCGCCAGGAGCACGCAGCCGCCGAACATGGCACACATGCGCGCCTGGCCCGGCACGGCGTGCAGGCGGCGCAGCGTGACGCTGGTCATGGCGAAGGTGAAGCCGCCCAGCAGCGCCAGCAGGTCGGCCAGCGTCAGGGCGCCCAGCAGGCGCTGCACGCCGCCCTCGGCGGGCCACAGCACCAGCAGCACGCCGCACAGGGCCAGCAGCAGCCGCGCCAGCGCTTGCGGCGTGGGGCGCTCGCCCAGGATGCGCCAGGCCAGCAGCACGGCCCAGGCGGGCATGAGGTAGAACAGCAGCACCACGCGCACCACGTCGCCGATGGTGATGGCCCAGTTGAAGGCCGCGTTGGTCAGCCCCGAGTTCAGCGCCAGCAGCCACAGCGCCGGGTGCGCGCGCAGCTGGGCCAGGATGCCGGGACGCAGCACCAGCAGCGTGACGAGGATGGTGCCGTACATCAGCGCCGTGGCCCACAGCGGGTGCATGCCCGCGCCATGCATCTGCCGGAACGGCCACCAGGACAGTCCCCATATCAAGGCGTTGAACAGCAGGGCGAAGACGGGAAGCGGTGATTGCATGCAAAAAGTGCCGCCAGCGCCCGTGTATCAAGCGCTGGTAGCTATCAAAATAGTAGTATTCCGCCGAGGGGCCATGCGGCGTGGCGGCGGCGGCATGGTAGCGGTGAACGGCTAGGCGAGCGGCGCAGTGCGCCTTTCGGGCGGGGGCGGGCAAGGCCCCATGGGTCAGCCGCCGCCGCGGTACAAGCCGATCAGCGCGCGGTCGGTGATGGGCCGTGCGGCCCTCTGGCCGAAGAAGTACACCCCGCCGGCGCCATCGCCGCCGGACGGATGGCGCAGCGTGAGGGGGTCCAGCCAGCGCCACGGCAGCGACAGCAGGATGCCGCTGAAGTTGAGCAGGCGGCGGGACCAGCGCCCCCCCGCGAAGCTGAGGAGGAACGCATGCCCTGCCGCGCCCAGCACCCAGCCCGGCCCCAGGGCCGGGCCCGAGGCGATCTCCGCGTAATGCCGGAAGAGGCGGCGGTGCCCCAGCGGGGTGAAGCGGGTGAAATCGTAGGCGCCCATGTGGACGGGCTGCAGGAACGGCGTGACGGCGTAGACCCACCCGTCGGGGACCAGCACCCGGCGCATTTCCGCCTCGACCCGCTGCGGGTCGACGACATGCTCGAGGACCGCGACGGCCACCACCATGTCGAAGCTGGCGTCGGCGAAGGGCAGGTCGTGGGCATCGGCGATGCACGCGATGCCGTCGGAGAACGACACATCGGTGTAGGTGAAGTCGGCCGCATGGTCGAAGCGCACCACGCCGGCGCCGATCACGAGGATGCGGGGCCGGCCGCGCTGGCGGCAGACCGCCTGGATGGCCGCCGCGGAGGAGGTGCCGGCGGAGGCCGGGCCGCAGTCGTGCAGGAACCGCATCAGCTTGCGGTAGCGGCCCCGCAGTCCCTGGGCGTCATCGACGCCGGTGCCGTAAGAGGCGCCCTCATAGGTGGCGGCATCGGTGAAGTCGTCGCGCGCGAACACCGAGCGTTCGTCGACGATGAGCACGGGCGTGCCGCGCCGCACGGGGTAGGTCTGCCCGCACCCGGCGCAGCGCAGCGTGCCCGCCGCGGGGTGCAGCGCCGCGCCGTGGCATGCGGGGCACCACAGCGGCGGCGCAGGCACCGGTGCGCCGCAGGCCGGGGAGGCGTGGGGGGACTCCTGATCCATGGCGTCTTCCTCCTTGGCACAGGCCATGCCATCCGCAGGGGAGGGCATGCCGACGTATGCATTGTGCCGGCGAAGCGCGCGCGGCGGGCGGGAAGAACGACCCCCGGGCCCAGGGCCCGCGGCAGGGGCGGTCAGTGATGATCGCGGCGCGCGATCGTGAGCAGGTGCTCCAGCTCCTCGCCGTGGCGGCGCGTGTTGTGCGCATGCCAGCGCTGGATGATCCACATCACGCCGGCCACCACCAGGCCAAAGGCCGTGATCGCGCCGAAGGCCGACAGCCCGAACTTGGTGGACAGGCTGTAGAACGCGCCCATGCCGAGGATGGCGGCCTGCTCGTTGAAGTTCTGCACGGCGATGGAGCGGCCCGCGCCCATGAGGTTGTGGCCGCGGTGCTGCAGCAGCGCATTCATGGGCACGACGAGAAAGCCGCCCAGCCCGCCGAGCACGATGAGGAAGGGAATCGCGAGCCAGATGTTGTCGATGAAGTTCATCAAGATCACCAGCAGGCCCATGGCGATGCCCATCGGAATCACGCGCGTGGCCACGTCCAGGCGCATGTGCATGGAGGCCAGCACCGCGCCCGCCGCCGTGCCGATGGCCACCACGCCCACCAGGGCCGAGGCCTGGGTGGTGCTGTAGCCCAGGGCGGCGGCGCTCCAGGCCAGCACGATGTAGCGCAGATTGCCCGACACGCCCCAGAACAGCGTGGTGGTGGACAGCGAGATCTGCCCCAGCTTGTCGCGCCACAGGCGCCCGTTGCAGGTCCAGAAGTCGGGCAGCAGCGCGAGGGGGTTAGACGGCATGGGGCGCATCTCCACGCCGGTGAGCGGTATGCGCAGGTTGAACCAGGCGGCCAGCGCGTACACCGGCACCAGGGCCAGGATGGCGGCCTCTGCCGGCAGGTCGATGCCCAGGTCCATGCCGGGCATGTCCAGGGCCAGCAGCACGCCCGAGATGTGCGGCGCCACGAGCTGCCCCCCCACGAGCACGCCCAGGATGATGGAGGCGATGGTCAGCCCCTCGATCCAGCCATTGGCCTTGACCAGCTGCGAGGCCGGCAGCAGCTCGGTGAGGATGCCGTACTTGGCCGGCGAGTAGGCGGCGGCGCCCAGCCCCACCACCGCGTAGGCCAGCAGCGGGTGGTGGCCGAACAGCATCATCAGGCAGCCCGCCACCTTGATGGCATTGCTGATGAACATCACCCGCCCCTTGGGCATGGAGTCGGCAAACGCCCCCACCCACGGCGCCAGCACCACATAGAACAGCGCAAACATGGGCACCAGGGCGGCGCGCTGCCATTCGGGGGCGCCACTGGTGCGCAGCAGTTCCACCGCGGTCACGAACAATGCGTTGTCTGCCAGCGAGCTGAAAAACTGCGCCGACATGATGGTGTAGAAACCGCGCTTCATCGGATGGCTGGTGCTCCATCAGCGGGACTGATGGATTGTGAAAATTCGAAACACTCCGAGGAGCGACGGGCGGTTATATCACGCACCCTCGCGGGGCCAGTGCCAGAATGGCCTCCTTCCGCTCCGTAGAAACACCGCCATGCCGCGCCCCATCCTCGCCACGATTTACCCCGCCGCCGTTCAGCACAACCTGGAGTGCGCACGCCGCGCGGCGCCCGACGCGCGCCTGTGGGTCGTGGTCAAGGCCAATGCCTACGGCCACGGCATCGAGCGCGTGTTCGAGGGCCTGCGCTCGACCGACGGCTTTGCGTTGCTGGACCTGGCTGAGGCCGAGCGCGTGCGCGCCCTGGGCTGGCGCGGCCCCATCCTGCTGCTGGAGGGCGTGTTCGAGCCGCGCGACCTGGAGGCCTGCTCGCGCCTGTCGCTGTGGCATGTGGTGCACTGCGACGAGCAGATCGACTGGCTGGCCGCGCACAAGACCCAGGTGCCGCATCGCGTGTTCCTGAAGATGAATACGGGCATGAACCGCCTGGGCTTCACGCCCGAGCGCTACCGCTCGGCCTGGGCCCGGCTCAACGCCCTGCCGCAGGTGGACGAGATCTCGTTCATGACCCACTTCAGCGACGCCGACGGCCCGCGCGGCATCGCCCACCAGGTGCAGGCCTTCCACCATGCCACGCAGGACCTGCCAGGCGAGCGCTGCATCTCCAACAGCGCCGCCATCCTGCGCCACGGCGGCGAGACGCCGGTGCGCCTGGACTGGGTGCGCGCCGGCATCGTGCTCTACGGCAGCGCACCCGACCATCCCGAGCGCACCAGCGCGGACTGGAACCTGCAGCCGGCCATGACGCTGGCCTCGCGCGTCATCGGCGTGCAGCACCTGCAGGCCGGGGACACGGTGGGCTATGGCTCGCGTTTCACGGCCGAGGGGCCGCTCACCATCGGCATCGTGGCCTGCGGCTACGCCGACGGCTACCCGCGCCACTGCGGCACCGGCACGCCGGTGCTGGTGAACGGTGTGCGCACGCGCACCATCGGCCGCGTGAGCATGGACATGCTCGTCGTGGACCTCACGCCCGTGCCGGGCGCCGGCATGGGCGCCGAGATCACGCTCTGGGGCCGCGCCGGCAATGGCGCGCTGCTGCCCATCGACGAGGTGGCGCAGGCCGCGGGCACCGTGGGCTACGAACTCATGTGCGCCCTGGCGCCGCGCGTGCCCGTGGCGGTCGCGCAGGACTGAGCACCGCACATGGCACGCTCCCGCAGACGGCCGGGCAGCGGCCCATGGCACCGCCTGCGCCTGCCGCAGCGCACGCTGGCGGACGGCCTGCGCCGGCGCCACAGCCTGCGCTTGCATGGCTGGTGCATCGGCAGCTTCACGCTGGCCGTGATGTGGGGCGTGGCCCACGCGCAGATGCTGCTGGGCGTGCAGTCGCTCGCGCTGCGCTACCTGGCCACGCTGGGCATGGGCTATCTGGCCTATCTGCTGGTGCTGCGCCTGTGGGCCGCGTGGCTGCTGCGGTCCCGCAGCGAGGGCGACGGCGGCTGGCTGGACGGCGTGGACCTGCTGCCCGACATCGGTGCGGGCGCTGGGCGCAGCGGTGGCGCTCCTGCCGCCCCGCGCAGTGGCGGCGGAGGGGACTTCGGCGGTGGTGGCGCCAGCGGCGAATGGACCGCCCTGTCCGACGGCGCCGATGCCGCCGGCCTGGCCGATGGCCTCGGGGACGCGGCATCGGGTGCGCTGGAGGCCGCGGGCAGCGCCGACGAGGGTGCGGTGGTGGTCGTGCCCGTGATGGCCATCTTTTTGCTGGGTACGGCCGTGCTGCTGGGGGCGGGTGCGCTGGCCTGGCTGTATTTCGGCTCCGAGGTGCTGCTGGCCGTGGCGGTGGAGGTCGCCTTTTCCGTGGCCACGGCACGCGCCATGATGGGGGCGGAGCGCGCGGGCTGGCTCGGCGCCGCCTGGCGCCTGACCTGGAAGCCCCTGCTGGGTGCGCTGCTGTGCGCGGTGGCGCTGGGCGCCATGCTGGACCACTTCGTGCCGCAGGCGCGTTCGCTGCCCCACGCGGTGCAGCTGCTGCGCGGCCACTGAGCCCGCCCGCGGGCCGAAGCGCCGGCGGGAATAACCATTTCGCCGAAAATGTCTTTCGGTTTGTTCTTCATCAACTGCGGGCCGCGGGTCTTCCCGAAGAATGGGCCCACAGCGAACACCTGCTGTGCGCCCGCAGGGCGCCGCCGGGGTACTCGGGCGTACAGCGCTTTGACCGTTCGCTGGCCAAGAAATGGAGTTCTCGATGAAAAACAAGTCCCCTTCCGCTGGCCGTGCCGTCCGGTTCCTGCTGGGCGCGGTGTCCGTTGCCGCACTGCTGGCCACGGGCAGCGTACGCGCCCAGGAGCCCGTGCAGCCGATTGCCGCGGCCAAGGTCACTCAGCCCGCGAAGGTCGCGCTGGGCCAGAAGCTGTGGTTCGATCCACGCCTGTCGCGCTCGGGCTTCATCTCGTGCAACTCGTGCCACAACCTCAGCATGGGCGGCTCGGATAACCTCAAGACATCCATCGGCGACAAGTGGCAAAAGGGCCCCATCAACTCGCCCACGGTGCTCAACTCCAGCCTGAACCTGGCCCAGTTCTGGGACGGCCGCGCCAAGGACTTGAAGGAACAGGCCGGCGGCCCCATCGCCAACCCGGGCGAGATGGCCTTCTCGCACGATCTGGCGGTGGACATGCTGCGCTCCATTCCGCAGTACGTGGCCGAGTTCCAGAAGGTCTTCGGCCATGACAAGCTCACCATCGACGAGGTGACCTCTGCCATCGCCGCGTTCGAGGAGACCCTGGTCACGCCCAATTCGCGCTTCGACCAATGGCTCAAGGGCGACAAGAAGGCCATCACGGCGCAGGAGCTGCGCGGCTACCAGCTGTTCAAGGGCTCGGGCTGCGTGGCCTGCCACAACGGTCCCAACCTGGGCGGCAACTCGTTCCAGAAGATGGGCCTGGTCGAGCCCTACAAGACGGACAACCCGGCCGAGGGCCGCTCCGCCGTGACCGGCAACGACGCGGAACGCTTCAACTTCAAGGTGCCGACGCTGCGCAACGTGGAGCTGACCTACCCCTACTTCCACGACGGCGCCGCCGATACGCTGGCCGAGGCCGTGGACACCATGGGCCGCATCCAGCTGGGCAAGAAGTTCAGCGCGCAGGAAAACGCCGACATCGTGGCCTTCCTGAAGACGCTGACGGGCGACCAGCCCAAGATCGCCATGCCGATACTGCCGCCCTCCAGCGACAAGACCAAGCGGCCTCAGCCCTTCGACTGATTCGCGACAACAACGAAAGCCGGCCCGCGCTTGCAGGCCTTTCCAAGGCCGGGGCTCTGCGGGGGGCGCCGGCCTTTTTTGCTTGCCGCGCGGGCAGCGCAGGCATATGCATACAACCAGACGGTCGTTCGTGGTTGCCCGAGACCGGGTCATAGTGGCGCATCTTCGGCTTTCCGTTGTCCCATTGCCATGCGATTCCACAAGACCCTTCTCGCGGCCGCCGCCGTGGCTGCCGCCCTGCCGCTGGTGGCGCAGGCCTCCACCTTTCGCTTCGCGCGCTCGACCGACCTGTCCTCCTGGGACATTCATGCCCATAACGTGGGGGTGAACAACGCGCTGCACTCGGCGGTGTATGAGACCCTGGTCGAGTACAACAGCAAGACCTTCAAGCCCGAGCCGCAACTGGCGACCGAGTGGAAGCGCCTGAGCCCCACGCAGCTGCGCATCACGCTGCGGCAGGGCGTGCGGTTCAGCGACGGCTCCCCGTTCACGGCCGAAGACGTGAAGTTCTCGCTGGAGCGCGCCAAGGCCAAGACCTCGAACTATGCCGTGTATACGCAGGGCATAGACCGCGTGGAAGTGGTGGACGCCACCACCATCGACATCTTCTCGGACATCCCCAACCCTGTGCTGGTGAACCAGCTCACCGAGCTGCGCATCATGAGCAAGCCCTGGGCCGAGCGGCACAACACCACGGCGCCCAAGGACATCAAGGCCAGCGACGAGCCCTATACCCACCGCAACGCGCTGGGGACGGGGCCGTTCGTGCTCCGTTCCTGGTCTGCCGACCAGCGCACCGTGCTCTCCGCCAATCCGCACTGGTGGGGCAGGGGCCAGTTCAGCGGCAACGTGACGGACATTGTCTACACGCCCATCAAGTCCGATGCCACGCGCACGGCCGCGCTGCTGTCGGGCGAGGTCGACTTCGTGCTCGATCCCAGCCTACAGGACGTGGTGCGCATCCGACAGCAGCCGAACCTGAAGGTGCTCGACGGCGCCGAGAACCGCACCATTTTCCTGGGCATGGACCAGTTCCGTGACGAGCTGCAGAACTCCAACGTGAAGGGTAAGAACCCGCTCAAGGACCTGCGGGTGCGCAAGGCGCTGTACCAGGCCATCGACATTGCGGCCATCCAGCGCGTGGTGCTACGCGGACTGGCCCAGCCCACGGGAGCGCTCATCGCGCGCCAGGTGAACGGCTGGACGCCCAAGGCCGACGTACGTTGGCCCTACGACCCCGCCACCGCGCGGAAATTGCTGGCCGAGGCCGGCTACCCGCAAGGCTTCGAGGTGGACTTCGCCTGCAGTGCGGGCCGCTACATCAACGACGAGCAGCTGTGCCAGGCCATCACTGCGCAGTGGGCCAAGGTGGGCGTTCAGGCCAGGCTGCGCACGCTGCCGTTCGCCACGTACTTTCCGATGATCCAGCGCTACGAGGCCAGCATTTACCTGCTTGGCTGGGGGGTGCCCACGTTCGACGCGTTGTATTCGCTGCAATCGTTGGTGCGCTCGCCGGGCGCCGGCGGTGACGGCAACTTCAATCTGGGCCGTTTCAGTGATCCGCAACAGGACGCATTGATCGAACGCATCAAGAAGGAAACCGATGCGGCCACGCGCAACGGACTCATCGAGCAAGCGCTGGTGCGGGACCACCAGCTCATCTCGCACATCCCGCTCTACAACCAGATCATTCCGTGGGCGGCCACGAAGAAGGTGGAGATCATCCACCGCGCGGACAACCGCATCGACTGGCGCTCGCTGAAAGTCGGGAAATAAGCGCCCCTGGGCCGCGTTGCGCTGTCCGACCTCTTTCGCAGCGCAGCGCGCCGGGGGCTTGATCAGCTGCTGATCGTGGCGCTGGCCTCGCCCAGGCCGATGCGCACGGCGCCCGGGCGTTCGCACCAGCCACGCAGCGTGAGCGTGTCGCCGTCTTCCAGAAAGCTGCGCTGCTCGCCGTTGGGCAGCTGCACGGGTCGCTGGCCCGCCACGGCCAGTTCCAGCAGCGAGCCCGCTTCGTCCGTCCCGGGGCCCGAGAGCGTGCCCGAGCCGAGCAGGTCCCCGCTGTGCAGATTGCAGCCGTTCACCGTGTGGTGCGCCACGAGCTGCGCGGGCGTCCAGTACGCGGCGCGCGTGGTGTCGGTGCGCGACAGCACCGCAGGCGCCATGCCCTCGGCGCGCATGCGGGCCGTTTGCAGCAGCACCTCCAGCGTGATCGCGAACGCGCCCTGCGCGCGGTTGTCCGCCGAGTCCAGGTAGGGCAGGGGCTGCGGGTCGCCCTCGGGCCGCGTGAACGGCGCGCGGAACGGCGCCAGCGCCTCCAGCGTCACCACCCAGGGCGAGAGGGTGCTGGCGAAGTTCTTCGACAGGAACGGGCCCAGCGGCTGGTATTCCCAGCCCTGGATGTCGCGCGCGCTCCAGTCGTTGAACAGCGCTACGCCGAACAGGTGCTGCTCGGCCTCGCCGATGGCGATGGGCTCGCCCTGCGCGTTGCCCTGGCCGATGAACCAGCCCAGCTCCAGCTCGTAGTCCAGCCGCCGGCTGGGCGCGAGCACGGGCGCCGCCGCATCCGCCGCCTTGAGCTGGCCCATGGGCCGCTTCACCTGCCCGCCGTTCGCACCACTCACGCCGATCGACGAGGCGCGGCCGTGGTAGCCGATGGGCACCCACTTGTAGTTGGGCAGCAGCGGGTTGTCGGGGCGGAACTGCCGGCCCACGTTGGTGGCGTGGTGCACGCTGGTGTAGAAGTCGGTGTAGTCGCCGATGCGGCAGGGCAGCAGCATCTCGGCCTGCGCCTGGGGCACCAGCGCCTGCTGCCATGCGGCCTGCAGGGCGCTGCCCGCGGCGAGGCCCTGCGACAGCCGGGCGCGCAGCACCTGCCGCTGCGCGGGTGCGGCGGCCATGAGGGCGTTCATGTCGTCGGTATCCACCAGGCCTACGGCGCGCAGGTCGAGGATCTGGTCGCCAATCGCCACGCCGATCCGCGCCGCGCCGCCTGCCACCCGGAAGCGCCCGAACGGCAGGTTCTGGATGGGGAAGTCGCAGCCCGCCACGTTGGCGGAGGCGACCCAGCTGTGCAGGCGCGGGTCGTGGGTGGCGTCGGTGTGCAGGGCCATGGCGGTGTCTCCGGTCGGTGCGTCAGTCGGCGGCCATGTGGGCGTCGCGCGCCACCTTGCCCAGGCGCTCGTATTCGCGCTGGGTCAGGGCGCCGAACTCGGCGGCCGTGGAGCCGCGGGGCGTGAAGCCGGCGGCCAGCAGCTTGTCCTTCACGGCCGGTTCGGCCAGCGCGTCCTGCAGCGCCTTTTCCAGGCGCTGCACCACGGCGGCGGGCATGCCCGCGGGGCCGTACACGCCGAACCAGGGTTCGACCGCGTAGTCGGCAAGGCCCGCCTCGGCCAGCGTGGGCACGTCGGGCAGCGCGGGCGAGCGCTGCGAGCCGGCCACCGCCAGCGCCTTGAGCTTGCCCGACTGGATGTGCGGCAGCGAGGCCGGCAGGTTGTCGAACGCCACGGGCACCTGGCCCGCGATCAGGTCGGTGATCAGCGGCGCGCTGCCCTTGTAGGGCACATGCGTCAGCTCGGTCTTGCTGACCTGCCCGAACAGCACGCCCGCCAGGTGCATGGAGGTGCCCGCGCCCGCGGTGGAATAGGGCAGGCCGGGGTTCTTGCGTGCATGCGCGATCAGCTCGGCCACGTTCTTCACGGGCAGGGCGGGGCCCACTTCCAGCACGATGGTGGAGTTGCCCAGCTGGCCGATGGGCGTGAAGTCCTTGCGCGGGTCGAACGGCATCTTCTTGTAGATGTGCGGGTTCAGCGCGTTGGTGGAGATGGCGCCCATGCCCACGGTGTAGCCGTCGGGCGCGGCCTTGGCCACGGCGTCCATGCCGATGTTGCCGCCCGCGCCGCCCCGGTTCTCGATCACCACGGGCTGGCCCAGCGTCTGCGCCATGCGCGCGCCCACGGTGCGCGCCACCAGGTCGGTGGTGCCGCCCGCCGCATAGGGCACGATGAAGCGGATCGGCTTGGCCGGGAAGGCGTCCTGCGCGGCCAGCGGGCCGGCGGCGCACAGCAGCGCGGCGGTGGCGGCGCCCAGCAGGGCGCGGCGTGGCAGGGCGTTGGCAAGGGTGCGGTGCATGTTGTCTCCTGTGGAATGAAAAGGCCGCGCGTGGCGTGGTGGTTGTCGTCGGAGTCGATTGTTGCGATCGGTGCGCTTCCTACAATCGCTTTTTCCACTGGATGGACAACGGCAACCCTGGAGACGCATGACCACCCTGGTGCTCGACCGCGCGCTGCGCATCCTCGACCAGCTCTCGCGCTACGACGCGCGCGGCCTGTCGCTGTCGGACATTGCCCGGCAGTCCGGCATACCGCACCCCACCGTGCACCGCCTGCTGCGCGACATGGCGGCCGCGCGCATGGTGACGCAGTTGCCCGATGGCAAGGGCTATGTGCTGGGCCGCCTCACCTTCGAGCACGGCCTGGCCGCGCGGGCGCGGCACGATGTGGCGCCGCTCTTCACCGCCCACCTGCGCCGCCTGGCCGACGCCACGGGCTACGCGGCCTACCTCTTCGTGCTCAGCGGCCATGAGGCCGTGTGCTACGACCACACCAACGTGCAGCGGCTGGACCCGCCGCTCTCCGTCACCGTGGGCGGGCGCCGCCCGCTGGGCGTGGGCGCGGCCGGCCTGGCCCTGATGGCCGCGCAGGACGACGCGCTGGTCGAGGCCGCATTGCAGGCGCATGCCGAGGTGCTGGGCCGCTACGGCGGCCTGGACGTGCCCGCGCTGCGCACGCTGATCGCGCAGACGCGCGCGCTGGGCTATGCGCGCAGCGGCGGCTGCCTCAACACCAACACCGCCGCCGTGGGCCACGCCGTGCGCGATGCGGGCGGGCGGGCCTTCGCGGCGGTGAGCCTGTCCACCACCGTGGCCCGGCTCACCCAGCGCGAGGCGGCGCGGTTGGCGTCGCTGCTGCGCGCGGAGGTCCGGGAGATCGAGCCGCGCGTGCGGTTTGCGTGGAGCGATGGCGAGGCACTGCGCTGAGGGCGTGCCTGGCCCCACGCGGCTGCCGGCGTCAGTCCGTGACGGCCTGCGCCTCGATTTCGATCAGCCATGCGGGGTCGGCCAATCCTGAAACCAGAATCCAGGAAGAAGCCGGCAGGGCCTCGCCAAAAGCCTCATGCAGCGCTTGGGAGATGTCCTTTTGCGACGCCTCGGTGCTGGCATCTGCCCGGATGTAGAGCCGCAGCATGGTCACATCGGCCAGGCTGGCGGGCACTTGCGCCAGCAAGCGCTCGATGCTCTTCAGGCATTGCGTGGCCTGCGCATGCATGCCGACGCAGTGCAGGGACTGGTCGGCATTGGCGGCGACCTGCCCCGACAGGAAGATCTGCTTGGTCCCCGTGGAAACAACCGCCTGGCTGAATCCGTGCTGGGTGCTGTTGAACAAGAAACTGGGATTGATTCTCTGGTGCATTGATATCGGTCGTGAATGTCCTGCCCATGCTGGATGGGCACCGCGGCCAGCGCTCCTTCTCAAGGCCTTGAAGAGGGGGCGCCGTGGGCCGGGCCCGATGGTATCGGGGCGGTATTGTCCCCGGTGTCCGCGCCACTTTGTGCGGCCATGGCCGCGCGCGCTTCAGGCCAGCGCCTGCTGCACCGCCGGGCGTGCCGCCACGCGTTGGGAATGGGCGTGCACCTTGGGGAAGCGGGCGATGTCCACGCCGTCGCCTTTCAGCCAGCCCGCCACGGTGAACAGATAGCCGTCGGCCACGGAGTACTGCTCGCCCAGCACCCAGGGGCCCTGGTCCGCGTGGCCCAGGTAATGCCGTTCGATCACGTCGAAGCACTCGGCCATGTTGGCCGGCACCTTGCGCTGCATGGCGGCCTGGGCCTCGGGCTCGTCGGCCCAGCGGCTGGCGCGCGGGCGGTGGGCGTGGGCCACATGCACGGTGGAGGCGAGGTAGCTGTGGAATTCCTGCATGCGCGCCAGGGCGAAGGGGTCGTCCAGCGGCGCGAGCCGTGCGGCCGCAAAGCGCTGGGCCACGTAGAGCAGCAGCGCGGGCGTTTCGCTGAGCACGCCCCGCTCGGTCACCAGCGCCGGCACGCGGCCCTTGGGGTTGATGGCCAGGTAGGCGGGGCTGCGCTGCTCGCCGGCGGCGAAGTCCAGGCGCACGGCCTCGTGCGGGGCGTTGGCTTCGAGCAGGGCGATGCGCACGGCCTGGGCGCAGGTGCCGGGTGCGTAGTAGAGCGTGAGCTGGGTCATGGTGTTTGCTATGAAAAATGTAGCTGTTTGCGCTTGTTGGATAAGCGCCAGGGCCTGTTTTTAATATAAACCGCGCGTGCGTGCCATGAGCCGCGTGAGGCCCAGCAGCGCGTCGGTGTGCGGGGTGGGCACCTGCGTGAGCTGGCCCAGCTCGCGCACGACGCCCACGAGTGCGTCGATCTCCATGGGCTTGTGGGCCTCCACGTCCTGCAGCATCGAGGTCTTGAACGCGCCCAGCCGGCGCGTGACGGCGTGCCGGTCCTCGGGCCGCTGGTCGATGGGCAGGCCCAGCCGCTCGCCGATGGCCTTGGCCTCCAGCATCACGGCCGAGACGAAGCCGCGCACCAGATCGTCGTCCAGGATGCGGTCGGTGGTGGCGCCGGTGAGGGCGCTGATGGGGTTCATGGTCAGGTTGCCCCAGAGCTTGAACCAGATGTCGCGCTGGATGCGCGGCGAGCGCTCGACCTCGATGCCGCCGCGCGCCAGCCGTTCGGCGATCCGGTCCAGGTGTGCGCCGTCCTGCCCGCCGGGATCGCCCAGGATGAGCTTGTTGCCGAAATGCTGGCGCACCTGGCCGGGGCCGTCGAGCGCGCAGCTGGCGTGCACCACGCCGCCGACCACCTGCGCCTGCGAAAAGGCGCGGGCGATGCCGCCGTCGGCATCCACGCTGGTGAGGGCCTGGCCGCGCGCGGGGCCCTCGCAGCCGGCGGTGAACCACCAGGGCACGCCGTTCATGGCGGTGAGCACCACGGTGCCGGGGCCGATCAGCGGTGCGATGCGTCGCGCCACGTCGGGCAGGGCCGGGGCCTTCACGGCGATGACCACCAGGTCCTGCGCGCCGAGCGCGGCGGGGTCGTCGCTGGCGCGCACGGCCGCCTGGGCCTGGCTGCCGTCGGGGCGGGTGAGGCGCAGGCCGTGGGCCTGCAGTGCGGCCAGGGTGTCTCCGCGCGCGACCAGGCTCAGGTCGCAGCCGGCCTGGGCCAGTGCCAGTCCAAGCCAGCCGCCAATGGCGCCGGCTCCGTAGATGCATGCTTTCATGGGTGGAATGCGGTTCTGGGGAACGGGCCATTGTCCACGCTGGCGCCCGCTATAGTCTGCGCCCCATGGCCAAGGACAAAACCATCTTCACCTGCACCGCATGCGGCGGCACCAGCCCGCGCTGGCTGGGCAAATGCCCGGCCTGCGGGGCCTGGAACACGCTGGTCGAGGGCGTGGCCGAGAGCGCGGGCGGCGGCAAGAACCGGCTGAGCACGGCCGCCGGGCAGTACGCCGGCCTGGCCCAGGCGCAGGCCGTGATGCCGCTGGCGGCCATCGAGGCCACCGAGGTGGCGCGCACGGCCAGTGGCATCGAGGAGCTGGACCGCGTGCTGGGCGGCGGCGTGGTGGAGGGAGGCGTGGTGCTGATCGGCGGCGACCCGGGCATCGGCAAGTCCACCCTGCTGCTGCAGGCCATGGATGCGCTGCACCGCGTGGGCCTGCCCACGCTGTACGTGACGGGCGAGGAAAGCGGCGCGCAGGTGGCGCTGCGCTCGCGCCGCCTGGGGCTGGACCACAGCCAGGTGAACGTGCTGGCCGAGATCCAGCTGGAGAAGATCCTGGCCACCATCGAGGCCACGCAGCCCGCCGTGGCGGTGATCGACTCCATCCAGACCATCTACTCGGACCAGCTCACCAGCGCGCCGGGCTCGGTGGCCCAGGTGCGCGAGTGCGCGGCGCACCTCACGCGCATGGCCAAGGCCACGGGCATCGCCATCATCCTGGTGGGCCATGTGACCAAGGAGGGCGCGCTGGCCGGCCCGCGCGTGCTGGAGCACATGGTGGACACGGTGCTGTACTTCGAGGGCGACACGCACAGCAGCTTCCGCCTGGTGCGGGCCATCAAGAACCGCTTTGGCGCGGTGAACGAGATCGGCGTGTTCGCCATGACGGAAAAGGGCCTCAAGGGCGTGACCAACCCCAGCGCCATCTTTCTGTCCCAACACAGCGAGCCCGTGCCCGGCAGCTGCGTGCTAGTCACGCTGGAAGGCACGCGGCCGCTGCTGGTGGAGATCCAGGCCCTGGTCGACGGCGGCGGGCCCAGCCCGCGGCGCCTGTCGGTGGGCCTGGAGCGTGACCGCCTGGCCATGCTGCTGGCGGTTTTGCACCGCCATGCGGGCGTGGCCTGCGCGGACCAGGACGTGTTCGTCAACGCCGTGGGCGGCGTGCGCATCAGCGAGCCCGCGGCCGACCTGGCGGCGATGCTGGCCATCACCAGCAGCCTGCGCGGGCGCGCCCTGCCCAAGGGGTTCATCGCCTTCGGCGAGGTGGGGCTGGCCGGCGAGGTGCGCCCCGCGCCGCGCGGCCAGGAGCGGCTGAAGGAGGCCGCCAAACTGGGCTTCACCGTGGCCGTGGTGCCCAAGGCGAACGCGCCCAAGAAGCCCATTCCGGGGTTGGAGATCCACGCCGTGGAGCGCGTGGAGGAGGCCATGGCCGCCGTGCGCGGCCTGGCCTGACCGGCGCGGGACGGCCCGCCGCCGGCGGACAGGCCGTCCGCCAGGCGGCCGGCCGCTACGCAGCTTCCACAGCCGGGCGCCCCATGGCGCGTAGGACAATGCGGCCATGAATTTGCGCAAGATCCTCGTGCCACTGGGCATCGTCGCCCTCGTAATCGCCGCCTACCGCGCCTATGGCGGGCAGGGCATTCTCACGGTGAGCGGCGGCCTGGTCATGTGGGCGCTGCTGCACTTCACGCGCCTCATGAACGTGATGCAAAAGGCCCGCAACAACCCCATCGGCTATGTGGGCAGCGCCGTGATGCTCAATGCCAGGCTCAAGCCCGGCGTGAACCTGATGCATGTCGTCGCCATGACGCGCGCGCTGGGCGAGCAGCTGTCCGCCGAGGGCCAGCAGCCCGAGCTCTTCCGCTGGACCGACGGCACGCATTCGCACG
Source organism: Diaphorobacter oryzae DSM 22780 (assembly GCF_059568935.1). NCBI lineage: Bacteria > Pseudomonadati > Pseudomonadota > Betaproteobacteria > Burkholderiales > Comamonadaceae > Diaphorobacter > Diaphorobacter oryzae. Next base: position 90,725 of record NZ_JCANUL010000005.1, on the reverse strand, counting down.
TGACCTGCGAGTTCGTCAACGGCCGGCTGGCGCGCTGGGAGCTGGTGCGCCCCGCGCCGCAGGAGGACGCCGTGCCGGCGGCCCCTTCCCTACCGGCCGGCGAATCGTAAAATCACCGGCTTTGCGACCTTCGCAGTTCTCTAAAGGATCCCCATGAGCCCCGTTGTTCCCTCCATGGCCGACCGTGACGGCAAGATCTGGATGGATGGCCAGATGGTGGACTGGCGCGACGCCAAGATCCACGTGCTGACCCACACGCTGCACTACGGCTGCGGCGCCTTCGAAGGCGTGCGCGCCTACAACACCGTGAACGGCACGGCCATCTTCCGCCTGGAGGAGCACACCGACCGCCTGTTCAACAGCGCCAAGATCCTGCGCATGCAGCTGCCCTTCACCAAGGAAGAGGTGAACGAGGCCCAGAAGGCCGTGGTGCGCGAGAACAAGCTCGAGTCCTGCTACCTGCGCCCGCTGACCTGGATCGGCTCGCAAAAGCTCGGCGTCTCCCCCAAGGGCAACCAGATCCACCTGATGGTGGCGGCCTGGGCCTGGGGCGCCTACCTGGGCGAGGAAGGCATGAAGCGCGGCATCCGCGTCAAGACCAGCAGCTATACGCGCCACCACGTCAACATCACGATGACGCAGGCCAAGGCCGTGAGCAACTACAGCAACTCCATCCTGGCCAACATGGAAGCCACGGACGACGGCTACGACGAGGCCCTGCTGCTGGACGCCGCCGGCTTCGTGTCCGAAGGTGCGGGCGAGAACATCTTCGTCGTGAAGAACGGCGTGATCTACACGCCCGACCTGTCGGCCGGCGCGCTCAACGGCATCACGCGCAACACCATCTTCCACATCGCCAAGGACCTGGGCCTGGAGATCGTGCAAAAGCGCATCACGCGCGACGAGGTGTACATCGCCGACGAGGCCTTCTTCACCGGCACGGCCGCCGAAGTGACGCCCATCCGCGAGCTCGACCGCATCGAGATCGGCGCCGGCAGCCGCGGCCCCATCACCGAGAAGATCCAGAGCGCGTTCTTTGACATCGTCAACGGCCGCAATCCCAAGTACGCCCACTGGCTCACCAAGGTCTGAACCATGTCGCAAGCAATCGTTGAACTGCTGGCCAAGGACCTGAACGCCCAGGGCGGAGTTTTTTGTCCCAGCCCCAAGGCCGACATGAAGCTCTGGAACAGCCACCCCAAGGTGTACCTGGACGTGGCCCGCACGGGCGAAGCCAAGTGCCCCTACTGCGGCACCGTGTACCGCCTGAAGGCGGGTGAGGTCGTCCACGCCGGGCATTGATGCGGCCTTCGCGCCAAGCGTCTGTCTGCAGCACCGCCGCCGCACCGGCGGTGCTTCCTCGATATCCGCAGGGCTGATCGGCAGGCTCTGGGCTGCGTATCGCTCATGACCCTTGAAACCCTTTTGGGCCCGGGCCCCTGGCCTCGCCGGGTCGCCACCGTGGCGCTGTTCCTGCTGCCTGCGCTGGCCTTGACGGTGCAGTCGGGCTACTCCTACGGCGCTGCACTGCTGCTCATCGGCGCGCTGTGCTCCCTGCACCGGTGGCCCCGCATGGCGCACGACCGCTGGACGTGGAGTCTTGCGGCGACCATGGCCGGGATGGGCGTGCTGTGGTTCGTGCTGGCCAATCCCACGGAAGGCCTGGGGGGAGGGGACCGTCCCTCGAAGTTTGCGTTCGGCATCGCCTGCCTGCTCTTCGTGAGTCTTGCGGCGCCCAGGCCCCGTGCCCAGTTCTGGGGGCTGCTGGCGGGATGCCTGGGGCTGGGCGCGGTGGCGTTGTGGCAGGTGCATGTAGAGGGCTCTCCGCGCGCCTCGGGTTTCCCCACGGGCAGGACCAATGCCATCCAGTGGGGCAACCTGGCGCTGTTGTTGGGCACCATGCTGGCCGTCCAGACCCTGGCACTGCGTGAACACCTGAACCGCTGGGCCGTGGCCCTGGCGTGCCTGGGGGGGCTCCTGGCGCTCAATGCCTCCGTGCTGTCGCAATCGCGGGGTGGCTGGCTGGCGCTGCTGCTGGCCTGCCCCGCGGGGCTGTATCTGCTGTGGCGCTTTTCTCGTCGGGCGCTGTGGCGGGCCCTCGCGGGTGCCGCCGTTGCGCTGCTGGTACTAGGCGCAGCCAACCATGAGGTGTTGTCCGAGCGCTGGGACATCATGGAGAAGGAAGTGCTGATCTATGGCACCCAGCGCGAGGCCGACACCTCGGTGGGCCAGCGGCTGGAGCACTGGCGGTTCGCCTGGGAGGTGGGCCTGGAGAAGCCCTTCCTGGGCTGGGGCATGCGGGGCTATCTGGCAGAGAAGGAAAAGCGCGTGGCGGCGGGGCAGTACGAGCCGTCCATCCTCGAGTACATCTACACCCACAACGAGCCCCTGGACATGTTCATCAAGGCGGGGCTCGCAGGGGTGGCCCTGCTGCTGCTGTTCTATGCGGTGCCGCTGGGCATGTTCTGGCCCACGCGTGCGCGCATGGCCGCCTATGCGCACCAGGACGGCGAGGTGCGCGCGCAGATCCTGGCGCTGCGTCTGGGGGGCGTGTGCATTCCCCTGCTGTACGCGGGATTCGGCATGACGCAGGTCTTCTTTGCGCACAACAGCGGCATCATGTTCTACCTGTTCATGGTCATGCTCACCTGGTCCGCGGTGCGGGGCATGGACGCGCAATACGCAGGGCGCACGGACGCCGTTCCTGCCGCCTCGCCCTCCGCCTGATCCATGTCTGCACACGCCTTTGTTCCCGTACCGTCCGGCGCGCCCCGCCGGCCTCGGGTGCTGCACTTCGTGACCGGGGGCTTTTCCGGCGCCACGCAGGTGGCCGTGGACCTGGTGCGCGCCCACGCGGCCTCCGGCCGCTGCGAGGCGCTGCTGGTGCTGCGCCGCAAGCGGCATACGCGCAACGAGCGCGTGCAGGCGCTGCGGGACCAGGGGCTGGCGGTGGAAACCGTGGCGGGTTGGGCCCATGCCGCCACCATCTGGCAGCTGGTCGCGCTTTGCCGGCGTTTCAAGCCGGACGTGCTGGTGGCCCACGGCTTCAGCGAGCACCTGTGGGGGCGCTATGCGGGGTTGATGGCCGGCGTGCCGCGCCTGGTGCATGTGGAGCACAACTCCCGCGAGCGCTACACCGCCTGGCGGCTGCGCCAGGCCCTGTGGCTGGCACAGCGCACCGACCTGATCGTGGGCGTTTCCGAGGGGGTGCGCCAGAGCCTGCTCGACCGTGGCTTTCCCGCCGCCAAGACCGTGGCCATTCCCAACGGCATCGACCTGGCGCCGTATGCGCCGGCGCGCCATCCCATGTGGGCCGACCGGGTGCCGGGCATCGTCATGACCGCCCGCTTTGCACGCCAGAAGGACCACGCCACGCTGCTGCGCGCCGTGGCGCTGCTGCGTCAGCGCGGGCTCACTCCGCCCGTCCGGCTTGCGGGCGGCGGCAAGGCGGGGGCGCAGAGCGCCGCGCGCAAGCTGTGCACGGCCCTGGGGCTGGACGGGCAGGTGGAGTTCCTGGGCCACTGCGGTGATGTGCCGGGGCTGCTCATGGGCCATCGCATCTGCGTGCTGGCCACGCACTACGAGGGCATGCCCCTGTCGTTGATCGAGGGCATGGCCGCGGGCTGTGCCGTGGTGGGCAGCCGTGTGGTGGGCGTGCAGGAAATCGTCGATGACGGCCGCAATGGCCTGCTGGCCGCGCATGCCGATCCCCAATCGCTGGCCGACGCGTTGGCGCGCCTGCTGACGTGCGATGACGAGGCGCAGCGCCTGGCCCAGGCCGCGCGGGAAGACGCACGGCACCTGTACAGCCTGCAGACCATGACGACGCGCTACGAGGACCTGCTGCTGCAGGGGCTGGAGGCGGCGCGGTGAGCGACGCCGTGCGCGCATCGGCCGCGCCCTGGCTCAGCATCCTGGTGCCGGTCTACAACGTGCAGGACTATTTGCAGGAGTGCCTCGCCTCCGTGGTGGAGCAGGTGGCGCAGCTGCCGCATGCCCGGGATGGCGGTGCGGGCGTGGAGGTGCTGGTGCTCGACGACCGCTCCACCGACGGCTCGCGCGCGCTCATGGAGCAGCTGGCGCAGCGCTGGCCCGGCCGGCTGACCCTGATGTACCACGCGGTCAACCAGGGCCTGAGCGCGGCGCGCAACACCATGATCGACGCGGCCCGCGGCGAATACCTCTGGTTTCTTGACTCCGACGACAAGCTGCTGCCGGGCGCGCTGGCCGGCTTGCAGGCCACCGTGCAGCGCCATGCCCCGGATGCGGTGCTGTGCGACTTCACGGTGTGGCGCGAGCGTGCACGGCTCAAGCACCGGCTGCGTGGTGAGAGGCATCGCGCCACCTTTGCCGGCCCGGCAGGGGGGCCTCAGAACGATCGCGCGGGGCTGCTGGCGGGTTTGTTCCTGACCGGGCAGCTGCATGCCTGGTCCAAGGTGACGCGGCGCGCGCTGTGGGGGGCGGACCTGCGGTTCCCCGCGGGCCGCTACTTCGAGGACATGGCCGCCATGCCGCAGGCCTTGCTGCGCGCGCGCAGCTATTGCTACATGCCCCAGCCCTGGGTGGCCTACCGCCAGCGTGGCAGCAGCATCCTGGCGACGATGACCTTGCCCAAGGCGTTCGACCAGTCACAGGCGCTGGAGGCGTTTGCCCAGGCCCTGCGCGCCGCCGAGGCCGAGGGGGCCATGCCCGCCAGCGCGGCGCTGCATTTTGCGCTGGCCCACCAGAGCGCGCGCAACCTTGCCGGCGCGGCGCGTTTCCTGGAGCGGGCCGGCCTGCCCATGGCCGAACGCCAGGCCGCGGCGCGGCGCCTGCGGGGCGACTTCGCTGCGGCATCGCCGTTGTCGGCACCGGCGCTGCTGCGCGCCTACGTGCGGCGCGGCTGGTGGCTGCGCGCTCTGCGGCTGCGCCATGCCTGGAGCGTCGTGGCGGCCGGCGGACAGGGCTGACCCATGTCGCAGGCGCCGTCCTCCACCCGCTGGAAGCACCGGGGTGAACTGTGGCTGGCGGGCTGGCTCAAGCGCTGGTACCGCCTGTGCCCGCGCGACCTGGAGGTGGCGTCGGCGCCGGTGTTCACGCTGCATGCCACGGGCGCGGCAGCCGCGGCGCCGGCCGCGCGCCCGGGCATCCCCCGCATCCTCTGGAGCTACTGGCAGGGCGGCACGCCGCCGCTGCTGGTGCGGCGCTGCTTCGAGCATTGGCGGCGCCTGCATCCGCATTTCGAGATCCGCATCCTGGACGAGCGCGGCGTGCTGCAGTACCTGCCGGCCATCCCCGCCGCGCTCGACGGCGCATCGGCCGCCAGGCGCGCCGACTGGATCCGGCTGGAGCTGCTGCGCCGCCATGGCGGCATCTGGCTGGACGCCAGCACCATCCTCACCCAGCCGCTGGACTGGGTGCTGCAGGAGCAGGCACGCACGGGCGCCGACTTCGTGGGCTACTACCTGCAGCAGTACACCAGCGTCCCGGACCGGCCGGTGGTGGAGAACTGGTTCATGGCCGCACCGCCCGGCAGCCCCTTCATCGAAGACCTGCAGCGCGAATTCACGCAGGAGGTCATCGCCCGCACCGGCGAGCAGTACATCGCCCACCTGCAGGCCCAGGGCCTGTACGCGCAGGCGCTGCAGCGTATCGACATGCCGGCCTACCTGAGCATGCATTTGGCGCTGCAGGTGGTCCTGCTGCGCGGGGGGCGCTACCGGCTGAGCCTGTCCCCGGCGGAGTCGGGGCCGTACTTCCTGCATGTGCAAGGCCGCTGGCGCCGCGCCGCGCTCAAGCTGCGGCTGCTGTTCGCGCGCATACGCGGGCCGCTGCCGCCCCTGATCAAGCTGCGCTCGCCCGACCGGCGCCGGCTCGACGACTACCTGGCGCGTGGCCTGTACCTGCCCGAGAGCGTGGCGGGGCGCTGGCTCACGGGCGACGATGCGCAGCGCTGATGTGCTATTAATTTAATAGCTGTTGACGCTTTGTGGATAAGCGTCAAATGCCAAAAAGGCTCCAGCCCCTCACGCCCGCAGGCGCTGCAGCGCGGCCTGCCATTCCTGCGCCAGCAGCGCCACCAGCCGATCCGCCGGCAGCGCCCGCGCCGCGGCCACGCCCTGGCCGGCCCACAGCGACAGGCAGTCGGCCCGGCCCTGGCCGGCGGCGGCCTTGCGCAGCGCGCCGGTCAGCGCGTTCTGCACGGGATAGGCGGGCACGGCGGCCTCCGCGTCGGCCAGCCGTTCCATCATGGCGTTGACGATGCCGCGCGCCGGGCGGCCCGAGAAGATGCGTGTGACGCGCGTGTCCGTGGCCTGGGCCTGCGCCATGGCGGCGCGCTGCGCGGGGACGATGGCGGACTCGGGGCAGGCCAGGAAGGCCGTGCCCATTTGCACCGCCTGTGCGCCCAGCGCCTGCGCGGCGGCGATGCCGCGCCCGTCCATGATGCCGCCGGCGGCGATCACAGGGATGGACAGCGCATCCACGCACTGCGGCACCAGGGCCAGGGTGCCGACCATGCTGGCGTCGAAGTCGCCCAGGAAGGTGCCGCGGTGGCCGCCGGCCTCCATGCCGCTGACCACCACCGCATCGGCGCCCGCCTGCTCCCAGGCCAGCGCCTCGGCCAGCGTGGTGGCGGTGCCGATCACGCAGCTGCCGGCCTCGTTCTTGAGGCGCTGGACCTGGGCGGCGTCGAGGAGGCCGAAGGTGAAGCTGGCCACGGCGGGGCGGGCGGCGATGAGCGCCTCGAACTGCGCGGCGAAGTCTTCGCACCAGCGCGTGGGCACCTCGGGGGTCAGGCCGAACTCGGCGTACAGCGGGGCCAGCCGCTCCAGGGCGGCGGCGACCTCGGCGGCGTCGGGCCGGGGCGTCTCCAGCACGAACAGGTTCATGCCGAAGGGGCGGTCGGTGGCCGCGCGCACGGCGGCCGCGGCCTGCGCCATGGCGTCGGGCGAGCGCATGCCGCAGCCCAGAAAGCCCAGGCCGCCGGCCTGCGAGACGGCGGCCGCCAGTTGCGGCGTGTCGGAGCCCGTCATGGGCCCCTGGAGGATGGGCAGGTCGATGCGCAGGCGTTGCAGCAGGGAAGTCATGGGTCAGCTCCGGAAAGAAGAATCGGGAAAGTCATTGCCGCCGTGCCGCGCGTCGAGCAGGGCTTGCCGCAGCGCGGCCAGCGCCGGCGTGGCGTAGCCGGTGCGGTGTACCAGCACGGTTGCGCAGTCGCCCAGCGGCACCCAGCGCAGCGCCGGCGGCGTGCGCAGCAAATCCACCACCGACTGGGGCACCACGCCCGCGCAGCGGCCGGCGGCCACGCAGGCCAGGATGGCGGGGTAGGACGCCAGCTCCAGCACCTGCGGCGCCTGGCCCGTGGCCTGGCGCATCCAGTCCTCGCCGATGCGGCGGTAGGTGCAGCCGTGGGTGAAGGCGGCCAGCGTGGACAGGCGCAGGTCGGCCGGGGTGTCCACGGGCGGGTGGCTGGCGGGCAGGGCCAGCAGCAGCGATTCGGTGAACACGGGCGTGCGCTCCACCGGCGCGTCGGGCTCCAGGCCGGGCGGCGGCCAGGCCACCAGCGCGCAGTCGAGCTGGTGGGCCAGCACCTGCTCCACCAGCTGGCGCGAGGGCGCGGTGCGCAGCTCCAGCACCAGCTGCGGCCACTGGGCGTGCATCTGCGCCAGCGGCGCGGGCAGGCGGGCGGCGGCCGTGCTCTCCATGGCGCCGATGCGCAGGTGGCCGGCGGGCGCGTCCGGGTGCAGGGCCTGGCGCGCCTCCTCGGCCAGGGCCAGCAGGCGGTCGGCGTAGGCGTGCAGGGTCTCGCCGGCGGGCGTGAGCAGCATGCGCCGCCCTTCGCGCAGGAACAGGGCAGTGCCCAGTTGCTCCTCCAGCTGCTGCACCCGCGTGGTCACGTTGGATTGGGCGCGGCCCAGCCGCTCGGCCGCGCGCGTGACGCTGCCTTCACGGGCCACCGTGCGAAAGATGTCCAGTGCCACCAAGTCCATATGAATATGTTTTAAAGATGGTTTTGCAAAAAGCAATCTTGAAATAAGATTTGTGGCGATCATAACGCCCGGAGAGACACCATGGAATCACAGGCCCACCCCACCCGCGCCACCCCCGCGCCCACCGCGCACTGGGGCGAGCGGCCCGCGGCGGTGGCGCTGGCCGGCATGCTGGCGCTGGCCGTGGCCATGGGGGTGGGGCGCTTCGCCTTCACGCCGCTGCTGCCGATGATGCTGAACGACGGCGTGCTCACCCTCGCCGAGGGCAGCTGGCTGGCCACGGCCAACTACGTGGGTTACCTGCTGGGGGCGCTGGCCTGCATGGCGCTGCCCTGGGTGGCGCCCGGCTTCTACGCGCGCTGGCACCCGGCGCGGCTGGCACGCGCGGGGCTGGCGGCCACGGTGCTGCTCACGCTGGCCATGGCGCTGCCGTGGCCGGCCGGCTGGCCGGCGCTGCGCTTCGCGGCGGGCGCGGCCAGCGCCGTCGCGCTGCTCAACGTGGCGGCCTGGTGCATGGTGCGCCTGACGGTGCTGGGGCGGCCCGCCATGGGCGGGCTGATCTTCTGCGGGCCGGGCCTGGGCATCGTGCTCACGGGGCTGGCGGCCAGCGCCATGGTGGCCGCGCAGTGGCGCGCGGCGCCGGGCTGGGTGGTGTTCGGGCTGCTGGCGGTGCTGCTGTGCGCCGGGGTCTGGCCCGTGGTGCGGGGACGTGCGGCCATGGCCAGGGCGGGCGCGGCGCCCCCGGCGGCGCAGGCGGGCACCGGCGGCACGGTGGCGGCGCGCGCCGTGCATGCGCTGGCCTACGGGCTGTCGGGGCTGGGCTACATCGTCACCGCGACCTTCCTGCCCGTGATCGCGCGTGGCGCGCTGCCGCCGGACTCGCCCTGGCCCGACCTGTTCTGGCCCGTGTTCGGCGCGGGGGTGGCCATCGGCGCGGCGCTGAGCACGCGCGCGCCCGCGGCCTGGGACCGGCGCTGGCCGCTGCTAGCCGCCTATGCGCTGCAGGCGCTGGGGATCGCGCTGGGGCTGGTCTGGCCCACGCCGGCAGGCTTTGCGCTCAGCAGCCTGCTGGTGGGCTTGCCGTTCACGGCCATCACCTTCTTCGGCCTGCAGGAGGCGCGGCGCCTGTGGCCGCAGTCGGCCGACAGCTTCGCCAGCCTGGTGACGGCGGTCTACGGCCTGGGGCAGATCGCCGGGCCGCCGCTGGTGGCCTGGCTGCTGGCGCAGGCCGGGCCGGCCCAGGGCTTTGCGCGCGGGCTGGCGCTGGCGGCGGCGGCATTGGTGGCCGGCGCGGTGATGTACGGGCTGTCGGCCTGGCGCTGGCCGGTGGCGCGCGGGCGCTAGCCGCTGATCCGCGGCAGGGCCGCGGCCCGGGTGCGCGGATGGGCGCTCACGGCAGGTCCGTGGGCCGGCAGCCGTCGGTGTCGCAGCCCGTGCCTGTCGCCTCGGCGGCGGGTGCCACGGGCTCGGCCAGCAGCCGGCCCAGCAGGGCGCCCAGGCGCAGATCGTCGAAATGCCCGAAGTGGTGCAGGCGCACGCGGCCCTGCGGGTCCAGCACCACCAGGCTGGGCGTGCCGCGCAGCGACAGGCTTTGCATGGTCCGCGGGATGCTGCGCGGCGGGTCGGCCTGGTCCAGCCCGATGGGAAAGCGCAGCCGGTATTCGTGGATGAAGGCCTGCAGCGCCGCCGCGCTGCCCTGCACGGCATGGTGTTCGAACACCGTGTGCAGGCCGACCACGACCAGCTGGTCCTGCGAAAACGCCTCGTGCACGCGCCGCGCCTGCGGAATGCCGTGCTCCACGCAGCCGGGGCACAGCATCTGGAACGCGTGCAGCACCACGATGCGCCCGCGCAGGGCCTCCAGCGTGAGCGGCTGCGGGGTGTTGAACCATTGCGCCACCTGCAGGGGCGGCGCGGGAGGGGGGTGGGCGGCGGTCATGGGCGCACCCTAGCGTGCCTGGGCGGGAACGTCCACGGAAAGGGTATTGATTGCTATTAATAATATAGCTGCTTGCGCTTGCTACATGGGTGCTGGAGGCTTGCCGGGCAGTGAGACCCGGCCCTCGCGCAGCGCCTGGATGAGCAGGTCGGGGGTGGTGCGGATATGCGCCTCCAGCGCCAGCGCGGCGCGCGCGTCCTGCCCGGCCATGGCGTAGTGGAAGATTTCGGTGTGCTCGGCGTGCACGTCGCGCACGGCGCCGGGCAGGGCCATGGCGAAGCTGCGGTAGCGCTCGGTGTGGCGCGAGAGCTGGCGCAGCACGCGCATGGTCCAGGGCGAGGGGCGGCCCGACAGCAGCGCCTCGTGAAAGTGCACGTTGAGCTGCTCCCACAGGCGCCGCCGCCCGGGCGCGATCGGCTCCTCGGCCGAGAGGGCGGCAAAGGCCTGCTCCAGCCGCTGGCGCCACTGCGCGTCGCCCGCGCGGATCGACTGGCGCAGCGCCGTGGTCTCGATCTGCACGCGCAGGTGGGTGATGTCCTCCAGGTCTTCCAGGGCGATGGGCGCCACGCGAAAGCCGCGCTGCCCCTCGGTGACCACCAGCGCGTCGCTGGCCAGCCGCGTGATGGCCTCGCGCAGCGTGCCGGCGCTCACGCCGTAGCCGGCCTTGAGGTGCTCCACGCGCAGCCGCTCGCCGGGCACGAGCCGGCCGGTCACGATGTCGTCGCGCAGTTGGGCGTAGGCCTGCTCGATCAGGGTGCGCGCGGACGGCGCGGGGTGGTCGGGGGCGCACAGGGCGCTGCGTTTGGCCATGCGGGGTTTCCGTCGTCAGAGGTCGCGGATCTTGTTCAGGCGGTAGCTCAGCTGCGGGCGGGTCAGGCCCAGCAGGCGCGCGGCCGCGGCCAGGTTGCCGTGGTTGCGTTCCACGGCGGCCTCGATCAGGTGGGTCTCCAGCGCCTGCAGGTCGAGCCGGTCGGACAGCAGGCGCTCGATCAGCGCGGTGTCGCAGGCGCCGGGGGGCGGCTCGCCCAGGCGGCCGGAGACCTGCAGGGTGTGGGCCGGCGCGGCCGCCGGGGCGCCGCCGGCGCTGTCCGGGAACAGGTGCACCGCGTCCACGGGCTGGCCGGGGTCGGCCAGGATCACGCCGCGCTCGATCAGGTTCTCCATCTCGCGCACGTTGCCCGGCCAGGCGTACTGGCGCAGCGCGTGCAGGGCGCGGTCGGTCAGGTCGCCGATGTGCTTGTCGTGCCGCGTGGCGAAGCGCTGCAGCAGGTGCCGGGCGAAGGGCTCGATGTCGTCCAGCCGCTCGCGCAGCGGCGGGATGCGGATGGGGTAGACGTTGAGCCGGTAGTACAGGTCCTGGCGGAAGCGCCCGGCGCGCACGGCCTCGGCCAGGTCCACGTGGGTGGCGGCCACCAGGCGCACGTCCACCTGGCGCGGCTGGGTGGCGCCCAGGCGCTCGACCTGGCCGTCCTGCAGCACGCGCAGCAGCTTGGCCTGGGCGGACAGCGGCAGCTCGCCCAGCTCGTCCAGGAACAGGGTGCCGCCGTGTGCGCGCTCGAAGCGCCCGGCACGCGCGGCGTCGGCGCCGGTGAAGGCGCCCTTCTCGGTGCCGAAGAGTTCCGACTCCACCAGGTTGCCCGGCAGCGCGGCGCAGTTCACCGCCACGAAGGGCTTGGTGGCGCGCGGGCTCAGGGCGTGCAGGGCGCGGGCAAAGCGCTCCTTGCCCACGCCGGTCTCGCCGGTGAGCAGCACCGTCACCTGGGTGCCCGCCGCCTTGCGCAGCAGCTGCGTGGCGGCGCTGAAGCCGGCCGAGCGCCCGATCAGCGGGCCCAGGGCGTCGGCGGGCGGCTCGGGGCGGTCCTCGGCGGGCATGGGGGCGGGCCAGGCGGGCAGGGTGCGCGGGCCGTCCGGCGGTATCAGCGCGTCCGGCGCGTAGTCGCTGGCCAGCTGGGCACCGTCGGGCCAGTCCTGCACCGGCCGGCCCTCGATGCCGCAGTGCGCATGGCCGCAGGCGGCGCACTGCACCTCCTTGTAGAGCACGGTGCGGCCCATGAAGGCGCTGGTGTAGCCCGAGGCGTAGCCCAGCAGCGTCCAGCACACAGGGGCGCTTTGCGGGCCGAAGTCGCGCACATGGGTCTCCACCTCCCAGGAGTGCTGCCAGTCGAACATGCCGTGGAAATGGCCACTGGCCATGTCCAGCTCCAGCAGCCGGGGCGTGACCTGCACGGCCCCCTGCAGCATGTGCAGCTGCGGGCCGACGCTGAACATGGCGAAGCCGTCGGCGCCGGGGCGCAGCTGGCGTGCCAGCGCGGCGTCGCGTTCGCCCGAGGCGTAGCCCACGCGCAGCAGCAGGCGGCGCGCGCCGGTGGGGCCCAGGGTGTGCATCAGCTCGCGCCGCAGGATGCCCAGCGAGGCCGCGTGCAGCAGCACCATGCGCTGGCCCGCCAGCCAGATGCGGCCATCGGCCGCGGAGAACTGGATCTGGCGCCGCAGGTCGGCATCCGAAGGCAGGGCAGGGAGGGTGGGCATGCGTCGAATTATCGATAAACGATTTTCCGGCGCAAGCTGGGAAATCCCCCTTGAGATTCATCAAATGGTGAATTCGCCCGGTGATGCGGTGTGCAAATCATCAAGTTGCACTGCAGCAAACGGCATATCCGGTCCCATGGCATGGGCGATCGGCCTGCTGGAATCGGCCATTTTTTAAGGGTTTACCCGTGAATTATCGAGATTTCGCGGTTCTGGCCCGGGTCCTGGCACATGTCCTGCATAGACCGGGGCATGAGCACTACGCCCACCCCTTCCGACGACGCCTGGGATGTCCAGCGCCGCTTCATCCGCATCGTGCAGGTGCACGACAACGGCATGGTCGAGTTCGAGTTCGCCGTGGGCGAGCCGCAGCTCTACGTGGAGATGGTGATGCCGCGGCCGCAGTTCGAGGAGTTCTGCGCCATGCAGGCGGTGGTGCCCACGCAGGGCCGCCTGCCCGAGCACGGCGAGGGCAGTGCCGAGCACGAATGGGACTGGAACCTGCGCGATGCCCGCGAGCGGCATTTCCGCCAGGCGCCCTGACATCCACCGCTTCCCACACCGACAAAACCTAGGAGACAAGCCCCATGCAAATCGACCTGCGCACCGTCAGCATCACGCCGCTGCGCCAGACCTACGACCACATCGCCCGGCGCCTGGGCGCGGACAAGCCGGCCTCGCGCTACCTGGAGGCCACGATGGACGTGCAGCCCCAGGCCAACTTCCACTACCGCCCCACCTGGGACCCGGAGCATGAGCTGTTCGACGCATCGCGCACCCGCGTGGTGATGCAGGACTGGTACGCGCTCAAGGACCCGCGCCAGCTCTACTACGGCACCTATGCCCAGGCGCGCGCCCGCATGCAGGAGACGGCCGAGGCCGACTTCGACTTCGTCGAATCGCGCGGCCTGGCCGACCGCTTCGACGACACGGCCCGCCGCACGGCGCTGGACTTCTACCTGCCGCTGCGCCACGTGGCCTGGGGCGCCAACATGAACGGCGCCTTCCAGTGCGCCTACGGCCACGGCACGGCCATCACCCAGCCCTGCCTGTACGCCAGCATGGACCAGCTGGGCATGGCGCAGTACATCACCCGCCTGGGCCTGCTGCTGGGCAATCAGGGCGACCTGGAAGCGGCCAAGCAGGCCTGGCTGGAGGCGCCCGCCTGGCAAGGCCTGCGCCGCCTGGTGGAAGACACCTGGGTGCTCAAGGACTGGTTCGAGCTGTTCGTGGCGCAGAACGTGGCGCTGGACGGCATCCTGTTCGGTCTGGCCTACCGCGAGGTGGACACCGCCCTGTCCGAGCAGGCCGGCCCCACGGTGTCGATGCTCACGCGCTTCCAGGCCGAGTGGTTCCAGGACGCCAACAAGTGGGTGGACGCCGTCATGAAGACCGCCGCCGCCGAGAGCGCCGAGAACCAGGCCCTGCTGGGCCAGTGGTACGCCCACTGGCGCGGCCGCGTGCAGGAGGCCCTGGTGCCGGTGGCGCGCCTGGCGCTGGGGGATGCAGGCGATGCCGCCTTGGAGCGCGCCGTGGCCGCCGTCGATGCGCGCATGCACAAGGCCGGCATCGCCGTCTGAAGCCCCGCAGGAGAACACACCCCATGTCCACCGTATTCATCGCCTTCCAGAAGAACGAGGAGACGCGCGCCATCGTCGACGCCATCGTCGCCGACAACCCGCACGCCATCGTCAACCAGCAGCCCGCCATGGTGAAGATCGACGCCCCCGGCCGCCTGGTGATCCGCAAAAGCAGCATCGAGCAGGAGATCGGGCGCGAGTTCGACCTGCAGGAAATGCATGTGCACCTCATCACCCTGTCGGGAAACATCGACGAGACCGACGACGAGCTCTGCCTGAGCTGGAACCAATGAACGCGGCGCCCGCGTGCGCCACCGCGAGAACCCAAGGAGACAAGCCATGGATATGAAAGTCAGCAAGAAGCTGGGCCTGAAGGAGCGCTACAACCTCATGACGCGCGACCTGGCCTGGACGCCCACCTACCAGGCCGTGAAGGACGTGTTCCCGTACATGGAGTACGAGGGCATCAAGATCCACGACTGGGACAAGTTCGAGGACCCGTTCCGCATGACGATGGACTCGTACTGGAAATACCAGGCCGAGAAAGAGCGCAAGCTCTACGCCATCATCGACGCCTTCGCGCAGAACAATGGCCACCTGGGCGTGACGGACGCGCGCTACATCAACGCGCTCAAGCTGTTCCTCACCGGCGTGAGCCCGCTGGAATACATGGCGCACCGCGGCTTCGCCCATGTGGGCCGCCAGTACCCCGGCGCCGGCCCGCGCGTGGCCTGCCTGATGCAGAGCCTGGACGAGATCCGCCACTCGCAGACGCAGCTGCACAGCCTGTCCAACTACAACAAGCACTACAACGGCTTTGCCAACTGGCGCCACCAGCACGACCGCGTGTGGTACCTGAGCGTGCCCAAGAGCTTCTTCGACGACGCCGTGAGCGCCGGGCCGTTCGAGTTCATCGTGGCCATCGGCTTCGCCTTCGAATACGTGCTGACCAACCTGCTGTTCGTGCCCTTCATCAGCGGCGCGGCCTACAACGGCGACATGGGGGCCATGGCCTTCGGCTTCTCGGCGCAGTCCGACGAGTCGCGCCACATGACGCTGGGGCTGGAGATCATCAAGTTCATCCTGGAGCAGGACCCCGACAACCTGCCCATCGTGCAGGCCTGGCTGGACAAGTGGTTCTGGCGCGGCTACCGCGTGCTGACGCTGGTGGCCATGATGATGGACTACATGCTGCCCAAGCGCGTGATGAGCTGGAAGGAGGCCTGGGAAACCTATGCCGAGCAAAACGGCGCCGCGCTGTTCGGCGACCTGGCGCGCTACGGCATCAAGGTGCCCAAGGGCTGGGAGCAGGCCTGCAAGGACAAGGACCACCTGAGCCACCAAGCCTGGAACGTGTTCTACAACTACGGCGCGGCCGCGCCCTTCCACACCTGGGCACCCAGCGAGAAGGACATGCAGTGGCTGTCGGCCAAGTACCCCGACACGTTCGACAAGTACTACCGCCCGCTGTGGGAGCACTACGCCAAGGAACAGGCCGAGGGCCGGCGCTTCTACAACAAGACGCTGCCCATGCTGTGCCAGACCTGCCAGATCCCGATGTTCTTCACCGAGCCGGACGACCCGACCAAGATCGCCTACCGCGAGAGTGATTACAAGGGCATGAAGTACCACTTCTGCTCCGACGGCTGCAAGCACATCTTCGACAACGAGCCCGAGAAGTACGCCCAGAGTTGGCTGCCCGTGCACCAGATCTACCAGGGCAACTGCTTCCCCGAGGACGCCGACCCCTCCAAGCCCGACTTCGACCCGCTGATGGAGGTGCTGCGCTGGTACCGCATGGAGTTCGGCCGCGACAACCTGGACTACGCCGACTCGCAGGACAAGAAGAACTTCGAGACCTGGCGCGAGCAGGCCACCAACAACTGACGCAGCCGCCGCACCGCGCCCGGCCCCCGCTGGCCGGGCCGCGCGGCGCCGCGCACCCCACGACAACACAAGACAGGAGACAAGTCCATGGCCGTCACATCCGCCGCCCCCTACGACTTCCCGCAGAAGGACACCGTCGATCAGTTCCCCGCGCCGCTGCTCTACATCGGCTGGGAAGACCACAAGATGTTCTGCGCCCCGTTCTGCGTGCCCATGCCGCCCGCCACCCGCTTCGGCGACCTGGTGCACGGCGCGCTGCCCGGCATGTTCGGCGCGCACCCCGACTTCGAGCGCATCGACTGGAACCAGGCCGAATGGTTCGTCTCGGGCCGTCCCTTCACGCCCGACATGGACAAGACCGTGGCCGAGAACGGCCTGGGCCACAAGAGCGTGATCCGCTTTCGCACGCCGGGCCTGACCGGCCTGGGGGGTAGCTGCTTCTGAGGAAAAAAGGCCTGTTGGCCTTATGCAGCAAGCGCTAGATGCTATTGAAATTGAAGTCTGCGAGAACGCCATGAGCCACCAGCTCACCATTGAACCGCTCGGCCAGGTGATCGAGGTCGAGGAGGGCCAGACCATCCTCGACGCCGCCCTGCGCGCCGGCATCTACCTGCCCCACGCCTGCTGCCACGGGCTGTGCGGCACCTGCAAGGTCCAGGTGACCGACGGCGACATCGAACACGGCGAGGCCAGCGGCTTCGCCCTGATGGACTACGAGCGCGACGAGGGCCAGTGCCTGGCCTGCTGCGCCACGCTGGAGTCCGACGCCGTGATCGAGGCCGAGATCGACGAGGAACCCGACGCGCGCAACCTGCCAGTGCAGGACTTCGGCGGCGTGGTCTCGCGCATCGAAGACCTCACGCCCACCATCAAGGGCGTGTGGATCGAGCTGGACGCGCCCATCACCTTCCAGGCCGGCCAGTACGTCAACCTGCAGATTCCGGGCGAGAGCCAGCCGCGGGCGTTCTCCATCGCCAGCAGCCCGGCGCAGGCCCGCGAGATCGAGCTGAACATCCGCCAGGTGCCGGGCGGCAAGGGCACGGCCTGGGTGCACCAGCAGCTGCAGGCGGGCGAGCGGGTGCGCCTGTCCGGCCCCTACGGGCGCTTCTTCGTGCGCGCCTCGGCCCACCAGGCCGACGGGCTGGGCTACCTGTTCCTGGCCGGCGGCTCGGGCCTGTCCAGCCCGCGCTCCATGGTGCTGGACCTGCTGGCCGCGGGCGGCGACAAGCCCATCACCCTGGTCAACGGCGCGCGCACGCAGGACGAGCTGTACCACCACGCCGAGTTCGAGCAACTGGCCGCCGAGCACCCGCGCTTCACCTACGTGGCCGCGCTCTCGGGCGAGCCCGAGGACAGCGGCTGGCAGGGCGCGCGCGGCTTCGTGCACGAGGCCGCCAAGGCGCATTTCGGCAACGACTTCCGCGGCCACAAGGCTTACCTGTGCGGACCGCCCTTGATGATCGACGCCTGCATCACCACGCTGATGCAGGGCCGCCTGTTCGAGCGCGACATCTACACCGAGAAGTTCATCTCGGCCGCCGACGCGCAGCAGGTGCGCAGCCCGCTGTTCAAGAAGATCTGAAGGCACAGGCCATGGCGAGCTTCACCGTCACCATCGCCGAGACCGGCGAAAGCTACCGCTGCCTTGCCGAGCGCTCCGTGCTCGAAGGCATGGAGGCCCTGGGCCGCAAAGGCATCCCGGTGGGCTGCCGCCAGGGCGGCTGTGGCGTGTGCAAGGTGCAGGTCATCGAAGGGCAGTTCGCCAAGCGCGTGATGAGCCGCGCCCATGTGAGCGCCGAGGAAGAAGCCAGCGGCTGCGTGCTGTCGTGCCGCATCAAACCCAGCAGCGACCTGCGCGTGAGCGTGGTCGGTGCCATGAAGAAAAACGTGTGCCGCCCGCAGGGGCCGGCGGCGCCATCCCTTTCCACACCCACCTGAGAAAACCTAAGGAGACAAGCATGGCAATGACAGGCGTTTTGCGCCCAGGGCACGCACAGATCCGTGTGCTGGACCTGGAGGAGTCGGTCCAGTGGTACACCGACGTCATGGGCCTCGTGCCCATGGGCCGCGACAACCAGGGCCGCGCGTACTTCAAGACCCGCGCCGAGCGCGACCACAACAGCGTGGTGCTGCGCCAGGCCGACCAGGCGGGGCTGGACTTCTTCGCCTTCAAGGTGCTGGACCGGGCCACGCTGGAGGAGCTGGACCGCAAGCTGCAGGCCCATGGCGTGAAGACCGAGCGCATTCCCGCCGGCGAGATGCTGGAGACCGGCGAGCGCGTGCGCTTCCAGATCCCCACGGGCCACACCATGGAGCTGTACGCCGACAAGTCCGCCGTGGGCAGCACCATCGGCTGCAACGACCCCGAGGTGGACGTGATCGACGGCCCCGGCATCCGTCCCATCCGCATGGACCACTGCCTGATCTACGGCGGCGACATCGACGGCAACGTCAAGCTGTTCACCGAGGTGCTGGGCTTCAACGTGGTCGAGCGCGTCAAGCTCGAGGACGGCCAGACCGACCTGGGCGTGTGGCTGACCTGCAGTGCCAAGGCGCACGACATCGCCATGGTGCGCCACGCCGAGGACGGCAAGCTGCACCATGTCTCGTTCCAGATGCCGAGCTGGGAAAGCGTGCTGCGCGCGGCCGACATCATGAGCATCCAGCGCGTGTCGATCGACGTGGGGCCCACGCGCCATGGCGTGACCCAGGGCACGACGATCTACTTCTTCGACCCCAGCGGCAACCGCCTGGAAACCTTCTGCGGCGGCTACGACCACTACCCCGACATGCAGCCCATCACCTGGAGCTGGGAGCATGTGGGGCGCGGCATCTTCTACCACGACCGCAAGCTCAACGAGGCTTTCCTGAGCGTGGTGACCTGATGCAGCGCAGCGTCGAACAACGCACCATCACCGCCGACGCGGCCCATGCGGCGGTGGCCGCCGCCGTGGCCCAGGCGGGCGCGCTGGGCATCCGCATCAACGCCGCGGTGACCGACGCCTCGGGCGTGCTGGCGGCCTTCCTGCGCATGCCGGGGGCCTTCCTGCACTCGGTGGACATCGCCATCGACAAGGCCTACACGGCGGCCGGCTTCGGCTTCGCCACCGGGCAATGGGCCGGCATCTTGCAAGGCGACGAGGCGCTGCGCCTGGGCATGCCCCAGCGCCCGCGCAACGTGGTCTTCGGCGGCGGCCTGCCCATGCGTGAGGGTGGGGTGCTGATCGGCGGCATCGGCGTATCCGGCGGCAGCGCAGAACAGGACGAAATCTGTGCCCGCGCCGCGCTGGCGGCGCTGGGCCTCGACACATGAAGGAACACACAAGCATGAAGACAACACACATCGCCGCCGCCCTGGCGCTGGCGGGCGCCCTGGCCGCCACCGGCGCCCAGGCCGAAGGCCACTACGTGCCGGGCGTGGAGGGCGTGCAGGCGGCCAGCGTGCCGCCGCCGGGCATGTACTACCTGGGCTACCTGGTGAACTACAGCATCGACGGCTTCCGCGCGCCGGGCAGCAGCGACAACTTGCCCGGCCACAACCGCGGCACCGTCACGGCGCTGGCCAACCGCTTCGTCTGGGTCACTAACCACAAGCTGCTGGGCGCCGACTACGGCATGGAGGCCATCGTGCCGGTGCTGCGCACCTCGCTCACCATCAACGCGGCCGGCATCTCCGACAGCCGCAGCGGCGTGGGCGACATCTACCTGGGCCCGCTGGTGCTGGGCTGGCACGGTCCGCAGTGGGACGCCGTGGCCGCCGCCGGCATGTGGTTCGACACCGCCAGCACCAGCCATCCGGCATCGCCCGGCAAGGGCTTCAAGAGCACCATGCTCACGGGCGGCCTGACCTACTACTTCGACGGCGCCAAGACGCTCTCGGGCTCGGGGCTGATGCGCTACGAGTTCAACGGCAAGAACGGCGCGGGCTATCGCGCGGGCGACCAGCTCACGCTGGAATGGGGCCTGGGCAAGTCGTTCGGCGCGGTGTCGGCGGGGCTGGTGGGCTACAGCCAGTGGCAGACCACCAAGGACACCGGCCCCGGCGCCAGCGGCGACAAGTCCGCGCGCCACGCCTTGGGGGCCGAGTTGGTCTACCCCGTGCCGGGCGCGGGCGTGTTCCTCAAGGGCGCGTTCTACAAGGAGTTCAGCGCCAAGGGCGGCACGGGCCCGCAGGCCAAGGGCTCGCTGCTGCGCTTCACGCTGGTCAAGGCGTTCTAGGCCGATCCAAGGGGGAGGGCGCGCGGCGGATGACAGGGCCGCCGCGCGCCCGCGGGGGCCGCATGCCGCACAGGTGTTCAACATTTCCACAGCAGAGCAACGACATGAAAGAGTTTCTCAACTTCATCAACGGTGAGTACGTCAGGAACGCCAGCGGCAAGACGTTTAACAACATCAACCCGGTGAACGGCCACGTCATCGGCAGCATCCACGAGGCGGGCCAGGGCGAGGTCGATGCCGCCGTGGCCGCGGCCCAGGCCGCGCTCAAGGGCGACTGGGGGCGGCTGTCGGTCATCGAGCGCTGCAAGCTGCTCGACGCCGTGGCCGGCGAGATCAACCGCCGCTTCGACGACTTCCTGCAGGCCGAGATCGCCGACACCGGCAAGCCGCACCACCTGGCCTCGCATGTCGACATTCCGCGCGGCGCGGCCAACTTCCAGATCTTCATCGACACCATCAAGAGCACGGCCACCGAGTCGTTCAACATGCGCACGCCCGACGGCAAGACCGCGCTGAGCTACGGCGTGCGCGTGCCGCGCGGCGTGATCGCCGTGGTCTGCCCGTGGAACCTGCCGCTGCTGCTCATGACCTGGAAGGTCGGCCCGGCGCTGGCCTGCGGCAACACCGTGGTCGTCAAGCCCAGCGAGGAAACCCCGGCCACCGCCACGCTGCTGGGCGAGGTGATGAACGCGGTGGGCATGCCGCGCGGCGTGTACAACGTGGTGCACGGCTTCGGCCCCGGCTCGGCCGGCGAGTTCCTGACCCGCCACCCCGGCGTGAACGGCATCACCTTCACCGGCGAGACGCGCACCGGCAGCGCCATCATGAAGGCTGCGGCCGACGGCGTGCGCCCCGTGTCGCTGGAGATGGGCGGCAAGAACGCGGCCGTGGTGTTCGCCGACTGCGACTTCCAGGTGACCGTGGACACGCTGACCCGCTCGTGCTTCGAAAACGCCGGCCAGGTCTGCCTGGGCACCGAGCGCGTGTATGTCGAGCGCCCGATCTTCGAAAAGCTGGTGGCTGCGCTGAAGGACCGTGCCGAGGCCATGAAGCCCGGCCTGCCGTTCGACCACGACACCAAGATCGGTCCGCTGATCAGCAAGAAGCACCAGGCCAAGGTGCTGGGCCTGTACCAGACGGCCCAGGACGAGGGCGCAACCATAGTCACCGGCGGCGGCGTGCCCGACATGCCCGAGGCGCTGCGGGGCGGCTCATGGGTGCAGCCCACCATCTGGACCGGCCTGCCCGAAACCGCCACCGTGGTCACCGAGGAAATCTTCGGCCCCTGCTGCCACATCAGTCCCTTCGACAGCGAGGAGGAAGTGCTGGGCAAGGTCAACGCCAACCGCTACGGCCTGGCCACGGCCGTGTTCACGCAGGACATTGCGCGCGCCAACCGCCTGGCGCAGCAGATCGAGGTGGGCCTGTGCTGGATCAACGCCTGGTTCCTGCGCGACCTGCGCACGCCCTTCGGCGGCTCCAAGCAGTCGGGCATCGGCCGCGAGGGCGGCGTGCATTCGCTGGAGTTCTACACCGACCTGCGCAACGTGATGGTGAAGTTTTAAGCCAAAAAGGCCTGTGGCGCTTACTGGATAAGCGCAAATAGCTCCTTAAACAATAGCAACCTGGGCCCGCAGGGCCACCGCTCCGAACCACTTTTCTTTGCCGATTGATCCCATGAACACCTCTTTGCACGGCCCACTGGGCGACGAGCTGTACCAGGCCCTGACACAGCGCCAGGTGCTGGAGCCCCTGACCAACCGCCACCCCGACATCACCATCGAAGACGCCTACGCCATCCAGCAAAAGATGCTGGCGCGCCGCCTGGCGGCCGGCGAAAAGGTGGTGGGCAAGAAGATCGGCGTGACCTCCAAGGCCGTGATGGACATGCTGGGCGTGTACCAGCCCGACTTTGGCTGGCTCACCGACGGCATGGTCTACAACGAGGGCGAGGCGATCCCTGCCGATACGCTGATCCAGCCCAAGGCCGAGGGCGAGATCGCCTTCGTGCTCAAGAAGACGCTCAAGGGCCCCGGCGTCACGGCCGCCGACGTGCTGGCCGCCACCGAGGGCGTGATAGCCTGCTTCGAGATCGTGGATTCGCGCATCCGCGACTGGAAGATCAAGATCCAGGACACCGTGGCCGACAACGCCAGCTGCGGCGTGTTCGTGCTGGGCGACCGCCTGGTCGACCCGCGCGACGTCGATCTGGGCACCTGCGGCATGGTGCTGGAGAAGAACGGCGAGATCGTCGCCACCGGCGCCGGCGCCGCCGCCCTGGGCCACCCGGCCAACGCCGTGGCCTGGCTGGCCAACACCCTGGGCCGCCTGGGCATCGCCCTGGAGGCGGGCGAGGTGGTGCTGTCGGGCTCGCTGGGAATCATGGTGCCGGTGAAGGCCGGCGACAACCTGCGCGTGACCATCGGCGGCATCGGCGGCTGCTCCGTCCGCTTCATCTGACACGAGGAGCCCCCATGACCAAGAAGATCAAATGCGCCCTGATCGGGCCCGGCAACATCGGCACCGACCTGCTGGCCAAGCTGCAGCGCAGCCCGGTGCTGGAACCCGTGTGGATGGTGGGCATCGACCCCGAGTCCGACGGCCTGAAGCGTGCCCGCGAGATGGGCATCAAGACCACCGCCGAGGGCGTGGACGGCCTGGTGCCGCACATGCAGGCCGACGGCGTGCAGATCGTGTTTGATGCCACCAGCGCCTATGTGCATGCCGAGAACTCGCGCAAGGTCAACGCCCAGGGCGCGCTGATGATCGACCTCACGCCCGCGGCCATCGGCCCCTACTGCGTGCCCCCAGTGAACCTGCAGGAGCACCTGGGCCGCGGCGCGATGAACGTCAACATGGTCACCTGCGGCGGCCAGGCCACCATTCCCATGGTGGCGGCGGTGAGCCGCGTGCAGCCCGTGGCCTATGGCGAGATCGTCGCCACCGTCTCCAGCCGCTCGGCCGGCCCGGGCACGCGCAAGAACATCGACGAGTTCACGCGCACCACGGCCGGCGCCATCGAGCGCGTGGGCGGCGCCAAGAAGGGCAAGGCCATCATCGTCATCAACCCGGCCGACCCGCCTTTGATCATGCGCGACACCGTGCACTGCCTGACCGAGGGCGAGCCCGACCAGGCCGCCATCACGCACAGCATCCACGCCATGATCGCCGAGGTGCAGAAGTACGTGCCGGGCTACAAGCTGGTCAACGGCCCGGTGTTCGACGGCAACCGCGTCTCGGTCTTCCTGGAGGTCGAGGGCCTGGGCGACTACCTGCCCAAGTACGCCGGCAACCTGGACATCATGACCGCCGCCGCCGCGCGCACCGCCGAGATGTTTGCCGAAGAAATGCTCGCCGGCCGCCTCACCCTGCAGGCCGCCTGAAGGAGAACCCCACCATGACGAACAAGCACATCACCCTGCACGACATGACGCTGCGCGACGGCATGCACCCCAAGCGCCACCTGATGACGCTGGAGCAGATGAAGAGCGTGGCCCAGGGCCTGGACGCGGCGGGCGTGCCGCTGATCGAAGTGACCCACGGCGACGGCCTGGGCGGCGCCTCGGTCAACTACGGCTTTCCCGCGCACAGCGACGAGGAGTACCTGGGTGCCGTGATCCCGCTGATGCAGCAGGCCAAGGTCTCGGCGCTGCTGCTGCCGGGCATCGGCACCGTCGATCACCTGAAGATGGCGCACGGCCTGGGCGTGCACACCATCCGCGTGGCCACGCACTGCACCGAGGCCGACGTGAGCGAGCAGCACATCACCATGGCGCGCAAGCTGGACATGGACACGGTGGGCTTCTTGATGATGGCGCACATGAACAGCCCCGAGGGCCTGGTCCAGCAGGCCAGGCTCATGGAAGGCTACGGCGCCAACTGCATCTACGTCACCGACTCGGCCGGCTACCTGCTGCCCGACCAGGTGAAGGAGCGCATTGCCGCCGTGCGCGCGGCGCTCAAGCCCGAGACCGAGCTGGGCTTTCACGGCCACCACAACCTGGCCATGGGCGTGGCCAACTCCATCGCCGCCATCGAGGCCGGTGCCAACCGCATTGACGCGGCGGCCGCCGGCCTGGGCGCGGGCGCGGGCAACACGCCCATGGAGGTGCTGGTGGCCGTGCTCGACCGCATGGGCATCGCCACGGGCGTGGACGTGTGGAAGATCCAGGACGTGGCCGAGGACCTGGTGGTGCCGCTGATGGACTTCCCCATCCGCATCGACCGCGACGCGCTCACGCTGGGCTATGCGGGCGTGTACGGCAGCTTCCTGCTGTTCGCCAAGCGCGCCGAGAAGAAGTACGGCATTCCCGCGCGCGACCTGCTGGTCGAGCTGGGCCGCCGCGGCATGGTCGGCGGTCAGGAGGACATGATCGAGGACACGGCCCTGACCATGGCCCGCGCGCGCGGCCTGCGGGCCGCCTGACGGAGCCGGCGGCATGGCGACCGTGTTCATGGCCCTGGGGGCGCTCCTGCTGGCCTGCGTGGCCTGGCCCGTCTGGCCCCTGCCCTGGGCCGGGCTGCGCGAGGCCGCCGTGCTGGGGCTGGCGCTGCTGTGCCTGGCCCTGCTGGCGGCGCGGCGCCAGCGGCCCGCTGCGCGCCGGGCGCTGGAGCGGGTGGACCGGCACGCGCTGGACGTGGCCGTGAACAACGCCAGCATGATGTCCTCGTTCACGCGGGTCGTCTCCTTCTCGCGCGAGCAGTCCGCCGTGCTGGCCGGCCTGCGCGAGGGCGTGGATGCGCTGGCGCACAGCGTGGACACGGTGGCGCAGTCGGCCGCCATCACCTGCAGCGAGGTCGATTCCATGCACGCGCTGGCCCTGCGCGGCGACGGCCTGCTGCGCGAGACCTCACAGCGCATCGCCTCCCTGGCGCAGTCGGCCGACGGCCTGGAGGAGCGCTTTCGCGAGGTGCGCCAGCACACGGGCGATATCGAGGGCATCGTCGCCATGATCCAGAACGTGGCCATGCAGACCAACCTGCTGTCGCTGAACGCCGCCGTCGAGGCGGCGCGCGCGGGCGAGCAGGGGCGCGGCTTCGCCGTGGTGGCCGACGAGGTGCGCCAGCTGGCCGGCCGCACGCGCGAGGCCACGCAGCAGATTCGCCAGATGATCGCCGGCATCACCGCCAGCACGCTGGCGGCCGACGAGTTCCTGCAGACGGTGCTGCAGGACATCCAGGGCAGCGTGCAGCGCACGCACGAGACGGGCCTGGCCCTGGCCGACATCCGCGACCGCTCCGGCCGCACGCGCGAGGCCGCCGGC
Organism: Diaphorobacter oryzae DSM 22780; assembly: GCF_059568935.1. NCBI lineage: Bacteria > Pseudomonadati > Pseudomonadota > Betaproteobacteria > Burkholderiales > Comamonadaceae > Diaphorobacter > Diaphorobacter oryzae. The sequence continues at coordinate 65,338 of NZ_JCANUL010000005.1, read as the reverse complement.
GACATGGCCGCCGCCGCACAGACCCAGGGCGGCGTGAGCCAGCGCCTGGTGCACGACGCCGAGCGGCTGTCCGCCGCCGCGCACCAGTCGGTCGAGTGGGTGGGACAGAGCAACGCCCAGCTGCGCGTGGTGCAGGGGCTGATCGGGCAGCTCAAGCGCGAGACCTCGGGCCTGCTGCCCGCGGGCAACCCGGCCGCCGTGCTGGCCGACGGCATCGAGGAACTGCGCGCCTGCAACATCCTGGTGATGAACGCCGACACCGCCGCCGAGGTGGCGCCGGTGGTCGAGCGCATCGCCCAGATCGACCGGCAGATGGACGGCGCCTGGGCGGCGCTGCAGCGCGGGCGCGGCGCCCGGCGCTGGGGCGATGCGGCCCGCCAGTTCGCCGCCGCGCTGCAGTCCTACCGCAGCCTGCGCGGCCAGGCCCTGGCGCTGGCCGCGCAGGGCGACTTTGGCGCGGTGCGCACCCTGGTGCCGCAGCAGGTGCGCCCGGCCTACGACCGCGTCAAGGCCGCGCTGGCGCAGCTCGATGCCCAGGCAGTCGACGCGGGGACCGACATGCGGCCGGTGCAGGCCGGCGGGGTGGCGGCATGAAGCGGCGTGAACTGCTGGCTGCGGGCGCGGCCCTCGGCACGCTGGGCGGCAGCGGCGCGGCCCGCGCGCAGACCGCGCCGCTGCGCGTGGCGCTGATCTCGCCCACCACCGGCGCGCTCTCGGCCTTTGGCGCCACCAACACCTATGTGCATGGCCTGTTTGCACAGCGCCTGGCGGCTGGGCTGCCCACGCGCCACCTGGGCCAGCGCGCGGTGACGCTGGAGCTGCACGACGCCGCGTCGTCGCCCGCCAAGGCGGCGGAGATCGCGGCGGCGCTGGCCGCCGACGGCGTGCACCTGGTGCTGGCCACGGCCACGCCCGAAATCTGCAACCCCGTGGCCGACGTGTGCGAGGACGCCGGCGTGCCCTGCGTGACCTCGGTGGTGCCGTGGCAGGCCTGGTTCCATGGCCGCAAGGGCCAGCGCGACAAGGGCTTTCAGTGGACCTACCATTTCTTCGCCGGACTGGAGGACTTCGCCAGCGTCTACAGCAGCCTGTTCGCCCGCGCGGACCTGGGCCGCATGGTGGGCGGCATCTGGCCGGACGACATCGACGGCAGCGCCTTCCGCGAGGCCATGCCGCAGGCCCTGGCGCAGCACAAGCTCACGCTGTTCGACCCGGGCCGCCTGCAGCTGGCCGCGCCCGACTACGCCGGCATCGCCACCCGGCTGCGCGACGCGGGTGTGCAGATGCTGACCGGCGTGCTGCCGCCGCCCGTGGCCCTGGCCTTCCTCGAGGCCGCGCGCAAGGTGGGCTACCAGCCGCGCATGGCCTCCATCGCCAAGGCGTTCGCGTTCCCCGAGACCGCGGCCGCCATCAACACCCCCGGCATCGCGCTGACCAACGAGGTGTGGTGGTCGCCGGCCTGGCCCTTCCGCTCGGGCTGGACCGACGCCACCTCGCAGCAGGTGGCGCAGGAGTACGAGCAGCGCACGGGCCGGCCCTGGGTGCAGACGCTGGGCTTCTCGCACGCGCTGGTCGATCTGGCGGTGCAGGTCATCCAGGAGGCCGAGGGCGCCACGCGCCAGGGCCTGCTGCAGGCCCTGCGCCGCACCAAGGCCAAGACGGTGGTGGGGCCGCTGAGCTTCGGCGGCCGCTTTCCCAGCCTCAACGTGTGTTCCACCCCCGCCGTGGGCGGCCAATGGCAGCGCGACGCGCAGGGCCGCTGGGTGCTGCAGGTGGTGGACAACACGCGCTCGCCCTTCATCCCCGTCACCACCCGCCTGCAAGTGGCGGGCGGCTGACGGGCTCTCTTTTTATCTATCGACGGAACCACACCATGGCCCTCTCTCCCCAGACCATTGCCCAGCTTGCCGAGCACCTGGAAACCTGCCAGCTGCAGGCGCGCGACACGCCCAAGATCACCGACGACCATCCCGAGATGGACTGGGACGACGCCTACGCCATCCAGGACGCGATCCTGGCGCGCAAGCTGGCGCGCGGCGCGCGCGTGGTCGGCCTCAAGGCGGGCCTGACCTCGCACGCCAAGATGAAGCAGATGGGCGTGACCGACCCGGTGTTCGGCTTCCTGGTCGACGACTACGCCGTCGCCGAGGGCGCCACGGTGAACACGGCCGAGCTCATCCATCCCAAGGTGGAGCCCGAGATCGCCTTCGTGCTCAAGCACGCGCTCAGGGGCCCGGGCTGCCACATCGGCGCCGTGCTGGCCGCCACCGACTTCGTGCTGCCCGGCATCGAGGTCATCGACAGCCGCTACCGCGACTTCAAGTTCGACCTCAAGAGCGTGGTGGCCGACAACACCTCGGCCGCGCGCTTCGTGGTCGGCGGCCAGGCGCTGCGCCCGCACGACGTGGACCTGCGCACCGTGGGCATCGTGCTGGAGAAGAACGGCCAGCCCGTGGCCCTGGGCGCGGGCGCGGCGGTGCTGGGCCACCCGGCCGCCGCCATCGCCATGCTGGCCAACCACCTGGGGCGGCGCGGGCAGGAGATTCCGGGGGGCAGCCTGATCCTGTCGGGCGGCGTGACCGAGGCCGTGGCCGTGCAGGCCGGCGACAGCGTCAGCCTGCGTGTGCAGGGCATGGGCAGCGTCGGCGTGCGCTTCGCCTGACGGGCGCTCGCGCAGGCAACACACAACACCAAGGAGACATCGTGCAACGCAGAGACTTCATGGCGGCCGGTGCGCTGGCCGCATGGGGCGCCGGCCTGCCGGGCGGCGCCTGGGCCCAGGCGGGCTACCCGGCCAAACCGGTGCGCATGGTCGTGCCGTTCCCGCCGGGCGGGCCGACCGACGTGATGGGCCGCACGGCCGCCAAGGCGATGGGCGACCGGCTGGGCCAGCAGTTCGTGGTCGAGAACAAGGCCGGCGCGGGGGGCAACATCGGCACCGACGCGGTGGCCAAGGCGGCGCCCGACGGCTACACCATCGGCCTCACGGCGATCAGCAGCCTGGCGATCGCCCCGCACCTGTACGGCAACGTGCCCTTCAACGTCGACAAGGACTTCGTGCCGATTTCGCTGGTGGGCACCACGCCCTGCGCCCTGGTCATCCACCCGGCGGCGCCGTTCTCCGATCTCCAGGGCATGGTGGCCTACGCCAAGGCCCATCCGGGCCAGCTCAGCTACGCCACCTCCGGCATCGGCACCAGCAACCACCTGGCGGCCGAGCTGCTGCAGTCGGTGGCCGGCATCCAGCTCACCAATGTGCCGTACAAGGGCTCCAGCCAGATCGTTCCCGACCTGCTGTCGGGCACGGTGATGATGAGCATGGAAAGCTCGCTGGCCACCACCTTGCAGCATGTCCGGGCGGGCAAGCTCAAGGCCATCGCCGTGACCTCGCCGCAGCGTGCCAAGGCCCTGCCCGACGTGCCCACGGTGGCCGAGTCCGGCTACCCCGGCTTCGAGGTGGAGACCTGGTTCGGCCTGGTGGCGCCCGCGGGCGCGCCGCAGGCCATCGTGGACCGGCTGCACGCTGCCTGGCAGGCCGGGTCGAAGGCACCCCAGGTGCAGGCGGCCTTCGACAACATCTCGGGCAACCTGCGCGTCACCACGCCGCAGCAGTTCGCGGCCTTCATCCGCGCGGAGAACCAGCGCTGGGGCGCGCTGATCCGCAGGCTCGGCCTCAAGGCCGATTGATTCCTTCCTTCCCCGGAGTTCGCACACCATGCCATTTGCACAGATTTACATGATCGAAGGCCGCACCGAGGAGCAGAAGAAGGCCGTCATCGAGAAGGTGACGCAGGCCCTCGTCGATGCCGTGGGCGCGCCGCCCGCCAACGTGCGCGTCTGGATCCACGACGTGCCCAAGGAGAACTGGGGCATTGCCGGGGTGAGCGCCAAGGAACTCGGGCGCTGAGCGCCTGCCCCCCGGTTCAGCGCGCCGCCGGCAGGCGCAGCGCGAAGCAGGCGCCGGGCGCGCCGTCGGGCCGGTCCTCGCACCGCACGCTGCCGCCGTGGCGCTGGGCGATGGAGCGCACCAGCGCCAGGCCCAGGCCCACGCCGCCCGATCGTTCGCTGGCGCCGGGCAGGCGGTAGAAGGGCTCGAAGATGCGCTCGCGCTGCGCGGGCGGCACGCCGGGGCCGTGGTCGCACACGCGCAGCACGGCAAGGCGGTCTTCGCGGGTGAGCGTGAGCGTGACCTCGCCCTGGCTGTAGCGGCGGGCGTTTTCCAGCAGGTTGCGCACGGCGCGGCGCAGCAGCTTGGACACGCCCGGCACCTCGATGGAGGCGTCGGCGCCGTCCGCCATGGCGAACTCGGCATCCACGCGCACGCATTCCTCGACGGCCAGGCCCACCAGGTCCACGGCCTCGACGGTGCCCACGTCGGCCGCGCCGGAGTCGAGGCGGCTGGCGAGCAGGATCTCGTCCACGAGCTGGTCCAGCTCGGCGATGTTGCGCTCGATTTCCGCGCGGAACGCGGGGGAGGGCGTGCCGTTGCCCATCAGCTCCAGCCCCATGCGGATGCGCGTGAGCGGCGAGCGCAGCTCGTGCGAGGCGTTGGCCAGCAGCGACTTGTGCGACTGCACCAGCGTCTCGATGCGCGCGGCGGCGGCGTTGAACTGGCGCGCCAGGTCGGCCACCTCGTCATGGCCCTGCTCGGCCACGCGCACGGACAGGTCGCCCTCGCCGAAGCGCTGCACGCTGCGCTGCAGGGTCTCCAGCCGCTGCAGCAGCCGGCGGATGATGGGGAACACGCCCACGGTGACGGCAATGCCCACCAGCGCCAGCATCCACAGAAAGCCCAAGGGCGGGCGAAACCACGAGGCCGGCCCATGCTCGCCCGGGCGCATGCGGGGCGTGCGCGGCGACAGCTGCATCTCGTACACGTCACCGGACTCGGTCTCGATGCGGTAGCGCGCGCCCTCGCCCGGCTCGCGCCGCTGGCGTATGCCCACGCCGTCCACCAGCGTGCGGCCCTGCGCGTCGGTGATCACGATCTCGCGCGAGGGCGGCTGCTGCTGGTTCTGCTCGGCCGCCCAGCGCCAGGCCACGCCGACGGCGAACGCGAACACCAGCACGCCGCCCACCACGGCAAGCCAGATGCGCAGGTACAGGCGGCGCGAGAAGGGGCTGATCAAGGACATCAGTCTTGCTGCTTGGCGAAGACATAGCCCACGCCGCGCACGGTGAGGATGCGGCGTGGGTTCTTGGGGTCGGCTTCGATCGCGGCGCGGATGCGGCCCATGTGCACGTCGATGGAGCGGTCGAAGGCCTCCAGCTCGCGGCCGCGCACGGCCTCCATGATCTGGTCGCGCGTGAGCACGCGGCCCGCGCGCTCGGCCATGGCGGCCAGCAGGTCGAACTGGTAGGAGGTCAGGTCCGCCGGCTGGCCGTGCACGGCCACCGTGCGCGCGTCGCGGTCGATCTCCAGCGCGCCGAAGCGCAGCAGGTTGGCCGCGGGCTGGGCGCCGGCCTCGCGCCGGCGCAGGATGGCGCGGATGCGCGCCAGCAGCTCGCGCGGCTCGAAGGGCTTGGGCAGGTAGTCGTCGGCGCCGATCTCCAGGCCGATCACGCGGTCCATGGGGTCGCCCTTGGCGGTCAGCATCAGCACCGGCACCTGGGCGGCAGCGCCCGGCAGCGCGCGGATGCGCCGGCAGACCTCCAGGCCGTCCATGTCGGGCAGCATCAGGTCCAGGATCACCAGATCGGGAAGCTGGCCGCCCTCGGGCGCCTGCAGGCGCGCCAGGCCGCTGGTGCCGTCGGCCATGTGCGCCACATGCAGCCCCGACTGGCCGAGGTATTCGCCCACCATCTGCGCGAGGCGGTGGTCGTCTTCGATCATCAGCAGTTGCGAACTCATGTGCGGACCTTTCTGCGGCGATGTTCGCCCGGGGGCATCTCGGCGCGTTGAAGCCTCGGTAAAGTTAGGTAAACCGGGTTGTTTCAAAATTCATAGCTGCCAGCGCTTGTCCATCAAGGGCTGGAGGCCTTTTTGGCTTTGGATGCCAGCGCCACCAGCAGCAGCACGGGCAGGCCCAGCAGGGCCGTGCCCGTGAAGAACGCGGCGTAGCCGTGCGCGTCCACGAACTGGCCGGAGAAGCCCGCCAGCCATTTGGGCAGCAGCAGCATGATGGAGCTGAACAGCGCGTACTGCGTGGCGGTGTACTGCACGTTCGTCAGGCTCGACAGGTAGGCCATGAACGCCACCGAGGCGATGCCGCCCGCAAGGTTGTCGGCGCTGACCACCAGCATCAGCCCCGTCAGGTCGTGCCCGCGCTGTCCCAGCCAGGCGAAGAGCAGGTTGCTGGCCGCGCTCAGCACGGCGCCCAGCATCAGCACGCGCATCACGCCCAGCCGCACCGACAGCATGCCGCCCACGAAGGCGCCCACCAGCGTCATGATCACGCCGAAGACCTTGCTGACGGCCGCCACCTCGTCCTTGGTGTAGCCCATGTCCACGTAGAACGGGTTGGCCATGATGCCCATCACCACGTCGCTGATGCGGTACACGGCGATGAGCAGCAGGATCAGCGCGGCCTGCCAGCGGTAGCGTCGGATGAAGTCGGCAAACGGCTCCACCACCGCGCTGCGCAGCCACTCGCCCAGGTTGCGCGCGGGCGGCAGCGGGCGCGGCGTGGGCTCGGGCGACAGCAGCACCGTCACCGTGCCCACCAGCATGGAGGCCGCCATCACCAGATAGGCCGCGGCCCAGGCGCCGGCCTGGTAGCCCTGCAGACCCGGGTCTTCGGCGCGCGCGGCCACCCACAGCACGCCCGCGCCGGCCCAGATCATGGCCAGGCGGTAGCCCGTCTGGTAGGTGGCGGCCAGGGCGGCCTGCCGCTCGGCGTCGGCCGACTCGATGCGAAAGGCGTCCAGTGCGATGTCCTGCGTGGCCGAGCCGAAGGCCACGGCCAGCGCGCACCACACCAGCGGGGTCAGGGCAACGCGCGGGTCGTTGAAGGCCATGCCGCACAGCCCCGCGATCACCAGCGCCTGCGCGAACACCAGCCAGCCGCGGCGCCGCCCCAGCCAGCGCGTGAGCAGCGGCAGCGGCATGCGGTCCACCAGCGGCGACCAGACCCACTTGAAGGCGTAGGCCAGGCCCACCCAGCTCAGGTAGCCGATGGTCGTGCGGTTCACGCCCGCCTCACGCAGCCAAAACGACAGCGTGCCCAGCACCAGCAGCAGCGGCAGCCCGGCCGAGAACCCCAGCGCCAGCATGCGCAGGCTGGCCGGCTCCAGGTAGACCAGCCAGGCCTGGCGCCAGGAGCTGCGGGGGGAGGGGGAGGAGGGAGCTTCAGGCGGCATGGGCAGGCGGGCGCGATCGTGGAGGCGGGTGCAGCTAGTATTTGAGCATGGCCCGCACCGCCCCCGCCCTGTTGCACCCCACCATCTCTGTGCGCCACTACGGTGGCGAGCACCAGGCGCACGCCCACACCCATGCGCAGGTGCTGTATGCGCTGCACGGGCGCATGGAGCTGGAGGTGGCGGGCCGCGCCGCCTTCGTGGACACGGCCTGCGGCATGGTGGTGCCAGCCGGCACCGCGCACGGCTTTCTGGCCCGGCCGGGCACGCGCATCCTGGTGATCGACGCGCCGCCCCACGCCGCGGTGGACCGCGTGCGCCGCTTCGCCGTGCCGCCCGCGGCGCGGGCCGCCCCCGCCCCCGAGGGCGCTGCCGAGCGCCTGGCCCTGCTGCTGCAGGCGCCGCGCGTGCTGGCGCGCCGCGCCATCGACCTGGCGCTGCTGCAGGCCGCCGTGGACCCGGCCCTGCACGAGGACTGGCCCACCGCCCGCATGGCGCAGCTGTTCCACCTGAGCGCGCCGCGCTTTCACGCGCGGCTGCGGGAACTCACGGGCCAGACGCCCCAGGACTGGCTGCGCGCACGCCGGCTGGACATGGCCGAGCGCGCGCTGGCGCGGGGCCAGTCGCTGGAGGCCACGGCCCTGCGCACGGGCTATGCCAGCGCCAGCGCCCTGGCCTATGCGCTCAGGCGCGAGCGCGGCGTGGGCGCACGGGTGCTCAGATTTCAAGCCAAATAGGCCGCTTTCGCCCACTGGATAAGCGCAACAAGCTATCAATTTGGGAGTAATGGCGCGCCGCAGATCGCGCGTCGCTCGACAGTTGCACGCTCGCGCCCGGGCACCATGGCGGGCATGAACACCGCATCCATTCGCAGCATCGCCATGGTGCTGCTGGCCGCCATGCTCTGGGGCACCACGGGTACCGCCCAAAGCCTGGCGCCGGCCGGGCTGTCGCCGTACTGGGTGGGCGCGCTGCGGCTGCTGATCGCCAGCGCCTTCTTCGCCGTGCTGGCCTGGCCGGTGCGCCGCCGCGCCGGGGGGCGCGGCCTGCGCTGGGGCGCCGTGCTGCTGGCCGGCGCCTGCGTGGCCACTTACAACCTGAGTTTCTTCGCCGGCGTGAAGGCCACTGGCGTGGCCCTGGGCACGGCCCTGGCCATCGGCAGCGGGCCGATCTGGGCCGGGCTGCTGCAGACCGCCGTGCAGCGGCGCCTGCCCGCGCCCGTGTGGTGGCTGGGCACGCTGCTGGGCGTGGGCGGCGGCGCGGCCATGGCGCTGGACGGCGGCAGCACGGTGCGGGCGCCCGGGTCCGGCATCGCGCTGTGCCTGCTGGCCGGCCTGGCCTACGCCGTCTATGCCCTGACCAACAAGCGCCTGGTGGCGCAGGCCGGCGCGGCCACGGTGAACCTGGCGGTGTTCGGCACGGCGGGCCTGCTGTCGCTGCCCGTGGCCGTGCTGCTGGGCGGGCCGCCGCAGCTCGCCGCCGGCACCTGGGGCGTGGTGCTGTACCTGGGTCTGGTGGCCACGGGGCTGGCCTATCTGCTGTTCAGCACGGCGCTGCGCCACATCAGCGGCGCCACGGGGGTTACGCTGGCGCTGGCCGAGCCGGTGACGGCGTTCGCCCTGGCCATCGCGGTGGTGGGCGAGTCGCCCTCGGCCATGGCGTTCGGGGGGCTGGCGGCCGTGCTGGCGGGGCTGCTGCTGGTGATCTGGGCCGAGCTGCGCGCCAGCGCGCCGGCGGCTACGGCCTGAGCGGTACGCAGCTGCTTGCACTTGCTGCCGTTTGGTTACATGCGGGGGTCAACGCGGCGCGGTGCCTTGCCGTTGCCTGTAAAGGCCCTTTCTGCGCCACCTCACGGGCCGGCGTTCCAAGGACATCGCATGAATTACAGACCCATTGTGCTGGCCGCGTTGCTGGGCACGGCCGGCACCTGCGCCCTGGCCGAGGTGAACGTGAGCATCGGGCTGCCGGGGCCGGTCTATGTCCAGCCGGCGCCCCTGTACGCGCCGCCGCCCGTGTATGCCGTGCCCCGGCCCGTGTACGCGCCGCGCCCCGTCGTGGTGGTGCCGCCACCGATGTATGCGCCGCGCTGGCGCGGCGACGACGATGACTACGACGAATGGCGCAAATGGCACAAGCGCCACTACAAGCAGCAGCGCAAGAAGTGGCGCCGCGAATGGGACGATGACGACGATTGATGGCCGCGGCGCCGCGATCGCCCTGGCGGCGCGTGGCTGTTATGCGTGCCTGCCTACACGGCCCACGGTGCGGCCGCACCTAAACTCACGGGCATGACGATGTCCCCCACCGATTCCCTGTCTTCGCCCTCCCTGGATGCGGGCTGCCGCTGCTGCGCCGCGCGCGGCGGCGTCTGGCATGCACGCCGTGCCTTCGCGCTGGCCGCGGCCGGCGCGGCCGCGCTGCCGGCGGCGGCGCAGGTGGACGTGGGCTCGGCCTCGGGCATGCGCCGGCTGGTGCCGGCCGAGACCCTGGAAGACTCCGCCACCGAGCAGTACGGCCAGATGCTGGCGCAGGCCAAGGCCAAGCGCGCGCTCGCGCCCGACAACCATCCCCAGCTGGTGAAGCTGCGCGCCATCGCCCAGCGCCTCATTCCGTACACCGCGCAGTGGAACGACCGCGCGGCCCGCTGGCGCTGGGAGGTGAACCTGATCGGCAGCAAGCAGATCAACGCCTTTTGCATGCCCGGCGGCAAGATCGCGTTCTACACGGGCATCCTGGACCAGCTCAAGCTGACCGACGACGAGATCGCCATGATCATGGGCCACGAGATGGCCCACGCGCTGCGCGAGCACGCGCGCTCGCGCCTGGCCAAGAGCCAGGCCACCAGCATCGGCCTGTCGCTGGGCGCGCAGCTGCTGGGCCTGGGCGACATGGGCAACGCGGCGGCCAACCTGGGCACGCAGCTGCTGACGCTCAAGTTCAGCCGCTCCGACGAGACCGAGGCCGACCTCGTCGGCCTGGAGCTGGCCGCGCGTGCGGGCTACAACCCCGATGCGTCCGTCACCCTGTGGCGCAAGATGGGCGAGGCCACGGGCAGCGGCGGCATCGGCTTCTTGTCCACCCACCCCACGGGCCCCGACCGCATCCGCGAGCTGGAGGAAAACGTGCCGCGCGTGGAGGGGCTGTACCGGCAGTCGCGATCCCGATAGCCACCGGGCCCTTGTCGCCCGAAAGGGGGACATATGGCGCCGCGCAGACCGTGTAGGCTTGCCGCTTTGCTGATTGCACGGCAAGGGACCTATGCGATTGATCCGACGAGCTGCCCGGGCGACCCCCCTCCAACGCCTTGCCGGCCCGGCGGGGCTGGGCTTGATGGCCCTGCTGTGGCAGGGCCCAGCCACAGCCGTGGGCTGGACTGCCGATGTCCCCATGGCCGTGCCCAGGGCGCAGCATGCCGGGGTGCTGCTGGACGATGGCTCGCTGGCGGTCTTTGGCGGGGTCAACGGGAGCGGCTTCGTCGCCGGCGGTGAGCGTTACTCCGGCGGGGCCTGGGCATCCATCGGCAACAGCGGTATTCAGGGCAACGTGACCGAAGCGGTCACGCTGGGCACGGGCCAGGTGCTCGTGCGCACGGACGGCAGCGCGGAGGCGCGCTTGTTCGACCCCGTGGCCGGCGCGTGGCTTCCCGCAGGCATCCAGACCGCAATGCGCAGCCTGCCGTCGATGACGCTGCTGCCCAATGGCAAGGTGCTGGTGGCGGGCGGAAGCACCCTGCAGACGGCCGAACTATATGACCCGCAGACCCGCACCTGGGCGGTGACCGGCAGCATGGCGCAGGTCCGCCGGGCACATGCGGCGGTGCTGCTGAGCGATGGCCGCGTGCTGGTGGCTTCCGGCTTCAACGGCGGGGGGGACGTGCCTGGGGCGGAAATCTACGATCCCGGCACGGAGACCTGGACCCCCGTGGCGCCCCCGCTGGTGCCGCGCCATTACGCCAGCCTGAACCTGCTGCCCGATGGGCGGGCGTTGCTCGCGGGGGGCTACACGGCTGCCGGTGCCACGACGCACGCCGAACTCTACGATGCCGTGACCAACACCTGGACCAGGACGGGGGACATGCACTTTGCGCGCAACGGCGTCATGGGCTCGCCGCTGGCCCATGGCACGGTGCTGCCGTCCGGCCTGGTGCTGATGGTGGGAGGTGCCGATTCCGCGCGAGACCCCCAGCCTGGCGCGGAGCTTTATGACGCGGCGACGGGCACCTGGGCGATCGACGGCTCCATGGGCGTGGGGCGGGAGAACGGCACGGCCAATCTGCTGCCCGAAGGCGATGTCCTGCTGACGGGTGGATACGCCCTCAACCCCTCCACCACCTTCTACGCCTCGGCAGAGCGCTATACCCCCGCCGTGCCCGTGGGGCCCGCGCCGGTGGTGGATGCCGTGCCGCTGCTGCAGCGCGCGGGCGCGGCGCTGACCCTCACGGGATCGGGCTTCACGGGGGGCTTGGGCAGCAGCACGCCCTGGCTGCAGCTGCAGCGTGTGGGCAACGGCGCCATCAGGGGCTGGGCCCCGGCCAGCCATACGGCCACGGGTTTCACGTCGCCGCCGCTGGGCGCCCTGCCGGCGGGGCTCTACATGGCGCGGGTGGTGGTCGATGGCGTTCCTTCCGCGGCCAGGCTGGTCCGGTTCACCGACCCGCCGGGCACGCCCGGCGGTACGCCGGGCAACACGCAGGTCACGGTGCACTGGGCGCCCCCCGCCAACACCGGCGGCAACCCGCCGGACGGCTACACCGTCACCGCCAGCCCGGGCGGCGCGGGCTGCACGGCCGCCGCGCCCGCCACCAGTTGCACGGTCACCGGGCTGACCAACGGCACGCCCTATACCTTCACAGTGCAGGCGCAGCACCCCAACGGCGGGGGGCCCGTGTCGCAGGTCTCCGCGCCGGTCACGCCGACCGCCGTGGTGGGCGCTGCGCCTGTGCCTGTGCCCGGGTTGTCGCCCGCAGGGGTGGCGTGGGTCGCACTGGCCACCGCCGCCTTGGCGGGATGGCGCTGCAGGAAGAGCCGGTGGCGGGATCGGGCGGTTAAGAGTGAAAAAGCCTTCTGGCGCTTACCCATCAAGTGCAAATAGCTATAAAAATAATAGCATTCATTGCGGCGCATCGACCGTCTGGAAACGGCGCAGCGCCAGCAGGCCCGCGGCAGCGGCCGCGGCGAAGGCGGCGCCGCAGGCAAAGGTGCCGCGAAAGCCCACGGCGTCCCACAGCGCGCCGGCAATCACGCTGGCCAGCAGCAGCGCCACGCCGGTCAGCAGGTGGAACATCCCGAACGCCGTGCCGCGCAGATCGGCCGGTGCGCTGTCGGCGATCAGCGCGTTGAACAGCCCCTGCGTGAAGCCCATGTGCAGCCCCCACAGGGCGACGCCCGCCATCAGGCCGGCGAGCCCGGGCACGAAGGCCAGCACCAGGTCGGCGGCGATGAGCAGGGCCAGGCCCGCGAGCAGCACGTCCAGCCGGCGCACGCGGTCCGACAGCGCGCCCGCGGGATAGGCCGACAGCGCGTAGGCCACGCCCATGACCACCAGCACCGACGGTGCCCACATCGGCGCCAGGCCCGCCGCCTGGCCGCGCAGGATGAGGAAGGCCTCGCTGAAGCGGGCCAGCGTGAAGACCAGCCCGATGCCCGCCACCTGCCAGTAGGCGGGGCCCAGGCGCGCCAGCTCGGCCCGGCGCAGCGGCAGCCGCCGCGGGCGTGCCGCGGCCGGCAGCCGGGGCTCGCGCACGCACAGCACGAGCACCGCCATGGCCACGAAGGCCGGCAGCACGGCCAGCCAGAACACCAGCCGGTAGTTGTTGGCCGTCCACCACATCAGGCCCATGGCCAGCAGCGGGCCCGTGAAGGAGCCGATGGTGTCCAGCGTCTGGCGCACGCCGTAGGCCGCGCCGCGCAGTTCGGGCGGCGTGACGTCCGCCACCAGGGCGTCGCGTGGCGCGGCCCGCAGGCCCTTGCCGATGCGGTCCACAAAGCGCGCGCCCACCAGCCATTCCAGCGTACCCGCCAGCGGAAACACCGGCTTGGTCAGGGCGCCCAGGCCGTAGCCGGCGATGGCCAGCAGCTTGCGCTTGCCGAAGCGGTCGCTGAGCGCGCCGGAGAACACCTTCACGATGGCGGCCGTGGCCTCGGCGATCCCCTCGATGAGCCCGACGGCCAGCACCGACGTGCCCAGCACCGCCACCATGTAGAGGGGCAGCAGCGCATGGATCATCTCGGAGGAGATGTCCATGAACATGGACACGAAGCCCAGCGCCCACACGCTGGCGGGTACGGCACGGGCACCCCCGGGCGGCGCGGGTTTCAGTGGTTCCATCGCACCGCCAGCGGGTTCTTGCGCGTGAACAGCTTGATGTGCTCCTCCAGGGTGCGTTGCACGCGCTCCAGGCCATCGGCCGAGTCGGCGGTGCAGGTGAGGTACAGGGTGTCGCCGTCGGCCCGCATGTCGCAAATGCCCGAGGGAAACTGGGCGTGGGCCCGGTGTTCATCGTACTGCACGCTGATCTTGCGGCTGAAGTGAAAGCACAGGCGCTGCAGGTAGCGGCTGGCTTCGGGGGTGGCCACCTGGCCTTGGGACTGGATCATGGGGTGTCTTTCGTGGAGAGGGAGGAAATGGCCTCGTCGGCCAGCACGATGGGGTGGCCCCGCGAGCAGCGCTCGACCCGTGCGCGCACGCCGTAGGCGCGCCGCAGCAGGTCGGGCGTCAGCACCTGGGCCGTGTCGCCAGCGGCCAGCACGCGGCCGCCGCCGAGCACCAGCACATGCTGGCAAAAGCGCAGTGCCAGGTTCAGGTCGTGCACGGCCACCAGGCCGATCGCGCCTTGCAGCTGCACCATGGCGCGCACGGCCTGCAGCACCTGCAGCTGCCAGCGCAGGTCGAGGGCGCTGGTGGGCTCGTCCAGCAGCAAGAGGCGCGGCGCGCGCACGATGACCTGGGCCAGGCCCACCATCTGCCGCTGCCCGCCCGAGAGTTCGTCGAGCCGCCGCAGCGCCAGCGCCGAGAGGCCCAGCGCGGCCACCACCGATTCGATGGCGGCCTCGCGCTGCGCGGGGCTCCATTCGCCGCGGCTGGCGCGCAGCGCGCTCTGCCAGGTTTCGTAGGCCACGAGCGAGGTGCTCTGCGGCAGCGCCTGCGGCAGGTAGCCCACGCGGCGCAGGCGCTCGCGCGCGGGCAGGGTGGCCAAGTCCGTGCCTTCCAGCCACACGCGGCCCTGCGCGGGGCGCAGCCCGGCCACGGCCTTGAGCAGCGTGGACTTGCCCACCGCGTTGGGCCCCACCACGGCCACCAGCGTGCCGGCGGGCACGCCGGGCAGGTGCACGCCCTGCAGCACGGGCCGGCCGGGGTAGCCTGCGGCGAGTTGTTCGATCTGCAGGCCCGTGGTCATGCCGCCCTCCGTTGACGAAGAACGAGCGCCATGAACAGCGGCACGCCCACCAGCGCGGTGATGATGCCGATCGGCAGCACCACGCCGGGCACCAGCGCCTTGCTCAGGATGGACGCGAGCGACAGCATCAGCGCCCCGGCCAGCGCGCTGCCCGGCAGGTAATAGCGGTGGTCTTCGCCCAGCAGCATGCGTGCGATGTGCGGCCCCACCAGGCCGACGAAGCCGATGGTGCCCACGAAGGACAGGGCCGTGGCCGCCAGCAGGCTCACGCGCAGCAGCGTCACCAGGCGCAGCCGCTCCACGCTGATGCCGAAGCTGCGCGCCTGGTCCTCGCCCGCGCGCAGCGCCGTGAGCGCCCAGGCCTGGCGTGCGGACCACAGCAGGCACAGCGAAAGCACCATGCCCACGATGCCGATCTTGGTCCAGGTGGCGCGGCCCAGGCTGCCCATGGTCCAGAACACGATCTGCTGCAGCGCGTTGCTGTCGGCGATGAACTGCAGCAGCCACAGCAGGGCCTCGAAGCTGAACAGCAGGGCGATGCCGAACAGCACCACGGTGTCCACCGTGGCGCCCTGGCGCCAGGCCAGCAGCTGGATCAGCGCCGTGGCGCAGGCCGCGCCGACAAAGGCGCACAGCGGCACGGCCATGTTCTCGCCCCAGGCGATGAGCGTGAAGCCGCTGACCACGGCGGCCGAGGCGCCCACGGCGGCGGCGGCCGACACGCCCAGCGTGAAGGGGCTGGCCAGCGGGTTGTTGAGCGCGGTCTGCATCTCGGCGCCCGCCAGGCCCAGGCTGGCGCCCACCAGCACGGCCATCACGGCGTAGGGCAGGCGTACCTCCCACAGGATCACCTGCTGCGCCTGCGGCAGCGCGCCGGGCGTGAACAGGCCGCGCAGCACGTCGGCAAACGCGAAGTTGGAGGGGCCCAGCGCGATGTCGGCCACCACGCTGGCGCACAGCACGGCCAGCAGCGCGGCCAGCAGCAGCAGGCGCCGGCGCACGAAATGCCGGTAGCGCTGGGCCAGCGAATCGGTGGTCGCCGGGCCGGGGCCGAGTGGGGAAGGGGTCAATGCAATTTCGGGGTCGGGCACGGCAGACGTCGCAATAGAGGTGGGGTGACGGGGCTCAGCGGGCCTGCTGCGCCAGCGCCAGCGCATCGATCAGGCCGGGCGCCATGGCGCCGCCATGGTCCAGGCCGGGCAGCACGGCCATGTCCACGCGCAGCTCGGGCCATTGCAGCGCGCCCAGTTGGTCGGCCAGCGCCTGGGTGCGCTCGATCATGCGGCGCTCGGCCTGCACGGCGGCGCGCGCTGCGGTGGGGGAGGCCTGTGCCTGCTCCAGGCTGCCCACGCGCAATTGCAACTGCGCCTTGAAGGGGCGCGGCGCCGTGGCGTGGGCCTGCATGAACTGGCGGGCGGTGTGCAGCAGCTGCGCGTTGTTCCACCACACCGAGGGGCTGGTGGCGGCGTAGCGTGTGAACTGCGCCGGGCGCGTGAAGAGCGCGTGCAGCACGAACAGGCCGCCGAACGAATGCCCGCTGATCGTCTGGCGCTGCCGGTCCACCGCAAAGGCATCGGCCACGCGGGGTTGCAGCTCGCGGGCGATGAAGTCGAGCAGCATGTCCGCGCCGCCCGCCTCGGGCGTGGCCGCGCGGCCGGGGGCGGGCGGCGTGTAGTCGCGCTGGCGTTCGGCGGGGTGGATCACGGCGTCGCCGGGGTGGCCGATGCCGACCACGATGGCGCTGCCCGTGCCCATGTCGCCGGGCCGCCCCGCGCTGTTGCGCGCCAACTGGGCCGCTAGCGCAAAGGCGGCATTGCCGTCCAGCACATACAGCACCGGATGGCCCGTGGCGGGCGCGGGGCCTGCGGGGCGCTGCACCCAGATGCGCCAGGTGCGGCCGCTGGCCGGGTCGCGCAGGTCTTGCTGGTGCGTGCCCGGCAGTTGCGCGGCGGGGGCCTGCAGCAGCGAAGGCGCGGCAGCCCCGGCGCTGGCGCAGCCGCCCAGCAGGCCCAGGCTGGCGCTGGCGCCTGCGGCGAGCAGCGCACGGCGCGTGCCCTGCGGCGAAGAAGGCACGGGCATCAGAGGCTGGTCCAGTACACGCCGGTCAGCGGGATGGGCTGGAACTGGGTGAACATGGACTGCAGCGTGGCGCGCGGGTCCAGGTCGGCGAACAGCTCGGGGTACAGCCATTTGGCGAACACCTGCACGGCCACCACGTTGAAGGGCGAGTTGTAGTAGTGGTGCCAGATGGCATGCGCGCGGCCGGGCTGCTGCACGGCCTGCAGCTGGGCGATGCCCCGGCGCTGCGTGGCGCGCAGCAGCGAGGCGCGGGCGGCCTCGGGTGTGGCATCGGCGCCCAGCACGATGCGCAGCGGCGACTTCTCGGCCGTGGCCATGCTGCCGATGCCGGTGCCGATGTACAGCCGGGGCTGGGTGGCGATCAAGAACTCGGGGTTCAGCGTGCCATGCTCGCCCGGGATGCGGCCGCGCGCCACGTTGTCGGCGCCCGCGGCATCCAGCAGCACGCCCACCAGGCCCACCATGGTGGCGCAGCATTCATCGGACAGGCCCACGCGGTTCTCCAGAAACACGCCGGGGTGGCGCGTGCCGGCCGGCAGGGTGCGCAGGCGCGATTCGACGCGCTCCAGCTGCGCCCGCCAGTAGGCGTTGAAGGCCTCGGCCTCCTGGCGCTTGCCCAGCACGGCGCCCAGCAGCGCCATGCTGCGCGGCGTGTTCTTGAGCGGGTCGTGGCGGAAGTCCACGAACACCACGGCCACGCCGGCCGCCTCCAGGCGGGCCAGGGTTTCGCGGTCGTTCTTGCTCGGGCCATGGCCGCCCGCCAGGCCCAGGATGGCCAACTGCGGGCGCAGCGCAATCGCCTGCTCGTCGCTGAAGCTGCCGCTGTGGTTGCGGCCCACGCGCGGCACCTTGTCGAGGTGGGGGAAGCGGCTGCGCCATTGGGCGTAGCCTGCGGCGTCCAGGGTTTCGTAGTCGCCCATCATGCCCACCAGCCGGCGGGCCACGTCGTCCCGCTCGAACACGCCCAGCGCGGGCAGCAGCCGGCCTTCGCCGAGCAGGATGCGGTCCACCTGGGCCGGCACGGTGACGCTGCGGCCGGCCAGGTCGGTCACGGTCTGGGTGGCGCCTGGGGCCTGCGCGGGCACTGGCGCGGCTGCGATGGCCAGGGCGCAGGACAGGGAGGCCAGTGCGGCCAGGAGACGGGGGAAGGTGAGGGTCATGGGCGGGAAGGTGCGGTCGGACCGGTGGCGAAGCAATACAGATTAAATGTTATTGAGAATTGTTTGTATTTATCATCTTGAGTTGCTAGCATCGCATGTCCCGTCGCCTGGCGTGTTTGCCCGGCGGAGGAAAACCTTTGCGCAAGCATCCGGGGGCAGGGCCTGGGGCGCCTGCCATGGCGCCTCCATGCCGCTGCTCCTCGCCGTCCCTGACTTTTCCTGTGCCACACCTGCCCATGACCGCCGTCAGACCATTGACCGTCCAATCCTCGGCGCCGCCGCTGGCGGGCCTGCAGGCATCGCTGCAGCGCCACCTGCAGCGCGTGCGGGTGCTGCGCCCCGGGCTGCACCTGCATGCCGACGATGCGGCCGATGCGCAGGACTTCACGGCCTGTGGCGAGATGGAGGCGGGCCTGCGCATCGTGCTGCTGCTGGAGGGATCGGTGGACGTGAGCTATGGCCCGCGCCGCGTGGCCTTGTCCAGCGCCGCGCAGCGTGCGCGGGTGCCGGGCCCGCCGCGCGCGCTGCTGGTGTCGGTGGCCGAGCCCGAGCGCTTTGAGCGGCGCGCACGCCGGGGCGCCTACGCACGCCGCGTGAGCGTGGGCCTGGGCGGCGAGTGGCTGGAGCAGGTGGCCGGGCCCGCGGCCTCGGGGGCCGTCGAGGCCTTTCGCCGCCAGCACCTGGCCATGCACCACTGGCAGCCTTCGGCGCGCATTGCCGCGCTGGCCGAGCAGATCGCCCATGCGCCGGACCTGAACCCGCTGCTGTTGCACCTGTACCTTGAAAGCCGCGCCCTGGAGCTGGTGGGCGAGGCCCTGGGCAGCCTGGCGCAGCACGCGCCCGGGCCTGCGCCCGCCCCGGTGTCGGCCCCGGCCCCCGCACCTGCCGCGCTGCGCCTGTTGCCCCATGAGCACCAGCGCATGCGCGCCTTGCACGCCTTCTTGCAGACCGATGGCGCGATGGACCTGTCGCTCGACGCGCTGGCGCGCCAGGCGGGCACCAACGCCAACACGCTGCAGCGGCATTTCCGCGCGGTGTACGGCACCACGGTGTTCGACTTCGTGCGCGAGCATCGCCTGCAGCGGGCGCGCCAGGCCCTGGAACAGGACGGCCTGACGGTGGGCCAGGCGGCCCTGGTGGCGGGCTACAGCAGCGCCGCCAACTTCGCCACCGCCTACCGCAAGCGCTTTGGCATGCCGCCCAAGCTGGCGCGCGGGAGGATTTGACGCCCCCCCTGAGTCGCCTGCGGCGCCTTCCCCCGGAGGGGGACGCCGCCAGCGCGGCGGGGCGGCCCTTGCGCGGCGGCCCTGGCGAGGCCACGCCCGTTGCGGGCCTCTGGGCTGTGGCGCAGCAAACATCTTTGTTGGGCGTGCAAACACGGCTGGCGGGGGGCCATGGAATCATCGGCCCATGCCAGATGTAACTCGCTGGCACGCCTTGTCACGGATTCCGGTGCCGGCCGTCGCTGCTGATTTTTGGTGGAGCCGGTTCGTGCGACAAGAGAAATCGCACTCATTCTTGTTTGCAATCCAGTGCCAAGGCGGCTCCTTTTCTTTTGGCTTTTGACCCAGGACTTTTATGCAGACTTGCCGCCCATCCCCGGGTGCCTTCCCGGCACATCCCTTTGCCCTGCGCCAGATCGCCCAGGCCTGCGCGTGGACCCTGCTGGCCGGTGCTGGCGCGGCCATGGCCCAGGCCCCTGCCGCCCCCGTGGCGCTCAAGGAGGTGACGGTGAACGCGGCGGCCGAAACGCCCGAGAGCCTGCCCGCCACCGCGCCCGGCGGCAAGGTGGCCAAGGGCACGCGCCTGGGCGTGCTGGGCAATGTGGGCGTGATGGACACGCCCTTCAACATGACGGGCTACACCGCCGAGGGCATTGCCGACCAGCAGGCCCAGACCGTGGGCGCGGTGCTCAAGAACGACCCTTCGGTGCGCACCACCACCAACGAAGGCCACATTGTTGAAAACTTCGTCATCCGGGGCTTCGGCGTGCTGGCCGGCTCGATGGCGATCAACGGCGTCTATGGGCTGGCGCCCGAGCAGAACACGCCCACCGAGATCTTCGAGCGCGTGGAGGTGCTCAAGGGCCCCGGCGCCATGATGATGGGCATGCCGCCCGCGGGCGATGTGGGCGGCGCCATCAACCTGGTGCCCAAGCGTGCGGGCAAGGCGCCGCTGACGCGCGTGACCACCACCTACTCGTCCAAATCGAACCTGGGCGTGCACGCCGACGTGGCGCGCCGCTTTGGCGCGGACCAGCGCCTGGGCGTGCGCGTCAACGGCGTGCTGTCGGGCGGCGAGACCTGGCTCAACCGCCAGACCAAGGCGCGCGAGATCGGTCACCTGGCGCTGGACTACCGGGGCGATGGCTGGAACATCGAGGCCGACGCCTATTCGCTCAAGAACAAGGTGCGCAAGGGCTCGCCCATGCAGCCCATCCTGACCGGCTGGACCACGGTGCCCAAGGCGCCCGACGGCTCCACCAACTTCTTCTACGGCGAGGGCGTGTACAGCAACACGCAGACGCAGGGCCTCATCGTGCGCGGCCAGGCCCGGATCAACGCGGGCTGGACGACGTTCGCATCGGCCGGCAAGGCGCAGCATGCCTACGACGGCTTCATCTTCGGCACCCGGCCCGTGTGGAGCCCGGCCCATGATGCCACCGGCAACGCCTCGGGCACGGCCTACAACTCCTGGGGCGAGTCCGACACCACCACGGCCGAGCTGGGCCTGCGCGGCCAGTTCAGCACCGGCGCCGTGGTGCACAAGCTCGCCCTGGCGGGCAACGTGATGCACTACGAGGGCGGCAGCCGCGCCAACGGCACGGCCCCCATCAGCAGCAACATTTACAACCCCACGCCCATCACCATGCCGCCAGGCGCGGCGGCCTCCACCTTCAAGCGGCACACCGATGACGTGATGACGGCGCTGAGCGCGGTGGACACGCTGTCGTTCGCCGACGACAGGCTGCAGCTCACCCTGGGCCTGCGCGTGCAGCAGGTGCACCAGAAGCTCAGCAACTACAAGGAAAGCGCCGTGACGCCGCTGGTGGGCGTGATCGCCAAGCCCTGGGGCGAGAACATCTCGCTGTACGGCAACTACGTGGAAGGCCTGAGCGCGGGCACGACCGTGAAGGCGCCCTATGCCAACGAGGGCGAAACCTTCAAGCCCTACAAGAGCAAGCAGGTGGAACTGGGCGTGAAATGGGTGACGGGCAGCCTGACGCAGACCGTGAGCCTGTTCCAGATCAGCAAGCCCGCCCTCATCGAGGTGGGCAACCGCCAGGTGCTCGACGGCGAGCAGCGCAACCGGGGCGTGGAGTGGAACGTGTTCGGCCAGCTGACCCCGTCGCTCGGCCTGCTGGGCGGCGCGGCCTACACCGAGGCCGAGCAGACCAAGACCAATAAAGGCGTGAACCAGGGCCGTGCGCAGTTCGGCGTGCCCAAGCTCACGCTGAACCTGGGCGCCGACTGGGCCATCCCCGGCGTGCAGGGCCTGTCGGTGAACGGCCGCGTGAACCACACGGGCGCGCAGTGGCTCACGGGCGACAACAGCGTGAAGCTGCCGGCGTGGACCACGGTGGATGTGGGCGCCCGCTACGCCACGCGCTTTGGCGCACAGCCCGTGGTGCTGCGCGCCACGGTGACCAACCTGGCCAACCGCGCGTACTTCGACAGCCTCTGGGGCGCCGGCCGGGTGAACGTGGGCGCACCGCGCGCCGTGCGCCTGTCGGCCACGTTCGACTTCTGATGCGGGCGGGGTGAACGCCCCCGGCCACGCGGGCCGGCGCGCAACCTGGTGGGCGCGCCGGGCCCTGTGGGCAGGGCGAGGATTAAAGCATTAGCTATAAAATTAATAGCTACTTGCGCTTACTCCATGGGCGCTAGAGGCCCAGAAGACTCAAAATGATCCATCCCGGGGCCTCTCAGGTCCCACCCACGTAGGGATTGCTCTGGCGCTCCCGGCCGAACGTGCTCTCCGGCCCATGCCCGGGGATGAACACGGTCTGGTCGCCCATGGGCCACAGGCGCCCGGTGATGCTGTCGATGAGCTGCTGGTGGTTGCCCTGCGGGAAATCCGTGCGGCCGATGCTGCCGGCAAACAGCACGTCGCCCACGAAGGCCCGGTCGATCTGCGGCGCGTGAAACACCACATGGCCGGGCGTGTGGCCGGGGCAGTGGCGCACGGCCAGCGTCTCGTTGCCGATCTGCACCTGGTCGCCATCGTGCAGCCAGCGCGTGGGCGTGAAGGGCTGCGCGGGCGGAAAGCCGAACATCGCGCTTTGCTGCGGCAGGCCGTCGATCCAGAACTGGTCGCCGGGGTGCGGGCCGACGATGGGCAACTGCAGCCGCTCGGCCAGCTCGCCCGTGCCGCCCGCGTGGTCGATGTGGGCATGCGTGAGCCAGATGGCCTTGAGCGTCAGGCCCAGGCGCCGCACCGCGTCCAGCAGCACATCCAGGTCGCCGCCGGGGTCGATGACGGCGGCATCCATGGTCTGGTCGCACCAGACGATGGAGCTGTTTTGCAGGAAGGCGGTGACGGGGATGGTCTGGTAGTGGAGCATGGGGGCATTGTGGGGTGTTGGCGGCACGGGGGCCATTGTTGAACAGGGCGTGATGGGGCGGTTGCCATGCAGCGCGGCGCAAACCCCTGCGGCAGGTCTGGAAACGGCGGGAACCATCAAAAAGGTGAGCTGCTAACGCTTGATGGATAAGCGCTAGAGCCGAATTTCCCTTTAAATCAAGGCCCTATCGCTCCCAGGTGCGGGCGATGGCCTCGCGCACGTTGCGCACATGCTGCATGCCCGCCGCGTCGGCGGCCTGTTCGTCGCCGGCCAGGATGGCCTGGCACATGGCCTGGTAGTCGCGCATGCGCACCTGCTGCAGCGTGGCGGGGCGGTGCTGGGCGTAGACGATGGGCATGTGGATGGAGGGGAACAGCCGGCGCAGCTCGCGGCTGCCGCTGGTGGCGAGCAGGGCGCGGTACAGAACGCGGCGGGCGCTGGCGAAGGCGTCGGCGTCCTGGCTGCGGTCGGCCTCGTCCAGGCGTTCCAGCGCCTGGGTGATGGCCTCTGGGGGCTCGCCGGCGGCAATGCGCCGCGCCGCGCTGCGCGCGAGCAGGCCGGTCATGCGCTCGGCCACGTCGAGCACCTCCAGGGTTTCCTGCGGCGACAGGGTGCGTATGGCCGCGCCCTTGTTGCGAAACAGGTCCACCACGCCCTCGGCGGCCAGCCGCTGCAGCGCCTCGCGCACGGAGTTGCGGCTCACGCCGAACTGGGCGGCCAGATCCACCTCGACCAGCCGCTGGCCGGGCACGAACTTCTGCTGTGCCAGTCCCTGGACGATGCCGTGGAAGACCGCGTCGGCGGCGCTTTCCGGGGCGTCGGCGGCGGCATCGGGCGGCGCGGCCGGGGGGCGGGCGGTGGAGGGCATGGGGCGGGCGGGGCTGGGGCGGTGGAGGCTGCCGACGTTAGCACAGCGAGGCGGGGTATTGTCTTCAATATTGTTCAACAATATCATCGGCAATGTGCCAGGCGTTCTGGCTGACTCTGTACGAGGACCCGCATGGACTTTTCTCTCTCCCCCGAACTGCGCGCTTTGCGCGACAAGACCCGGCAATTCATCGCCGAACAGGTGATTCCGCTGGAAAACGACGAGCGCCAGTCGCACCACGGCCCCAGCGAGGCGCTGCGCCGCGAGCTGGTGGCGCGCGGCAAGGCGGCCGGGCTGCTCACGCCCCATGCGTCCCGCGAGATGGGCGGCATGGGCCTGTCGCATGTCGAGAAGGCCGTGGTCTTCGAGGAGGCCGGCTATTCCTGGCTGGGCCCCACGGCGCTCAACATCCACGCGCCGGACGAGGGCAACATCCACCTCATGGAAGAGGTGGCCACGCCCGCGCAGAAGGAGCGCTGGCTGCGCCCCCAGGTGGCGGGCGAATGGCGTTCGTGCTTCGCCATGACCGAGCCCGCGCCCGGCGCCGGGGCCGATCCGTCCATGCTGGCCACCACGGCCGTGCGCGACGGTGACGACTACGTGATCAACGGCCGCAAGTGGTTCATCACCGGCGCCGAGGGTGCGCACTACGCGATCGTGATGGCACGCATGGAGGACGGCTCGGCCACCATGTTCCTGACCGATATGGATAAGGCCGGCATCGTGCTGGAGCGCAGCATGGATGCCATGGACGCCTGCTTCACCGGCGGCCACGGCGTGCTGCGCTTCGACAACCTGCGCGTGCCCGCGGCCGACGTGCTGGGCGAGATCGGCAAGGGCTTTCGCTACGCCCAGGTGCGCCTGGCGCCCGCACGCCTCACGCACTGCATGCGCTGGCTGGGCCAGGCGCGCCGCGCGCACGACACGGCGCTGGCCTATGCCCGCAAGCGCCAGGCCTTCGGCCAGCCGCTGGTCGCGCACGAGGGCGTGGGCTACATGCTGGCCGACAACGACATGGACCTGCACACCGCGCGCCTGCACATCTGGCACACGGCCTGGCTGCTGGACCAGGGCGAGAAGTGCAACTTCGAGTCGAGCCGCGCCAAGGTCGTGTGCTCCGAGGCCGAATGGCGCGTGGTGGACCGCAGCGTGCAGATCCTGGGCGGCCAGGGCGTGACGGGCGAGACACCGGTGATGCGCATCTTCACCGACATGCGGGCCTTTCGCATCTACGACGGCCCGAGCGAGGTGCACCGCTGGAGCATGGCGCGCAAGCTCGCCCACATGGCCGACAAGGCCGAGGCCGAACTGCTGCGCGAAGGGGGGGCCTGAGCATGGGCGCGGTGATGGACAGGTTCAGCCTGCGGGGCCGCCTGGTGCTGGTCACGGGCGCGTCGAGCGGCCTGGGCACGCATTTCGCGCAGGTGCTGGCGGCCGCGGGCGCCAGGGTGGCGGTGGCCGCCCGGCGGGCCGACAAGCTGGAGGGCGTGGTGGCGGCCATGGCCGCGGCGGGCGGCGAGGCGCGCGCGTTCACGCTGGACGTGACGGACAGCGCCAGCGTGCGCGCCTGCTTCGATGCCGTGGCCGAGGCCTGGGGCGTGCCCGACGTGGTGGTCAACAACGCCGGCGTGACGGTGACGCGCCCGGTGCTGGAGCAGACCGAAGAGGACTTCGACCAGGTCATGGACACCAACCTCAAGGGCCACTGGCTGGTGGCCACCGAGGCCGCGCGCCGCATGGTGGCGGCCGGCAAGGGCGGGGCCATCGTCAACGTGGCCTCCATCCTGGGCGAGCGCGTGGCCGGGGGCGTGGCGCCGTATGCCATTTCCAAGGCCGGCGTGATCCAGGCCACCAAGGCCATGGCGCTGGAGCTGGCGCGCCACCGCATCCGCGTGAACGCGCTGCTGCCCGGCTACGTGGTGACCGACCTCAACCGCGACTTCCTGACGAGCGAGCTGGGCGACAAGCTGCGCAGCCGCATTCCCAGCCGCCGCTTCAGCGAGCTGGGCGACCTGGACGGCCCGCTGCTGCTGCTGGCGTCCGATGCCGGCGCGGCCATGTCCGGCGCCACCGTCGCCGTGGACGGCGCCCACCTGGTGAACACGCTATGAGCGCGTCCACCGCAACACCCGCGCTGCCGCTCGGGCCGCTGGCCGACTACCTGCGCGCGCAGGGCCTGGCGGGCAGCGCGCCGCTGCAGGCCAGCGTGCTGGCGGGCGGCCAGTCCAACCCCACCTTCCGCCTGAGCGCCGGCGAGGGCCGCGAATACGTGCTGCGCAAGAAGCCCGAGGGCCTGCTGGTGGCCTCGGCGCACGCCATCGACCGCGAGTTCCGCGTGATGCAGGCGCTGCAGGACACCGAGGTGCCCGTGCCGCGCATGCTGCACTACTGCGACAGCGGCGAGCTGCTGGGCACGCCGTTCTACGTGATGGAGTTCCTGCAGGGCCGGGTGATGATGGACCAGTCCCTGCCGGGCATGGCGCCGGCCGAGCGGGGCTCCATCTACCGCGAGATGAACCGCGTGATCGCTGCGCTGCACGGCGTGGACTATGCCGCCGTGGGCCTGGCCGACTACGGCAAGGTGGGCCACTACGTGGGCCGCCAGATCGCGCGTTGGTCGCGCCAGTGCCGCGAATCCACCGTGCCCCTGCATGACGCCATGCACCGCCTCATGGACTGGCTGCCCGAACACCTGCCGGCGGGCGACGAAACCACGCTGGTGCACGGCGACTACCGGCTCGACAACCTGATCTTCCACCCCACCGAGGCGCGGGTGATCGGCGTGCTGGACTGGGAGCTGTCCACGCTGGGCCACCCGCTGGCCGACCTGTCGTACCAGTGCATGGCCTGGCGCATTCCGCCCACGCTGTGGCGCGGCATCGGCGGCCTGCCTCTTGTAGAGCTGGGCATTCCGTCCGAGGAGGAATACGTGGCCTGGTACAGCGCCGCCACCGGGCGCGAGGCCGCGGGCGCGTGGGACTACTACCTGGCCTACAACCTGTTTCGCATGGCCGCCATCCTGCATGGCATCGCCCAGCGCGCGCAGGACGGCAACGCCGCCTCGGCCGATGCGGTGGAGACCGGCCGCAAGGCGGGGCCGCTGGCGGAGCTGGGCTGGCAGAGCGCGCAGCGCTACATGGCGGCCACCCGGCGCTGAGGGCCGGTACCCAGCAATGGCACGCACAGCGGGCGCCTGTGGCGCCCGTTTTTATGGGGTTTTTGGCCTCTGGCGCCCGTCCAGTAAGCGCAAAATGCTATTGTTTTTGATGCGTCCACCGCATCACAGCGCGAAGTCGTAGCCCACGGTGATCGGCGCGTGGTCGCTGAACTTCTGGCCCTTGTAGATGTCCTCGGTGCGCGCCAGCGCGGCCAGGGCTGGCGTGGCCAGGTGGTAGTCCAGCCGCCACCCCACGTTGTTCGCATAGGCCTGGCCCCGGTTGCTCCACCATGTGTAGCTGGCGTCGGTGGCGTCGGGCTGTAACTGACGGTAAACGTCCACCAGGCCGCCCGTAGGCTCAGAGATGTGCAACAACTTTGTCATCCAGGCCCGTTCCTCGGGCAGGAAGCCGCTGTTCTTCTGGTTGCTGCGCCAGTTCTTCAGGTCGATCTGCTGGTGGGCGATGTTGATGTCGCCGCACAGGATGAACTCGCGCTCACCCTTGAGCCGCATGAGGTGGGGGTGGAACTCGTCCAGGAAGCGGAACTTGGCCTGCTGGCGCTCCTCGCCGGAGGAGCCGCTGGGAAAGTAGGCGCTGATGAGGGACAGCTTGCGCGCAGGGGTGTCGAAGCGCAGCTCCACATAGCGGCCCTCGGCGTCGAACTCCTGCGAGCCGTAGCCCACGCGCACGTCGCTGGGCTCGTGGCGGCAGTACACGCCCACGCCCGAATAGCCCTTCTTGGCGGCGAAGTGGAAATGGCCCTTCAGCCCAGCCAGCTCCTCGAAGCGCCCCTGGATATCCGCTGACTGGGCCTTGATTTCCTGCACGCAAATACAATCCGGTCGGCTTTGGGCAATCCATGCCTCGACCCCCTTGGACGTGGCCGAACGGATGCCATTGAGGTTGAGACTGGTTAATTTGAACAAGGAAGCATCCATGGTGATTGGTAGTGCACAAGCGGCCGAGCAGGGCCGTCTGGCGCAGGATTTTGTGCGTTTTGCCGTGGAATCCGGCGTGTTGCGCTTTGGCGAATTCAAGACCAAGGCCGGCCGCATGAGCCCGTATTTCTTCAACGCCGGACTGTTTGACGACGGCGCCAAGATGGGCCGCTTGGCGCAATTCTATGCACAAGCCCTGGTGGCCAGCGGCATCGAGTTCGACATGGTCTT
The DNA here is from genome assembly GCF_059568935.1 of Diaphorobacter oryzae DSM 22780. Taxonomy (NCBI): domain Bacteria; kingdom Pseudomonadati; phylum Pseudomonadota; class Betaproteobacteria; order Burkholderiales; family Comamonadaceae; genus Diaphorobacter; species Diaphorobacter oryzae. Next base: position 37,648 of record NZ_JCANUL010000005.1, on the reverse strand, counting down.
CGGCCCCGCCTACAAGGGCATTCCGCTGGCCGCCACCGTGGCCGTGGAACTGGCGCGGCTGGGCAAGAACGTGCCCTTTGCCTACAACCGCAAGGAGGCCAAGGACCACGGCGAGGGCGGCACCCTGGTGGGCGCGCCGCTGCAGGGCCGGGTGCTGATCGTGGACGATGTGATGAGCGCCGGCACCGCGGCGCGCGAGTCCATCGCGCTGATCCGCGCCGCGGGCGCCACGCCGCATGCCATCGCCATTGCGCTGGACCGGCAGGAGAAGGCCACCGAGAATGGCCAGGACGTGGACCACAGCGCCGTGCAGTACGTGCGACGCGAGCTGGGCATGCAGGTTTGTACTATCGCCAAGCTGGCAGACTTATTGCAATACCTATCGGCAAGCGGGGGGGATGCGCAGATGCAGGCCCACCACGAGCGGGTGCTGGCCTATCGCCAGCGCTATGGCGTGAGCGATTGACGAAACGGCGGCGGGAGGGCTGGGCTTGAAATCAGATGCACGACGGATGGTGGGGTTCATGGCCGGCTTGGTCGTCGTGGTGCTGGGCTTGCCCCCTGCCTGGGCGCAGCAGAACAAGCCGCCGCAGGAGGTCTACACCTGCACCGACCGCAGCGGCCGCCGCATCACGGCCGACCGGCCCATCGCCGACTGCGTGGACCGCGAGCAGCGCATCCTGGACCACACGGGTGCCGAGCGCCGCCGCATCGGCCCCACGCTGACCGAAAATGAACGTGCGGCCCAGGAGGTGCAGCGCCGCAAGGAGGCACAGAACCGCGCGCGCATCGCCGAGGAGCGCCGCCGCGAGCGCGTGCTGATGTCGCGCTACCCCGACGAGGCCACGCACCAGACGGAGCGCGAGGCGGCCATCGTGCAGGTGGACGAGGTCATCGCCGTGGCCCACAAGCGCATCCAGGACCTGCGGGGCGAGCGCAAGCGCATCGACGCCGAGCTGGAGTTCTACCGCCGCGATCCGGCCAAGGCACCCATGAAGCTGCAGCGCCAGATCGCCGAGAACGACGAGGGCGTGGCCGAGCAGCAGCGCTTCATCACCGCGCAGGACCAGGAAAAGCGCCGCATCCACCAGCGCTTCGACGCCGAGCTGGCCCAGCTGCGCCAGCTGTGGGCGGCCCAGCGGGCATCGGCGGCCCAGTGGGCATCGCCCCCCGGCGACGCGGCGCCCGGGGCACCCGGCGTGCGCTGAGCGCGGCACGCCCACAGAAAAGGCTCCCTCGGGAGCCTTCTTTCTTGATAGCTGCCAGCGCTTGTCTGGCGGGCGTTTCAGGCCAATTTAGCCTTCAAAAGATCGTTGACCTGCTGCGGGTTGGCCTTGCCCTTGCTGGCCTTCATCACCTGCCCCACGAGCGCGTTGAAGGCCTTGTCCTTGCCGGCCTTGTACTGCTCCACGTTGGCCGGGTTGGCCTGGACCACCTCGTCGATGATGGCCTCCAGCGCGCCCGTGTCGTTCATCTGCTTGAGGCCCTTGGCCTCGATGACGGCGTCCACCTCGCTGCCCTCGCCGCTCCACAGCGCCTCGAAGACCTGCTTGGCGGCGTTGTTGCTGATGGTGCCGTCGTTGATGCGCCGGATCAGCTGGCCCAGCTGGCCGCTGGCCACGCGGGCCTGCTCGATGCCGATCTCCTCGGTGTTCAGGCGGCGCGAAATCTCGCCCATGACCCAGTTGGAGGCCAGCTTGGGCGCCCCGCAGGCCTTCGCCGCGTCTTCGAAGTAGGCCGCCATGGCCTGGCTCTGGGTGAGCGTGGTCGCGTCGTACTCGGGCAGGCCGTACTGCTGCACGAAGCGTGCGGCCATCTGGCGCGGCAGCTCGGGCATGGTGGCCTGGATCTGCGCCACCCATTCGGGCGCCACGCGCAGCGGCGGCAGGTCGGGGTCGGGGAAGTAGCGGTAGTCGGCCGCATCTTCCTTGGTGCGCATGGCGCGCGTCTCACCCGTGTCGGGGTCGAACAGCACGGTGGCCTGCTGGATGCTGCGGCCGTCCTCGATCTCCTCGATCTGCCAGCGGATCTCGTAGTCGATCGCCAGCTGCATGTTCTTGAAGCTGTTGAGGTTCTTGATCTCGCGGCGCGTGCCCAGCGGCGCACCCGGCTTGCGCACGGAGACGTTGGCGTCGCAGCGGAAACTGCCTTCCTGCATGTTGCCGTCGCAGATGCCGATCCAGGTGACGATCTGGTGCAGTGCCTTGGCGTAGGCCACGGCCTCTTCGGTGCTGCGGATGTCGGGCTCGGTCACGATCTCCAGCAGCGGCGTGCCGGCGCGGTTCAGGTCGATGCCGCTCATGCCGTGGAATTCCTCGTGCAGCGACTTGCCCGCGTCTTCCTCCAGGTGGGCGCGCACCAGGCGCACGGTCTTCTTCTCGTCGCCGAGGTAGAAACTCACCTCGCCGCCCTGCACCACCGGGATCTCGAACTGGCTGATCTGGTAGCCCTTGGGCAGGTCGGGGTAGAAGTAGTTCTTGCGCGCAAAAATGCTCTCTGGCGCAATGTGGGAGCCCAGGGCCAGTCCCAATTTGATGGCACAGGCCACGGCCTCGCGGTTCATCACGGGCAGGGTGCCGGGCAGTGCCAGGTCCACCGCGCAGGCCTGGGTGTTGGGCTCGGCGCCGAAGTCCGTGGGCGCGCGGCTGAAGATCTTGGACCGGGTGGCCAGCTGGGTGTGGGTCTCGAAGCCGATGACGACTTCGTAGCCTTGGATGAGTTTGCTCGTCATGTCACAGGCCTCCGGGTTGGCGGAGGTGGAAGTCGGTCGCCTGCTGCAGGCGGTGCGCGGCGTTGAGCAGGCGGCCCTCCTGGAAGTAGTTGCCGATCAGCTGCAGGCCCACGGGCATGCCCCCTTCGCCGAAGCCCGCGGGCACGCTCATGCCGGGCAGGCCGGCCAGCGAGGCGGGCAGCGTGAAGATGTCGGCCAGGTAGTCGGCCAGCGGGTCGCTGCCGTGCTCGCCCAGCTTCCAGGCCACCGTGGGCGCCACGGGGCCTGCGATCAGGTCGCAGTCCTTGAAGGCGTTCTGGAAGTCGTCGGCGATCATGCGGCGGATCTTCTGCGCCTGCAGGTAATAGGCGTCGTAGTAGCCGTGCGAGAGCACATAGGTGCCGATCATGATGCGGCGCTTGACTTCGTCGCCGAAGCCTTCGGCGCGGGTCTTCTTGTACATGTCCACCAGGTCGGCGTAGTCCTTGGCACGGTGGCCGAACTTCACGCCGTCGAAACGGCTCAGGTTCGAACTGGCCTCGGCCGGCGCGATGATGTAGTAGACCGGGATCGACAGTTCGGTGCGCGGCAGGCTGATGGGCACCAGCTTGGCGCCGAGCTTTTCATACTCCTTGAGCGCGCCATCGACGGCGGCGCGCACGTCGGGTGCCAGGCCTTCGCCGAAGAATTCGGCCGGAATGCCGATGCGCAGGCCGTCGATGCTGTCATTCAGCGTGCGGCCGTAGTCTTGCGCGGGCATGTCCAGCGAGGTGGAGTCGCGGTCCGGGTCGGGGCCGCACATGGCGGACAGCAGCAGCGCGCAGTCCTCGGCGCTGCGGGCCATGGGGCCCGCCTGGTCGAGGCTGGAGGCGAAGGCGATCATGCCGTAGCGGCTGGCGCGGCCGTAGGTGGGCTTAATGCCGGTGATGCCGCAAAAGGACGACGGCTGGCGGATCGAGCCGCCGGTGTCGGTGCCGGTCACGCCCGGGGCCAGGCGCGCGGCCACGGCCACGGCGCTGCCGCCGGACGAGCCGCCGGGAATGCGGTCCGTGGCCCAGGGGTTGCGCACGGGCGCGGGCGCATCGAAGCCCACGGGGGCGGCGGCCGAGTTCTCGTTGGCCGAGCCCATGGCGAACTCGTCGCAGTTGAGCTTGCCCAGCGTCACGCAGCCGGCCTCGGCCAGCTTGCCGACCACGGTGGCGTCGAACGGTGAACGGTAGCCCGCCAGCATCTTGGAGCCGGCGGTGCTGGGGAAGTCCCGGGTGACGAAGATGTCCTTGTGCGCGATGGGCACACCGGCCAGCGGCGCGGCCGTGCCGGCGGCCAGGGCGGCGTCCTGTGCGCGGGCCTGGGCCAGCGTCACGTCTTCGTCCACGGCCACGTAGGCGCCCAGGTGCTGGTGCGCCTTGGCGCGGGCCAGGAAATGCTGGGCGGCCTCGGTGGCCGACACTTGTTTGGCGCGCAGCTGCGCCGCCAGTTGGGCCACGCCCAGGTCATGCAGTGCGGGGGAGGTCATTCAATCACCTTCGGCACGAGGAACAGGCCGCGCTCGACGGCGGGGGCGCTTTGCTGGTTGGCCTCGCGCTGGTTGGGCTCGCTGGCCACGTCGTCGCGCAGCCGCAGCTGCACGTCCTGGATGACCGCGACGGGGTGCGGCAGCGGCGCGATGCCGCTGGTATCCACAGCCTGCATCTTCTCCACGATGCCGAAAAAACCGTTGATCTGCGTGAGCATGCGCTCACTGTCGTCCGGGCTCAATTCAAGCCGCGCCAGATTGGCAATGCGGCCGATATCCTGGGGTGTCAGTGCCATAGGGGAAAAGGGGCGTCGGAAACCGGATGTAACGCTGAAATCCGGGCCACGCCGGGGGGAGTTATTCACAGGGGATGCGGTATTATCCCGGCTTTGCCGCAATACCTCCACACTGCCGGTCATTGTGCGAAAAAAGCCAATAAACACCCTGTAAACACCCGGCGATGGCAGGCCGACGTGCATGCCGTGCCTGAGAGGATTCTCGTAATGTTCGGAGCTTTCCGTCGGTACTTCTCCACCGACCTGGCCATTGACCTTGGCACTGCCAACACCCTGATCTTCGCACGCGACAAGGGCATCGTGCTCGACGAGCCCTCTGTCGTCGCCATCCGCCACGAAGGCGGCCCCCACGGCAAGAAGGTCATCCAGGCCGTGGGCCGCGAGGCCAAGGCCATGCTGGGCAAGGTGCCCGGCAACATCGAGGCCATCCGCCCGATGAAGGACGGCGTGATCGCCGACTTCGTGATCACCGAGCAGATGATCAAGCAGTTCATCAAGATGGTGCATCCGCGCTCGGTGCTCACGCCCAGCCCCCGCATCATCATCTGTGTGCCCTGCGGCTCCACCCAGGTCGAGCGCCGTGCCATCAAGGACGCGGCCGAGGCCGCCGGCGCCACGGCCGTCTACCTGATCGAGGAGCCCATGGCCGCCGGCATCGGCGCGGGCCTGCCGGTGTCGGAGGCGTCGGGCTCCATGGTCGTGGACATCGGCGGCGGCACCACCGAGGTCGGCGTGATCTCCCTGGGCGGCATGGTCTACAAGGGCAGCGTGCGCGTGGGCGGCGACAAGTTCGACGAGTCCATCATCAACTACATCCGCCGCAACTACGGCATGCTGATCGGCGAGCCCACGGCCGAGGCCATCAAGAAGCAGATCGGCTCGGCCTTCCCCGGCTCCGAGGTCAAGGAGATGGAGGTCAAGGGCCGCAACCTCTCCGAGGGCGTGCCGCGCAGCTTCACCATCTCGTCCAACGAGGTGCTGGAGGCGCTCACCGAGCCGCTCAACCAGATCGTCTCCGCCGTCAAGAACGCGCTGGAGCAAACCCCTCCCGAGCTGGGCGCCGACATCGCCGAGCGCGGCATGATGCTGACCGGCGGCGGCGCGCTGCTGCGCGACCTGGACCGCCTGCTGGCCGAGGAAACCGGCCTGCCCGTGCTGGTGGCCGAGGAGCCCCTGACCTGCGTGGTGCGCGGCTGCGGCATTGCGCTGGAGCGCATGGACCGCCAGGGCAGCATATTCACCAGCGACTGAGCGGCGCCCGCGCCTGACGAGCTGCCCGCATGTCCCTGGAAACCCTGGACCGTTCGGCGCCGACGCTGTTCAAGCAGGGGCCATCACCGCTCGCACGTCTCACCCTCTACAGCGCCCTGGCGCTGTTTTTGATGGTGGCGGATGCGCGCTTTCAGCTCACCGAGCCGCTGCGCAAGGCCGTGGGCACCGTTCTGTACCCGCTGCAGTGGCTGATGCTGCAGCCGGTGGAGTTCGCCGGCAAGGGCGCGGGCTACCTCCAGTCGCTGCAGGCCGCGCAGGAAGGCGCGGACGAGGCGCACAAGAAGATGGCGCAGATGTCCGTGCGCGCGGGCGAGGCCGACCAGCTGCTGCGGGAAAACGCCGAGCTGCGCAAGCTGCTGGAGTTGCGCGAGCGCCTGGACACGCCGGCCCAGGCCGCGCAGGTGATCTATGACACGGCCGACCCGTACACGCGCCGCGTCATGGTGGACCGTGGCCAGCTGGCCGGCGTGGAGCTGGGCTCGCCCGTGGTGGATGCCTCGGGCGTGCTGGGCCAGGTGACGCGCGTGTTCCCCATGCTCAGCGAGGTCACGCTGCTCATCGACCGCGACCAGGCGATCCCGGTGCTCAACCTGCGCACGGGTGCGCGCAGCGTGGCCTATGGCGACCCGGTGGCCGGCCATGGCGGCGGCATGGAGCTGCGCTTCACGCCCAGCAATGCCGATGTGCAGGAAGGCGACCTGCTCACCACCAGCGGCGTGGACGGCCTGTACCCGGCGGGCCTGCCCGTGGCGCGCGTGGTGCGCGTAGAGCGGCGGGCCGATTCCGCCTTTGCGCGCATTTACTGCGCGCCGCTGGCGCAGGTCCACGGCGCACGCCATGTGATGCTGCTCACGCCGCCGGCGACCGACATGCCCGCACGGCCCACGCCCGAGCCCGCGGCGCCCAAGCGCGGAGGCCGCAAATGATCATGCCCAAGGGCCAGCAGCTGCTGCTGCCCGTGCGCCCCGCCTTCATCATGGCCAGCCTCGTGGTGGCCCTGGCGCTGAACATGCTGCCGCTGGGCCGCGTGGTCTGGACGCCGGACTGGGTCATGGTGCTGCTCGTGTTCTGGGGCATGCACCAGCCGCAGCGCGTGGGGCTGGGCATCGCATTCGCCATGGGCCTGTGCATCGACGTCTACCAGTCCGGCCTGCTGGGCCAGCACGCGCTGGTGTATTGCGCGCTGATGTTCGCCGCGCAGTACACCCACCGCCGCCTGCTCTGGTTCGGCCCGTTGCTGCAGGCGCTGCAGCTGCTGCCGCTGTTCTTCGCGGCCCATGCCATCGAGCTGGCGCTGCGCGTCGTGGCCGCCGGCGGCACGCTGCCCGGGTTCGAGGGACTGGTGGCGCCGCTGCTGGAGGCGCTCATCTGGCCGCTGGCCAGCTGGATCCTGTTGGCGCCGCAGCGGCGCCCGCCGGACCAGGACGACAACCGGCCGCTGTGAGCGTGCTGGCCATGACGGGGCACCACGGATGACCGAGCTGCGCAATGCCGAGGCCGATATTTGGCGTTTTCGCCTGCGCGTGTTCGTCGTGGGCGTGGTCGTGCTGCTGGCCTTCCTGCTCATCGTGGCGCGGCTGGTGGTGCTGCAGGTGGTGCGCCACGAAGACCTGGCGGACCAGGCCGAGAGCAACCGCACGGCCATCGTGCCCATCGTGCCCAACCGCGGCCTCATCATGGACCGCAACGGCGTGGTGCTGGCCACCAACTATTCGGCCTACACGCTGGAGATCACGCCCTCGCGGATCATGGATCTGGAGGAAACGATCGACGAGCTGGCCCAGATCGTGGACATCCAGCAGCGCGACCGGCGCCGCTTCAAGCGCCTGCGCGAGGAGTCGCGCAGCTTCGATTCGCTGCCCATCCGCACGCGGCTGACCGACGAGGAGGTGGCCCGCTTCGCGGCGCAGCGCTACCGCTTCCCGGGCGTGGAGATCAAGGCGCGGCTGTTTCGCAACTACCCGCTGGGCGAGGTGGCCAGCCATGCCATCGGCTACATCGGGCGCATCAACCAGCGCGAGAAGGAGCGCATCGAGGATTCGGACGACGCGGCCAACTACCGCGGCACGGACTACATCGGCAAGCTCGGCGTGGAGCAGAGCTTCGAGACCACGCTGCACGGGCAGACCGGCGTGGAGCGCATGGAGACCTCCGCGGGCGGCCATGCCGTGCGGCGCCTGGCCAGTCACCCGGCCACGCCGGGCAACACGGTGATGCTGTCGCTGGACATCAAGCTGCAAAAGCTCATCGAGGAGATGTTCGGCGAGCGCCGCGGCGCGCTCGTGGCGCTCGATCCGCGCAACGGCGAGGTGCTGGCCCTGGTGTCCAAGCCCACGTTCGACCCCAACCTGTTCGTCGAGGGCATCGACCAGGAAAACTGGCAGGCGCTCAACGAGTCCATCAACAAGCCGCTGCTCAACCGCGCGCTGCGCGGCACCTACCCGCCGGGCTCCACCTACAAGCCCTTCATGGCGCTGGCGGCGCTGGAGCTGGGCAAGCGCTCGGCCACGCAGGTGTTCAACGACCCGGGCTATTTCAACTACGGCGGCCGCACCTTCCGCAGCCACGAGGGCGGCCTGGGCGGGGTGGACATGCACCGCGCCATCCAGTTCTCCAGCAACACCTATTTCTATTCGCTGGCGGTGGAGATGGGCGTGGATGCCATCCACGACTTCATGCAGCCCCTGGGCTTCGGCCAGATCACCGGCATCGACCTCAATGGCGAGCTGCGCGGCGTGCTGCCCAGCACCGAGTGGAAGCGCAACGCCTACAAGCGCCCGGAGGCGCGGCGCTGGTATTCCGGCGAGACGGTGTCGCTGGGCATCGGCCAGGGCTACAACAACTTCACCATGCTGCAGCTGGCCGTGGCCGAGGCCACGCTGGCCAACGGCGGCACGCGCTACCGCCCGCACCTGATCAAGGCCGTGAAGGACCAGGTGAGCGGCCAGGTGAGCGAGGTGCAGCAGCCCCCGGGCGAGCACCTGGGCTACAACCCCAAGCATGTGGCGGTCGTGAACAACGCGCTCATGGCCGTGAACCAGGCCGGCACGGGCCGGCGCGTGTTCGCGGGCGCTTCCTACACCTCGGCCGGCAAGACCGGCACGGCCCAGGCCGTGAGCCTGGGGCAGAACGTGCGCTACAACGCCAAGCTGCTGGAGGAGCACCAGCGCGACCATTCACTGTTTGCGGCCTTCGCGCCCGTGGAGGAGCCCCGGATCGCCGTGGCCGTGATCGTGGAGAACGCGGGCTTCGGCGCGGCGGCGGCGGCGCCCATCGTGCGCCGCGTGTTCGACTACTGGCTGCTGGGCCAGTACCCGAGCGAGCAGGACCTGGCCGCGGTCTCCAAGGGCCAGGCCGGCGCGCCGCTGGGCACGCCGCGGCGCGCCGACGAGGTGCCGCTGGACATCGCACCCTGAGCTGATGGGCCGGCATCCCCGGAGGGCGCCGGCGCGGCCTCAGGCCGCCGCCGGCGTGCCGCGCGGCGGCTGCAGCTGGCTCACCACCAGCGCGGCCACGATCAGCGCCGCGCCCGCCAGGCCGGCCGTTCCCAGGCGCTCGCCGATCAGCGCCCAGGCCGTGAGCGCGGCGAACACCGGCTCCAGCCCGAAGATGATGGCGCTGCGCATGGCGTCCACGCGCTGCTGGCCCCAGGCCTGCAGCGTCACCACCAGCACGCTGGCCACCACGCCCAGGTACAGCAGCGCCGTCTGCGCCGCGGCGGGCAGGGTGAGCAGTGCCTGCAGCGACGAGCCGGCCTCGCCGTGGCGTGCCAGCACCAGGGCGCCGGCGGCGGTGAACATCACCAGCGCCTGCGTGGCCGCCATGCGCGTGGCGCGTAGCGGCTGGGCGGCCGTGCGGCGCGCGCATTCTTCCAGCGCCAAGATGTAGATGGCGTAGAACAGCGTGCTGGCCAGCGTCAGCGTGTCGCCCAGGTTCCAGGGCTCGTCCTCGTGGAACATCAGCGTCATGCCGGCCAGCGCCATCGCGCAGGCCAACCACAGCGCCCGGCCGTAGCGCCGGCCCAGCACGGCCATGGCCAGCAGCGGCACCACCAGCACGTTGAGCCCGGTGACGAAGGCGTTGCGGTTGCTGCTGGTGCGCGCCAGGCCCTCGATCTGCAGCCAGAAGGCCAGGAACAGCAGCGCGCCCAGCACCAGGCCCCAGCGCAGCTCGGCGCTGCGCATGCCGCGCCACATGGGCGCCAGCACCACCAGCGCGATGGCGAAGCGCGCCCAGATGATCTGCGGCGCGTCCAGGTGCGCCGACAGCATCTTCATGGCGGGGAAGGTGGTGCCCCAGACGGCAACGACCAGCAGGAGGGCCATCAGGCCATGGCGTTCGGAACGCATATGCACTACCAAAAAACAGGAGCGGTTCGCGCTTGATACGCAAGCACTTCAGCCGTATTTGATGCTGAAGTGCCCGCAGATAAAGCGCGGCAAGCTATTGATTCATGAGCGACCCATCAGGCGCTCATGCGCCCGATGAAGGAGCGGATACGGTCGTTGGCCGGGTGGGCGAAGAACTCGGCCGGCGGTGCATCGTGGGCGATGCAGCCCTGGTCGAAGAACATCACGCGGTCGGCCACCTCGCGGGCGAAGCCCATTTCGTGCGTGACCACGATCATGGTCATGCCGCCGCGCGCCAGCTCGCGCATCACGTCCAGCACCTCCTGCACCATCTCGGGGTCGAGGGCGCTGGTGGGCTCGTCGAACAGCATCACCTTGGGCTGCATGGCCAGTGCGCGCGCAATCGCCACGCGCTGCTGCTGGCCGCCCGACAGCTGCCAGGGGTACTTGTGCGCATGGTCCTGCATGCCCACGCGCTTGAGCAGGGCCATGGCCTTGTCGTTGGCCTGCGGGCGCGGCGTGCGGCGGATGCGCCGGGGCGCCAGCGTCACGTTGTCCAGGACCGTCATGTGGCCGAACAGGTTGAACTGCTGGAACACCATGCCCACCTCGCTGCGCTGCAGCTGCAGCGTGCGCGGGTCGTCGGTGACCTCCACGCCGTCGATGGTGATGCTGCCGCTGTCGTGCGGCTCCAGGCGGTTGATGGCGCGCAGCAGCGTGCTCTTGCCCGAGCCCGAGGCGCCGATGATCACCGTCACCTCGCCGGTGCGGAACACGGTGGACACGCCCTTGAGCACCTCGTGGGCGCCGAAGGCCTTGCGCACGTCCTTGACGACGATGTAGGCGTCGCGGCGGCTGCTGTCGTTGTCGGTGGCGCTCATTTCACGCGCCCTTCCACGTCGAAGCGGTACTCGATGGCATGCGTCACCTGCGTCACCAGCGTGGTCAGGATCAGGTAGGTGATGGCCACCGTGGACAGCGTGGCCACGGGCTGGAAGGTGGCCGACTGGATGCGGTTGCCCACGTTGGTCAGCTCCACCACGCCGATGGCGTAGGCCAGCGACGAGTCCTTGAGCAGCGCCACGAAGTTGCTCACCAGCGGCGGCAGCGCGATCTTGAACGCCTGGGGGAACACCACGTCGAAGAACACGTGCACGCGCGACAGCCCCAGCGCGCGAGCGGCCTCGGTCTGGCCGCGCGGCACGGCCAGCAGGCCGGCGCGGATGGCCTCGGCGTTGTAGGCGCCCACGTTCAGGCCCAGCGCCACCACGGCGGCGGCGAAGTCGGGCAGGTTGAGCCCCGGCACCAGCACGGGCAGGGCGAAGTACACGAACAGGATCTGCACCAGCAGCGGCGTGCCGCGGATGGCCCAGATGTAGAAACCGGCCACCGAGCGCAGCCATGCCTGGCGCGAGGTGCGCGCCAGGGCGGCGCCGGTGCCCAGCGCCAGGCCCGCTGCGCCGCTGACCAGCGTCAGGTACAGCGTGGTGAGGGCGCCTTCGGAAAACAGGGCGGCATTGGAGCCGATGGGTTCAGGAAAGAACGAGAGGAACTGGCCGAGCAGGGCGAGGACCAGCGCCATCAACACCAAAGCCGCTACCAGCGTCGCATTGCTGCGCTGGGAGCGGCTCCAGTGGGCGGGCCAGAGAGCGAGAAGCATGGGAGAGGGGCGCCGGGCCCATGGGCCCGGCGCAGGGGGTTACTTGCAGGTGACGTCTTCTTGGAAGTACTTCTTGGAGATGGCGGCGACGCCGCCGTCGGCGATGGCTTCCTTCAGCGCCTTGTTCCAGGCGTCGGCCAGGCCCTGGTTGCCCTTGGAAACGGCCGAGGCCACCTGCTCGACGAACAGCATGTCGCCGGTGTGGAAGCCCGCCTTGGGGGCCTTGGCCAGCATTTCCTTGGCCACGAAGCGGTCGGTCACCCAGGCGTCCACGCGCTTGGAGGCCAGGGCGTTGCGCGCCGCCTCGTCGGTGGGGAAGTTCTTCACGTCCTTCACGCCGGGCACCTTCTTCACGGCGTCCAGGTAGGTGGTGCCGGTCTGCACGGCCACCACCTTGCCGGCCAGGTCGCCGGCCTTGGAGATCTCGGGCTTCATCGAGACGATCTGGCCGCCCGAGCAGTAGTGCGGCAGGGTGAAGGTCACGGCCTTGGAGCGTTCTTCGGTGATGGCGTGCGAGGCGATCACCAGATCCCAGCGGTCCTGCGCCAGGCCGGTCAGCAGGGCGTCGAAGCCCACGGTCTTCCACTCGAACTTCAGGCCCATCTTCTTGGCGACCAGCTCGGCCACCTCGATCTCGTAGCCCGTCAGCTGCTTGCCCTTGAAGAAGTTGAACGGCGCGTACTGACCCTCGGAGCCGAGGATGATGGTGCCGCTCTTCTGGATGTCTTCCAGCGGGCGTGCCTGCACTGCAACGGCGGCGCACAGTGCCACCACAGTGGCCAAAGTCTTGAACATCTTCATGTCTGTTCCTGCGTGGGATCGCTTCAGGTACAAAAAATCCGGCATTGCGGATCACAAGCCGGAAACCAATGCCTGCACAAGCTCCCCGTTGTCGGAGCCGGCGTCATGAGGCGGTCACATTATAGGGAGGCCGCCTGCGCGCCGCGTACTGCCGCAAACCCGCGGTGGCCGGGCGTGCCGGCCGTTCACTGCGGGCGCATCAGCGTGGATTTGCCGAACAGGCTTTCGAGCAGGTCCACCGCCAGCTCCGCCGTCTGGTTGCGGATGTCCAGCGCCGGGTTCAGCTCCATCACGTCCACCGACCCCAGCGCGCCGCAGTCGGCCAGCATCTCCATGCACAGCTGGGTCTCGCGGTAGGTCGGGCCGCCGCGCACGGCCGTGCCCACGCCGGGCGCCACCGTGGGGTCCAGGCAGTCCATGTCGAAGCTCACGTGCAGGTGCGTGCCCTCGTCCACGTCGGCCAGGGCCGCCTGCATCACGGCGCGCATGCCCAGCTCGTCGATGGTGCGCATGTCGTACACCTCGATGCCCTGCTCGTTGACGAAGCGTTTTTCCGTCGCGTCCACGCTGCGCACGCCGATCAGCGTGATCTGCTGCGCCCGCAGCGCCGCCGGCGCATCCGGGCCCGCCAGCTGCGTGAGCTGCGCCGGCCCATGGCCCAGCAGGCAGGCCACGGGCATGCCGTGCAGGTTGCCGCTGGGCGAGGACGCGGGCGTGTTCGCGTCGGCGTGGGCGTCGAACCACAGCACTTTCAGGCGCTTGCCCCGCGTGCGGCAATGCTGGGCCACGGCGCTGATGGAGCCGATGGCCAGGCAGTGGTCCCCACCCATGAGCAGCGGCAGCTGGCCGGCGTCCAGCGCGCCCTGCGTGGCGGCGAACACCGCCCGGTTCCAGTCCGTCACCTCGGCCAGATGCCGGAAGCCATCGGATGGCGCGGCCTGCGGGTTGCCCGGGCCGCTCAGGTTGCCCAGGTCCTGCACGTCGAGGCCGCGCTCGCGCAGCGCGCGGGCAATGCCCGCGATGCGCAGCGCATCCGGCCCCATGCTGGCGCCGAGCACGCTGGCGCCCACGTCGGTGGGGGCGCCGATCAGGGTCAGGGGAATCATGGCGTTCTCTCCTATGCAAAGAAAGGGCGGTTCAGCGCAGGAAGGCGTCGTGGCCGGTCTTGAGGATCAGCAGGCCCACCACCAGGATGAAGATGCCCCGTACGAACCCCGCGCCATGCTTGAGCGCCAGGTGCGTGCCCAGCAGGCTGCCCACCACGTTGGCCACGGCCAGCGGCAGTGCGAAGTGCCACCACACATGGCCCTTGGCCGTGAACAGGATCAGCGCCGCCACGTTGGTGGCCAGGTTCAGCAGCTTGGCGGACACCGAGGCGTTCAGAAAATCGTAACCCAGCACGCGCACGAACAGGAACACGAAGAAGCTGCCGGTTCCGGGGCCGAAGAAGCCGTCGTAGAAGCCGATGGTCACGCCGATCAGGCTGGCGGCCAGGGTTTCCCGGCCCGGGGCGAAGCGCGGCGCATGGTGGCGGCCCAGGTCCTTGCGCACCAGCGTGTAGGCCAGCAGCGCGACCAGCACCAGCGGCAGCAGCTTGCGCAGGAAGTCGCCGGAGATCAGCGTCACCACCCAGGCGCCGGCGAAGGCGCCGACGAAGCCCGCCAGCGCGGCCGGCAGCATGGCCCGCCAGCGCATCTGCACGCGGCGGCTGAACTGCCAGGTGGCGATGCCCGTGCCCCAGATGGCGGCGCTCTTGTTGGTGCCCATCAGCGTGGCGGGCGACGCCGTGGGGAAGGTGGCGAACAGGGCCGGCAGCAGGATCAGGCCGCCCCCGCCGACGATAGCGTCCACGAAGCCGGCCAGCAGCGAGGCCAGCGAGACGATGATCCATTCCATGCGCCCGATTGTCGCACCGCAAGTGCTACGGAATCAGGAGCTGCAGGCGCTCACCCTGCGGGCGAGAAGGCCTCTTTGGATAGGTAGGCAGCAACAAAAAGGCACCTGGGTTACAGGTGCCTTGTCAAAGGCATCTCGTTGCGGATGCCGGTTCATATGTTGGTGTTCTTGAATTGGGTTTGTCTCCTCGGTCCCCTCGCTTGGCGTGCCGAGGCGCGCATCGAGTGCATGGACTGTAATGGCTTGCACCCGGATGGGGCATTGGTGATTTCCCGCCCCCTGTTGCGGTGCGTCAATGCTGGCCCGGGTGCCTTTGATAGTGCCGCCGGCCTCAGCCGCGCCGCGTGCCGCGGATCCACTGCGCGGCCATCTCCGCCATCATCAGCGTGGGCGAATTGGTGTTGCCGCTGGTGATGGTGGGCATGGCGCCCGCATCCACCACGCGCAGGCCGGCTACCAGGCCGCCGCGCCCGTCGCGCACGCGCATCTGCGCGTCGAGCACGGCCTGCGGGTCGTCCGCTCGGCCCATGCGCGTGGTGCCCACGGGGTGGAAGATGGTGGTGGCGATGTCGCCGGCCAGCCGGGCCAGGTCCTCGTCGCTCTGGTACTGCGGGCCGGGCTTGTATTCCTCGGGCTGGTAGGGGGCGAGCGCGCTCTGGGCGACGATGCGGCGCGTCATGCGCAGGCTGTCGGCGGCCACCTGGCGGTCCGCGTCGGTCGACAGGTAGTTGGGTGCGATGGCCGGCGCGGCGCGGAAATCCGCGCTCTTGATGGCCACCGTGCCGCGGCTCGTCGGGTTGAGGTTGCAAACGCTGGCCGTGAAGGCCGGGAAGCCGTGCAGCGGCTCGCCGAAGGCCTCCAGCGACAGCGGCTGCACGTGGTACTGGATGTTGGGGTACGGCAGGTCGGGGTGGCTGCGCGTGAACGCGCCCAGCTGCGACGGCGCCATGCTCATCGGGCCGCTGCGCTTGAGCGCGTATTCCAGGCCGATCCGCGCCTTGCCCAGCAGGCTGCCGGCCAGCTCGTTCAGCGTGGGCACGCCCCGCACCTTGTACACGGCGCGGATCTGCAGGTGGTCCTGCAGGTTGGCGCCCACGCCGGGCAGGTCGGCCTGCACGTCGATGCCGTGCCGCTGCAGCAGCGCCCCGGGGCCGATGCCCGACAGCTGCAGGATCTGCGGCGAGTTCACGGCGCCGGCGCTCAGGATCACCTCCTGCTGCGCCTGGGCGGTGACCATCTCCTCGCCGGTCCACACCTGCACGCCGGTGCAGCGCAGGCTGCCGTCCGGCTGGCGGTCCAGCACCAGCCGAGTGGCCTGGGCCGTGGTCCACATCTCGAAGTTGGGCCGGCCGTAGCAGGTGGGGCGCAGGAAGGCCTTGGCCGTGTTCCAGCGCCAGCCGTCCTTCTGGTTCACCTCGAAGTAGCCCACGCCCTCGTTGGTGCCGCGGTTGAAATCGTCGGTGGCGGGAATGCCGGCCTGCTGCGCGGCCTGGGCGAAGGCGTCCAGGATGTCCCAACGCAGGCGCTGCCGCTCCACGCGCCACTCGCCCGAGCCGCCCGTGCTCTTGCTGCCGTGCAGGCGCTTGAAGTTCTCGTTCACGCCCTCGGGCTGGTCCAGGCGCCAGTGGTCCTCGTGGCGGCGGAAGGCGGGCAGCACGTTGTCCCAGCGCCAGGCGTCGTCGCCCGTGATCTGGGCCCACTGGTCGTAGTCGCGCGCCTGGCCGCGCATGTAGATCATGCCGTTGATGCTGCTGCAGCCGCCCAGCACCTTGCCGCGCGGATAGCGCAGGCTGCGGCCGTTCAGGCCCGCGTCGGCCTCGGTCTGGTAGAGCCAGTCGGTGCGCGGGTTGCCGATGCAGTACAGGTAGCCCACGGGGATGTGGATCCAGTGGTAGTCGTCCTTGCGGCCGGCCTCCACGAGCAGCACGCGGTTCTTGGGGTCTGCGCTGAGCCGGTTGGCCAGCAGGGCGCCGGCCGTGCCGCCGCCGATGATGATGTAGTCGAAAGTGGTGTCGCTCATGGATGCCGATCGCATGTCAGAAAAGGCCGCCGCCCCCGGGGCCAGGCTTTTGTGCGGCGCCGCATCATTGTGCGAACCGGCCTCGGCGTGTCGAGGGTAAACCCCTGGAATGCTATAGTTTTGATTGCTGCTCACGCATGTTGCATAAGCGCTGGTGGCCGATTTTGATGTTTTTTCAAGACGCACGCCGACCGGCCACGGCGCATGCGTGGGGCCCGTCCCGCGCGAGCATGCAAAATCGGGCCTGCGCGCCGGGCTCGTCGTCCGGCACGCCCACCCCGCCCCTTCCCTGACCACCATGCCCGGTTTCACCCCTCCTTCGGTCGTACAGGACAACGCCGCCCAGCCCCGCGCCTTGCCGCAGGGCGACTGGGTGGCGGCGGCCTTTGCCGACCGCCACGCCTGGCGGCGCGTGGCCGCGCAGCTGCGCGGCTGCGGGCCCGGCCATGCCTGGAGCCTGCAGGGGCTGGCGCGCCTGGACCATGTGGGCGCGCAGGTCCTGTGGAACCACTGGGGCCGCGCCTGGCCGGCCCAGCTGGAGCTGAACGCCACGCAGCGCGAGATGCTCGAGCGCGTGGCGCAGTTCTCCACGCCCTGCGCGACCCCCGCGCCCTGGCGTCTGTCCGACCAGGTCGACCGCCTGGGCGTGCTGGTGCTGCATGCGCTGGACCACCTGGCCCACATGGTGGTGCTGGTGGGGCAGCTGCTGCTGGACCTGCTGCGGCTGGTGCGCAACCCGCGGCGCGGGCCCTGGCGCGACATCTCGGGCCACCTGTTTCGCATGGGGGCCATGGCCCTGCCCATCACGGCGCTGGTGGGCTTTCTGATCGGCGTGGTGCTGGCCTACCTGATGTCGCTGCAACTGCGCCAGTTCGGGGCCGAGGCCTTCATCGTCAACATCCTGGGCATCTCGCTGATCCGCGAACTGGGCCCGATGCTGGGCGCCATCCTGGTGGCGGGGCGTTCGGGCTCGGCCATCACGGCGCAGATCGGCGTGATGCGCGTGACCGAGGAACTCGACGCCATGCGCGTGATGGGCATCCCGCACGGCTTTCGCCTGGTGATGCCGCGCGCCCTGGCCCTGGGCCTGGCCATGCCGCTGGTGGCGCTGTGGACCACGCTGGCGGCGCTGGCCGGCGGCATGCTGGCGGCGGACCTGACCATGGGCATCTCGTCGGCCTACTTCGCGCAGGCGCTGCCCGCCGCGGTGAAGGTGTCCAACCTGTGGCTGGCCATGGCCAAGTCGGTGGTGTTCGGCGTGTTCATCGCGCTCATCGGCTGCCACTGGGGGCTGCGCGTCAAGCCCAACACCCAGAGCCTGGGCGAGGGCACGACGGCCTCGGTGGTCAGCGCCATCACCATGGTCATCATCGTGGACGCGCTGTTCGCCGTGGCCTTCAAGAACGTGGGTTTCTGACCATGGCCGACACGCAGTCCCTGCCCGTCACCGCCTCCCTGGCGCCCGCGCCGCCGCCGCAGGATGCAGCGGCCGTGGTGGACATCCAGGGCCTGGCCACGGTCTTCGGCAAGGGCGGCGAGACCTTCGCCGTGCACGACGACCTGCAGCTGACGGTGCGCCGCGGCGAGATCCTGTCGCTCGTGGGCGGCTCGGGCACGGGCAAGACGGTGCTGCTGCGCCACATCCTCGGGCTCACGCGGCCCACGCGCGGCAGCGTGACGGTGCTGGGGCGGCCGGCGGTGGAGCTGGGCGGCGACGGCGCCAGCGGCCGCGTGGGCATGCTGTTCCAGCACGGGGCGCTGTTCTCGGCCTTCAGCGTGCTCGACAACATCGCCTTCGCGCTCAACGAGCTGGGCACGCTGCCGCCGGCCATCGTGCAGGACGCGGCCATGGTCAAGCTGCGCCTGGCGGGCCTCAAGGCCGAGCACGGCGCGCGCATGCCCGCCGACCTGTCGGGCGGCATGATCAAGCGCGCGGCCCTGGCGCGCGCGCTGATCATGGACCCGCCGCTGCTGCTGCTCGACGAGCCCACGGCGGGGCTGGACCCGAGCAGCTCCGACGAGTTCTGCGCCCTGCTGCGCGAGCTGCACGCCGCGCTGGGCCTCACCGTGATCATGGTCACGCACGACCTGGACACGCTGTTCGCCCTGTCCACGCGCGTGGCGGTGCTGGCCGACAAGCGCGTCATCACCACCGGCGCGCCGCGCGAGGTCGCGCAGTTCGACCATCCCTTCATTCACCACTTTTTTCAGGGGGAGCGCGGCCGCCGCGCCATGGCGCAGCCGCCGGGCGGCGCCCCCTCGCCTAAGGAAGCCTGATGGAAAACAAGTCCCACGCCCTGGCCGCGGGCATCTTCGTGATCGTCGTGGCGGCGCTGCTGGCGGGCCTCGGCATGTGGCTCACGCGCGACCAGACCGACTACCAGGTCTACGAGCTCTCCAGCAAGGAAAGCGTGACCGGCCTGCAGCCCCAGGCCCCCGTGCGCTACAAGGGCGTGGCCGTGGGCAAGGTCACGTCCATCGGCTTCGATCCGCAGGCCGCGGGCAACGTGCTGATCCGCATCGCCGTCAACACCGACGCGCCCATCAGCCCCACCACCTTCGCCACGCTGGGCTACCAGGGCGTCACGGGCCTGGCCCATGTGCAGCTCGACGATGCCGACGCGCCCCTGCCCACACCGGCGCCGGGCCGCAGCGGCCTGCCGCGCCTGCCGCTGCAGACCTCCTCGTTCAGCCAGCTGGCCGAGCAGGGGCCGGCCATCATGTCCCAGGTGCAGGAGGCCACGCACCGCATCAACCTGCTGCTGGGCGACGAGAACCAGCAGCGCTTCGTCACCGCGCTGGACCAGCTGGGCCGGGCCGCGGGCAGCATCGACCAACTGGCCCGGCGCCTGGACGGTACGGTGGCCAACCGCCTCGACCCGGCGCTGGCCAGCGTGCCGCCGCTGGCCGAGGAAACGCGCCAGACGCTGCAGTCGCTGCGCCAAGCCGGCGGCAGCGCCGCCGCCGCGGCCGACGAGGTCCGCCAGGCCGTGCGTGCGCTCAACGCCGAGGGCGGGGCGCTCGACGAGATCGCCAGCGGCGCCCAGTCGCTGTCGGCCGCGGCCGACCGGTTCGGCCGCGTGACGCTGCCGCGCGTGAACCACGCGGCCGACGAGACGGCCCGCGCCGCCCGCCGCATGGGCCGCACGGCCTCGGGCATCACCGACAACCCGCAGTCGCTCATCTACGGCCCGGGCCGCGCGGCCGCCGGCCCCGGCGAGCCCGGCTTTGCCGCGCCGGCCACGCAGCCCTGACCCGCAGGAACCATGCCATGAATACTATTGAAAACATAGCTGCTAGCGCAGGCAGGACGGGCGCAAAAGCCATTTTTGGCCTGATTTTTGCCGCGCTGGCCGCGGGCTGCTCCGTGCTGCCCGAGCCGCCCGTGCGCGCCGATGTGTACGACTTCGGCCCCGGCCCCCTGCAGCATGCGCCCAGCGACCGGCGCGCGCCGCTGCCGCCCATCGCGCTGGGCGAGGTGGCCACCGTGGGCCTGCCCGAGGGCAGCTCGGCCCTGCTGTACCGCCTGGCCTATGCCAACGCCCAGCAGCTGCGCCCCTACGCCCAGGCGCGCTGGAGCCAGCCGCCCGCGGCCCTGCTGCAGCAGGCTCTGCGCCAGCGCCTGGGCGAGCGCCGGGTGGTGCTGTCGGGCGATGACGGCATGGCCGTGCAGCTGGACCAGGGCCGCCTGCCCGCCGTGTTGCGCGTGGAGCTGGAGGAGTTCAGCCAGGTGTTCGGCAGCCCGGACGCCAGCGAGGGCCTGGTGCGCCTGCGCGCCATGCTGTCCGACGCCGGCCGCGGGGGCGAGACCCTGGTGGCGCAGCGCGTGTTCGTCGTGCGGCGCCCGGCCGCCACGCCCGATGCCCCCGGCGGCGCCAAGGCCCTGGCCGAGGCCGCCGCGCAGGCGGCCGACGAGCTGGCCGCCTGGGTCGAGCAAACGGGCCGCTGAGCGCGCGCGGGCCCCCCTCACAACGCACAGAGACATGCCCCGGCATGTCTCTTTTTTTTGCCTGTGCTGCCGTGCCCGGTGGGGTGCTGGCCTACACGGCGCTATCGCCCTGGGCTGACGCAGCTGGCTCCTGCACACCGACGCGCCGCCGCCGGGGGGCTGCCTACAGTTCGTTCATCGCCTGACGCAACGCCACCGCCGCAGCGGGAGTTCGCCAGGCGATCCTTTGACAACTGCACAGGAGAGTGACTCATGAACGAAGACCGCATCAAGGGCAACTGGAAACAGTTCACGGGCAAGCTGAAGGAGCAGTGGGGCAAGCTCACCGACGACGACCTCGACGTCATCGCCGGCAAGCGCGATCAGTTGCTGGGCAAGCTGCAGGAGCGCCATGGCCTGGCCCGGGAAGCCGCCGAGGAGCAGCTCAAGAACTGGGAACAGCGCAACCCCGGTTTCCGTTACGACTGACCTGACCGCCCAGGCGCCACGGCGCTTGGGCAGACCACCAGCAACCCGTTCTGAATTTGGAGGACAACCCGTGAATCACGCACGCAATCTGATGGCCCTGGCCGCCGCCGCCCTGATGGCTACGTCCGGCATGGCAATGACCAAGGAGGAATACAACGCTGGCAAGGACCGCATCGGCGCCGACTACAAGGCCGCCAAGGCCCAGTGCGACACCCTGCAGGGCAATGCCAAGGATGTCTGCATCAAGGAAGCCATGGGCAAGGAAAAGGTGGCCAAGGCCGAGCTGGAGGCCCAGTACAAGCCCAGCGATAAGGCCACCTACAAGGTGAACGAGGCGCGCGCCGATGCCGACTATGAAGTGGCAAAGGAGAAGTGCGACGACCAGAAGGGCGATGCCAAGGACATCTGCGTGAAGGATGCCAAGGCGGCCCATGTGGCAGCCAAGGAAAAGGCCAAGGTCCAGCGTGAGCAGGCCAAGCCCGCCGACTCGGCCGCCGAAAAGCGCGCTGACGTGGCCGATGCCCAGAAGGATGCCGCCGAAGCCCAGCGCGAGGCACGTTACAAGGCGGCCAAGGAGCGCTGCGACACCATGAACGGTGACGCCAAGGACAAGTGCGTGGCCGACGCCAAGCGCGCCTACGCCCAGTAATCCCCGCCGGGACACGCTGTCTCCGAGCCCCGCCCATGGCGGGGCTTTTGGGTTGTGCAGCCCGTGGTGCCGCCATGTCCTGACGTGCGTCAATGCACCAGTGCGGCCGCTTTCTTAAGCTCGCGCGGCTTCATACACGCTGCACAGGAAGGAAGGACTGCATATGGCTGCACTGCAATGGTCTGAGGGGCTGGCGCTCGACTTGCCGCTGATGGACGACACGCACCAGGAATTCGTGGAACTGCTGCAGGCCGTGGAGCGCGCGGACGACGCGCGGCTCATCGCCGCCTGGCAGGCACTGGTGCAGCACACCGAGGCGCATTTCGGCCAGGAAGACCGCTGGATGCAGTCCACGCGCTTCGCCTCGGGCAACTGCCACAGCCTGCAGCACAAGGTGGTGCTGCAGGTCATGCGCGAGGGCGCGGAGCGCGCCGCGCAGGGTGAGCTGGGCGTGCTGCGCGGCATGGCGGCCGAGCTGGCCGTCTGGTTCCCGCAGCACACGCAGAGCATGGATGCGGCCCTGGCGCTGCACCTGCGGCGCGTGGGCTTCGACCCCGCCACCGGCACGGTGCAGGCGCCCGACGCGCTGCCGGCCGACCTCATCCACGGCTGCGGCGGCGCCTGCGCCTCGGGCGATGACGAGGCCACAGCGGGCACGCCCGCGGCCGTGGCGGCCTGAGCGCGGATTTAGAAGAAATCAGGCCTCTGGCCAATCAGGGTAAGCGCAAGCAGCTATTGTTTTAATATCTCAAGCGGGTGCGCTCGCCTCAGCGCATCTGGAACAGCTCCTGGTGGAAGCGTTCGGCCGGCAGCCCGTGCGCCGTAAGGTCCTGGCGCATGGCGTCGCCGAAGGCGGTGGGGCCGCAGAACCACACATCGGCCTGCGCCCAGTCGGGCACGGCGGCCCGCAGGCGCTCGCCCGTCAGGCGGCCGTCGCGCTCCGACAGGATCAGGTGCAGGCGCACGCCGGCGGCCGCGGCATCGGCGCGCAGCAGGTCCAGGGCCCGCTCGTCCACCTGGGCCGTGGAGTGGAACAGGTCCACGCTGCGGCCGTCGGGCTGGGCTGCCAGCGCCTTCATGCGCGCCACGAAGGGCGTCACGCCGATGCCCGCGCCGATCCAGATCTGCCGCTGCGCGCTGCCCTCGAACCGGAAGCGCCCGTAGGGCCCCTCCACCGTGACGGGGTCGCCCGGCCGCAGCGCGTGCCGAAGGGTGCGCGTGTAGTCGCCCAGGGCCTTGATGAGGAACAGCAGCCGGCCGTCGCCCTCCCAGGCCGAGGAAATGGTGAACGGGTGCGGGCCCTCGCGCTCGTCGAAGGTCACGAAGGCGAACTGTCCGGCCTCGTGGCCGGCCCACTGGTCCTTGAGCTGGATGGCGACGGCATTGACCTGCACGCCCTCAAGGAAGCCCACCTCCACGATCTCGCCCACCGCCTTGCGCCGCACGCCGATGCGCCGCAGCAGGCTGATGCCGGCGGCCACGGTGCCGGCGGCCAGCAGCAGGCCCATCGCCCAGCCCAGGGGCTGGCCCCAGTAGGGGAAGCTGGCCAGGACCACGGAGTGGAACACCAGCACCA
This sequence comes from Diaphorobacter oryzae DSM 22780, assembly GCF_059568935.1. Lineage (NCBI taxonomy): Bacteria > Pseudomonadati > Pseudomonadota > Betaproteobacteria > Burkholderiales > Comamonadaceae > Diaphorobacter > Diaphorobacter oryzae. Next base: position 14,486 of record NZ_JCANUL010000005.1, on the reverse strand, counting down.
GATAGACCAGCGCCAGCCAGCGGTGGGTGCGAAAGAAATGGCGGTAGGGGAAGCGCCGTATCAGCGCCAGGGCGATCAGGACCACGGCCGCGTAGAAGGCCTGCTCGCCCAGGTCCTCGGCCAGGCCGCGCAGGCTGCGCAGCAGGCGCAGGACCTCCTGCGTCTCCTCGGCGCGCGGCCCGCGCGCGGGCCGCTCCAGCAGCCCCGCCCGCACCAGCCACTTGGGCCCCTGGGCACAGAGCCAGTGGGCGATGGCCAGCACCAGGCCGGCGATGCCCAGCCATTTGTGCAGACGGTACATCTTGTCGAGCCCGTGCAGGCGGGACTCCAGCCAGGCGGGGCGCACCGCCAGCAGCATGGCGGCCGACATGGCGCCCATGGCCAGCACGCCCGAGTACTGCACCAGCAGGTGGCGCCAGTCGAAAAACCCCCGGGCCGCGCCCAGCGCCGGCGCCTCGGCCAGCAGCCACAGCGCGGTCAGGCCCGCGAACAGCCCTGCCAAGCCGGTCTTGATCCTCTTCATGCCTGCCATGTTTCCACGGTTGGGCCGGTCTGGATAGGCCGTGGCCCGCACGGCTTGCGCTGTGTCAACAGCTCTCGGGCGGAATGGGGGAGGGTCGTTGGGGTGGCGGCCTGACCGCTTGTCCTGCTAAGCTTGCCGCGTATCCATTGCCCGCTTGCCGACCACCATGTCCACCGCCCCCGACAGCGCGCTCTACCGCACCCTGCTGGAATCCACGCGGGCCATTCCCTGGAAGATCGACTGGGCCACGGCGACCTTCGCCTACATCGGGCCGCAGATCGAGAGCCTGCTGGGCTGGGAGCCCACGAGCTGGCGCACGGTGCAGGACTGGGCCGACCGCATGCACCCCGACGACCGCGAGCGCGTCGTCAACTTCTGCGTCACGCAGTCGCAGTGCGGGGTGGACCACGAGGCCGACTACCGCGCCCTCACCACGCGGGGCGACTATGTGTGGATCCGCGACGTGGTGCATGTGGTGCGCGATCTGCAGGGCAACGTGGTGTCGCTGGTGGGCTTCATGTTCGACATCACCGAGCGCAAGCAGAGCGAGGAAAAGCTGCTGAGCCTGCAGCAGGAGCTGGAGGAGCTGTCCTTCCGCGACGGGCTCACCGGGGTGAACAACCGCCGCAAGTTCGACGCGGTGTTCGACCGCGAGTGGCTGGCCGCGCGGCGCGAGCTGCAGCCGCTGGCGCTGCTGCTCTTCGACGTGGACTTCTTCAAGCGCTACAACGACCGCTACGGCCATGTGGAGGGCGACGAATGCCTCAAGCGCGTGGCCCGGGCGCTCGACAGCGCCGCCTGCCGCCCGCGCGACTTCCTGGCGCGCTACGGCGGCGAGGAGTTCGTGCTGCTGCTGCCCGGCAGCGACACGGCGGCGGCGCGCGCCGTGGCCGAGCGTTGCATGCAGGAGATCGCGGGCGCGGGCATCGCGCATGCGGACTCGCCGATCGGCCCGCGGCTCACGCTCAGCGTAGGCATCGGTGCCGCCATTCCGGGCCCGCACGACGACCCGACGCAGTTCCTGCAGGAGGTGGACCGCCGGCTCTACCGGGCCAAGCGCGGCGGGCGCAACCGCATCGAGGACGCGCCGGCCGGCTGAGCCGCGCCGCGCTCAGCGCGTGGCGAGGATGGGGAACAGCTTGCTCAGGCCGTCGGCCATCACCTCCACCGCCAGCGCGGCCAGGATCAGGCCCATGAGCCGCGTCATCACGTTGATGCCGGTTTTGCCCAGCACGCGCTCGATGGGCTCGGCCAGCGCGAAGCACAGGGCCGTGGCGGCGCCCACCACCACGCCGTAGCCCACCAGCGCCACATGCTGCCAGGCGGTCTGCGCGCGGTCGGCGTAGATCACCACGGTGGACATGGCGGCCGGCCCGGTGAGCAGCGGAATGGTGAGCGGCACCACGGCGATGCTGGAGCCCTGCGCGGCCTTCTCGGCGCCTTCCTCCAGGTCGTTGGTGTGGGGCTTGGCCTCGGCCGGCTGGGCGTTCAGCATGTTCATGGCGCTGATCAGGAGCAGCATGCCGCCGCCCACCTGGAAGCTCTGCAGCGAGATGTTGAAGAAGTCCAGCACCTGCAGCCCGATGAGGGCGCAGGCCGCGATCACGCAGAACGCGCTGAATGCCGCCACCTGGACGGTGCGCCGGCGCTGCGCGGCGCTGAAGCCGCTGGTGTAGTGGATGAAGAACGGCACGATGGCCAGCGGGTTCACGATGGCCAGCAAGGTGATGAGGGGCTTCAGGTCCATGAAGGGATGACTCCTGCAAGAATGGCGCATTGGAACAGGTTTCAGCCCCCTGGCGGAGGCGCCGCGTTCCGCTCGGCCCGGGGAGAACACGACATGGGACAGTGGGTAGATCTGACATCAAGCGACGGCTTCGTGCTGCCCGCCTGGGTGGCGCGCACCGATGGCGCGCCGCGCGGCGCGGTGGTGGTGCTGCAGGAGATCTTCGGCGTCAACGCCCATATCCGCGCGGTCACCGACCGGCTGGCCGCGCGCGGCTACATCGCGGTGGCGCCGTCCACCTTCGCGCGGGTGCGCCAGGGCGTGGACCTGGGTTACGGCGCGCAGGACATGCAGGACGGCGTGGCGCTCAAGGCCGCCGTGGAGGGCCTGCCCGCGCCGGGCGTGATGCCCGACATCCAGGCCGCCATCGACTATGCCGCGGGGCAGTGCGGCGGCAAGGTCGGCGTGGTGGGCTTTTGCTGGGGCGGGCTGCTGGCCTGGCGCGCGGCCTGTCTGCTGGACGGGCTGTCGGCCGCGATCACCTACTACGGCGGCGGCATGACCACGCCCGCCGAGGCGGCCCGCCAGCCGCGCGTGCCGGTGCTGGCGCATTTCGGCGAGCACGACCGCTGGATCGCGCTCGACGGCGTGCAGGCCTTCGCGCGCGCCCACCCCCAGGCGCAGGTGCATGTGTACGCGGCCGACCATGGCTTCAACTGCGACCAGCGCGGCAGCTACGACGAGGCCGCCGCCATGGCGGCACGCGAACGCACCCTGGCCTTCCTGGCCCGGCATGTGGGCTGATTTTGAGTGAAAAAATGGCTGTGGCGCTTGATGGATAAGCGCTGATAGCTATTATTTTGGTAGTGTCCGGCCGTCAGCCGCGCCCGGTGCGGGCCAGGTAGCGCTTGCGCCAGAACAGCAGCGTGAGCGCGGCGGCGATGACGCTCATGGTGCCCAGGGCCCACCAGAAGCCGTCCTGCTTGTGCACCAGCGGGATGAAGTCGAAGTTCATGCCGAAGATGCCGGCGATCAGGTTCAGCGGCAGGAACACGGCGGTGAGCGCCGTGAGCGTGCGCATGATGTCGTTGGTGCGGTTGCTCTGCACCGAGAAATGCATCTGCACGGCCGCCTCGGTGCTCTGCTCCAGCCGGCGCACGTGGTGCACCACGCGCTCGATGTGCTCCAGCACGTCGCGGCTGCGCACCTTGAGCAGGTCCAGCTCGCGCAGGGCCGCGGCGTTGCCGGCGGGCGGCGCCCAGGTCTCCAGCGCCTCGCCCCAGGCCTGCACGGCGGCGCGCTGGTCCTCGCAGATGCCGTCGAGCTGGTGCAGGGTCAGGCGCGCGTCCAGCAGGGCGCTCCAGTTGGTGAAGCGCGTGCGGGGTCGCAGCAGCTCGGCCTGCCAGTGGTCGAGCTGGCGCGACAGTTCGCGCCGCAGGTCCAGGTAGTTGTCCACGATGTGGTTGACCACGCGCAGCATCAGGTCGGCCGGGCTCAGCGGCAGGCGCGCGCCGGCCACGGGGCCGGTGCGCAGCTCGCGCACCATGGCCTCGGCGGGCGTGGCCGGGGCCGCCGCGGGGGCGGGCCGGGCGCCCGGCGCCGGGCTGCCGGTCAGGCGCGCGGCGTAGGCGTCGCGCACGCCGCAGTCGCCGGGGTGCACGGACAGCAGCACCTGGTCGAACACGGCAAAGCCGACGGGGCTGGTGTCGATGCGGCGCAGCACGGGCGGCCCGCCCCGTGTGGCGGCGGCGCCGGGCAGCGGGGCGGCGGCCTCGCCCTCGGCCGCCGCGGTGCCCAGGCGGCGCACGACCAGCAGGTCGTACTGCGAGGTGTAGTCGTAGTGCGAGGGCAGCTGGGCGTTGAGCAGGTCGGACACATGCAGGTCCACCAGCTGCTGTCCCGCCAGCGCCTGCAGCGTGGCCTGCAGGCGCGGCAGATCGGCGCTGAAGGCCGTGCGCGTGCAGGCGATCCAGTAAAAGCCTTGGGCGGGCGGCTGCGTGGGCAGCGCCTGCAGCTCCAGGGCGCTGGCGCCGGGCTGCAGGTGGAAGATGCGGATCGCCTGTACGGTCTTATGCGTCAAATGGGCCTCCAGCGCTTTGGTAGTAAGCGCGAGCAGCTCTTATTTCGTGAGCAGACGGGCGGCGTCGAGCGCGAAGTAGGTCAGCACGCCGTCGGCGCCCGCGCGCTTGAAGGCCAGCAGCGACTCCATCATCACCTTGTCGTGGTCCAGCCAGCCGTTGGCCGCGGCGGCCTTGAGCATGGCGTATTCGCCGCTGACCTGGTAGGCGAAGGTGGGCACGCGGAACTCGTCCTTCACGCGGCGCACCACGTCCAGGTAGGGCATGCCGGGCTTGACCATGACCATGTCGGCGCCCTCGGCCAGGTCCAGCGCCACCTCGCGCAGGGCCTCGTCGGTGTTGGCCGGGTCCATCTGGTAGACGTTCTTGTTGCTGGCGCCCAGGTTGGCGCTGGAGCCCACGGCGTCGCGGAACGGGCCGTAGAAGGCGCTGGCGTACTTGGCGCTGTAGGCCATGATGCGGGTGTGGACGTGGCCATGGGCCTCCAGCGTGTCGCGGATGGCGCCGATGCGCCCGTCCATCATGTCGCTGGGCGCGATCATGTCCACGCCGGCCTGGGCATGCGTGAGGGCCTGGCCCACGAGCAGCTCCACGGTCTCGTCGTTCAGGATGTAGCCCGTGGCGTCGAGCATGCCGTCCTGGCCGTGGCTGGTGTAGGGGTCCAGCGCCACGTCGGTCATCACGCCCAGCTCGGGGAACTCGGCCTTGAGCCTGCGCACCACGCGCGGGATCAGGCCCTCGGGGTTCAGCGCCTCCTTGCCGTCGGGCGTCTTCAGCGCGCCGTCGATCGACGGGAACAGCGCCAGCACGGGGATGCCCAGCCGCACGCATTCCTCGGCCACGGGCAGCAGCAGGTCCAGGCTCAGGCGCTCCACGCCGGGCATGGAGGACACGGGTACGCGCAGGTTGGCGCCCTCGTGCACGAACACGGGATAGATAAAATCGTGCGGCGTGAGCAGGTTCTCGCGCACCAGGTTGCGGGTGAAGGCGTCGCGGCGCAGGCGGCGCGGGCGGTTGGCGGGGAAGGGGGTGGGGCTGGACAGATGCATGGGCACAAATTGTGCGCCACATTGCGCCCGGGCACCCTTGCGCTGGCGCAGTCGCACCGGCCCGGGTGCGGCACGGCTTGCGCCGGGCGCGCACGAGTGCTAGATTGCCCCCGGGCGGCCGCGCCGCCCCCCGCTTTACCTCCCTGAGCGGGGCCTTGCCAGGCAAGCTGCGGCAAGGTTTTCCCGCCCGGTCCTGCCGGGCATCTTTTTTGGTCGCGGGCCGCGCGCGCGGTGCGCCACGTACACTGCGCCGATGCTCTGGGTCAAAGCCTTTCACATCGTCTTCGTCGCCAGCTGGTTCGCTGGCCTGTTCTACCTGCCGCGCATCTTCGTCAACCTGGCCATGGTGGCGCCGGGCTCGGTGGCCGAGCGCGAGCGGCTGCTGCTGATGGCGCGCAAGCTGCTGCGCTTCACCACCTTGCTGGCGGTGCCGGCCATCGGCCTGGGCCTGTGGCTGTGGCTAGGCTACGGCATCGGCTTCGGGCCGGGCAATGGCTGGATGCACGCCAAGCTGACCGTGGTGCTGCTGGTCGTGGTCTACCACTGGGCCTGCGCCGTACTGTGCGCCAGGCTGGCGGCGAACACCGACCAGCACAGCCACCGCTGGTTCCGCTGGTTCAACGAGGTGCCGGTGCTGCTGCTGGTGGTGGCCGTGGTGCTGGTGGTGGTCAAGCCGTTCTGATATGCGGGCCCCCCTGAGGCGCTGCGCGCCTTCCCCCGCAGGGGGACGGCGCCAGCGGCCGGGCCAAGCCCGCTCCGCGGCGCCTGCTGGCATGGCCTGCTCCGCGGCCTTCGGGCGGGTGGGCCGCGGTGCAAAGGATGATTGATACGGCATGCACAAGACATCGGCCTGGCCCCTGGCGCTCATCTATGCGGCGCTGATCGTCTTTGCCAGCCTGTTCCCGTTCGACGGCTGGCGCGAGCAGGGCATCTCGCCCTGGGTGTTCTTCTCGGCGCGCATCCCGCCGCCGTACTGGACCTGGTTCGACGTCAACATGAACCTGGCCGGCTATGCGCCGCTGGGTTTCTTGCTGGCGCTGGCGCTGCTGCGCACCGGGTGGCCGCGCTCGGCCGCGCTGGTGACCGTGCTGGCGGCGCTGGCGGGGGCCGCGCTGTCGCTGGGCATGGAGTATCTGCAGATCTTCCTGCCGCGGCGCGTGCCGTCCAACATGGACCTGGCGCTCAACGCGGCGGGCACGCTGCTGGGCGCGCTGGCGGCGACGCTGCTGGAGCGCCTGGGCGCCATCGCACGCTGGAGCCGCTTTCGCGAGCGCTGGTTCGTGCCCCAGGCGCGCGGGGCCCTGGTGCTGCTGGCCCTGTGGCCCTGGGCGCTGCTGTTTCCCGCGGCGCTGCCCTTCGGGCTGGGCCAGGTGTGGGAGCGGCTGGAGTCCGCGCTCATCGAACTGCTGGAGGACACGCCGTTCCTGGAGTGGCTGCCGGTGCGCGAGGCGCCCCTGGAGCCGCTGTCGCCCGGCGCCGAGCTGCTGGCCGTGGCGCTGGGGCTCCTGATCCCCTGCCTGCTGGGCCACTGCATCATGCGCCACCTGGGGCGGCGGGCCGTGTTCGCGCTGGCCACGGTGGCCATCGGCGTGGCGGTGACGGCCCTGTCCTCGCTGCTGAGCTACGGCCCGGCCCATGCGTGGGAATGGCTCACGCCGGCGGCGCGGGCGGGCGTGGTGGCGGGCCTGGGCGCGGCACTGCTGCTGGTGGCCGTGCCGCGGCGGGGCTGCGCGGCCCTGCTGCTGCTGGCGCTGATGCTGCACCTGAACCTGCTCAACCAGGCGCCCACCAGCGCCTACTTCGCGCAGACGCTGCAGGCCTGGGAGCAGGGGCGCTTCATCCGCTTCTACGGTCTGGGCCAGTGGCTGGGTTGGCTCTGGCCCTATGCCGCACTGGTGTATGTGGTGCTGCGGGTGTCGCGGCGCGACAGCGAAACCTAGAATCCGTCCATGAGCGATACCACTTCCCAGTACTACCAGCGCCATATCTTCTTCTGCCTCAACGAGCGCGCCAACGGCGAAAACTGCTGCGCCCACCACGGCGCGCAGCAGGCGTTCGAGCGCTGCAAGATGCTGGTCAAGGAGCAGGGCCTGACGGGTCCCGGCAAGGTGCGCGTGAACAAGGCCGGCTGCCTGGACCGCTGCGCCGGCGGCCCCATCGCCGTGGTCTATCCCGAAGGCACCTGGTACACCTATGTGGACGAGAGCGACATCGACGAGATCGTGGAGTCGCACCTCAAGAACGGCCAGGTGGTGGAACGACTGCTCACGCCGCCGGAACTTGGGCGCTGATTCGCGCTCTCTCCCCTGGTTGATAGTGTTTTAAGGCTGCGGCGCTTGACCATCAAGCGCCGGCAGCTATTGTTTTTGATAGCCTGACGTGAACGCCCAGACCGAACGCCTGACCCTCAACGGCCCCGCGGGGGCCATCGAAGCGCTGCGCGACGCGGCCATGCCGCCCGCAGGCGGCGGCGCGCGCGGCGTGGCCGTGATCGCCCATCCGCATCCGCTGTTCGGCGGCACCATGGACAACAAGGTGGTGCAGACACTGGCGCGCGCCTTCGCGGCCAGCGGCTGGACGGCCGTGCGCTTCAACTTCCGCGGCGTGGGCGGCACGGCCGGCACGCACGACGAGGGGCGCGGTGAGCTCGACGACCTGCTGGCCGTGGTGCGCCAGGCGGCGCCCGAGGGGCCGATCGCGCTGGCCGGTTTCTCCTTCGGCGCCTTCGTGACCAGCCACGCGCTCGCGCGGCTGTGGGGCGAGCGTGCCGTGGAGCGCGCCGTGCTTGTGGGCACGGCGGCCAGCCGCTTCACGGTGGCGCCGGTGCCGCCCGAGGCCCAGCTGCGCACCCTGGTCGTGCACGGCGAGGCCGACGACACCGTGCCCCTTGCCGCCGTGATGGACTGGGCGCGGCCCCAGACACTGCCGGTTACGGTTGTGCCCGGGGGCGGTCATTTCTTTCACGGACAATTGCCCCTGCTCAAGGGCTTGGTCATGCGCCACCTGCAGGCCACGCTCTGACGGCGCACCGCGCCGCCGCAGGCGGCGTGGCGCGCATCTCCGCCACCGGTCATGCCGACCGGTTTGTTACCTCTGTTTCCCGAGTGCCCGTTTTCACCATGAAGTTTTCCCTGTCCTCGTTGCGATCCCTTGCCTGCGCCGCCCTGATGGCCCCCGCCATCCTCTGGGCCCAGGCGCCTCAGCCGCCCGAGATCGCCGCCCGCAACTACCTGCTGGTGGACGTGACGGCCGGCCAGGTGCTGGCCGAGAAGGACATTGACGCACCGGTGGAGCAGGCTTCGCTGACCAAGCTCATGACCGGCTACCTGGTCTTCGACGCGCTGCGCGCCAAGAAGGTCACGCTGGAGCAAAGGCTGCCCGTGAGCGAGCGCGCCTGGAAGATGCCGGGCTCGCGCATGTTCATCGACCCCAAGATGCAGGTGCCGGTGGACGACCTGCTCAAGGGCATGATCGTGCAATCCGGCAACGACGCGACCGTGGCCCTGGCCGAGGGCGTGGGCGGCACGGTGGAGAACTTCGTGCGCCTGATGAACGAGCAGGCCAAGGCCCTGGGCATGGCGGGCACGAGCTACAAGAACCCCGAGGGCCTGACGGAGCCCGGCCACATCACGACGGCGCGCGACCTGGCCACGCTGGCCACGCGGCTGATGCAGGATTTCCCGGAACACCTGCACTACTACGCCACCAAGCAGTACCGCTACGAGGGCACGCCGGCATCCAACAGCAACAACCGCAACATGCTGCTGTTCCGTGACCCGACGGTCGACGGCCTGAAGACCGGCCACACGGCCGCCGCCGGCTACTGCCTGGTGGCCACGTCCCGCCGCGATTTCCCGAACGTCGGCCAGCGCCGCCTGCTGTCCATCGTGCTCGGCGCCGCCAGCGAGAACGCCCGCGCCAACGAGAGCCAGAAGCTGCTGAACTGGGGCTACACGGCGTTCGACGCCGTGAAGCTGTTCGACGCCGGCCAGGCCGCCGCCACGCCGGCCGTCTGGAAGGGCACGCAAAGCACGCTCAAGATCGGCCGCCCCGACGCCATCGTCATCACCGTGCCCTCGGGCAGTGCCGGCAAGGTGAGCACGGAGATCGTGCGCCAGGACCCGCTGATCGCGCCCTTCACCAAGGGCCAGTCCATCGGCACGCTGAAGGTGAAGCTGGGCGAGCACCAGGTGGCCGAGGTGCCCCTGGTGGCGCTGGAGGACGTGGCACAGGCGGGCATCTTCGGCCGCGCCTGGGATGCCATCCGCCTCTGGATCAAGTAAGCCGGCGCCAGGGCTGGCGGCCGCGCCGGGCGAGTCCGGAGCGGCCGCGGGCTTTGGGCGGGGCGATTGCCCATATCGCGTCAAGCTGGTACATTAGAAAGCTTTTCGGAATTTCCGAAGGGATTCACGTTTTCGCTTTTCATAGCAATTCACGTTTAGGGACGTATTAATGCCAACCATTAACCAACTCGTGCGTCAGGGCCGCACGGTCGAAGTTGTCAAATCCAAGAGCCCTGCCATGGAAAACTGCCCCCAGCGCCGTGGCGTGTGCACCCGCGTGTACACCACGACGCCGAAGAAGCCTAACTCCGCTCTGCGTAAGGTCGCCAAGGTGCGCCTGACCAACGGTTTCGAGGTGATCTCGTACATCGGCGGTGAAGGCCACAACCTGCAAGAGCACAGCGTGGTGCTGGTGCGTGGCGGTCGTGTGAAGGACTTGCCCGGTGTGCGTTACCACATCGTGCGCGGCTCCCTGGACCTGCAAGGCGTCAAGGACCGTAAGCAAGCCCGTTCCAAGTACGGTGCCAAGAAGCCGAAGGCCAAGTAATCAGGCTTTTGCAAATTTTCGGTGCTGTGTCCCCCGCGTGGCGCGGAAGGTGCAGCGTAGTGACCCTCACGCAAATGGTTTGCGCGGGTCGAGTAAGTGGGAGTCCTGATGGCTCTCGCGGTGCCCGAGATGGCGCCAACTGAAGCAAGATAGAGGTAAAAAATGCCACGTCGTCGCGAAGTCCCCAAACGTGAAATCCTGCCGGATCCCAAGTTCGGCAACGTAGAGCTGTCCAAATTCATGAACGTGATCATGGAAGGCGGCAAAAAGGCAGTTGCAGAGCGCATCATCTATGGCGCCCTGGAGCTGATCTCCAAGAAGCAGCCCGAGAAGGATGCTCTGGAAGTGTTCGTCACGGCCATCAACAACGTGAAGCCGATGGTCGAAGTGAAGTCCCGCCGCGTGGGCGGTGCCAACTACCAGGTGCCCGTGGAAGTGCGTCCCGTGCGTCGCCTGGCGCTGTCGATGCGCTGGATCAAGGAAGCCGCCCGCAAGCGTGGCGAGAAGTCCATGGCCCAGCGCCTGGCCAGCGAGCTGATGGAAGCCACGGAAGGCCGTGGCGGCGCCATGAAGCGCCGTGACGAAGTGCACCGCATGGCCGAAGCCAACCGAGCGTTCAGCCACTTCCGCTTCTAATTCAAGCGGAAGTCATCAGGGGTTCACTTCTGAACACGATAAAGGCCGCAGGCGTGCACAAACACGCTGCGGCCTTGTGTTGATTGAGGCCCCGTGAAAGACAGCAGCCGCGCAGGTGTGCGCGGCCAGCCCCCCAAGAGCGATCAACCAAGGATTTATCATGGCTCGCAAAACCCCCCTTGAGCGCTACCGCAATATCGGTATTTCGGCACACATCGACGCTGGCAAGACCACGACGTCCGAGCGCATCCTGTTCTACACGGGCGTGACCCACAAGCTGGGCGAAGTGCACGACGGCGCTGCCACCACCGACTGGATGGAGCAGGAACAAGAGCGCGGCATCACGATCACCTCGTCTGCCGTGACCTGCTTCTGGAAGGGCATGGACCTGTCCCGCCCCGAGCACCGCATCAACATCATCGACACCCCGGGCCACGTGGACTTCACCATCGAGGTGGAGCGTTCCATGCGCGTGCTCGACGGCGCCGTGATGGTGTACTGCGCCGTGGGCGGCGTGCAGCCCCAGTCTGAAACGGTGTGGCGCCAGGCCAACAAGCACAAGGTGCCGCGCCTGGCCTTCGTGAACAAGATGGACCGCACCGGCGCCAACTTCTTCAAGGTCGTGGACCAGATGAAGCTGCGCCTGAAGGCCAACCCCGTGCCCATCGTGGTGCCGATCGGCGCCGAAGACAACTTCCAGGGCGTGGTCGATCTGGTCAAGATGAAGGCCATCTTCTGGGACGAGGCTTCCCAGGGCATGAAGTTCGAATACCGCGACATTCCCGCTGAGCTGGTCGAGACCTGCAACAAGTGGCGCGAGAACATGGTCGAAGCGGCTGCAGAAGCCAGCGAAGACCTCATGAACAAGTACCTGGAAGAAGGCACGCTGTCCGAAGCCGAAATCGTCGCCGGCCTGCGCCAGCGCACGATCGCCACCGAAATCCAGCCCATGCTGTGCGGTTCGGCCTTCAAGAACAAGGGCGTGCAGCGCATGCTCGACGCGGTGCTGGACCTGCTGCCCTCGCCGGTGGACATCCCCGACGTGCAGGGTACGGACCCCGACGACGAAGAAAAGAAGCTGACCCGCAAGGCCGACGACAACGAGAAGTTCTCGGCCCTGGCGTTCAAGCTGATGACCGACCCGTTCGTGGGCCAGCTGACGTTCGTGCGCGTCTACTCGGGTGTTCTTAGCAAGGGTGATACCGTCTTCAACGCCGTCAAGGGCAAGAAGGAGCGTATCGGCCGTATCGTGCAGATGCACGCCAACGAGCGCCAGGAAATCGACGAAATCCGCGCCGGCGACATCGCTGCCTGCGTGGGCCTGAAGGAAGTGACCACCGGTGACACGCTGTGCGACGTTGACGCGCACATCACGCTGGAAAAGATGGTCTTCCCCGAGCCCGTGATTGCACAGGCCGTGGAACCCAAGTCCAAGGCCGACCAGGAAAAGATGGGCATCGCCCTGTCGCGCCTGGCCTCCGAAGACCCGTCCTTCCGCGTGCGTACCGACGAAGAGTCCGGTCAGACCATCATCGCCGGTATGGGCGAGCTGCACCTGGAAATCATCGTGGACCGCATGAAGCGCGAATTCGGCGTGGAAGCCAACGTGGGCAAGCCCCAGGTGGCCTACCGCGAAACCGTGCGCAAGACCGTGACCGATGTGGACGGCAAGTTCGTTCGCCAGTCCGGCGGTAAGGGTCAGTACGGCCACGTGGTGTTCACGCTGGAACCCCAGGAAGCCGGCAAGGGCTTCGAGTTCGTCGACGAAATCAAGGGTGGCGTGGTGCCGCGCGAGTACATCCCCGCGGTGGAAAAGGGCGTGGTCGAAGCCCTGACCAGCGGCGTGCTGGCCGGCTACCCGGTGGTGGACGTCAAGGTCCGTCTGACCTTCGGTTCGTACCACGACGTGGACTCGTCCGAGCAGGCGTTCAAGATGGCTGCCATCTTTGGTTTCAAGGAGGCCGCTCGCAAGGCCAGCCCCGTGATCCTCGAGCCGATGATGGCCGTGGAAGTGGAAACGCCCGAAGACTACGCCGGCACCGTCATGGGCGACCTGTCGTCCCGCCGCGGCATGGTGCAGGGCATGGACGACATGGTGGGCGGTGGCAAGGCTATCAAGGCCGAGGTGCCGCTGTCCGAAATGTTCGGCTACGCCACGCAACTGCGCTCCATGACGCAGGGCCGCGCCACGTACACGATGGAGTTCAAGCACTACGCCGAAGCTCCGCGCAACGTGTCCGAAGCCATCGTCGCGGCTCGCGCCAAGTAAGCTGGTTTTAGGCCAAAAGGGCTGCTAGTGCTTGTGTACCAAGCGCTAGCAGCTCTGATATTTATAGCAAGTTTCTTGCAATCTGCGATCCGGTGCCGTCCTGTGGCACTGTGCGGGCCGAACCAGCAACCGGGTGCAGACGTTAAACCCTCACACAGGCATTGCTCTTTTGGAGTTTGAAAATGGCAAAAGGTAAGTTTGAGCGTACCAAGCCCCACGTGAACGTGGGCACGATCGGTCACGTGGACCATGGCAAGACGACGCTGACGGCGGCCATCGCCACGGTGCTGTCCAAGAAGTTCGGCGGCGAAGCCAAGGGCTACGACCAGATCGACAACGCCCCCGAAGAAAAGGCGCGTGGCATCACGATCAACACCTCGCACGTGGAATACGAAACGTCCACTCGCCACTACGCCCACGTGGACTGCCCCGGCCACGCCGACTACGTCAAGAACATGATCACCGGTGCCGCCCAGATGGACGGCGCCATCCTGGTGTGCTCGGCCGCTGACGGCCCGATGCCCCAGACCCGCGAGCACATCCTGCTGGCCCGCCAGGTGGGCGTGCCCTACATCATCGTGTTCCTGAACAAGTGCGACATGGTGGACGACGAGGAACTGCTGGAACTCGTCGAAATGGAAGTGCGCGAACTGCTGGACAAGTACGACTTCCCCGGCGACGACACCCCCATCATCCGCGGCTCGGCCAAGCTGGCCCTGGAAGGCGACCAGTCCGACAAGGGCGAGCCCGCCATCCTGCGCCTGGCTGAGGCACTGGACACCTACATCCCGACGCCCGAGCGCGCCGTGGACGGCGCCTTCCTGATGCCCGTGGAAGACGTGTTCTCCATCTCCGGCCGCGGTACCGTGGTGACCGGCCGCGTCGAGCGCGGCATCATCAAGGTCGGCGAAGAAATCGAAATCGTCGGCATCCGCGACACGCAAAAGACCACCTGCACGGGCGTGGAAATGTTCCGCAAGCTGCTGGACCAGGGCCAGGCTGGCGACAACGTCGGTCTGCTGCTGCGCGGCACCAAGCGCGAAGACGTCGAGCGTGGCCAAGTGCTGTGCAAGCCCGGCTCCATCAAGCCCCACACCCACTTCACGGCTGAGGTGTACGTGCTGAGCAAGGACGAAGGCGGCCGCCACACGCCCTTCTTCAACAACTACCGCCCCCAGTTCTACTTCCGCACCACCGACGTGACCGGCTCCATCGAGCTGCCGGCCGACAAGGAAATGGTGATGCCTGGTGATAACGTGTCGATCACCGTCAAGCTGATCAACCCCATCGCCATGGAAGAAGGCCTGCGCTTCGCCATCCGCGAAGGTGGCCGCACCGTGGGCGCCGGCGTCGTTGCCAAGATCATTGCGTAATC
>NZ_JCANUL010000004.1:57992-376675 GCF_059568935.1 Diaphorobacter oryzae DSM 22780 | reverse complement strand
TACGGTTGCCGCCATCGTAGAGCGCGGTGTGCAGACGCGCCGACAGATGCGGATGCACGGCGCCGGTGGCCTTGTTCTTGAACGGCGTGACCACCGTGTACTCGGTCGCCACGGCGCCGCTCAGGCGGCGGCCCGAGCCCTGCGCGATCTGGTTTTGCAGCTGGGCCTGGGGCTGGGCCACCAAGGTGGCGCTCACATTGCCGCTGGCGTCATACACCTTGGCCTCCAGCTCCAGGTTCCAGGCCGGAGCGGCGGGAACGCTGGGGGTGCTGGAAGACTTGGAGCCGGGGTAGAGATTGATGATGCGCGTCTCGCCGGGCTGGACATTGCTCAGCTGGGCGCTGAGCACGGCAAAGCGGGCGGAGCCGTCGCGGTGGGAGGAGACCTCATCGGTCTGCAGCGGGATGGAAGAGCCGGCGACCTTGGCCACGAGGCCCTGGGTGGAGGGCTGCCAGTCGCCGGACTTGAAGGGCTGGCCGAAGGTGACGGGCAGGCTGGCCTGGGTCTGGGAGCTGGTGGAGACGACCTCGACGCAGGTGAGGGCGTCGCTGGCGCAGCTGAAGGGCGTGGGCGCCGGGGCAGGGGTGTCGGGCACCGAACTGCCGCCGCCGCTACTGCTGCCGCCACTGCCGCTGTCGATGCTGCCGCCGCTACCGCCGCTACCGCCGCTGTCGATGCTGTTGCCGCCGCCGCCACCACCGCAGGCCGACAGGGTCACGAGAAGGAAGAGGCTGCAGAGCCACTTGTGGCGATCGCCACGGTGAGAGTTGTTGCGAATGACGGGAGTGTCCATGGGGGGATGCCTTGGTACTTCGTTGGACCTGAGGGAATGCTGGATACGCGGCACATGTCGCGTGCCGCTGTCATGGTGGCGTCCTGGCACCAGACCAGATGGCGAACATCCGCGCAGAAGCAGGGCTGCACGGCGAGCTTTTTGAATGGATGGCATGAAATACCCGCGAGTCAGCGGTGCACTGCCAAAAGCTCCAGAAATTATCCGAGCCCGATGTTGCTCCGCGTGCAAGGATTTGTCACCGCAGGCTTCCGGTGTACACCGTTTCCGGGAGGCGGACGTAACCGCCTTACCTGCGGTAACGACTGGGGCGGGGCCGGACCAGGCCCCGCCGGCTCACCAGCCGTAGAAGGCCGCCAGCACCAGCGCCGCCTCGGGCGTGAAGGCGCCCTGCGCCAGGCGCTGCTGCACCTGGGCGTGCGAGAGGCATTCGAAGCGCTCCACCTCGCCGTCCTGGTTCGCGGGCTGGGTGCCGCTGGACAGCGTGGCGCGGAACCAGTCGATGCGCTCCACCATGTAGCCGGCGCCGCCCGCCTCGTCGCTGGGCTGGGCGAAGTCCACATGGCCGCCATGGGCCAGCGCACCCAGGTCGTCGATGCGCAGGCCGGCCTCTTCCCAGGTTTCGCGCTCCAGCGCGCGCTCCAGGCTGTCGGCCGCGGACACCATGCCGCCCATCAGCGTGTCCCACAGGCCCGGGTGGTTGGGCTTGGTGTGCGAACGCTGCTGCACCCACATGGCGCCGTCCGCCGTGCAGCCCACCAGGTGCACGGCCTGCGTGGCCAGGCCCAGCACGCGCACGGCGCCGCGCTCGACGGTGGCCAGGCGGCGCCCGTCGGCAGCGCACACGGCCAGTTGCTCGTCGCGCCAGGGGCCGCAGCGGCCGGCGGCGCGCAGCGCCAGGGCCAGGGCGTTCAGCGCTGCGGTGGCGTCGCCGGCCGGCAAGGCCCAGGCGGGCGCGCCAGAGTGCTCTACTATTGATAGCTTGTGGCGCTTATCCAGTAAGCGCTGCAGGCCGATTTGATTCAAAACATCGGCATCCACCGAGCCCACGGGCTCCTGCCCCACGAGCAGCGGCATGCGCGGCGCGGTCGGGCCGCAGGCGGCACGGGCGCGCGCGGCAGCCACCCAGGCCGGCGGATGGCTAGGCATGGGCGGCCTTCACTGCAGCGTGAGGATGGTGGAGCCGGTGGTCTTGCGCGCCTCCAGGTCGCGGTGCGCCTGCTGCACGTCGGTGAGGGCGTAGCGCTGCGCGATGTGGATCTGCACCTGCCCGCTGGCCACCACGGCGAACAGGTCGTCCGCCATGGCCTGCGTGGCCTCGCGCGTGGCGATGTGGGTGAACAGCGTCTGGCGCGTGACGTAGAGCGAGCCCTTGGCGCCCAGCGCACCCGGTGCGAACGGCGGCACGGGGCCCGAGGCATTGCCGAAGCTGGCCATCAGCCCGAAGGGGCGCAGGCATTCGAGCGACTTGTCCCAGGTGTCCTTGCCCACCGAGTCGTAGACCACCTTCACGCCCTTGCCCTCCGTGATCTCCTTCACGCGCGCGGCGAAGTCCTCGGTGGCGTAGTTGATGGCATGCGCTGCGCCATTGGCCAGCGCCAGCCGGCACTTGGCGTCGCTGCCGGCCGTGCCGATGAGGCGCAGGCCCAGGGCCTTGGCCCACTGGCAGGCGATCAGGCCCACGCCGCCGGCCGCCGCGTGGAACAGCACGAAGTCACCCGGCTCCAGCCCTTCGACAGGGCGCGTCTTCTTGAGCAGGTACTGCGCCGTCAGGCCCTTGAGCATCATGGCCGCGCCGGTCTCGAAGCTGATGGCGTCGGGCAGCCTGCACACGCACTTGGCGGGCATCACGCGCACCTCGCAGTAGCTGCCCGGCGGGTTGCTGGCATAGGCCGCGCGGTCGCCCACCCGCAGGTGCGTGACGCCCTCGCCCACGGCCTCAATCACGCCGGCGCCCTCCATGCCGATGCCCGCGGGCATGGTGAGAGGGTACAGGCCCGTGCGGTGGTACACGTCGATGAAGTTCAGGCCCACGGCGTGGTGGCGGATGCGCACCTCGCCCGGCCCGGGGTCGCCCACCTGCACGTCGGTAATCTGCAGCTCCTCGGGGCCGCCGTGCTGGCGGATCTGTACGGCGAGGGTCATGGGTGCGGTCTCCTTGAAGCGGTTGTTGTGGGGTTCACCAAAGCGGTATTGCGGAATCGTGCCATGTTTCACGGGCCCTTGCCGCGCGCGGGCCACCGCGGTTGACGCAGCCTGTCATCTCTTTGGCTTACAGTTGCACCCCCTATGAACGAACGACTTTCGCCGGGCACCATTGCGATGCTCGTCGCCGCGCCGCTGCTGTGGGCCGGCAATGCCGTGGTAGGCCGTGCGCTGCACACGCTGATTCCTCCCATCACCCTGAACTTCGCGCGCTGGCTGCTGGCCTTCGCGCTGCTGCTGCCCCTGGCCTGGCAGGTGCTGCGCCCCGGCAGCGCGCTGTGGCCGCACTGGCGCCGCTACGCGCTGCTGGGGCTGTTCGGCATCGGCAGCTATAACGCGCTGCAGTACATGGCCCTGCAGACGTCCACGCCGCTGAACGTGACCCTGGTGGGCGCGGGCATGCCCGTGTGGATGCTGATCGTGGGCGCGCTGTTCTTCGGCGTGCCGGCCTCGCGCCGGCAGGTCGCGGGCGTGGTGCTGTCGATCGCGGGCGTGCTGCTGGTGCTCAGCCGCGGCAGTTGGCAGCAGCTGCTGGAGCTGCGCCTGGTGCCCGGCGACCTGTACATGGTGCTGGCCACCATCTCCTGGTCGGTCTACAGCTGGCTGCTGGTGCGCACCCACGAGCCCCAGGGCCTGCGCGGCGACTGGGCGGCCTTCCTCATGGCGCAGATGGTCTTCGGCTTGGGCTGGTCGGGCGCCTTCGCGGGCGCGGAATGGGTGGGCGGCCCCCTGGACATCGTCTGGGGCTGGCCGCTGGCGGCGGGCCTGGCCTTCATCGCCATCGGCCCGGCCATCCTGGCCTACCGCTTCTGGGGCGTGGGCGTGCAGCGCGCGGGGCCGGTGCTGGGGGGCTTCTTCATCAACCTCACGCCGCTGTTCGCGGCCGTGCTCTCGGCGGCCTTCCTGGGCGAGGTGCCGCATCTGTACCACGCGGCGGCCTTCGCCCTCATCGTGGGCGGGATCGTGGTGTCATCGCGGCGCGGCTAGCACCACGCCGGCAGGGGGCGCGGGCGCCGGCCGCGGCGCCCGCATGACCTCCAGCTCCGCCACCGGCATGGGGCGCGCGAACAGGTAGCCCTGGTACAGGTCGCAGCCGTGCAGCGCCAGGAATTCGCGCTGCGCCTCGGTCTCCACGCCCTCGGCCACCACCTCCAGCTCCAGGTTGCGCGCCATGCCCAGAATGGTCTGCACCACCACGTTGTCGCTGTGGCGCTCGCCCAGGTGGTGCACGAAGGACTTGTCGATCTTCAGCCGGTGCAGGGGCAGCCGCGTGAGATAGGCCAGCGACGAGTAGCCGGTGCCGAAGTCATCCACCGCGAAGCGCACGCCCTTGGTGCGCAGCTGGTGCATCTTGGCGATGGAGTCGTCCACATCCTCCAGCACCAGGGACTCGGTGAGCTCCAGCTCCAGCCGGTGCGCGCGGGCGCCCGTCTGCTGCAGCAGCCGCGTGACCAGCTCCACGAAGTCGGGCTGGCGGAACTGGCGCGCGCTCACGTTCACGCTCAGCGACAGCGTGCTCAGATACGGATCGTCCTGCCAGCGGGCGAGCAGCTCGCAGGCATGGCGCAGCACCCAGCGCCCGATGGGCACGATGAGTTCGCTGCCTTCCGCCACGCCGATGAACTGCGCGGGCGGCACCAGGCCGCGCACCGGGTGCTGCCAGCGCAGCAACGCCTCCACCCCCACCATCGTGCCGTCCTGCATGAACTGGGGCTGCAGGTACAGCAGGAACTGGTTGGCTTCCAGGGCCTCCTGCAGGTCGGCCTCCAGCCGTGCGCGCTGGTTGATGGCCTCCTGCATGCGTGGGTCGAAGAAGCACAGCGCATTGCCGTGCGCCGCCTTCACCTGGTACATGGCGATGTCGGCCTGCTTGAGCACCTCGGCGGCGGTCTGCAGCCCGTCGCCGAACAGCGTGGCGCCTATGCTGCAGCTGCCGTGGTAGGTCTGGCCGGCAATCTGGTAGGGCTGGGCCAGCAGTTGCACGATCTTCTCGGCCACGCGGCGGGCCTGGTCTGCGGCCTGGGTGGCATCCCGCGGCAGGTCCACCAGCATGACCACGAACTCGTCCCCCCCCAGCCGCGCCACCGTGTCGGCTGCACGCACGCTGCCCACCAGGCGCTTGGCCACCTGCTGCAGCAGCAGGTCGCCCATCTCGTGGCCCAGGCTGTCGTTGAGGTTCTTGAAGTGGTCCAGGTCGATGAACAGCACCGCGCCCTGCGTGCCCGCGCGCACCGCGGCCGCGCAGGCGTGGCCGATGCTGTCGAGCAGCAGGCGGCGGTTGGGCAGGCCGGTCAGCGGGTCGTAGAACGCCAGCTGCTCGACCTCGGCCGTGGCCAGGCGCAGGTCGGTGACGTCGTGGTAGATGATGACCAGGCCGCCTTCCGGCGTGGCCCGTTCGGTGATCTGGATGAAGTGGCCGTTGGGCAGGCGCTGCTCGTACGTGCCTTGCGGGCTTTGCTGCTCCAGACGCTGCTCCACCCAGTCGCGTTTTTCCTGGGCGCTGGCGCCGGGCAGGTGGTAGTGGGCCGTGGTCTCCAGCACGCGGCGAAACGGCATGCCCACGCCCATGATGCCCGCGAGCCAGGGGAAAATTTCCTCGAAGCGCCGGTTCCATTGCACCACGCAGTGGTTCGCATCCAGCAGCATGAAGCCGCTCACCATGGCCCCCAGCGCCTGGTCCAGCGCGGCCTTGGAGCGCGCCACCACCTGCCGAGCGCGGTACATGCGCTTGAGATAGAGGGTGGCCAGCACGCCGGCCGCCACCACCGTGGCGCCGAGCAGCAGGGCCCCCAGGGCCACGACCAGCGCCTCCTGCTTCCAGGTGGCCAGGGCCGCCGCCCGCGGCAGGCTGGCCGTGATCCACAGGTCCTGGTACAGCAGGGGCCGCGCCGTGACCAGCGCCGGTGCGCCCGACAGGCGCGCACGCGCCTTCCAGAAGCCCGGGCGGCCATGGCGGGCGCCCTCTTCGCGCAGGGAGGGCGCTGCCGTGTGCTGGCGCTCCACCGCTCCCTGGGGCGCCTCCACGCCGATGAGCAGGTCGCCCTGCGCACGCTCCAGCGTCACCTCCAGCTCGGGCGTGTTCAGTCCTTGCATGAGCACCGAGACCAGCGCGTCCGTGGGCACCTGGGCCACGGCCAGCAGCGGCGTGCCGTCGGCCAGCCGCAACTGGCGCGCCGCGTAGAGCACGCGCTCGGAGCTGGTGGCGCTCACGAGCGGCTGGCTCAGGGTCAGCGTGGCCACGGCCGGGGCCATGGCGGTGGCCAGAAAGCCTTCCGGCAGCTCGACGGCCTGCAGGTCGCCCCCGCGTGCCGACGAGGCCAGCAAGGCGCCCTGCGCGTCCAGCAGCGCCACGTAGCGCAGCATCAGGTTCTGGCGGGCCGCGCTGCGCAGCGATTCGCTGGCGGCGCGCGCGTCGAAGTCCGCGCGGCGGCTGCGGCCCATGCCCAGCAATTCCTCGGAGGTGGCCAGCAGCACGTCGAACGACAGCAGCACACGGTTCATGCTGGCCTCAGCCCCCGTGGCAAAGCGGGTGACGCGGGCCTCGCTCGCGGCCAGTGCATCGGCGCGGGCGTTCCACAGCAGCCCGGCTACGGCCGAGGCCAGGCCGAGGAGGAACACCCCGACCACGCTCCAGACGGCCAGGGACAATCGCTTGCTGGCGGCCAGTCTCATGGCACGGCGGGCACGGCAATGCCCCGCGCCGGGCCGATGGTGCGGCGCCAGATGTCGGCGCAGGACACGCTGCAGCGCCGTATCCAGCGCGGCAGCACCGTGGTGTTGAAGATGGCCTCGCGGTTCGCGTCGTCTTGCCGGCTCACGGCGACCAGGGCCATCTCGCCGCGGCGCCCGGTCGTGCAGCGCAGGCTGCCGGTATTGCAGGCCACGCCCTGGGCCGTTTCCGCCTCGGCGCTGAGCCAGATGGCGGTCTCCAGCTTGGGCAGCTCGGCCTGCAGCAGCAGGCGCAGCTCATCGGGCAAGGCCAGCCAGGCCGAGCGGTTGGCGCCGAAGACGGCCATTCCCCAGCTGATGGGCATGGGGTACAGGTGGCTGGCGTGTTGGTGCAGTCCGAGGATGTTGCCCGACATCGCGCCGGTCACGGCGCATTCGCTGGCGCCGGTCTCCATGCTCTTGAGCAGTTGCGCGAACGGCACGAGCTGCGGGAGGGCTCCCAGGGCGGCGATGAAATCACCCTGCGCCGCCGACGACACACGCACCTTCCGCCCGCGCAGGTCCGCCAGGCCGCTCAGCGGCCGCTTGCAAAACAGCACCTGGGCCGGATAGACGTACACCGCCAGGGGCTCGATGCCGTGGTCATCGCGCAAGGCGCGCTCCAGGTACGGGCGGAAGGCGGCCAGCGACGTGCGCAGCGCCGCCATGTCGGGGTTGAGCCCGGGCAGGTCCGCGGCCGTGTACTGCGGGTACTGCGCCGACAGCGAGCTCATGAGAATGGTGCCGAACGGCACCACGCCCAACTGCAGCAGGCGCAGCATTTCCATGCCGGGCACGCCAGCGCGGTCGAAGGGCACGATGTCGGCGCTGAAGCGGCCCTGGCTCAGGCGCGGCAGGTCGCGCGTCCAGAACGGCGCCTCGAGCTGCGTGTATTGCGTGACGGCGCCCAGCCCGCCCACCACGCGCAGCCGAAACCCCGTGGCAGCTTCCGGCTGTGCGGACGGCGCCGCGGGCGCCTGCCCGCCTGCGCACAGTAGCGCCGCACCCAACAGCGGTGCCAGCCGGCGCGTGGCCAGCCCGTGGATCAGATCTCGCAGCATGTGCATGAGACAGCCCTCCAAAGCCAATGTCCTGGCGCGGCGCCCGCCCCGGCGGGTGCCGCAGCGATCCTGGGGCCTACTCCTTCCGTGCGCCATTCCCCTGCGGCGCTCTCAGAACGTGCCGGGGTAGGCGCCCCCATCGGCCAGCACGTTCTGCCCCGTGATGTAACCCGCCTGCACGCTGCACAGGAAGGCGCAGATGGCACCGAACTCCTGCGGCGTGCCAAAGCGCCCCGCGGGGATGGCGGCCTGCTGCGCGCGGCGCAGCTCGTCCACGCTCTTGCCCGCTTGGTTGGCGGCGGCGGTGATGGTGCCCGCCAGGCGGTCGGTGTCGAACTTGCCGGGCAGCAGGTTGTTGATGGTGACGCCGCGGGCGGCGATGGCGCTGCGCGCGGCGCCGGCCACGAAGCCCGTCAGCCCGCTGCGCGCGCCGTTGGACAGGCCCAGGATGTCGATGGGGGCCTTCACGGCGCTGGAGGTGATGTTGACGATGCGGCCAAAGCCGCGCTGCGCCATGCCGTCCACCGTGGCGCGGATGAGTTCGATGGGGGTCAGCATGTTCGCGTCCACGGCGCGCAGCCAGGCCTCGCGGTCCCAGTGGCGGAAGTCGCCGGGCGGCGGGCCGCCGGCGTTGGTGACGACGATGTCGAAATCCCGGCCCGGTCCGCCGGCCACGCTGAAGGCGGCCGCACGGCCCTCGGGCGTGGTGATGTCCGCGGCCACGGTCAGTACCTGGGGTTTGGGGTTATTTTGGCCTCTGGCGCTTTCTGCGCTTGCGCATTCAGCTATCAAATATGTAGCTGTTTGCTGCAACTCCTGCGCGTTGCGGGCATTGATCACCAGGTTCACGCCCTCGCGCGCCAGCGCCTGCGCGCAGCCGCGTCCCAGTCCCTTGCTAGCGCCGCAGACCAGGGCCCATTTGCCGGCAATGCCTAAATCCATCGCGTACTCCGTGCCGCCCTCGCCGGGGCTTTTAACAGTTTGAAACGATCATAGTGGACAGCGCCCCACGTTGCAGCAAGTCGGCGCACGAGTGTGTAACCGCAGCGTGTCGTCCGGCACTGCTGCGCTCGGGAAACCGTGCGTGCCCGGCACGCGGGGGCGGCATGGGCCAGAATCCCTGCCCTGCGGGACCGCCCGCGCGCCCCTGCGCCTTCGCGTGGCCCGGGGCGGACCGTCCTCACCGCTGATCGCTTCACCATGGCCCGTTCCCGACTGCTTCCCGACAACTTCACCCTTGCGCTCGTCGCCATCGTGGCGCTGGCCAGCGTGGCGCCGGCCTCCGGCGCGATAGGCGCCGTACTGGAAAAGGTGACGGTGGCCGTGGTGGCGTTGCTGTTCTTCCTGCATGGCGCCAAGCTGTCGCGCCAGGCCGTGATGGCGGGCCTGGGCCACTGGCGGCTGCACCTGGTGGTGGTGGGCAGCACCTTCGTGCTGTTTCCCCTGCTGGGCTGGCTGCTCAAGCCCGTGCTGCAGCCGCTGGTGACGCCCGAGCTGTACCTGGGCGTGCTCTACCTGTGCGTGCTGCCGGCCACGGTGCAGTCGGCCATCACCTTCACCGCGATGGCGCGCGGCAACATGGCGGCCGCGATCTGCAGCGCGTCGGCCTCCACGCTGCTGGGCATCGTGATCACGCCGCTGCTGGTGAGCGTGGTGCTGCCGCAGGCGGGCTCAGCCCAGCAGGATGTGCTGGGCAGCATCGGGCGCATCATGCTGCAGTTGCTGCTGCCCTTCGTGGCGGGGCATGTGCTGCGACCCTGGATCGGGGGCTTCATCGGCCGCCACGCGGCGGTGCTCAAGTACGTGGACCAGGGCTCGGTGCTGCTGGTGGTCTACACGGCCTTCAGCGCCGCCGTGGTGGCGGGGCTGTGGCGCCAGTTGCCGCTTCCGGCGCTGGCCGGCCTGCTGGTGGTGTGTGCCGTGATCCTGGCGGCGGCGCTCACCACCACCACCTGGCTGGCGCGTCGCCTGGGCTTTTCCAAGGAGGACGAGATCACCATCGTGTTCTGCGGCTCCAAGAAAAGCCTGGTGAGCGGCGTGCCCATGGCCAAGGTGCTGTTCGCCTCGCAGGCGGCGGGCGCCATCGTGCTGCCGCTGATGGTGTTCCACCAGATGCAGCTGATGGTGTGCGCGGTGCTGGCGCAGCGCTACGCGCGGCGCCCGAAGGCGCAGGCGCATCAGGGGTGATCGCCGAGCGGCGCCGTGACCGGGCGCGAGGGTTTCAGGCGGCTGGGCGCCAGCACGCCGGCCGACTCCAGGATGGGATAGGCGATGGAGCAGATGTGCGAGTTGATGCGCTTGAGGTCGCTGATCAGGTCGATGTGCAGCGAGCTCGTCTCCATGCTCTGCACCGTCTTGTCGGACAGGCGCAGCAGGTGGCTGGCGGCGTAGGCGCGTTCCAGATCGCGAAAGCGCACCTTTTCCTCCAGCAGGCGCTGGGCGTCGCGCACGTTGCCGTTGAGAAACACGCTCATGCCCAGGCGCAGGTTGTTCAGCAGGCGCTGGTGCAGTTCGACGATCTCGGCCATGCCGGCCTCTGAGAAGTCGCGGCCCTTGCGGATCTTCTTTTCCTCGATGTCCTGCAGCACGCGTTCGATGATGTCGCCCACCTGCTCCATGTTGATCGTGAAGCTGATGATGTCGGCCCAGCGGCGGCTTTCCTCCTCGCCCAGGGCCTCGCGCGAGATCTTGGTCAGGTAGTACTTGATGGCGGAGTAGAGCTCGTCCACCTCGTCGTCCATCTTGCGCAGGCGCTCGGCCAGTTCCAGGTCGTTGCTGCGGATGACCTGCAGCATGCCGAGCAGCATGGTCTCGACCACGTCGGCCTGGTACAGGGCCTCGCGCGCCGCGCAGGAGATGGCCAGCGACGGCGTGGACAGGGCCGATGGGTCCAGATGCTGGGGCCGGCGGCGTTGCACGCCCTCGGGCTTGGGCAGCAATCGCGCCACCCCGCGCGCCACCCATTGGGTGAAGCCGATGAAGCCCACGCTGATGACCACGTTGTAGGCCAGGTGAAACAGCACCACGCCGTGGGCCACGCCCGGCATGTGGGGCTGCAGGTACTTGAGCCACAGGCCGATGAAGGGCGCCACCAGCGCCACCCCCATGAGCTTGAACACCAGGTTGCCCACAGTGACCTGGCGCACCTCCACGGCCGACTTGGCGGTGGTCAGCACGGCCACCAGGCCGCTGCCCAGGTTGGCGCCCAGCACCAGGCCCAGGGCCACCTCCAGCGGCACCACATGCGAGGCGGCCATGGCCGCGATCAGCAGCACGATGGCCAGGCTGGAGTAGGCCAGAACGGCCAGCACCGCGCCCAGGACGATCTCCAGCACGATGTCGCTGCTCACCGAGCCCAGCATCACCTTGATGACGGGCGAGGCCAGCATGGGGCCGCTGGCCTGCACCACCATCTCCAGCGCCAGCAGCATCAGCCCCAGGCCGATGAGCACGCGCCCCACGCGCCCGGCGGTGCCGGCCTGGCGTGCCAGAAACAGCACCACACCGACGAAGATGAACAGCGGCGACAGCCAGGACAGGTCCAGGGAGAACAGCACCGACATCAGCGCCGTGCCCACGTCGGCGCCGCGCATCACGGCCAGCGCCGCGGGCAGCGTGATCAGGCCCTGGCCCACGAAGGACGAGGTCATGAGCGAGGTGGCGGTGCTCGACTGCACCAGCGCCGTCACGCCCATGCCCGACAGGGCGGCGCTGAAGCGGTTGCCCATGCTGCGCGCCAGCATGGCGCGCAGGTTGGCGCCGAACACGCGCAGCACCCCCGTGCGCACCAGGTGCGTGCCCCACACCAGGAGGGCGATGGCGGCCAGCAGGTTCAACAAATGCTTCATGGACGGTGTTCTGAAGGGGCAGGGCCCCGCGGCAACGAGCGTTGCAGCATACCGCCGAATCACCCGCCGGCGCCCGGAAGCAGCCGTCCGCGGGGCCTGCGGCAGGGGCTTGCGCGGCTCAGGCCGTCCGCGGGGCCCGCTGCGGCAGCGCCAGTACCAGAATGCCCAGCAGCACCGCCAGGGCGCCCAGCGCCTGGCGCGTGCCGACGGCCTCGCCCAGCCAGAGCGCCGCGAGGGCCACGGCCGTGAGCGGCGCCACGGCGGTGAAGGCCGCCGCCTCGCTGCCGCTCACGCGGGCCGCGCCCGCGTACCAGAGCAAAAAGCCGCCCACCGTGGGCACCAGGGCATACCAGGCCACGGCCGCCAGCGCGGCGGGCGAGGGCAGGGCGGCGGTGGGCAGCTCGAAGGCGGCGAAAGGCAGGGCCACGAGCAGGCCCAGGCCCGCCATGGCGGTGGCCTGCGTCAGCGGGGGCAGCGGGCGGACCATGCGCTTGTGCAGCAGGATGAAGGCGCTCTCGCACACCACGGCCGCCAGCACCAGAAAAACGCCGGTCGAGGGCGCGGGCGCGTGCCCGCTCCAGGCCACCGCGAGCACGCCGCCCGTGGCCAGCAGCACGGCCAGCACCAGGCGCGCGCCCGGCCGCTCGCCCAGCACCAGGGCCGAGAACAGGGCCGCCATGGCGGGCAGCGTGCCGATGACCACGCCCGCATCCGCCGCCGGAAGATGGGCCATGCCCGCGATCAGGAAGACCGTGTAGCCCACGCTGCCCGCCGCGGCCTGCAGCGTGAGCAGCAGGCCTTCGCGGCGCGTCAGGGCGGGCCAGCGCTCGCCACGCCACCAGGCCAGCGCCAGCAGCACGGGTAGGGCCAGCGCCAGGCGCAGCACCGTGGCGATGAAGGGGGTGATGCTGCCCGCGAGGAGCTTGGAGACGACCACGGTGGATCCGACGGTCATCATGGCGAGCGCGAGCAGCAGGTATCCGGTCAGGCGGTAGGGCATGGTCAAAAAAAGTCCTCACGCTACGCCGCGCCGCCGGGGCCGTCTTGCACGATATTGCGCAGCCACCGGGGGCAGAATGCGGGCCATGGAAAGACAGCAGGAACGGTTTGCGGCACGGGCCACCCGCTGGCCGGGCGTGCTCGCGGTAGAGGCGGCATCGCACCGGGCGCTGGGGCGGCACACGCATGACCAGTTCGGCATCGGCGTCGTGCTGCAGGGCGTGCATGACTCGGCGAGCGGGCGTGGCGACGTGCGTGCGCTGCCCGGCGATCTCGTCACGGTGAACCCCAACGAGGTGCATGACGGCCGCCCCGTGTGGGGCGCGCCGCGCGCCTGGCGCATGCTGTACCTCGACCCGCCGGTGATTGCGCGCCATGCCGCGCTGCTGGGTGTGTCACCCGGGGCGGAGTTTCACCATCCCGTGCTGGGCGCGCACGGCGCGGCCCGGGCATTCGCGCGGCTGCATGCGGCATTGCTGGCGCCCGAAGGGCGGGACGATGTGGCCGAGCAGGCCTTGCTGGAAGTCCTGGCGGAACTCTTCGGCGCGTGCCATGCCACCGGCGCTGCGCCGCAGGCCGCCCTGCGCCGCGCATGTGAGCGCATCGACGCCGCGCCGCAGGCCCCCGTGGCACTGGAGGACCTGGCGCGGGAGGCGGGCCTGAGCCCCTGGCATTTCCTGCGCCTGTTCAAGGCCCAGACGGGGCTGCCGCCCCATGCCTACCGACTGCAGCGCCAGCTGCAGCGCGCGCGCCGCGATCTGCTGGCGGGGCGGCCCATCGCGCAGGCGGCGCTGGACGCGGGGTTCCACGACCAGAGCCACTTCACCCGCCACTTCGTGCGCGCCTACGGCCTCACGCCGGGGGCCGTCGCGCGGGCGGCGCGCTAGCTGGCCCGGCGCACGCGCAGCAACTCGTCGAGGATCAGGCAGGCGGCCCCGACGGTGATGGCGCAGTCGGCCACGTTGAAGGCCGGGAAATGCCAGCCGCGCAGGTGGAAGTCGAGAAAGTCCACCACGTAGCCGTGCTGCATGCGGTCCACCACGTTGCCGATGGCGCCGCCCAGGATGCTGGACAGGGAGAAGCAAAACAGCTTCTGCCCCGGATGCGCACGCAACTGCCACAGGATGAAGGCCGCGGCCGCCAGGCCGATGCCCGTGAACAGCCAGCGCTGCCAGCCACCCGCGTCGGCCAGGAAGGAGAAGGCCGCGCCCGTGTTGTGCGCACGCACGATGTTGAAGAAGCTGATCACGTAGGTCGCGTCGCCCAGGCGGTAGTAGCCCAGGATCAGCGTCTTGGTGAACTGGTCGGCGACGAAGAGCAGCACCGCCCAGGCCAGCCAGGGCCACAGGCTGGCGCCGCTGCCGCGGGGGCTGCCGGCGCGGGCCATCAGGCGTGCGCCCGGCTTTCGCCGGTGCCGTAGAGGTTGCTCACGCAGCGGCCGCAGAGCGTGGGGTGCTCGGCATGCTGGCCCACATCGGCCCGGTAGTGCCAGCAGCGCTCGCATTTGGCATCAGAACTGGCACCGACGCTTATCTGTAAAGCGCTATCAGCTACTAAATTAATAGCGGAAACGATGAACACGAACTTCAGGTCGTCGCCCAGGCTGGCCAGCAGTGCATGGTCTTCGGGGGCGGCGGTGAGCGTGACCACGGCCTGCAGCGAGGAGCCGACGGTGCCCGCGGTACGCACGGCCTCGATCTCCTTGTTCACCGCATCGCGGATGGCGCGCAGGCGCTCCCACTTGGCGAGCAGTGCCTCGTCGGCCGTGGGGATGGTGCCGTAGGTCTCCAGGTAGATGGACTCGGAGTGGCCGAACACCTTCCAGGCTTCCTCGGCGGTGAAGGACAGGAAGGGCGCCATCCAGCGCAGCATGGCGTGGGTGATCTGGTACAGGGCCGTCTGGGCGCTGCGGCGCGCCAGGCTCTTGGGCGCCGTGGTGTACAGGCGGTCCTTGAGCACGTCGAGGTAGAAGCCCCCCAGGTCTTCCGAGCAGTACAACTGCAGCTTGGCGACCACAGGGTGGAATTCGTACACCTTGTAATGCGCCAGGATGTCCTGCTGCAGCTGCGCCGCGCGCGACAGGGCGTAGCGGTCGATCTCCAGCATCTGCTCGAACGGCACGGCGTCCTGGGCGGGGTCGAAGTCGCTCACGTTGGCCAGCAGGAAGCGCAGCGTGTTGCGGATGCGGCGGTAGGCGTCCACCACGCGCGCCAGGATCTTGTCGTCGATGGCCAGGTCGCCCGAGTAGTCGGTGGCGGCGCACCACAGGCGGATGATCTCGGCGCCGAGCTTGCCGCTCACCTCCTGCGGCGAGACGGTGTTGCCCAGCGACTTGCTCATCTTCTTGCCCTGGCCGTCCACCGTGAAGCCGTGCGTGAGCAGGCTGCGGTAGGGCGCGCGGCCGTAGATGGCCGAGGCCAGCAGCAGCGAGCTGTGGAACCAGCCGCGGTGCTGGTCGTGGCCTTCGAGGTACAGGTCGGCCTCGGGGCCCTCGTCGTGGTGCATGGTGGGGTGCGTGCCGCGCATCACGTGCCAGAAGGTGGAGCCGGAGTCGAACCACACCTCCAGGATGTCGGTGCTCTTGGTGTAGTGCTGGGCGTCCTGCGCGCCCAGGATTTCCTCGGCTGTCACGCGGCTCCAGGCCTCGATGCCGCCCTTTTCGACGATCTCGGCCGCCTGGTCGATGATCTCCATGGTGCGCGGGTGCAGCTCGCCCGAGTCCTGGTGCAGGAAGAACGGGATCGGCACGCCCCAGCTGCGCTGGCGCGAGATGCACCAGTCGGGCCGGCCGGCGATCATGTCGCGCAGACGGGCCTTGCCGTTGTCGGGATAGAAGGCCGTGTGCTCGATGGCGTCCAGCGCGATCTGGCGCAGGGTCTGGGCGGGCTTCTGGGCCGGGTCGGTGAACACGCCTTCGCCCTCGTCCATGCGCACGAACCACTGCGCCGCGGCGCGGTAGATCACGGGCGTCTTGTGGCGCCAGCAGTGCGGGTAGCTGTGGGTGATGGTGGTGGTGTGCAGCAGGCGGCCCGCGCTCTGTAGCGTCTCGATGATCACCGGCACGGCCTTCCAGATGTGCTGGCCGCCGAACAGCGGGAAGTCGGCCGCGTACTGGCCGTTGCCTTGCACGGGGTTCAGGATCTGGTCGTACGCCAGGCCGTGGGCGACGCAGGAGTTGAAGTCGTCCACGCCATAGGCGGGCGAGGAGTGCACCAGGCCCGTGCCGTCCGACGCCGTGGCGTAGTCGGCCAGGTACACAGGCGACAGGCGGCGGTAGCCTGCATCCACGTCGTACAGCGGGTGCTCGAATTCCAGGCCGGCCAGCTTCTCGCCCTGCACCACGGCCAGCACCTGGCCGGCGAGGCCCCAGCGCGTCATGCAGGCCTCGACCAGGGTCTCGGCCACGATGAACAGGCCGCGCTCGGTGTTCACCAGCGCGTAGGGCAGCTCGGGGTTGAGGTTCAGCGCCTGGTTGGCGGGGATGGTCCAGGCCGTGGTGGTCCAGATCACCGCGAAGGCGTCCTTGGACAGCGACGGCAGGCCGAAGGCCGCGGCCAGCCGGGCCGGGTCGTGGGCCTTGAAGGCCACGTCCAGCGTCTGGCTCTTCTTGTCCTGGTATTCGATCTCGAACTCGGCCAGCGACGAGGCGCAGTCGAAGCACCAGTACACGGGCTTCAGGCCGCGGTAGACGAAGCCGCGCTCCATCACCTTCTTGAGCGCGCGGATCTCGCCGGCTTCGCTGGCGAAGTTCATGGTCTTGTAGGGGTTGTCCCACTCACCGAGCACGCCCAGGCGCTTGAAGTCCGCCATCTGTTGGGCGATCTGCTCGGTGGCGAACGCGCGGCCCTTGGCCTGCATCTCGTCGCGCGGCAGGTTGCGGCCGTGCAGCTTCTCGATGGCGTTCTCGATCGGCAGGCCGTGGCAGTCCCAGCCGGGCACGTACAACGCGTCGTAGCCCTCGAGCTGGCGCACCTTGATGATCATGTCCTTGAGGATCTTGTTCACCGCGTGGCCGATGTGCAGCTGGCCGTTGGCGTACGGCGGGCCGTCGTGCAGGATGAATTTCGGCGCGCCGCAGCGCGCGTCGCGCAGCTTCTTGTAGATGCCCTTCTCATCCCATTCCCTGGCCCAGCCCGGCTCGCGCTTGGGCAGGTCGCCGCGCATGGGGAAGGGCGTGTCGGGCATGTTCAGCGTGCCTCGGTAGGCACTGGCGGGGGCGTTCTTGGCGTTGGAGTCGGACATGGGGAACCTTCAAATCTAGGGCGTTCCAGGCGCGGCGCTGGAAAGGTGGGGCGGCGGAGCGGGGCACAAGCGCAAGGGCCGGCCCGCCGGCATCGGCAGGCGGGGCGAAGGCGGCCCCGTCAAATTCGGTCGCGGGTGGTCTGGCGCCGGGTGTCGGTGTAGCTGGGCGCCTGGGTGGATGCGAAATACGCACGCGCATCATCGCAGTCCTTGGCGATGCCGGCCGTGAGGGCGTCGAGGCTGTCGTACTTCAGCTCGTCATGCAGTTTGTGCAGGAGTTCCACGCGCACGATTTTACCGTAGGCCCCTTCGGCGCCCAGTGCGGCGGGCCACTCCAGGCAATGCGTCTCCAGCAGCACACGGCCGCCGTTCACGTCCTGGGGGTCGAGCGAGGGGCGCACGCCCAGGTTGGCCACGCCGGGCAGGGGGTGTTCATGCAGGCCGTGCACCAGCACGGCGAAGATGCCGCTGGCCGCCGGCTTCCAGTGCGCAAAGCGCAGGTTGAGCGTGCGAAAGCCGTCCTGGTGCGGGCCGCTGGCGGCCGAGTGGCCTAGCGTGCGGCCCAGCTTGCGGCCATGCACCACATGGCCGGAAATGGCGTAGGGCCGGCCCAGCAGCCGCGCCGCGTCGCCCATGCGGCCGGCGGCGAGTGCGTCGCGCACGGCGGAGCTGGACACCCGCAGGCCGTGCACCTCGTAGCTGTTCATGCGCGCCACGTCGAAGCCGCGGTCGCGGCCGGTGGTGTCCAGCAGCTGGTAGTCGCCCGCGCGCTGGGCGCCGAAGCGGAAGTCGTCGCCCACCAGGATGTAGCGCGCCCCCAGGCCCTGGATGATCACGTCCTCGATGAACGCCTGGGGCGACTGGCGGGCCAGCCGGTCGTTGAACGGCAGCACCACGGTTTGCTGCACGCCGCAGCGCGCCAGCTCCGAGAGCTTGTCGCGCAGCGTGCCAATGCGTGCGGGCGCCAGCTCGGGGCGTTTGTGCCGGCCGGCAAAGTAGTCGCGCGGGTGGGGCTCGAAGGTCAGCACGCAGCTGTGCACGCCGCGGTGCTGCGCCTCGTTGTTGAGCAGGGCCAGCATGGCCTGGTGGCCACGGTGCACTCCGTCGAAGTTGCCGATGGTGAGGGCGCAGGCGGGTGCCACGTCAGGATGATGGAAGCCGCGGAAGATCTTCATCGCAGTGCTTTTATTTTGATAGCGGTTGGCGCAAGTCCATCAAGCGCTTGACGCCAATTTGTCATGGAAAGGAGTATATTGTGCGCTACCGGGGTGCCCATGGTGGGCCCGCCGGCGAGACGTCAGCGTTCCGATTCTTGTGTTCAGTTGCAGGAGGCGTGTGGTGAAGGTCTTGAAACTGTCGGCCCAGGGGCTGCCGCAATCGTGGATAACGCTTGAACAGGCGGTCACGCACTATGCCGCGGGCGAGGTGCGCTGGGAGCTGGGCGGGCAGATCGCGCTGTTTCGCGGCGGGTACAACGCGATCTCGGGCGAGCAGTCGCAGATCGCGGTGAGCAGCATCATCGGCACGCGCGGCGTGCCCAGCATCAGCCCCTTCGACCTGCGCCCCAGCCTCTCCAACTCCAAACTGTTCACGCGCGACCGCAACATCTGCGCCTATTGCGGCGGGCATTTCCAGGAACATGACCTGACCCGCGAGCACATCGTGCCCTTCGCCAGGCAGGGCGCGGACCACTGGATGAACGTGGTCACCGCCTGCCGTCCCTGCAACCACCGCAAGGGGCCGCGCACGCCCGAACAGGCCCATATGCCGCTGCTGTACACGCCCTATGTGCCCAGCCTGTGGGAGGACTTCATCCTGCGCAACCGCCGCATCCTGGCGGACCAGATGGAGTTCCTCATGGCCCATGTGCCCAAGTCGTCGCGGCTGCTGAGCTGAGCCGCCGCGCCTGGGGCGGGTCAGCCGAGGCCCGCGGCGGTGAAGGACCAGTGCGTCTGGATGATCTGCCAGCGATCGCCGCGCTGCCGGTAGACCTCCGTGCAGTTCCAGCGCATTTCGGCGCCTTCGCTGCCGCTGTAGGACACGAAACGGAAGGTCAGCACGGCAACCTCGCCGATGGTCTGCACCAGCGGCTGGATCATGGTGTGGCGCGGCGCGAAGATCTTGCCGCGCAGGCCGTCGTAATGCGCCTTGAGCTGTTCGAAGCCGTCCAGCCGCGCCGGCAGGAACGGGTCGAAATAGACGACATCGTCCGCGCAGAGGTCCAGAAACCCGTCCGGGTCGCCGTTGCACCAGCGCTCAAGCGCCGCCTGCTCCAGGGCGATCACCGGATGGTCGGACATGTCTTGCCTCTGATGCGGCCGGGGCCTTGCCTTATGCGGCGGCCTTGCGGGCCGCCACCACGAAGCCCTGCACGGGCTCTCCGCCCTCGTAGCGCAGCACCAGGTCTTCGATCTCCACCGACTCGAAGCCGGCCTGGCGGCACAGCTCCTGCACATGGCTGCGCTTGTGGGCATAGCGGCCGTTGGCCTGCAGCACGAGGTCGGGGCCCTCTTCGGGCGCGGTCTCGCAGGAGAAGTAGAAATCGCCCGCGGGCAGCAGGATGCGCTGTGCGTTGGGGATGGTTTCGGTCAGGTCGCCGGTGTAGATCAGCACGTCCAGTGCCGTGATCACCTCGTAGATCGAGCCCGGCGTCTCGCGCACCGCGTCCAGCAGATTGACCGTGTGGAAACGGTCGTACACCTTGTGGCGGTGGGCCTGTTCGATCATTTTGGTGGACACGTCCACGCCGATCAGGAAGCCGTCGATGCGACCCAGGCACACGCCCAGCAGGCCCGTGCCGCAGCCCAGGTCCAGCACGTTGAGGCGCTTTTCGGGGTAGCGCGCCAGGATCTTGTCGGCCACGATCTTGGGCAGCTGGTAGCGCAGGCCGCGCACCGTGTGCTGGTCGTAGACCTCGGCCATGCCGTCGAAGATGTGGCGGTTCAGCTCGATGGGCTGGTGCGGCGGCGTGATGCCGTGGGCCAGCGCGTTGTAATAGGCATAGACCGAGTCACCCGGGGCCAGCTCCAGCAGCGTGGTGGTGTCGGCAATCGCCTGTGCGGGCTTGCCGGCGGCCAGCAGGGTCAGCACGCGCCCCATCAGGGCTTCCGTGTCCTTGGCATCCTGCGCGATCAGGCCGTTCCACAGCTCCAGCGCCTCGGCGTACTGGCCGAGGTTGTTGAGGTCGCGGGCCAGCAGGCGCTGCAGCTGCACGTCGCCGGGCACCAGCTCCAGGCCGCGCCGCAGGTGCTTGACGGCCATCTCGGCGTGACCCGCGCGGTGCGCGATGTCCACCACGCTGGCCAGCACCAGCAGGTTCCGGGGCTCCAGCTGGGCGACCTTCTCGGCCGTTTCTACGGCTTCCTGGAACTGGTTTTGCCGCGCCAGCAGCAGCGCCAGCTCCAGCAGTCCGGGGCCCCAGTCCGGGGCCAGGGCCACGCTCTTGCGCAGGGCCTCGAAGGCGCCCTTCACGTTGCCCGACTTCTCGGCCATCAGGCCCGCCATCATGAAGATGCGCGCGTCATTGGGCAGGATGCGCTGGGCCTTGTTCAACGTCTGGGCGGCTTCGCGCAACTCGCTCTTGGCAATCTGCGTGCGGGCGGTTTCGAGGTACTTGCGGATGGGGTCGGCTTGGGGGGCGGTAGCGCTCATGGAGGAACAGCAAAAATGAAAGGCCCGTGGCGGGCACCGCGGGGCCGAGGCCCCGCGGGGCAATCCGGCATTATCGTGGATTCGCCTCGCCGGGCGCTGGTTCCCACGTGCCGGCGGCGGGGGCTTGCGCGGGCAGGGTGAGCGTGAAGCAGGTGCCCATTCCTGGCGCGGAGCGCACCTGCACGTCGCCGCCGTGCAGGCGCGCCACCCGGCGGGCCATCCACAGGCCCAGGCCGAAGCCCCGGGCCTGGTCGGTGCGGTGGCCGCGCTCGAACTGGTCGAAGATCCACTGCACCGCATCGGGCGGTAGCCCCGGGCCCTCATCCGTGACCGACAGCTCCAGCGCGCCCTGCCCATTCCTGGCTGCGGCTACGAGGATCTGCCCCGGCTGCGCGTACTTGACCGCGTTGTCCACCAGATTGGACAGGGCGATGTGCACCAGAGTGGGGTCGCAGGCCCACTGCGCTGGCGCATCCTGCATGAGCAGCCGCAGCTGGTGGCGCGGCGACCAGCGCACGAGCTGCGCGGCTTCCTCGACGAGGGCCGGGACCGAGGCCAGGCCCGGCTGCAGTGCGAAGCCGGGGGCGTCCAGGCGCTCGCTGACCAGGCAGTTCTCCACAAGCGCCGTCAGGCGGCGGCAGGCGCGGCGGATCTGCGCCGCGCGCTCGACCTGCGGGCTGATCTCGGCCGAGGGGAACGTCCACTGCTCGGTGGCCGCGCTGTCGATCACCGTGAGCGGCGTGCGGAACTCATGGTTCACCATGTTGAAAAACTGGCGCTGCTCCAGGCGCATCGTGCGCTCGCTGTGCAGCGCCGCCTGCAGTGCGTTCTGGGTGTGCAGCAGCTCCTCGGTGCGCAGGCGCACCCGCTCTTCCAGCGAATGCTCGGACCGTCCCAGCGACTCCACCAGCTGCGCCTGCCGCACGATGGAGGCGCGGAACCGCTGGACCAGGCGCAGCCCGACGGCCACCGCGAGCACGATGTTGAGCAGCAGGGCCATGAGCTGCCAGTAGGTGCCCGTGTGGATGGCCGCAGGCACCAGGCCCATGGCGGCAATGGCGACGTAGCCCCCCAGCAGCGCATAGGTGGTGTAGGGCACCATCAGCAAGATGCCCACCAGCGAAGGGCCTTCGCGGCGCATGTTGCTCCAGCCCACCCAGGACGCCAGGATGCTGCACAGCCACGGCACGGCGATCGCGAACGCGGCAAAGGGCGTGTACCAGCCCAGCGGGATGCTGGCAATGCAGGCCAGCGAGGCGAACGTCAGCACGGCCAGTACCTGGTCCACGCGCCGCCAGCGGGTGCCGCGCGTCATCACCTCGCGCACCTGCCAGGCCGAGGCCGCCGGCAGCAGGAAAACACCCACGCTGACCAGCGTGTCGCTCCAGTGCGCATAGGTCTGGGGCAACCACAGCAACGCATAGCCCTGCACGTTGACGCTGTGCACGAAGGCCATCGCGGAGAACGCCGTCATGGCCGTGAGCGCGCGTATGCGCAGTGCCAGCGCGGCGCCGCCCAGCAGCAGGGCCAGCAGCAGGCTGATGCCCAGGTGCGCGCCCGTCGACCATTCCACGCCGGCCAGGTGGGCGACCAGCGCGCTGTTGCGCCGTACGACGGGATACGCGTGCGAGGCGCTGGTGGTCTGCACGCGCAGGATCAGGGGGCGCCCCTCGGTGACGGGGAACAGGAGTTGCCGCGTGCGTATGCGCTGTGCCATGGGCACGTCGTCGCCGCTGTCGCGCCCCCGCCATGTGGCGCCGTCGCCCCCGGGCTGGTACAGCGTCACCTTGTCCAGGTAGGCCGGCGTGATCTCCAGCCACAAAGGGTCGTCCGCGCTGCCGGCCACCACGGGCGGGCTGGCGCGCAGCCAGTACACGCTGCGGCTGTAGCCCTCGTTCAGCGGGCCGTTCAGGGGGGTGAAGGCCGCGTCGGGCAGTGCTGCCACCTCGGCCGCCGTGAAACGGCCGGCGGGGTCTTCCAGCAACTGCACCGGCAGGTCGGTTCCCAGCCGCACCCCGGCCGCGGTCGGCCACAGCAGCGAGGAGCCAAAGATGCACAGCGCCACCAGCCCCAACGACGCGGCGAGCCAGCTGAGGAAGCCAAGGGTGGCGGCCCGGCTGAACGAGTCCTGGTTCATGGTATTAATCAAAATGTATAGCTTGTTGCGCTTGTGGGATAAGGGCTTGAGGCAGTTTTTACTATCAATGGGTGGCGTTGGCGGCCAACCGTGCCACCGGGGCACTCGCAGGGCCCAGGGTTGCTGTGCAGTGTTGCTTTCCTGAGACAGGTCAACGGCGTGCCGGCATGGCGCCAACGCATTGGCCGGGCGTGGCCGTGCCCACCAGGCAAGGCCTTGCGCGCGCAACGCCCCTGCTGCATGGAGGTGGCTGGAGCCGTGAAACCGCGGTATTCAGTGGATGCATCAACGGGTAGTCCACTTGATTTGTGAGTTTTTGTGATTTTTTGTGCATGGCGATGCAAGATTGAATCAATCAATATGCCTTCAATCATTAGGTTTCGCCATGCAAACGCTATCGCCCGCCAGTTCCGCCGTCGCGGTGGTTGAAGACGACGAAGACATACGTTCCAACGTATGCCGCTTTCTCGTCAAGAGCGGCATGCATGCCTGGGGTGCCGAGTCCGCAGAGGATTTCTACGTGCGGCTGCTGCGCGAGCGGGCCGACCTCGTCGTCGTCGACCTGGGCTTGCCCGGCGAGGATGGCCTGAGCCTGGTGCAGCGCCTGGCCCGGCAGGGCGTGCCCGTGGTCGTGCTCACGGCGCGCGGCGACCTGGAAAGCCGCATCGCGGGACTGGATGCCGGCGCCCTGCAGTATTTCGTCAAGCCTGCCGACATGAACGAGCTGGTGGCGGGCATCCGATCGCAGCTGCGCCGCGCCGAGGCCAGGCAGCATCCCCAGGCCGACATCGCCGCGCCTTGGCGGCTGGACACGGCGGGCGCCCGGCTGGTGGCGCCCAACCTGCAGGCCGTCGCCTTGACCACCCGTGAGCTGGAATTGCTGGGGCACCTCCTGGCCACCCGCGGCGGCCTGGTGACCAAGCAGGCGCTGACCGAGGCCATGGGCGTGGACGGCGCGGAGGACGGCTACCACCGCATCGAATCGCAACTCACCCGCCTGCGGCGCAAGACGCAGGAGGCCACCGGCATGGCGCTGCCGGTGCGGGCGGTGTTTGGCAAGGGGTTGGTGTTTGTCGTCTAAATCGCTACGTGTACTTCGGAGGGATTCCAGTAGGGGTTGAAACTTTTACTGCCCTAGTCTAAGGGGGGCATGCTTGGCATCAGACAAAATCGTTAATAAGTGTGGTTTTCCGAAAAATATGTGCGCTCGTGAGTTTTTGCATATGGTGCGTTCGAAGGTGATTCTCAACAATTTGAAACTATAGATTGCGCAACGGAACAATGGCGGCGCGCAGAAGCGGGCCAAAAACCGAGGGACATTGAGGTGTGAATCGTGCTGGCTGGGGAGGGGCGGATGGCCTGCGAGCGCTCTTGCTTGCCATGCGCAGCGCGGGATACGTGCGATGAACTTTTTATCGGTGTTTATCAATCAGAGGAGCGATTTAAATGAAATTCAGAAAATTCACGAGCAGATGCTCACAATTATTGGCGTTTACTGCTGCGACCACAGGTTTGATGCTGGCCTCGGCGGCAGGCGCAGCGAGCATTCAGGATGGTAATTTCGCAAACAACGATCTTTCTGTAGCTTGGAGTCCTCACGGCTACAAGCGTGCCGTTATGGGGACTGCCGCCGCTCCCCTGATTCCCAAAAATTTTGCAGATTTGGGCATGACGGAAAAGGATGTAAATCAGTACACATCCCAGTCTGCCGTGCTGGGTGCTGCTGCTTCCGGTACGCCAGCCAATGGCGGCAACTTGCATTGGCCGGGCTTTGTGGCACGCATTAACAATCCTGCCCGAGGCGGCAATCTCACCAATCCCGGAGGCGATCGAACACGTGCCAGTTCAATACAGCAGGAATTCACGGTGGCGAATGCGGACATTGATTTGCACCCCGTTCACGGCAAAAACAAAGTGCACCTGCGCTTTTTGGGGGCGCCCATGCTGGAAAGTGCGGGCCACACGGGTGAAAGGCTTCCGTACTATTTCATCGATGTGGTGAAGAACGCCGGTACTCCCACAGAGAAAGTGCTCTACACCTCGTATAACTATGCGGCGCAGGCCGGTGTGCAATGGTCCTCCGTCACGATTGCCGGTAATGCCTACTCCACTACCAATTGGGTGGACTATGACATTCCTCTTGACGCCAGCGACATCGCGGCGGGGGATAAGGTCCAGTTGCGCGTGACGGCTGCCGGCTGTGCAGACACTTTGCATGCGGGGGCGTTTTACTTGCGGGATGTGCGCACCGAGATCGAGTCGGGCTTGGCAGATACGCTGTGGATCACCGCCGAAGGCCCGAAGGCCGTGTACTCTCACGACGCGGGTGGCACGTGGACCGACATCACCTACACCTACACCTACACCAACAACGGCACGACCACTGTAAACGGTGTGGTGGTCGAGCCCTCCTTGCCGGTCACGTCCAATATTCGAAACCTGAGTGACAAGCAGCGGACCACCTTTGTCGGTATCACGAACCCCACATTCGGTGGAGGAGCATGCGCTGCGCCGACGGGCGTGGAGCCCGCATCGGTGGATACGCCTTGGCAGGCCTCCTGCACGATTGGGACCTTGCAGCCAGGCGAATCTGGCACCTTCACGATGACGGTGCGTGTTCCTGCGAACACCAATGCCGATTCGGTCAACAATGGTTACTACCCTATCAGCGGCACTGGTGTAACGCCTTCAACAGGCCAATTGGTGCTGACGGCGCTGCTGGCGGATTTGGTGCCCGATGTCAGCAAAGTGCCCACATCAATGCCCTATGGCCAGCCCCTGCCGGCAGGCTCGGAGTATTCCTGCACGAACCAGGGCTCGACGGTGGCGATCGGTGCGACCTGTAGCATCAGTGGATTACCGGCTGGCGTGACGGTGGGGCAGTGCACTATGGATGGGGCGAATTGGACGGCTCCTGCTGATGTGCCGATTGGAAAGAAGGTGATTTGCCCGATCAGTGGAACGCCCAATGATCCCGCTGACAATGTGCCTGGCAAATCGGTAAGCATCAAGGTGACCGGCAATAGCACCAACGCTGCGCCTACATCGGGCACCACTGGCAATGTCGTGCCGGTGCCTGGGGCTGGCCCTGGTGGGGCTGTGGTCGTGGGGCCCGTGGGCACCACCTCTGCGATTCCTACCTTGAGCGAGTGGGGGCTTATCGCTCTCTCAACCCTGATGGGGCTATTTGCCATCGGTGTGAGCCGACGCCGCGTCTGGTAATACGGCGCGCGGTCGCTTCTTGAGGCCAGCGGCATCTTGGGATGCCACTGGCTTTTTCCTTTCCAAGAGGGGCTGCGATTGCACTTTTCAAAAGGGATTGGGAGGCTGGGGAATGCGAAATTTCCGGTGGGTGATGGTGCTATTCATAGGGGCGGCCCTGCTGCCAGCGTATGGCGAGGCACATGAGGCTCCTGTGAGAGCGAAAAAGGAAGGCTCTAAACCCACGTTGCCTGCGCGCAAGAGCGGTCTATGGGAAGTTACGGAGCGCAGTGACGATCTGGTTCTGAAACGTCACGGGCAGGCGTCCTCCAAGCCGCAAACGGTGCTGCAGTGCACGCGCAAGGAGGATGATGCCTATATGCTATTACCCATCAAGCCTGGACGCAGCTGTGGCGAGGTGAAGATCACACGCCGTGCCCCAAGTGCTGGAGGGGGACATGACATCCGGACAGTATGTTATGTGCACGACAACCGTGTGGAAACCCGCATGGAGTTGCAAGGCGATCTGGAAACCTCCTACCGCGGAGCCTACGAAGTGAAGTATGCGCAGACACCGATGGACAATACCGGCCGTCGCCTCTTCGAGGGCCGGTGGCTGGGCGAGTGCAAGCCGGGGCAGCGTGCAGGCGATATGACGTTGCCAAATGGAATTACGGTGAATGTCTTGGATGACAAAAAGCGTGCAGCAATGCACGGGCATGAAGAGCGCGAACATCGCCATTGATGTGTGGTCCGCTCAGAAAAAAAGCCCCGCAGGCATGACACCTGCGGGGCTTTTTTTTATGAATGGTGCTCGAGCGCCAGGCCTGTTGGTCAGCTTCCCTCGCTCAGGCAAACACCCCCGCCGTCTCTTGCATCCGCGCCGATACCTCGCCCAGGTGGTGCAGCGTGTCGCCCCAGGCGATTTCGAGCTGGGTGAGCGTCTTGAAGTAGTGGCTGACGATGTACTCATCCGTCACGCCGATGCCGCCGTGCAGCTGCACGGCCTGCTGGCCCACGAAGCGCATGGACTGGCCCAGCTGCACCTTGGCGCGCGAGAGGGCGCGGCGGCGCTCGCTGGGCTCCTCGCCCAGCTTCAGGCTGGCGTAGTAGCTCATGGAGCGGGCCAGCTCCAACTGCATCTTCATGTCGGCGACGCGGTGGCGCAGGGCCTGGAAGCTGGCGATGGGCACGCCGAACTGCCGGCGCTGGTTCAGGTAGTCGGCGGTGGCGGCCAGGGTCTGTTCCATCACGCCCACGGCGTAGGCGCAGTGGGCGGCGATGCCGGTGTCCACCGCCAGCTCCAGCGCGGCCAGGCCGTCGATGGCGACCAGGGTGGCGGGGGCGTTCGTCAGCGCCAGTTCCGCGGCGCGGCCGCCGTCCTGCGTGCCGTAGCCGCGCGTGGCCACGCCCGTGGCGGCGCGTTCCACCAGGAAGAGGGCGATGCGGCCCTCCAGC
Source organism: Diaphorobacter oryzae DSM 22780 (assembly GCF_059568935.1). Taxonomy (NCBI): domain Bacteria; kingdom Pseudomonadati; phylum Pseudomonadota; class Betaproteobacteria; order Burkholderiales; family Comamonadaceae; genus Diaphorobacter; species Diaphorobacter oryzae. Next base: position 349,372 of record NZ_JCANUL010000004.1, on the reverse strand, counting down.
TGGGCGGGGACCAGGAAGGCGTCGGCCTGGTCACCGGCGGGTACTATGCTTTTAGTAGCTGTCAGCGCATATCCATCGGGCGTTGTGGCCGCTTTTGCCTCGCAAACGTCCAGGCGGTAGCGCGCCTTGCGTTCCTGGTGCGCCAGCACCACCAGGGCCTCGCTGCTGGCGATGCGCGGCAGCCAGGCGGCCTGCACGTCGGCGCCGGCGCAGTGGCCGAGCACGCTGGCGGCGACGAAGGCCTGGGCCAGCGGCTCCAGCACGATGCCGCGGCCCAGCTCTTCCATGGCGACCATGGCATCCACGGCGCCCAGGCCCAGGCCGCCATGGGCCTCGGGCACGGTCAGGGCCGTCAGGCCCAGCGCGGCCAGCTCGCCGTAGGCCGTGCGGTCGAAGCCGCCCGCGGCGACGATGGCGCGGCGGCGCTCGAAGGCATAGCCCTTGTCCACCCACTTGCGCACGGCGTCGCGCAGCGACTGCTGGTCGTCGGAAAAATCGAAGTCCATGTGTGTTCTCCTTAGCCCAGCACGGTCTGCGCCACGATGTTGCGCTGCACTTCGTTGCTGCCGCCGTAGATCGTGGTCTTGCGCATGTTGAAGTAGGTGCTGGTCAGCGGCGCGTGGGCCACGGCCCCGCCGGGGAAGTCGCCCTGCCAGCCCGCCTCCATGGCCTCTTCGATGAAGGGCAGGGCGAAGGGGCCGGCTGCCAGCATCATCAGCTCGGCGTAGCGCTGCTGGATCTCGCTGCCGCGGATCTTCAGCAGGCCCGCGATGTCCAGCGGGTTCTTGCCGCTCTTCTCGGCGGAGAGCACGCGCAGCACCAGCATCTCCAGCGCCACGATGTCCACCTCCAGCAGCGCGATCTGGTCGCGAAAGCGCGCGTCGTCCCACAGGCCCTCGGCCTTGGCGATGCGCTTGAGGCGCTCCAGTTCGCGCTTGCTGCGGTTCACGTCGGCGATGTTGGTGCGCTCGTGGCTCAGCAGGTGCTTGGCGTAGGTCCAGCCCTTGTTTTCCTCGCCGATGAGCTGGTCGGCCGGCACCTCGACGTTGTCGAAGAACACCTCGTTGACCTCGCACTCGCCGTCCAGCAGCTTGATGGGCCGCACCGTCACGCCGGGGCTCTTCATGTCCAGCAGCAGAAAGCTGATGCCCGTCTGCGGCTTGCCCTCGGTACTGGTGCGCACCAGGTTGAACATCCAGTCGCCATGCTGGCCCAGCGTGGTCCAGGTCTTCTGGCCGTTGACGATGTATTTGTCGCCCACGCGCTCGGCGCGGGTCTTCAGGCTGGCCAGGTCGGAGCCCGCGCCCGGCTCGCTGTAGCCCTGGCTCCACCACACCTCGCCGCTGGCGATGCCGGGCAGGAAGCGCCTTTGCTGCGCGGGCGAGCCGAAGGCCATGATGACGGGCGCCACCATCACCGGGCCGAAGGGCACGATGCGCGGCGCGTCGGCCAGGGCGCATTCCTCCTCGAACAAATGCTTTTGCACGGCGTTCCAGCCGGGGCCGCCGAACTCCTGGGGCCAGCCGTAGCCCAGCCAGCCCTGGGCGCCCAGGATCTTGGCCCAGCGCTGCATGTCGTCCTTGGTCAGGCGCAGCGCGTGGTGCACCTTGTGGGCGATGTCCTGCGGCAGGTGGGTGCGCACCCAGGCGCGTACCTCTGCGCGGAAGGCCTGCTCTTCGGGGGTGAATGCAAGATCCATACGGTGTCTCCAGTGAAGCGGCGGTTGTAGCACGGGCGTGCTTTTCCTCCCTGTCCGCACCGTGACACTGCCGCGCCGGCGGCTAGGGCTGGGCGTCGTCGTCCGCGGCCACGCCCAGTTGCTCGCACAGGCGCAGCACGGTGGCGCGCAGCTGGGCCACCTCGGACTCCAGCGCCCGCACGCGTTGCGCCAGGGTGCCGTCGCCGCCCTCGGCGGCGGGCGCGGGGGACTGCGCCATGGCGGCGGCATCCACCGGCCCGCACAGCAGGTGGGCCCAGCGCTGCTCGCGCGCGCCGGGGGCGCGCGGCAGCAGCGTGACCAGCGGGCCGCCCTTCTCGTCCGAGCGTTCCTGCAACTCGTCCAGGAAGGCCTCGACCGAGGAGATGTCGGCAAAGCGGTGCCAGCGCTCGGCGTTGATGCGCAACTCGCCCGCGGTCTGCGGGCCGCGCAGCATCAGCAGGCCCAGCAGTACGGCGGACTGGTCGGGCACGCCCACGCCGCGCGGGAAGTTGTGTTCCCAGCGGGCCACGCGGGCGCCGCCGATCTCCACCACCAGCGCCAGCCGGCGCAGGCCGTCCAGCGCCTCCTGCACCTCGCCGTCGGACAGCTGCATCACCGGGTCGCGGCTGCTTTTTTGGTTGCAGCCGGCCGACAGGCTGTTGAGGGTGAGCGGGTAGCTGTCGGGCACGGTGCGGGATTTCTCCAGCAGCGTGGCCAGCACGCGGGCCTCGGCGGGCGTCAGGGGGCGGGTACGGGCGTCGAAGGGCATGGGCGGGGGATAATTTCCGTCAAATGAAGAACATCGTGATTTTGATCTCAGGTGGCGGCTCCAACATGGCGGCCATCGTTCGCACCGCACAGCAGCAGGATTGGGCGGGCCGCCACGGCGTCCGCGTGGCCGCCGTGCTGAGCAACCGGGCCGACGCCAAGGGCCTGGCGCTGGCATCGGCCGAGGGCGTTGCCACCCAGGTGCTGGACCACAAGGCCTACGCCACGCGCGAGGCCTTCGACGCCGCGCTGGCCCAGGCCATCGACGCCTACGAGCCGTCTCTGGTGGTGCTGGCGGGCTTCATGCGCATCCTCACTCCGGGCTTCGTGCAGCATTTCGCGGGCCGGATCGTGAACATCCACCCCTCGCTGCTGCCGGCCTTCACGGGCCTGCACACGCACCAGCGTGCCATCGACGCGGGCTGCAGGTTTGCGGGCTGCACGGTGCATGACGTGACGGCCGAACTCGACGTGGGGCCCATCCTGGACCAGGCCGTGGTGCCTGTGCTGCCGGACGACACGGCAGAGGCGCTGGCGGCCCGCGTGCTCACGCAGGAGCATGTGATCTACCCGCGCGCCGTGCTGGCGAAGCTGCTACGCTAATCATAGCTATTGGCGCTTTCTGGGTAAGCGCTAGAGGTTGTTTTTGCATTAATCCTCAGTCGACGGCTCGCTGCGCGCGAAGCGCGGCCGGGCCTGGCCGTCGATGAGCACCGTGCCGTTGAACATGGCCGCGGGCCGCACCCACAGGCCCCGCTCGCCGTAGAGGGCGCGGTACACGGTCATGGGCTCCAGCGTTTCGCTGTGGCGCGCGGTGGCGATCACCTCGTACATCCCGCCTTTGTAGTGGCGGTACAGGCCGGGCGGCGTGCTGGTCATGGGGGGCAGGTCGTCGTCGTTCATGGTTTTTGGGGGAAATGCAGGAAGGACCGTGCCCGGGCGTGCAGGCAACGGCGGCCGTGGTCGACAGGGTACAAGATGGGACAATCGCGGCATGCATCCCAAAGCCCTTCTGGACGCCTGCGCCGAACTCGTCAGGCTGGTCCTCACCTTTGAACACCCGGCCGACGCCGTGGTGGCGCGCTACTTCCGCGACCACCGTGCGCTGGGCCCGCGCGAGCGCGCCACGCTCTCCGAAACCGTCTACACCGTGCTGCGCAAGAAGCTGCTGTTCGAGCAGCTGGCGCGCTCGGGCTCGGGGCCCAAGGAGAGGCGCCTGGCCATCCTGGGCTTTCATGGCCTGCGCGACTTTGTGAAGAGCGCGCTGTCGGAGCAGGAAAAGACCTGGCTCGACCAGTGCGACGCCGTGCAGCCCGGCGACCTGCTGGCCCCGCACCGCCATAACCTGCCCGAATGGCTGGTGGCGCCCCTCAAGGAGCAACTGGGCGAGGAGGGCTTTTGGGCCCTGGCCGACAGCCTGGCCCAGCCCGCGCCGCTGGACCTGCGCGTCAACGCCTTGAAGGAAAAACGCGACCAGGTGCAGAAGGAGCTTGCGCAAGCAGCTATTAAAACGGTAGTAACGCCGTATTCTCCCTGGGGCCTGCGCGTGGCGGGCAAGCCTGCGCTCGCCAAGCTGAATGCGTTCACGCGCGGCGCGATCGAGGTGCAGGACGAGGGCTCGCAGCTGCTTGCGCTGCTGCTGGACGCCAAGCGCGGCGAGATGGTGGTGGATTTTTGCGCCGGCGCCGGCGGCAAGACGCTGGCGATTGGCGCCGCCATGCGCAGCACCGGGCGGCTGTATGCCTTCGACGTGTCGGCCCACCGGCTGGAGGCGCTCAAGCCGCGCCTGGCGCGCAGCGGCCTGTCCAACGTGCACCCGGCGGCCATCGCCCACGAGCGCGACGAGCGCATCAAGCGCCTGGCGGGCAAGATCGACCGCGTGCTGGTCGATGCGCCATGCTCCGGCCTGGGCACGCTGCGCCGCAACCCGGACCTGAAGTGGCGCCAGTCGCCCGAGGCGCTGCAGGAGACGGCCGCCAAGCAGGCGGCCATCCTGGAAAGCGCCGCGCGGCTGGTCAAGCCCGGCGGCCGCCTGGTCTATGCCACCTGCAGCATGCTGCCGCAGGAAAACGAGGCCATTGCCGAGGCCTTCGGTGCTGCCCATGCGGACTTCACGCCGCTGGACGCGGGGGAACTGCTCACGCAGCTCAAGGTGCCGGATGCCGCCAGCCTGAGCCATGGCGGCGCTAGCGGCACTGGATATCTGCGGCTGTGGCCGCATCTGCACCAGACGGACGGATTCTTCGCCGCCGTCTGGATGCGCAGGGGCTGACGGCGTTCCACGCCCCGGCCGTAGCCGGCGCCCAATGGCCCGGCTGGCGGTTGGGGTACTGCGCCTGTTAGCTGCGGGTGGTGCCTAATAGGATGCGCTGCGCCGCGTGGGGCGTGCGGCGGTTTTGGTGATCGAGGCTTTTGTATGTTGTTACCTGATGGCGCCGTGCTGAATGCCGGCATCGACTGGCTGGCCCATGGGCTGTGGGATTTGGCCTGGTGGCAGATCGTGCTCTACACGCTGGCCACCACCCACGTCACGATCGCCGCCGTGACCATCTTCCTGCACCGCTCGCAGGCCCACAGGGCGCTGGACCTGGGGCCGGTTCCGTCGCATTTCTTCCGCTTCTGGCTGTGGCTGGGCACGGGTATGGTGACCCGGCAGTGGGTGGCCATCCACCGCAAGCACCACGCCAAGTGCGAAACGCCGGACGACCCGCACAGCCCGCAGACGCGCGGCCTGGGCACCGTGATGTGGCGCGGCGCCGAGCTGTACCGCGCCGAGGCGAAGAACGCCGAGACGCTGCAGAAGTTCGGCCACGGCACGCCCGACGACTGGATGGAGCGCCAGGTCTACGGCCGCTTCACCTGGCACGGCGTGGCCCTGATGCTGGTCCTCAACCTGGTGCTGTTCGGCGCCGTCGGTGCCACCGTGTGGGCCGTGCAGATGCTGTGGATTCCGTTCTGGGCCGCGGGCGTGGTCAATGGCGTGGGCCACTACTGGGGCTACCGCAACTTCGAGGCGCAGGACGCCTCCACCAACCTCGTGCCCTGGGGCATCGTGATCGGCGGCGAGGAGCTGCACAACAACCACCACACCTACCCCACCTCGGCCCGCTTCTCGGTCAAGCCGTATGAGTTCGACGTGGGCTGGCTCTACATCAGCGTGCTGCAGCGCCTGGGCTGGGCCCGGGTGAAGAAGCTGCCGCCCCGGCTGAAGCTGGGGGCCATGCGCCCCGTGGCGGACGAGAAGACCCTGGAGGCCCTCATCGCCAACCGCTACGAGGTGATGGCCGGCTACGCGCGCGGCGTGCGCCAGGCCTGCAGGGACGAGATCGCGGCCCTGAAGGCGCGCAAGGCCGACGTATCGGCGCTCAAGACGGCCAAGCGCTGGCTGCACCGCGACGCTGAGAAGGTGCCCGCACGAGCCCGGCCCAGCCTGGCCGAGGTGCGCGCTGCCCACCCCGTGCTCGACAAGATGGTGACCATGCGCGAAGAGCTGCGCCAGCTCTGGCTCAACACCTCGCAGTCGCGCGACCAGCTCACCGCCGAGCTGCAGGCCTGGTGCCACCGGGCGGAGGAAAGCGGCATCGCCGCGCTGCGGGAGTTCTCGCAGCGCCTGCGCGCCGCCCATGCCTGACCCATGCCGCCCCTCGGTAGAGGGGCCATGAACCATTGAACGCCGCACCCCGCATGGGGTGCGGCTTTTTTTCATGGGCAAGAAAAAAGCCGCCGGGCGTCATGCCGGGCGGCTTTGGCGGGAAGGCCGGGGCTGAATTACTTCAGCTTGGCTTCCTTGTACTCGACGTGCTTGCGAGCCTTGGGGTCGAACTTGATGATCGACATCTTCTCGGGCATCGTCTTCTTGTTCTTGGTGGTGGTGTAGAAGTGACCGGTCGCGGCCGTGGACACCAGCTTGATCTTTTCGCGTCCGCCTTTAGTAGCCATCGTGTTTCTCCTTCAGGAAATTAGGCTTGGCCACGGGCACGCATGTCTGCGAGCACGGAGTCGATACCGTTCTTGTCGATCAGACGCAGAGCGGCGCTGGAAACACGCAGGCGCACCCAGCGGTTCTCGCTTTCCACCCAGAAACGGCGGTACTGCAGGTTGGGCAGGAAACGGCGCTTGGTCTTGTTGTTGGCGTGGGAGACGTTGTTTCCCACCATGGGCTTCTTGCCCGTTACTTCACATACGCGTGCCATCAGGACACTCCGAAAGTTGCAACGGCTGTCGGCGCTGGACCCCCGCGGGAGCAGGGCGTGCCGCCAGCCTCACCTCGCCAGTTTGAACGGGTGGCGGTAGCCCGATTGCCGAACCGAAAGCCCTTTTGACAAGGCGCCAGATTCGGCAAAGCCGCAGATTATAGCCCGATCGGAAAAAAGCCCCCGCACGGGCGTCCGGGCAGGAGCTGGCTGGAGGGGCGGCGGGGCCCCGGCCTTATTGCTGCTGTTCCAGGAAGCGCTGCGCGTCCAGGGCCGCCATGCAGCCGGTGCCGGCGCTGGTGATGGCTTGGCGGTACACATGGTCCTGCACGTCGCCGGCGGCGAACACGCCGGGTACGCTGGTCTGCGTGGCGAAGCCCTTGAGGCCGCCCTGCGTGATGAGGTAGCCGTTTTCCATGGCCAGCTGGCCCTGGAAGATCTCGGTGTTGGGGGCATGGCCGATGGCGACGAAGCATCCCTGCAGGGCGATGTCCTCGGTATGGCCGTCTTCCGTGTGCTTGATGCGGATACCGGTCACGCCGCTGTCGTCGCCCAGCACCTCGTCGAGCGTGAAGAAGGTCTTGAGCTCGATCTTGCCGGCGGCGACCTTCTCCATGAGCTTGTCCACCAGGATGGGCTCGGCGCGGAACTTGTCGCGGCGGTGCACCAGCGTGACCTTGCGGGCGATGTTGGACAGGTACAGCGCCTCTTCCACGGCGGTGTTGCCGCCGCCGATCACGCACACGTCCTGCTCGCGGTAGAAGAAACCGTCGCAGGTGGCGCAGGCCGACACGCCCCGGCCCATGAAGGCCTCCTCGGAGGGCAGGCCCAGGTACTTGGCCGATGCGCCCGTGGCGATGATGAGCGAGTCGCAGGTGTAGGTGCCGCTGTCGCCCTTGAGCGTGAACGGGCGCTTGGACAGGTCCACCTGGTTGATGTGGTCGAACACGATCTGCGTCTTGAAGCGCTCGGCATGCTCCAGGAAGCGCTGCATCAGCTCGGGGCCTTGCACGCCGTTCACGTCGGCCGGCCAGTTGTCCACCTCGGTCGTGGTCATGAGCTGGCCGCCCTGGGCGATCCCGGTGATGAGCACCGGGTCGAGGTTGGCGCGGGCGGCATAGACGGCGGCGGTGTAGCCCGCAGGGCCGGAGCCGAGGATCATGACTTTGGCGTGTTGGGTAGTGGACATGGTAGGGAAGTAAGGTTGTCGCGCCCGATGGCCGGGCGACCTAGGGGACATGAGGGGCGGCCCCTCCAGTTTCAACCGGGCCGCGGGGTCGTCGCCGTCCGGTTGCCAATCGTGGCCATTGTATGAAGCGGTGAATAACAGCGCGTGGATGGGTGCATGGCGCGCAATGCCAGGCCTGTCATGAAGGCGCTGCACGCGCGTGCTCTCATGGAGGCAGCGGCGCCCCCGGCCGGGGCCCGGCGCCGGCTGCGGCGCGCGGCTGCCATGCGGTAAGCTTGCGCGCACTTATCCCATGACGTATTCCCTCAACACACTGAACGCATCCTCTGCCGGCAAGTCGGCGCCGCGGTCCGGTGCGGCGCGCTTCGGTCACGAAATCAGCCTCATCCTGGGCCTGCTGACCCTGGTCTTTTGGCTGCTGGCACTCACAAGTTACTCCGCGCAGGACGCGGCCTGGTCCACCTCCGGCGCGGGCGACGGGCAGCCGTTGTCCAACTGGGTGGGGCGCCTGGGCGCCTGGCTGGCCGATGGCAGCTATTTCATCCTGGGCTTTTCTGTCTGGTGGTGCGTGGCCGCGGGCGTGCGCGCCTGGCTGTCGTCGCTGGCGCGCTGGATGCGCGGCGGCGAACCGGGGCGGGGCGCCTCGTCCCACGGCCCCTGGCTGCGGCGTGCACTGTTCTGGGGCGGCCTGGCACTGTTGTTGTGCGCCAGCACGGCGCTGGAATGGTCGCGGCTGTACCGCTTCGAGGGCCTGCTGCCCGGCCATGCCGGCGGCATGCTGGGCTATGTGATGGGGCCGCTGGCCGTGAAATGGCTGGGCTTCACGGGCTCGGGCCTGGGCGGGGTGATGCTGGTGGTGCTGGGCGCGGCGCTGGTGTTCCGCTTTTCCTGGGGGCACCTGGCCGAGCGCCTGGGCGGGCGCATCGACGCGCTCGTGCAGTCGGGCCGGGCCCAGCGCGAGAAGGCCAAGGACGTGGCCGTGGGCCGGCGCGCCGCGCGCGAGCGCGAGGAGGGCGTGCAGGAAGAGCGCCACGAGATCGAGGTGCAGCACCCGCAGCCGGTCACGATCATCGAGCCCGTGCTGGCCGAGGTGCCGCAGAGCACGCGCGTGGTGAAGGAGCGCCAGAAGCCCCTGTTCAGCGACATGCCCGACAGCAAGCTGCCGCAGGTGGACCTGCTGGACGCGGCGCAGGCGCGCCAGGAGACCGTGTCGCCCGAGACGCTGGAGATGACCAGCCGCCTGATCGAGAAGAAGCTCAAGGACTTCGGCGTGGAGGTCACGGTGGTGGCCGCCATGCCCGGCCCGGTGATCACGCGCTACGAAATCGAGCCCGCCACGGGCGTGAAGGGCTCGCAGATCGTCAATCTGGCCAAGGACCTGGCGCGCTCGCTGTCGCTGGTGTCCATCCGCGTGGTCGAGACCATTCCGGGCAAGAACTTCATGGCGCTGGAGCTGCCCAACGCCAAGCGCCAGACCATCCGCTTGTCGGAGATCCTGGGCTCGCAGGTCTACCACGACGCCAAGAGCATGCTGACCATGGGCTTGGGCAAGGACATCGTGGGCGCGCCCGTGGTGGCGGACCTGGCCAAGATGCCGCACTGCCTGGTGGCGGGCACCACGGGCTCGGGCAAGTCGGTGGGGATCAACGCCATGATCCTCTCGCTGCTGTACAAGGCCGAGGCGCGCGACGTGCGCCTGCTGATGATCGACCCCAAGATGCTGGAAATGTCGGTCTACGAAGGCATTCCGCACCTGCTGTGCCCCGTGGTCACCGACATGAAGCAGGCCGCCCACGGCCTGAACTGGTGCGTGGCCGAGATGGAGCGGCGCTACAAGCTCATGAGCAAGCTCGGCGTGCGCAACCTGGCCGGCTACAACACCAAGATCGACGAGGCCAAGGCGCGCGAGGAGTCGATCCCCAACCCCTTCAGCCTCACGCCTGAACAGCCCGAGCCGCTGGAGCGGCTGCCGCACATCGTGGTGGTGATCGACGAGCTGGCCGACCTGATGATGGTGGTGGGCAAGAAGATCGAGGAACTCATTGCCCGCCTGGCGCAGAAGGCGCGCGCCGCCGGCATCCACCTGATCCTGGCCACGCAGCGCCCCAGCGTGGACGTGATCACCGGCCTGATCAAGGCCAACATTCCCACGCGCATCGCCTTCCAGGTCAGCAGCAAGATCGACAGCCGCACCATCCTCGACCAGATGGGCGCCGAGGCGCTGCTGGGCATGGGCGACATGCTCTACATGGCCAGCGGCACGGGCCTGCCGATCCGCGTGCACGGGGCCTTCGTGAGCGACGAGGAGGTGCACCGCGTCGTCAGCTACCTCAAGGAGCAGGGCGAGCCGGACTACATCGACGGCGTGCTCGAAGGCGGCACCGTGGACGGCGACGACGGCGGCCTGGGCCTGGGCGACGGCGAGGGCGGCGGCGAGAAGGACCCGATGTACGACCAGGCCGTGCAGGTGGTGCTCAAGGACCGCAAGGCCAGCATCTCCTACGTGCAGCGCAAGCTGCGCATTGGTTACAACCGCTCGGCGCGGCTGCTCGAAGATATGGAGAAGGCCGGCCTGGTGAGCGCGCTCACCAGCAGCGGCCAGCGCGAGGTGCTGGTGCCGGCGCGCGCCGAGTGAGCCGCCTGAACCCCGGTGGGGCACTGCCCTGCCGCGCCTCTTGCATGGAGAAACTGCGTTGAAGAAGACATTTGTTGCGTTTTTGATAGCTGCTGGCGCTTGCTCTGCATGGGCTGATGGCCTGAAAGACCTTGAGAACTTCATGAAGACTGCCCACAGCGGACGGGCCGACTTCACGCAGGCCGTGACCTCGCCGCCCAAGGAGGGGCAGGCCGCGCGCACCAAGACATCGAGCGGCAGCTTCGAGTTCCAGCGCCCGGGGCGCTTCAAGTTCGTCTACAAGAAGCCGTTCGAGCAGACCATCGTGGCCGATGGGCAGACCCTGTGGCTCTACGACGTGGACCTGAACCAGGTCACGCAGCGCGCGCAGGACAAGGCCCTGGGCAGCACGCCCGCGGCGCTGCTGGCCTCCGCGCCCGACCTGGCCGCGCTGCGCGCCGACTACACGCTGGAATCCGCGCCCGAGCAGGACGGCCTGCAGTGGGTGCTGGCCACGCCGAAGGCCAGGGACGGCCAGCTCAAGAGCGTGCGCGTGGGCTTCGAGGGCGGCCGGCTCGCGGCGCTGGACATCCTGGACAGCTTCGGCCAGCGCTCGCTGATCCGCTTTGCGGGCATGCAGCTCAACCCCGCCTTGGCGGCGGACAGCTTCCGCTTCCAGCCGCCCGCCGGCGCGGACGTGTTGAAACAGTGAATGCTATTTAATTAATAGCTGCTTGCGCTTGATGGCAGGGCGCTGGCGGCCCAAAAGGCTTCAATCTTCGGTCAGCACGACCGCCACGCGGGCGCGCACCAGGGGCAGCAGCTCGGCCTCGAACCACGGGTTGCGCCGCAGCCAGCCGTTGTTGCGCGGGCTGGGGTGGGGCAGGGCGATGGTGTGCGGCCCCGGGCCTGCAAGCCAGCGTTGCCAGTCGCGCACGGCGGCGGTGACGCCATGCCGCGCATGCGGCAGGTGCCAGGCCAGCGCGTACTGGCCCAGGGCCACGGTGAGCGCCACGCGCGGCAGGCGCTCCAGCAGCGCCGCGCGCCAGGCGGGTGCGCATTCGGGGCGCGGCGGTGCATCGCCCGACGGGCCACGGCCCGGGTAGCAGAACCCCATGGGCAGGATGGCCACCCGCGTCGGGTCGTAGAACACCGCGCGCGACAGGCCCAGCCAGGCGCGCAGCCGCTCGCCGCTGGCGTCGTCGAAGGGAATGCCCGAGGCATGCACCTTGCGCCCCGGCGCCTGGCCCGCGATCAGCAGGCGCGCTCCCGCCGCGGCCTGCAGTACCGGGCGCGGGCCCAGCGGCAGGTGGGGCGCGCACAGGGTGCAGGCGCGCACGCGGCGCAGCAGCGCGTCCAGCGGCTCGTCCTTGGCCGGGCCGTCAGGGTTCAATGCGCGCCCCGGCCTCGGCCAGCAGGTCGCGCAGCACCGAGCGGTGGCAATGCGCCTCGTCCTCGCAATAGCAGCCCACCGAGAAGTTGGACTGCTGGGACAGCGTGGCGAGCAGTGCCAGGGTGTGGCGGTTGTCGGGCGTGGCCATTTCGCGCCGGAACTGCTGGGTGAAGGCGGTCCATTCCCGGGGCGTCTGCGCCGCCTGGGCGAGCTTGACGGTCTCGGGGCTGGGCGAGAGGTTGGGGTACCACACGTCGTACCAGTCCTGCGCCGCGAACTGTTCCTTGGGCACGCCGCGCGGCGGCCGGCGCACGGTGCCGATGCGCGTGCCCTCGTCGGGGGTACGCGGGCTGCCGAGGCGGACGATGCGCACGCTCATGGGGGACTCCTTGTCGGTGGTTGTTCAGGCCGTTGCGGCTGCCGTGGGGACGCAGGGCGGCTCTGGCGTGGGTGGGGGACCATCATAGAAAGCCCGCCCGGGGGCCACAAGCCCGCTACGATCATGGCCCTGCCTTGCCGATTGCCGCCGCCATGAAGTCCTCCGCCGCCTCCCACCAGCCCCTGGCCGAACGCCTGCGCCCGCGCTCGCTGGCCGAGGTGGTCGGCCAGCAGCATGTGCTGGGGCCGGGCATGCCGCTGCGCCTGGCGTTCGAGTCGGGCCGGCCGCACAGCTGCATCCTGTGGGGGCCGCCCGGCGTGGGCAAGACCACCATCGCCCGCCTCATGGCCGAGGCGTTCGACGCGCAGTTCATCAGCATCAGCGCGGTGCTGGGCGGCGTGAAGGACATCCGCGACGCCGTGCTGCAGGCCGAGGCCGCGCGCGATGGCCTGATGCAGCAGCGCACCATCGTCTTCGTAGACGAGGTGCACCGCTTCAACAAGAGCCAGCAGGACGCCTTTTTGCCGCATGTCGAAAGCGGGCTCTTCACCTTCGTCGGGGCAACGACCGAGAACCCCTCGTTCGAGGTCAACTCGGCCCTGCTGTCGCGCGCCACGGTCTATGTGCTGCAGCCCCTGAGCAGTGACGACTTGAAGCAAATAGTGGCGAAATCCCAGGCGCTGCAAGCGCTACCAGCTATTGAAGATGTAGCAATAGAGCGGCTGATCGCCTACGCCGACGGTGATGCGCGGCGCCTGCTCAACACGCTGGAGACGCTGGCCATCACGGCCCACCAGGCCGGTATCGAGCGCATCGAGGACGCCTGGCTGCTGCAGGTGCTGGGCGAGCAGGTGCGCCGCTACGACAAGGGCGGCGAGCAGTTCTACGACACCATCAGCGCGCTGCACAAATCGGTGCGCGGCTCCGACCCGGACGCCGCGCTGTACTGGCTGGTGCGCATGCTCGACGGCGGGGCCGATCCGCGCTACATGGCCCGGCGCATCGTGCGCATGGCCTGGGAGGACATCGGCCTGGCCGACCCGCGCGCCATGCAGATCGCCAACGATGCGGCCCAGACCTACGAGCGCCTGGGCTCTCCCGAGGGCGAGCTGGCCCTGGCCCAGGCCGTGCTCTACCTGGCCGTGGCGCCCAAGAGCAATGCCGGCTACAAGGCCTACAACCAGGCCCGCGCCTTCGTGAAGCAGGACGGCACGCGCCCCGTGCCCATGCATCTGCGCAATGCGCCCACGCAGCTCATGAAGCAACTGGACTACGGCAAGGGCTACCGCTACGCCCATGACGAGGAGGGCGGCTTCGCCGCGGGCGAGAGCTACCTGCCCGAGGGCATGGAGCCGCCGGGCTTCTACAAGCCCGTGCCGCGCGGGCTGGAGATCAAGATCGGCCAGAAGCTCGACGAGCTGCGCGCGCGCAACGCGGCGGCGGGCACGCCACCGCCGCAGGACTGAGCCGGCATTTCCCACGGTTGGCCCCCAGCGTGCGGGCCGGCCTACCGCAGCGGATTCCGAGGCCCCTGGGAATCAGCACATTCCCTGCATAGGTGGTGCAGGTCTCGGATTTCCAACGAAGTTAGCGCTTGCCCTAGGTGGCCCGCAAACCAGGGAAAACACCGTCTGGATGCGGTGGCCGCGGCGCGCAAAATTTCCGCACGAAACCCGCGCAGACCCATTCCTGGCGGGTTTTTTGCTAGATGGCAGATGGGCCCACGAGGCCGCACCGATTGGCGGTGCCTGCCGTCGGTGAACGTCAACACAAAGGACTTTTTTATGGACATCTTGCTGCAGCAGATCATCAATGGTCTGGTTCTCGGCAGCATGTACGCCTTGATAGCCTTGGGCTACACCATGGTGTACGGCATCATCCAGCTCATCAACTTCGCCCACGGGGAAGTGCTCATGATCGGGGCGCTCACCAGCTGGAGCTGCATCGGCCTCATGCAGGAGGCCATGCCCGGCGCGCCCGGCTGGGCCATCCTGCTGCTGGCCACGCTGATCGCCTGCGTGGTGGCCGCCGCCCTCAACTTCACGATCGAGAAGGTCGCCTACAGGCCGCTGCGCAGCAGCCCCCGCCTGGCGCCCCTGATCACCGCCATCGGCATGTCCATCCTGCTGCAGACGCTGGCGATGATCATCTGGAAGCCCAACTACAAGCCCTATCCCACGCTGCTGCCCACCACGCCCTTCCAGGTCGGCGGCGCGGTGATCACCACCACGCAGGTGCTGATCCTGGCGGTGACGGTGCTGGCGCTGGCCTCCATGGTCTATCTGGTGAACTACACGCGCCTGGGCCGCGCCATGCGCGCCACGGCCGAGAATCCGCGGGTGGCTGCGCTCATGGGCGTGAAGCCCGACATGGTGATCTCGGCCACCTTCATCATCGGCGCGGTGCTGGCGGCCATCGCCGGCATCATGTGGGCGTCCAACTACGGCACGGCCCAGCACACCATGGGCTTCCTGCCGGGCCTGAAGGCCTTCACGGCGGCGGTGTTCGGCGGCATCGGCAACCTGGCGGGCGCCGTGGTGGGGGGCATCCTGCTGGGGCTGATCGAGGCCATCGGCTCGGGCTACATCGGCCAGCTCACGGGCGGCGTGCTGGGCAGCCACTACACCGACATCTTCGCCTTCATCGTGCTGATCATCATCCTCACGCTGCGCCCCTCGGGTCTGCTGGGGGAGCGTGTGGCCGATCGCGCCTGAGGAACCGACAACCATGAAAAACAACAAGATCCAATGGATCCTGGGCGGTATTGCCCTGCTGGTGCTGCCCCTGGTGCTGCAGTACTTCGGCAACGCCTGGGTGCGCATCGCCGACCTGGCGCTGCTGTACGTGATGCTGGCCCTGGGCCTGAACATCGTGGTGGGCTATGCCGGCCTGCTGGACCTGGGCTACGTGGCCTTCTACGCCGTGGGCGCCTACATGTTCGGCCTGCTGGCCTCGCCGCACCTGGCGGACAACTTCGCCTGGTTCGCGGCGCAGTTCCCCACGGGGCTGCACATGTCGCTGTGGCTGGTGATACCGCTGGCGCTGCTGCTGGCGGCCTGCACCGGGGTGCTGCTGGGCATTCCGGTGCTCAAGCTGCGCGGCGACTACCTGGCCATCGTGACGCTGGGCTTCGGCGAGATCATCCGCATCTTCATGAACAACCTGGACCACCCGGTCAACATCACCAACGGCCCCAAGGGCCTGGGGCAGATCGACTCGGTGAAGGTCTTCGGCCTGGACCTGGGCAAGCGCCTGGAGCTGTTCGGCTACGACATCAACTCCGTCACGCTGTACTACTACCTGTTCCTGTTCCTGGTGCTGGTCACCATCCTGGTCTGCTACCGCCTGCAGGACTCGCGCATCGGCCGCGCCTGGATGGCCATCCGCGAGGACGAGATCGCCGCCAAGGCCATGGGCATCAACACCCGCAACATGAAGCTGCTGGCCTTCGGCATGGGGGCCTCGTTCGGCGGTGTGGCGGGCGCCATGTTCGGCGCGTTCCAGGGCTTCGTGTCGCCCGAGTCGTTCAGCCTCATGGAGTCGGTGATGATCGTCGCCATGGTGGTGCTGGGTGGCATCGGCCATATCCCGGGCGTGATCCTGGGCGCCGTGCTGCTGTCGGCGCTGCCCGAGGTGCTGCGCTACGTGGCGGGCCCGCTGCAGGCCATGACCGACGGGCGTCTGGACTCCTCCATCCTGCGTCAGCTGCTGATCGCGCTGGCCATGATCGTCGTGATGCTGTTGCGCCCGCGCGGCCTGTGGCCCTCGCCCGAGCATGGCAAGAGCCTGACGCACAAGTCCTGACACCACCGGTAGAGCAACAACATGGCAGATACATCGAAAGAAGTGGTGCTCAAGGTCGCGGGCATCTCCAAGCGCTTCGGCGGCCTGCAGGCCCTGTCCAACGTGGGCATCACCATCCAGCGCGGTCAGGTCTATGGCCTGATCGGTCCCAACGGCGCGGGCAAGACGACGTTCTTCAACGTCATCACCGGGCTGTACACGCCCGATGCGGGCAGCTTCGAGTTGGCGGGCCACCCCTACGAGCCCACGGCGGTACACAAGGTGGCCAAGGCGGGGATCGCGCGCACCTTCCAGAACATCCGTCTGTTCGCCGAGATGACGGCACTGGAGAACGTGATGGTGGGGCGCCACATCCGCACCCATTCGGGCCTGGTCGGCGCGGTGTTCCGCACCAAGGGCTTCAAGGCCGAGGAGGCCGCCATCGCCCAGCGCGCGCAAGAATTGCTGGACTACGTGGGCATCGGCAAGTACGCCGACTTCAAGGCGCGCACGCTGTCCTACGGCGACCAGCGCCGCCTGGAGATTGCGCGGGCCCTGGCCACCGACCCGCAGCTCATCGCCCTGGACGAGCCCGCGGCCGGCATGAACGCTACCGAGAAGGTGCAGCTGCGCGAGCTGATCGACCGCATCCGCAACGACAACCGCACCATCTTGCTCATCGAGCATGACGTGAAGCTGGTGATGGGCCTGTGTGACCGCGTGACGGTGCTCGACTATGGCAAGCAGATCGCCGAGGGCACGCCCGCAGAAGTGCAGAAGAACGAAAAAGTGATCGAGGCCTATCTGGGCACCGGAGGACACTGAGACATGGCCGAAAAATCCAAACAAGTGCTGCTGCAGGTCAAGAGCCTGAAGGTGGCTTACGGCGGCATCCAGGCCGTCAAGGGCGTGGATTTCGAGGTGCGCGAGGGCGAGCTGGTCACGCTGATCGGCTCCAACGGCGCCGGCAAGACCACCACCATGAAGGCCATCACGGGCACGCTGGGCATGAACGATGGCGACATCGAATACCTGGGCCAGAGCATCAAGGGCAAGGGTGCCTGGGACCTGGTCCGGCAGGGCCTGGTGATGGTGCCCGAAGGGCGCGGCGTGTTCGCGCGCATGACCATTACCGAGAACCTGCTCATGGGCGCCTACACGCGGGGCGACAAGGCTGGCATCCAGGCCGACATCGAGAAGATGTTCACCATCTTCCCGCGCCTGCGCGAGCGCAAGGACCAGCTGGCCGGCACCATGTCCGGCGGCGAGCAGCAGATGCTGGCCATGGGCCGCGCACTCATGAGCCAGCCCAAGGTGCTGTTGCTGGACGAGCCCTCCATGGGCCTGTCGCCCATCATGGTCGACAAGATCTTCGAGGTGGTGCGCGACGTGTACCAGCTCGGCGTGACCATCGTGCTGGTGGAGCAGAACGCCAGCCGCGCGCTGGCCATTGCCGACCGCGGCTATGTGATGGAGTCCGGCCTGATCACCATGACGGGCGCGGGGCAGGAGCTGCTCAGCGACCCGCGCGTGCGCGCCGCCTACCTGGGCGAGTGAGGCGCTGCTGCACCGCACTCCGGCCCGCCGCCACCTGCAGAAAGACACCGCCTTGGCGGTGTCTTGTCGTTGGGGTCAGGCAATGGGGCGCTTTCATATTGATAGCTGCTTGCGCTTGTCCATAGTGCGCTAGAGTGCGATTTGACTCATATTTCAAGTCCTCCATGCCGTGGAGGAGTCTTTGCGCGCCATGATGCACACCCTGCAATCCCTGCCCATTCCCCTGCAGACCGTCCTGCTGCTGGTGGCCAGCAATGTCTTCATGACCTTTGCCTGGTACGGCCACCTGAAGAACCTGGCCACGGCGCCCTGGTACGCGGCGGCGCTGGTGAGTTGGGGCATCGCGCTGTTCGAATACCTGCTGCAGGTGCCGGCCAACCGTATCGGCCACGCGCAGTTCAGCCTGGGCCAGCTCAAGATCCTGCAGGAGGTGATCACCCTGACCGTGTTCGTGCCCTTCGCGGTGTTCTACATGAACGAGCCGCTGAAGTGGGACTACCTCTGGGCAGGGCTGTGCCTGGTGGGGGCCGTGTACTTCATCTTTCGCAGCGCCTGAGCCGCGCGCTGCGGGGCGCTTATGCGTTGCTGCCTGGGTCCGGCTCCGCTTCCGGCTCTGCTGGCGCTGCGGGCTCCGTGGCCGCCACGACGGGATGGGACCACTGCCACAGCAGCTGGGCCACCTCGTCCACGCCCTGTTTCTTGAGTGCGGAGAACATCCGCACCTCGCCGCCACCGGCTTGCAGCCGCGTGATGGACAGCGCCTTGGCCTGCTCGGCGCGCGTGAGCTTGTCGGCCTTGGTGAGCAGCACCAGGAACTTGAGGCCCGCCTCCACGCGCGGGCGCACGGCATCGAGCAGCGCCTCGTCGAGCTCCGTCAGGCCCAGGCGCGGGTCGCACAGCAGCACGATGGCTGTGAGGCTTTCGCGGCTGATGAGGTAGTTGAGCATCACGCGCTGCCAGCGCAGCTTGTCGGTGCGCGAAACGGCCGCATAGCCGTAGCCGGGCAGGTCGGCCAGCACGGCGTCCATGACGCCCTGCCTGCCCAGCGCGAACAGGTTGATGTGCTGGGTGCGCCCCGGCTTCTTGGAGGCGAACGCCAGCTGGCGTTGCTGCGTGAGGGTGTTGATGCAGGTGGACTTGCCGGCGTTGGAGCGGCCGACGAAGGCGATCTCGGGCACGTCGATGGCGGGCAGGTGGTGCAGCTGCGCGGCCGTGGTCAGAAAGCGCGCGGTGTGCATCCACCCCAGGGCGACCTTGGCGTCGGGTGCCGGCGGCAGGGAGCCAGCAACTGGCGCATGTGATGTGGTCGTCATATATGGGTTTTCCAAGGGATCGTGCAAAACAGGTGCCATTGTAGAATCGCGGGGTTTTGCGCTCATAACACAAGATCCCCCGATATGAAGTTGCTTGCCTCCTTGCTGATGGCTGCCGCGCTGGCAGCACCCGCTCTCCCGGCCCTCGCAGCGGGTGAAACCCCGGCGCCGCAAAAGGCTGCAAAGCCCGATCTGGTGAAGGGCGAGGCCAGCTACGCAGCGGTGTGTGCCGCCTGCCACGCGGCCGACGGCAATTCCTCCATCGTCGCCAACCCCAAGCTGGCGCAGCAGCACCCCGAGTATCTGGTCAAGCAGCTGCAGGAATTCAAGTCCGGCAAGCGTGCCGACCCCGTGATGCAGGGCATGGCCGCGCTGCTCACCGAGGACGACATGCGCAACGTGTCCTGGTGGCTGGCCTCCAAGCAGGCCAAGGCCGGCTTCTCCAAGGACAAGGACCTCGTGGCCCTGGGTGAGCGCATCTACCGCGGCGGCATCCAGGACCGCAACATCGCCGCCTGCGCCGGTTGCCACAGCCCCAACGGCGCCGGCATTCCGGCCCAGTACCCGCGCCTGTCGGGCCAGCATGCCGACTACACGACCAAGCAGCTCGTGGATTTCCGCGACGGCAAGCGCGGCAACAACGCGCAGATGCGCGACGTGGCGGCCAAGCTCAATGACCGCGAAATCAAGGCGGTTTCCGACTACATCGCCGGCTTGCGTTGATTCACGTCAAATTCCCGGGGGTGCTCGGATGCACCCGCGGAACCTACCGCCGATAATCACACCCAAGACGGGCGGGCTCATCTGAACGGATGGCCCGCCCTTTTTTTCATTCGGGCCCTCGCGTTTCCATGTCTGACACCTCTCCCGGCCACAGCAGTGCACCACGCTCGCATGCCATGCGATCGGTGACCGAGTTGCTGGCGTCCATGCGCTTCGCCATCGCGCTGCTGACGGTGATCTGCATCGCGTCGGTCATCGGCACGGTGCTCAAGCAGCACGAGCCCGCCAACAACTACGTCAACCAGTTCGGGCCGTTCTGGGCCGACCTGTTCCTGGCCCTCAAGCTCAACGCCGTCTATAGCGCCTGGTGGTTCCTGCTGATCCTGGCCTTCCTGGTGGTGAGCACCTCGCTGTGCATCGCGCGCCACGCGCCCAAGTACCTGGCGGACCTGCGCACCTACAAGGAAAACATCCGCGAGAAGAGCCTGCAGGCCTTCCACCACAAGGCCAGCGCGACGCTTGCCGGAGAGGCGCCCGAGGCGGCCGCCCGGCGCATCGGCCAGCTGCTGGTTTCCGGCGGCTGGAAGGTGCGGCTGCAGCAGCGCCCCACGCCCGCGGGCGACGGTTGGATGGTGGCGGCCAAGGCCGGCGCGGCCAACAAGCTGGGCTACATTGCCGCGCACAGCGCCATCGTGCTGGTGTGTCTGGGCGGCCTGCTGGACGGCGACCTGATCGTGCGCGCGCAGATGTGGCTGGGCGGCAAGACGCCCTACACGGGCGGCGGGCTGATCTCCGACGTCAAGCCCGAGCACCGCCTGTCCGAGCGCAACCCCACGTTCCGCGGCAATCTGCTGGTGGCCGAGGGCACGCAGTCCAGCACGGCCATCCTGAGCCAGTCCGACGGCCTGCTGCTGCAGGAGCTGCCTTTCGCCATCGAGCTCAAGAAATTCATCGTGGAGCATTACTCCACGGGCATGCCCAAGCTGTTCGCCAGCGAGATCGTGATCCATGACAAGGCCACGGGCGAGGCCACGCCGGCGCGCGTGGAGGTGAACCACCCGGCCAGCTACCGTGGCATCGAGATCTACCAGTCCAGCTTCGACGATGGTGGCTCCGAGGTGCAGCTGCGCGCCCGCCCCATGGTGCCGGGTGTGGCTGCGTTCGACGTGCAGGGCGTGATCGGGGGCTCCACGCGCCTGGCCCACAGCGGCTCGGGCGAGGCGCTGACGCTGGAGTTCACGGGGCTGCGCGTGCTCAACGTGGAGAACTTCGGCGACACCGGGGCGAGCGGCTCGGGTGCCGATGTGCGCAAGGTGGATCTGCGCGAGTCCATCGAGTCGCGTCTGGGCGCGGGCAACAAGACCGTCACCAAGCGCGAACTGCGCAACGTGGGGCCCAGCATCACCTACAAGCTGCGCGACGCAGCCGGACAGGCGCGCGAATTCCACAACTTCATGCTGCCCGTGGACACGGGCGATGGCCAGCCCGTGTACCTGTTGGGCGTGCGCGAGACACCGGCCGACCCGTTCCGCTACCTGCGGGTGCCGGTGGACAGCGAGGGCGGCATGGACGGCTTCCTGCGCATGCGCCTGGCGTTGGCAGACCCCCAACTGCGGGAGCAGGCCGTGCGCCGCTATGCGGCCGTGGCCGTGGACGCATCGCGTCCCGAGCTGGCGGAGCAACTGGCGCAGTCTGCCGTGCGCGCCATCACCCTGTTCGCTGGCACGCTCGATGAGGAGGGGCGCCGGCACGGTGGCCTGCAGGCCATTTCGGACTTCATGGAAGCCAACGTGCCCGAGGCCGAGCGCGAGCGCGCGGGCGAGGTGCTGGTGCGCATTCTCAATGGCGCGCTGTTCGAGATTGCGCAGATCACGCGCGAGCGCGCGGGCCTGGCGCCGCTGCCGCAGGATGCCAAGACCCAGGCCTTCATGACCCAGGCCGTGCTCAGCTTGAGTGACGCGCAGGCCTATCCCGCCCCGATGGCCTTCGAGCTGCGCGATTTCAGGCAGGTGCAGGCCAGTGTCTTCCAGGTGGCGCGGGCCCCCGGCAAGAACGTGGTGTATCTGGGCTGCGCGCTGCTGATCGTGGGTATCTTTGCCATGCTGTATGTGCGCGAGCGCCGCGTGTGGGTCTGGCTGGCCCCCGAGGACGGCGGCGCACGCGCCACAATGGCGCTGTCCACCAACCGCAAGACGCTGGATGGCGACCGCGAGTTCGCGCAGCTCTCCACCAGACTGATAGGAACGCTCCCCCACGGAGGTACATCATGAACACGGCCACGACGACGCTCACCTTGAACGAGGGCTACTTCTCGCGCCGCAACTGGCTGGACTGGCTGTTTGCGTTGGTGGTGGTGGCGGGCGGCGTGTTTGCGCTGCAGCGCTACGCGAGTCACATGGATGTGTACGAGAAGGCCATCCTGCTCGGCTCCATTCCCAGCGCCATCTGGCTGGGCTGGTTCTGGCGGCCGCTGCGCGCCTTGATGCTGGTGGTCGCCGCCTGCTCGCTGCTGGCCATCGGCCTGTACCAGAACGACGGCGCGGGCGACCTGGCGCGGGCCGACACGGTTTTTGGCCTGAAGTACTTCCTGTCGAGCCAGTCGGCCATTCTGTGGATGAGCATGCTGTTCTTCATGAGCACGGCGTTCTACTGGATTGGCATGTTCTCGCGCGGCGAGGGCCAGACCATGATGCGCATCGGCTCGCGGATCGCCTGGGTGGCGGTGGCGCTGGCGCTCATCGGCACCATGGTGCGCTGGTACGAGAGCTACCAGATCGCACCCGATATCGGCCACATCCCGGTGAGCAACCTCTACGAGGTGTTCGTGATGTTCTGCTGGATGACGGCCGCGTTCTACCTGTACTACGAGGAGCAGTACCAGACGCGCGCGCTGGGCAGCTTCGTGATGCTGGTGGTCAGCGCGGCCGTGGGCTTTTTGCTGTGGTACACGGTGGTGCGCGAGGCGCATGAGATCCAGCCCCTGGTGCCGGCGCTCAAGAGCTGGTGGATGAAGCTCCATGTGCCGGCCAACTTCATCGGCTACGGCACCTTTGCGCTGGCGGCCATGGTGGCGTTTGCCTACCTGATCAAGCAGCAGGCCGCCGAGACGCGCTGGTGGAAGCTGGCGCCGCTGTGGCTGCTGGGCGTGGTGCTGTGCTTCGAACCCATCGTTTTCCGCCAGGGTGCCAGCGATGGCGGCAGCAGCTACTGGATGGTGTATTTCGGCATCTCGGCGCTGATCGTGGCCGGCATCCTGCTGGCGCGCCGGCGCATTGCCGAGCGCCTGCCGTCGTTCGAGATCCTGGACGATGTGATGTACAAGTCCATCGCCGTGGGCTTTGCCTTCTTCACCATCGCCACCGTGCTGGGTGCGCTGTGGGCGGCCGAGGCCTGGGGCGGCTACTGGAGCTGGGACCCCAAGGAGACCTGGGCGCTGATCGTCTGGCTCAACTATGCCGCCTGGCTGCACATGCGCCTCATGAAGGGGCTGCGCGGCACCATGTCCGCCTGGTGGGCCCTGGTGGGCCTGGCGGTCACCACCTTTGCCTTCCTGGGCGTGAACATGTTCCTGAGCGGACTGCACAGCTACGGAACGCTTTGATCCGCTGGGGAACCTTGGCGCCGCACGGCCAGTCTGTATAAGACAGACTGCGGCTGATGCGGCCGCCGGAGGTTCCCCATGCTGATCCACACACAAGAAACCGGGCTCGCCCGTCCGCGCGCGAGCGACATCACGCCGCGCGCGGTTTATGAAGAGCGGCGCGCGCTGCTGCGCCTGCTGGCGGGCGGCGCTGCCGGTGCGGCCCTGGCTTCCTGGGCCGGGCGCGAGGCCCTGGCACAGACGGTGCAACGCCCCGGCAAGCTGGCGGCCCTGCCGAGCATGCGCTCAGCCGTGGCGGGTGCGGTCACTATGGAAAAGCCCACCGACTACAAGGACGCCACGTCCTACAACAACTTCTACGAGTTCGGCACCGACAAGAGCGACCCCGCGCGCAATGCGCACACCCTCAAGACCCGACCCTGGACCGTGGAGGTGGAGGGGCTGGTCAACAAGCCGGGGCGCTTCGATATCGAGGAGCTGCTCAAGCTCAGCGCGCAGGAGGAACGCATCTACCGCCTGCGCTGCGTGGAAGGCTGGTCGATGGTGATCCCCTGGGTGGGCTACTCGCTGTCGGAGCTGATCAAGCGCGTGGAGCCGCAGGGCAGCGCCAAGTACGTCGAGTTCGTGACGCTGGCCGACAAGGCCACCATGCCCTACGTGGGTTCGCGCGTGTTGGACTGGCCCTATACCGAGGGCCTGCGCATGGACGAGGCCATGCACCCGCTCACGCTGCTCACCTTCGGCATGTATGGCGAAGTGCTGCCCAACCAGAACGGCGCGCCGGTGCGCATCGTCGTGCCCTGGAAATATGGCTTCAAGAGCGCCAAGAGCATCGTCAAGATCCGCTTCGTGGAGAAGGAGCCCGGCACGGCCTGGAACAAGGCGGCGCGCAACGAATACGGCTTCTACTCCAACGTGAACCCCGCCGTGGACCACCCCCGCTGGAGCCAGGCCACGGAGCGCCGCATCGGCGAGGACGGGCTGTTCGCCAAGAAGCGCAAGACCCTGCTCTTCAACGGCTACGAGGCCCAGGTGGGCCAGCTCTACGCGGGCATGGATCTCAAGAGGTTCTACTGATGACGGCCGCATCCTCCCGGCCCGGCGGCCGCGTGCCCACGCCAGGGGTGGCCGGCGCCGTGGGCCGGGCGCTGCTGCATCCGGCCGCCAAGCCTCTGCTGTTCGTGCTGTGTCTGCTGCCGCTGGCATGGCTGGTGTACGGGGCCGCCGCCGATCGCCTCGGTGCCAATCCGGCCGAGGCGCTGATCCGCTCCGCCGGCGACTGGACGCTGCGTCTGCTGTGCCTGACCCTGGCCGTGACCCCGCTGCGCCTGGGGCTGGGGTTGCCCGCGCTGGCGCGGTTCAGGCGCATGCTGGGGGTCTACACCTTCTTCTATGCGGCGCTGCACCTGCTGTGCTATGGCTGGTTCGACATGGGGCTGGACCTGGCGGAGATCACGCGGGACGTGGCCAAGCGGCCTTTCATCTTGGTGGGGTTCTGCGCCTTCGTGCTGCTGCTGGCACTGGCGGCCACCTCCTTCAACCGCGCCATCCGCTGGCTGGGCGCACGCCGCTGGCAGCGCCTGCACCGCAGCGTGTATCTGATCGCGGGCCTGGCCATCCTGCATTTCTTCTGGATGCGGGCCGGCAAGAACGACTTTGCCGAGGTGGCGGTCTATGGCGCCATCCTGGCGGCGCTGCTGCTGACACGGCTGGCGCTGCGCCGCCGCCGTGCCACGTAGGGTTGTTTGCTGTAATTTATATAGCTGTTGACGCTTGTTCGGTAAGCGCTGGAGCCTGATTTGACTCTAAATCAGGTGCCCACGGCCTGCAGCGGCGGGCGGACCTGGCGGCTGACGGGGTCGATGTGCGCCGAGGGAATCTGGTAGGCGCGATCATCGAACAGGTCGATGCCGCACATCAGGCTGTCGAGCCAGTTGAAGAAGTCGTTGATGGCCTTCTGCCCCATGATGGGCGCGCCGTGCTGGGGCACCAGCATGGCGATGTCGAGCTGGCGCACCATGCGCGTCCACAGGCGCAGGATCTTGTTGGAGACCATGTAGCGGCGGTGGAAGCCCTCCATGCGCGGGATGTGCGGGCCCAGGTCGGTCACGGGCACGCGGGCTTCGGCGCCCGAGGTCATGGATACGCCCAGGTCGCCTGTGAACAGGATGCGGCTGACGGGGTCGTAGAAGTGGAAGTTGCCCTCGGAGTGCATGAAGTGCGCGGGCAGCAGCACCAGTTCGTTGCGTCCCAGCGGCAGGTGGCCGCCGCCGTCGGGCACGCCGATGACGCGGTTCTCGGTCTTGCCGACCTTGGTGAAGTGGGGGGCAAAGCGCTCCCAGATGCGGGAGATGACCAGCGTGGCCTTGGTGCTGGTCATCCAGCGGTCGAGCGAGGCAATGATGTCGGGGTCGGCGTGCGAGGCGATCAGGTAGGACAGCTTGTGCGGCGGGAAATGCTTGGTCATTCCCATGAACAGCTCGTTGAAGGCCAGATTGCCGCCCGGATCGATGATGGCGCCGGTGTCCCCGTCCACGATCAGGAACTGGTTGGCCTGCACGGCCTGGCCATCTTCCTCGATGAGGTCCGAGAACATCAGGCAAGCGTGGTTCTTGTCGCGATAGAGTTCAAGAGGTTCCAGGGACATGCAGGCGGCTCCGCAATGACGATGAAGAAGGCGATAGTAGTTCGCAGAATATGGTTATTGCTTGATGGCCATCAAGGTTTGGCGATGGGCACGAGCTTTTCACTGCGGAAGATGTCGCTGACGCTCTCGCGGGCCCGGATGAGGTGCGCCTTGTCGCCGTCCACCAGCACCTCCGCGGGCCGGGGGCGGGTGTTGTAGGTGCTGCCCATGGAGCTGCAGTACGCGCCGGTCGACAGCACGGCCAGCAGGTCGCCCGCTTCGACGGCCAGACTGCGGTCGCGGCCGATCCAGTCGCCGCTCTCGCAGATGGGGCCGACCACGTCGTAGACCTGGGGCGAGCGTGCGGGGGTGGCCGCATCCAGCGGCACGATGGCGTGGAAGGCCTGGTACATCGCGGGGCGGGGCAGGTCGTTCATGGCGGCGTCGACGATGCAGAAGTTCTTTTGCTCGCCCGGCTTGACGTACAGCACCTCGGTCAGGCACACGCCGGCGTTGCCCACCAGGGAGCGGCCCGGCTCGATCATGAGCTGGCGGTCACCATAGCCGCGGGCGTCCAGCTTGGCCAGCAGCTTGGCCCACAGGGCATCGGCCGCGGGCGGGGTGTCGCCGTTGTAGTCGATGCCCAGGCCGCCGCCGAAGTCGATGTGGTGGATGGCAATGCCGGCGGCCTCGATGGCCTGCACCAGGTCCAGCATGCGGTCCATGGCGTCGAGGTAGGGCGTCTCCTCGGTGATCTGCGAGCCGATGTGGCAGTCGATGCCGATCACGCGCAGGCCCGGGAGGGCGGCAGCCCGTTGGTAGGTGGCCACGGTGCGTTCATGGGCGATGCCGAACTTGTTGCCCTTGAGGCCCGTGGAGATGTAGGGGTGGGTCTTGGCGTCCACGTTCGGGTTCACGCGGATGCTCACCGGCGCGCGCAGGCCCATGGCCACCGCCACTTCGCTCAGCACCTCCAGCTCGGCCTCGCTCTCCACGTTGAAGCAGCCAATGCCGATTTCGAGGGCCTGGCGCATCTCGGCGCGCGTCTTGCCGACGCCGGAGAAGATGACCTTGGCCGGGTCGCCGCCGGCGGCGATCACGCGCTGCAGCTCGCCGCTGGAAACGATGTCGAATCCGCAGCCGTGGCGAGCAAACAGCTGCAGCACGGCCAGCGACGAATTGGCCTTCATGGCGTAGCAGATCTGCACCTTGCGCCCGGCAAGGCCGCGCTGGTAGGCCGCCAGGGCCTGCAGCATGGCCGCCTGGGAATAGACATACAGGGGGGTGCCATGCTCGCGTGCCAGATCCGACAAGCGCTGGTTTTCCAGGTGAAGGGCTTGGTCGCGGTAGTGGACGTGAGGGTGGCCGGGCAGAACGGAAGAGGTCATTGGGCGGAAGGCGATGCGGAAGCGGGAGGGGATGCGGCGGGGGCCGATGGACGCGAAACGGTGGGATTGAGTGTTTCAGGCAGTGTGGCGCGCTGCGCCGCCGCGGGGTCTGTAGGCAGGAACAGCGGGCCGCGCTGGCCGCAGCCAGCCAAGGCCGCCGCGCTCACAGCAAGGGCAATCGTCCTGACTAGAATTTGGCGAGCTCTCAACATACGCAAATTGTAATGACCGACCTTGAATTCATGGACCGTGCCGAGAAACTCCTGTTGGCCGTGGAGCAAAGCTGCGACCGCATCAGCGAGGAGACCGAGGCCGATCTGGACAGCCAGCGCACGGGGGGCATGGTCACCATCACCTTCCGCAACAGCAGTCAGATCGTCATCAATCTGCAGAAGCCGCTGCATGAAGTCTGGATGGCCGCCCGGTCCGGCGGCTATCACTACCGCTTCGATGGTGCGCGCTGGATCGACACGAAGGGCGCGGGTGAATTCTTTGCCGACTTGAGCCGCGACGCCAGCCTGCAGTCAGGCGAGACCCTGCTGTTCACGGCCTGACATACCGGCCGGCCATGGCTGGCCCGGGCAGAGATGCCGGGCCACGTGTGCTCCGCACGGCGTGGCGCTTGCCTGAGCCTGTACCCCGCGTTGCGAATCAGTTGCGGAAAAGGTCGAGGATGCGGCTGCGCTCCTCGGCCGGGGGCGGTGCGCTGGGGGGCGCAGTTCCCGGGAGGGGGGCTTGCTGCTCCATGCCCACGCTGGCAACGCCCGCATTGCGCGCATATTCCTCGTAGAACCATTCTCCGCTCACGTTGACCACGCCGGCGGGCACCGTGGGCTCTGCCACGGGCACCCCCTTGAGTGCCTTTTCCATGAAGCTGACCCAGATGGGCAGGCTCAGGCCACCACCGGTTTCGCGGCTGCCGAGATTGCGCGGTGTGTCGTAACCGATCCAGGTAACGGCCGCCAGGGTGGGCTGGAAGCCCGCAAACCATGCGTCCACCGCATCGTTGGTGGTCCCGGTCTTGCCATAGATGTCCGGACGCTTGAGCGAGGCCTGCGCGCGTGCCGCCGTGCCCGTCCGCGTGACCTCCTGCAGCAGGCTGTCCATGACAAAGGCATTGCGTGCATCAATCGCCCGGGGGTTGTCGGCGGTTGCCGGCGGCTGGAAATCGGAAAGGATGCGGCCCTTGTGGTCGGTGACCCGCGTAATCAGGTAGGGGTTGACGCGATAGCCACCGTTGGCAAACACGGAATAGCCGGTCACGAGCTGCATGGGCGTGACGGATCCCGCGCCCAGGGCCATGGTCAGGTACGGAGGGTGCTTGTCTGCATCGAACCCGAACCGGCTCACCCAGTCCTGGGCCGTCTTCGGGCCGACGGCCTGCAGTACGCGGATCGAAACCACGTTCTTGGAACGCGCCAGTCCGGTGCGCATGGTCATGGGGCCGTCGTACTTGCTGTCGTAGTTTTTCGGCTCCCAGGGCTGCCCCCCCGTCACCCCTGCGCTGAAGAACAGCGGTGCGTCATTGATGACCGTGGCAGGCGTGAATCCCTTTTCGAGCGCGGCAGAGTAAATGAATGGCTTGAAGGCCGATCCCGGCTGTCGCCACGCCTGGGTGACGTGGTTGAACTTGTTCTTGTCGAAGTCGAAGCCCCCCACCAAGGCGCGGATGGCGCCGGAGCGAGGGTTGATTGCCACGAAGGCGCCCTCTACTTCGGGCAGTTGGGTGATTTCCCAGGTTTTCTTGGGCGTCTGCACGATTCGGATCACCGCACCTCGGCGAAGCTTGATGTTGGGCGGGGCCTTGTCACTGAGGCCTGATTGGACGGGCTTGAGACCTTCCCCAGTGATTTCGATGGGCTCGCCGTCGGCGCGTGCGACCAGAACCCGCTTGGCGTTGACCTCCAGCACTACGGCTGCCAGCACGTTGCCGTTGTCGGGGTGGTTTGCGAGCACATCGTCAATGGCGTCCTCTGCCTCGGATGCGGCGGTGGGCAGCGCGATAAAGCGCTCTGGGCCGCGATAGTGCTGGCGACGCTCGTAGTCCATGATGCCCTTGCGCAGAGCGGTATAGGCCGTTTCCTGCTCGCCCGCGTTGAGGGTCGTGTACACGTTCAGTCCGCGGGTGTAGGCCTCGGCGCCGTACTGGGCGAAGATGAGTTGGCGCGCCATTTCCGCAACGTACTCTGCATGAATGCGTGTGCTGTCGGTAGGCGAACGCAGCTTGAGGTCTTCCTGCTTGGCCGCCATGGCCTCTTCTGCCGTGATGAATCCGTTCTCCTGCATCCGGTCGATGATGTAAAGCTGCCGGATGCGTGCGCGCTTGGGGTTGCTGATGGGGTTGTAGGCCGAAGGTGCCTTGGGCAGTCCGGCGAGCATGGCGGCCTCGGCGATGGAAAGGGCCTTCAGGGGCTTGCCGAAATAAGTCTCTGCAGCAGCTGCAAATCCGTACGAACGATTCCCCAGATAAATCTGGTTCATATAAATTTCGAGAATCTGGTTTTTTGTGAGCAGATGCTCTAATTTAAATGTTAGTAATATTTCGTAAATCTTTCTTGTAAATGTTTTCTCTGACGAGAGGTAAACATTGCGCGCGACCTGCATGGTGATGGTGGATGCGCCCTGGCTTTTCACACGCCCCAAATTGGCCAAGGCGGCGCGCAAGACACCCTTGTAATCCACGCCTCCATGCTGGAAGAAGCGGGCATCCTCAATCGCCAGAACCGCGTTGGTCATCACGGCAGGAATGTCCTGGATGGGGGTGAGGTTGCGGCGCTCCTCGCCGAACTCTCCCAGCAAGGCACCTTCGGTGGAGTACACACGCAGGGGGAGCTTCGGCCGATAGTCGGCCAGCTCGGAGATGTCCGGCAAGTTGGGGTAGGCAACGGCCAGACCTAGCCCTATGGCGAAGGCGCCCGCGAGCGCACCTGCCGCGCCGATGCCCAAGATCCAGGCGCTCCCCCGCAGGAGCCAGCGTACCCAGCGAGGCGTATGGGACGGCGAAGAAGTAGGAGGGGCTTTGTCTTGGGGATGTGGCATAAGGCGTAATCGGCAGGCAACTTGCCATTATAAAAATCCGAGGCGTGCGTTCCGGTTTCGGCGTGCGGAATCGGTGGTGCAGGCACGCCGGAAATCGTCCCGGAAATGTCTCTGAGGCAGCCGGAAAATCGTCTGCTTTTGACAACGCCTCAGATGTGACGATGGCGTAAAACTCTTTGCTGGTGAAGGACCTTACTGATAGCATTCATGTGAAGTGTTAAGTTTTGTTGCGTCATATAGATAAGTTACGGGGGGCACCTTGATCTCAATGGGGTCGTTGTTCAGTCGCCAATCGGCCCCATTGCTGGGGATCGATATCAGCTCTTCCAGTGTCAAGCTGGTCGAGTTGGGGCGCGATAAGGGAGGAGCTCTGGTTCTCGAGTGTTGCGCGATCGAGCAGCTGGAGCGTGGATGGATCACGGATGGCAACATCGAAAAGTTCGATGAGGTTGCCGAGGCGCTGCGTCGGGTGGTCAAGAAGAGTGGCACCAAGACGAGGAATGTTGCGCTGGCTCTGCCTCCGTCAGCGGTGATCACCAAACGGATCGCCTTGCCTGACGGCATGACCGAGCAGGAGCTCGAGGTGCAGGTCGAGTCCGAAGCCAATCAGTACATCCCCTTTTCTTTGGATGAGGTGAGTCTGGATTTTTGCGTCGTGGGTCCCAGCAAGAGTGCGCCTGGCGATGTGGATGTGCTGATTGCGGCTTCGCGCAAGGAGAAGGTGCAGGACCGCCAGGGGCTGGCGGAGGCGGCTGGCCTGAAGCCGGTCATCGTCGACATCGAATCTCATGCCGCGCGCCTGGCGGCGGGGCGACTCATTGAGGCTTTGCCGAACAATGGCGTGGATGCTGTGGTCGCATTGTTCGAGGTGGGGGCACTGACCACCAGCATGCAGGTCATTCGAAACGAAGAAGTTCTTTACGAGCGTGACCAGGCCTTTGGTGGTGCCCAGTTGACGCAGCTGATCGTGCGCCAGTACGGCTTTTCCCAGGAGGAGGCGGAGAGCAAAAAGCGCAATGGGGACCTTCCGGAGGACTACCAGTCGGCAGTGCTGCGTCCTTTCGTGGACAGCATGGCGCAAGAGCTTGGCCGTGCTCTGCAGTTCTTCTTCACCAGCACGCCATACAACCGTGTTGACCACATCATGCTGGCCGGCGGTTCGGCGCCGCTGCCCGGCCTGACGGAGGCGGTTGTTCAGACTACCGGTTTTGCGTGCAGCGTCATCAATCCCTTTGAGGGGATGGAGGTCGGCAGTGGGGTTCGCCTCAAGAAGATGGTGCGCGAGGCGCCGTCCTACCTGACTTCCTGCGGACTGGCGATGCGGAGGTTCTTGCAGTGATTCTCATCAACCTGCTCCCGCACCGGGAGGCCGCTCGCAAACGCAGGCGGGAAACATTCCAGGCAGTCATGTTGGCTTCGGCGTTGGTGGGACTGGCCATTGCCGCCGTCATCTATTGGTGGTTCCAAATGATGATTGCCGATCAGCAGGACCGGAATAATTATCTGCGAGGCGAGATCAAGGTCCTGGAAGGTCAGATCAAGGAAATCGCCACGATTGAAGAGGAGATCGCCGCATTGCAGGCCCGCCAGAAGGCGGTAGAGGACCTGCAGTCGGACCGCAATCTGCCTGTGCACATGTTGAACGAGCTGGTAATGCAATTGCCGGATGGTGTGTATGTGACCAGTCTCAAGCAAGTGGATCAGGTCGTGACCATGCAGGGTATGGCGCAATCGAATGAGCGGGTGTCTGAAATGCTGCGCAACTTGGCCAGTAACACTCCGTGGTTCTCTAAGCCGGAACTGGTCGAAATTGTTGCTGCCAATGTCGCGCTGACCCCTAAGGACCAGCGCCGTGTGGCGTCCTTTAATTTGCGCTTCCGATTGGTGCGCAGCTCTGATGCCCAAAAGGCAATGGATGCTGCGAGCGGCGCGACTGCGGGGAAATAGGCATGGCAGAGAAAAAAGAGCCGAAGTTCGATTTCGCCAAGCTGCAGGGAGATTTGCAGCGTCAGTTTCAGAATCTGGATCCTAAGGATCCGTCCCTATGGCCCAGCCTGCCTCGTGCGCTGTTGTGCATTTTCATTGCCGCTGGCGTTGCCACTTTCCTGTGGTTCTTCAAGCTGACGGATTTTGAAGCGGAGCTTGCCGCAGAGCAGGCCACCGAGCAGACGCTGCGTGCTGATTACCAGAAGAAGTTGGTGAAGGCAGTCAGCCTGGATGCACTCAAGAAGCAGCGAGAGCAGATTCAGCAGTATGTGATTCAGCTGGAGAAGCAACTGCCGAGCAAGGCAGAAATGTCGGCCCTGCTTTCTGATATCAATCAGGCGGGCCTGGGTCGCAGCTTGCAGTTCGAGTTGTTCCGTCCTGGGCAAATCGTTGTGAAGGATTACTACGCGGAGTTGCCGATATCGATTCGCGTGATCGGTAAGTATCACGATGTGGGCTCTTTTGCCTCAGATGTGGCAAATCTTTCCCGTATCGTTACTCTGAATAACTTGTCGGTGGCGCCATCTACCAAGGATTCCACAGGGAACTTGACAATGGAGGCGACCGCGAGAACCTTCCGTTATCTTGATCCAGAGGAAATCCAAGCGCAAAAGGCTGCGGCGAAAGGGGTGAAAAAGAAATGATTCGCCTAGGTGAAAAGACGGCCATTTTGCTGGCCGCACTCGTCCTGTCGGGGTGTGGCCCAAGCGGGGAGGATGAGCTTCGGCAGTGGATGGCGGAGCTGCGCACTACCACCAAGCCCCGTGTGACGCCCTTGTCGGAGCCCAAGCAGTTTCTGCCTCAGGATTACATAGCGGAAAGTGGTGTGGATCCTTTCAACTCCATGAAATTGACGCAGGCATTGAGGCGTGAATCATCGGAGTCTGCGGCCAATGCCTCACTGATCGCGCCAGAGATGGCGAGGCGAAAGGAGCCTTTGGAGGCCTATCCGCTGGATGCAGTCAAGATGGTTGGAAGCTTGAATAAGACGGGAACCCCTACGGCTCTGGTGAGTGTCGACAAGCTGTTGTACCAAGTGAAAGTTGGTAACTATCTTGGACAGAACTACGGGAAGATCACCAGTATTTCAGAAACAAATATGCGCTTGCGGGAGATTGTTCAAGACCCAACGGGTGACTGGGTGGAGCGCGTGACAACATTGGATCTGCAAGAGGGAACAGAGGTGAAGAAATGATTCGACAGGAAACTCGTTTGAGCCGGCATCTATGGATGGCTGGCGCTGCAATCTTGGCAGCACTGGGCGCTACGGTATCGCACGCACGGGGTTCTATTGAGTCCATTTCTGGGTTCTTGCAAGGCGGGGCTGAGGTCTTGCGCATTGAGTTTTCGGAACCGCAGGCTGATATTCCTACTGGGTTTTCCATTCAAAGCCCGGCGCGCATTGCTTTGGACTTCCCTGGAGTGGGCAACGCCACGGGGCGTTCACTCATCGATATTAACCAGGGTAATGTAAAGTCGGCCAACATTGTTCACGCGGGAGAGCGGTCCCGTGTTGTGCTGAATCTGAAGCAGCCAACGTCCTATCGGGCGGAGTTGCAGGGGAAAGCCGTGGTGGTTTTGCTGGATGCAGTTGCTGGCGGGGCCAATATTCCCAAGGCACAGCCTGGGGCCTTTTCAGAAAGCCAGAATGCGGATGTGCTGCCACTGAAGGATCTGGATTTTCGCCGTGGTGCGGATGGTGCGGGTCGTATCGTCATTGGCTTGGCGAGCAATCAGGTGGGTGTAGACCTGCAGCAACAAGGCAAGGGACTGGTTGTCGACTTCCTGCGCTCTTCGCTACCGGAGGGCTTGCGCAGGAGGCTGGACGTGTCTGATTTCGGTACGCCGGTTCAGACTATCACTGCGACTCAGCAGGGTGAGCGTGTTCGCCTGACGATAGACCCTGTTGGGGAGTGGGAGCATAGTGCTTATCAAAGCGACAACCAGTTCGTCGTGGAGGTCCGTCCTAAGAAGGTCGATCTGACAAAGCTGACGCAGGGGCCTAATTATTCTGGTGAAAAGCTGTCTCTGAATTTTCAGAACATCGAGGTTCGGTCGCTGTTGCAGGTCATTGCCGATTTCACCAATTTCAATATCGTCACGTCGGATACCGTGACCGGTGCTCTGACGCTGCGACTCAAGGATGTACCTTGGGACCAGGCGCTACAGATCATCATGGATGCCAAGGGGCTTGGCATGCGCAAGTCAGGTACCGTTCTTTGGATTGCGCCAAAGGATGAAATTGATGAGCGGATCAAGAAGGACTATGAGGCGGCGTTGGCCATCCAGAAACTCGAGCCACTGCGCACGCAAGCCTATCAGCTGAACTATGCAAAGGCTGCTGATATGGTCGTGCAACTGTCCACCAGCTCTTCTGGCGGCGGTAGCGGCTCCGGTCAATCGACCCGATTCTTGTCGGAGCGGGGGAGTGCACTAGCCGAACCGCGCACCAACCAGCTGTTTGTTACTGATACTCCGGGCAAGTTGGAAGAGGTGCGGCAACTGTTGCTGACGCTGGATGTGCCGGTGCGTCAGGTCATGATTGAAGCGCGTATCGTCGAGGCTCGGGATACCTTTGGTCGCTCTTTGGGCGTCAAACTGGGTGGAGGGGATCTGCGAGCAAATCGAGGGGGGGATGGTGGTTATAGTCTTGGCGGGGGTAATCGCGTCGCCCTGGGTACCAATTACGAAAACGCCACCAACTCAACGGGCTTCGGCGGCAATGTGAATGTAGGTGGGAATTTCGTTAATTTGCCCGCATCGCTCTCGAATACGCCAGCCTTTGGATCGTTTGCCTTGTCGATTTTTAATTCGGCTGCGAATCGTTTCTTGACATTGGAGCTTTCGGCGATGGAGGCCGACGGTCAGGGAAAAATTGTCTCCAGCCCGCGCTTGATAACGGCTGACCAGACAAAGGCATTGATTGAACAAGGCACGGAGTATCCTTATTCGGTGACGGCCCCCAACGGAGCTACGACAATTGCCTTCAAGAAGGCAGTGCTCAAGCTGGAGGTGACACCTCAAATCACGCCGGAAGGCAATATCATCTTGGATTTGGATGTGAACAAGGACAGCCGCGGCGAGAGCACGACCCAGGGTGTGGCCATTGATACCAAGCACATAAAAACTCAGGTCCTAGTGGAGAACGGTGGTACTGTGGTGATAGGTGGCATCTTTGAAATGGAAGAAACCAACCAGGAAAACAAGATACCTTTGCTGGGTGATGTGCCGGTGGTTGGGAATCTTTTCAAGAACAGGACCAAGGAATCCTCTAAGCGGGAAATGCTTGTGTTCATTACTCCCAAGGTGATTACAGATCGCGGGCCGGTTCGTTGATTTGAATGGGGCGAGGGGTTGCTGTGTGCGGCCCCGATGCCCGGAATTTTCTAGTAAGTGGTATAGGCAATATGAAATACGTATCCAGATTGGCAATCGTCATCGCCGCTGCTTCGGTTGCAGCTTGCGGTGGAGGCGGCGGAAACTCAGGAAGTACTCCGGGAGGGAATAATGGCCCGAAGGTGGCTAGTTTCGACTATCAGCTCGACAAGACGACCTTGCTGAACTCGGGGTTGGACGAGGCTACTTTGAAGGTGACGGCCCTCGATGGGAACAACAATCCTGTCCTCGGTGCCAAGGTAGAGGTCAAGGTGAACTCCGGCATTTACACTCCGGCTGAGAAGGAAACCGACCAGAGTGGGCAGGTGACGGGCAAAATTTCAACCGGCAGTGATAAGGCCAACCGGGATATCGACTTGACCATCAAGATCGATGGCAAGGAAAAGTCAGCCAAGATCCCCGTCACTGGAAGTGAAGTGGAGGTTACGACGAATCCTCCGCAGCCTACGCCGGGTCAGTCGGTAACCTTGGCGGTCAATGTGCTTGATGTGAAGAAGGCTCCTATTCCCAATGCCAAGGTGGAGTTTGGGGGCAGTCTGGGCTTTACTGGAACGGCAGTGACGGATAACTCTGGGAAGGCCGGTGCAACGGCAAAGGCGCCTGCCACTCCAGGTACGTACACAGTGGAGGTCACGGCGTCTGGTGTGACGGCAAGACATAGCGTGCAAGTGCTGGGTGCGTCTGCAGGCGTCCCGGATGCCGTGGGAGCAATCAGTGCAGCGGCTCTCGCCATCACGCCGAACACCATTGCGCCTAATTCCTCGGGTTCCAGTCAGAATCGCGCCAATATCCGTGCGATCTTCCAGGATGCCCAGAACAAGGCCATCAAGAACGTGCGGGCTCGCTTTGAGATTGTTGAGCCAAGTCTGGGGGCCGGCGAGCGTATTTCTTCGGGCTCCGACATTCTCTATACCGACGTCAACGGCGTCGTGAATGCTGAATATATTGCCGGTACGCGTCCTAGCCCGACGAACGGCGTCGTCATTCGGGTGTGCTACGGTCGGACGGATGCTGAGCTTGCGCAGGTGGAAACGGATGCAGATGGCAAGCCTGTGAAGGATGTCAATGGAAATCCGGTTTGCAAGAACAAGCAGATTGCTAGCATGACCGTGGCATCCGCACCTCTGAATATTCAGATTGGCGACCATAACAAGCTGGAAACCGGACAGGATGGCATCACCTATATCAAGAAATTCGCAGTCTCCGTGGTGGATGCTGCGGGTAATGCCGTGCCCAACGCCGAAATCTCCGCCAATGTCGATTTGCCGAACTATTACAAGGGTCCGGTGTGGAGTGCGCGTGCAGAAGGCCAATTCCGCTGCGCCAATGAGGACGCCAACCGGAACGGTCTGATTGATACATGGCTTGACCAGGCTGGCCTGCGTCAGTCCGAGGACGTGAACGGCAACGGCGTGCTGGAGCCCCGGAGGGCGGATGTGGTGCTCTCGTACGTCGGTGGCAACCGCCGGACGGGAACCAACGGCTTCGTCACCATCCAGGTGGAGTATCCCCAGAGCGTGGGTGGTTGGTTGGATTACACGATCAAGGTGACCACGAGCGTTGCTGGCTCGGAAGGTACGGTGCAGAAGACCTATGTCACAGACGTTCTCGAGGCCGACGTCAAGAATGGCTCGTTCCTGACGCCTCCTTACGGCCGGGCGTTGGATTGCAAGCAGCCTAACTAAGCAGTGAGGCTTCTGAAAGGCGGATGGGTTCCATCCGCCTTTTGTCTTTCTAGAATACCCATTTTGCAGTTGCAGCAAGGATGGATGCCATGCGTTTGGAACGCGCCGTGATCGGTATTTCTCTGGAAGATCGCTCCTACTCCATAGTGGTGGGGGACGATCTGCTGACTCACGAGACCTTCGCTGCAGCAGTGAAAAGCACGGGTGATGCCTTGATCGTGACCAATACGGCAGTGGGGCCGCTCTATGCGGAGAAACTGTCCAGGGCGCTGGAAGGTCTGCATGCCAGGGTGCATGTGGTGCAGTTGCCCGATGGGGAAGAGTTCAAGACCTGGGACAGCCTGAATCGGATATTCGATGCGCTCTTGCAGCGGGCATGCGACCGTAAGACCACCCTCTACGCCCTGGGCGGCGGCGTCATTGGCGACATGACCGGATTCGCCGCCGCGTGCTACATGCGCGGCGTGCCCTTCGTGCAGGTGCCCACCACGCTGCTGGCGCAGGTGGACTCGTCCGTGGGCGGCAAGACCGCCATCAACCACTCGTTGGGCAAGAACATGATCGGGGCCTTCTACCAGCCCCGGCTGGTCGTGTGCGACCTGGACACGCTGGACACGCTGCCCCCGCGCGAGCTGGCGGCGGGGCTGGCGGAGGTGATCAAGTACGGGCCCATTGCCGATATGGAGTTGTTGGCCTGGCTGGAGGCCCACATGGATGCCTTGCTGCTGCGCGATCGCGGGGCGCTGGCCCATGCGGTGCAGCGCAGCTGCGAGATCAAGGCCGCCGTGGTGGGCGCGGACGAGCGCGAGGCGGGCCTGCGCGCCATCCTGAACTTCGGCCACACCTTCGGCCACGCCATCGAGGCGGGCATGGGCTATGGCGTGTGGCTGCACGGCGAGGGCGTGGCCGCCGGCATGGTGATGGCGGCCGAGCTGTCGCGCCGGCTGGGTCTGGTGGATGAGGCCTTTGTCGAGCGCCTCACGCGCCTGATCGCGCGGGCAGGACTGCCCACGCGCGGGCCGGTGCTGGATGCGCAGGACAACGCGGGCCGCTACCTGGAACTGATGCGCGTGGACAAGAAGGCGGAAGGCGGCGAGATCCGCTTCGTGCTGATCGACGGCCCGGGCAAGGCGATCATGCGCTCGGCGCCCGATGCGCTGGTGCGCGAGGTGATCGACCAGTGCTGCGCTGTTTGATGAATGCTATTGTTTTGGTAGCTGTTCGCGCTTTTCCCGCGGGCGTTGCAGGCTATTTTGATGCTTGATCCAGCGCTGGCGCCTTACGCCTGCCACCCCGCGCTCAGCCGCGGACGCAGGCATTTCGAGCCGGCGGCGCCTACGCGCACGGAGTACCAGCGCGACCGCGACCGCATCGTGCATTCCACGGCCTTCCGGCGCCTGGTCTACAAGACCCAGGTGTTCCTGAACCACGAGGGCGACCTGTTTCGCACGCGGCTCACGCATTCGCTGGAGGTGGCGCAGCTGGGGCGCTCCATCGCGCGCTCGCTGCGGCTCAACGAGGACCTGGTCGAGGCCGTGTGCCTGGCCCATGACCTCGGCCACACGCCGTTTGGCCATGCCGGGCAGGATGCGCTCAACGACTGCATGGCGGATTTCGGTGGCTTCGAGCACAACCTGCAGAGCCTGCGCGTGGTGGACACGCTGGAGGAGCGCTACCCGGCGTACGACGGCATCAACCTGACCTATGAGACGCGCGAGGGCGTGCTCAAGCACTGCTCGCGGCGCAACGCCGAACTGTTGGAGGCGCGCGAGCCCGGCGGGGTGGCGCTGCGCTTCCTGCTCGGGCAGCAGCCGAGCCTGGAGGCCCAGCTGTGCAACCTGGCCGACGAGATCGCCTACAACGCGCACGACATCGACGACGGCGTGCGCTCGGGCCTGATCTCGCTGGAGCAGCTGCGTGACGTGCCGCTGTTCGACCGCTACCGAGCCCAGGCCGAGGCCGACCACCCGCAGCTGGCGCAGGCCTTAGGCCAGCGGCGGCTGCTGAGCGAGGCCATCCGCCGCATGCTCAGCGACCAGGTCTATGACGTGATCGACACCACGCGCGCGGCCCTGGCGGACCAGGCGCCCGCCGATGTGGATGCCGTGCGCCGCCTGCCGGCGCTGGTGGGGTTTTCGGCCGATATGCGGGCGCAGTCGCAGGTGCTCAAGCGCTTCCTGTTCCGGCAGCTGTACCGCCATCCGCAGGTGGTGCAGAC
The DNA here is from genome assembly GCF_059568935.1 of Diaphorobacter oryzae DSM 22780. Taxonomy (NCBI): domain Bacteria; kingdom Pseudomonadati; phylum Pseudomonadota; class Betaproteobacteria; order Burkholderiales; family Comamonadaceae; genus Diaphorobacter; species Diaphorobacter oryzae. The sequence continues at coordinate 309,822 of NZ_JCANUL010000004.1, read as the reverse complement.
CACGGACCAGGCCAGGCAGGTGGTGCGCGAGCTGTTCGCGATCTACCAGGCCGATCCGGGCGAGATGCCGCCCGCCCAGGCCGGCTGGGCGCTGGAGGGCGACGCGCACCACCGCGCCCGCACGGTGGCGGACTTCATCGCCGGCATGACCGACCGCTTTGCCGGGCGCGAGCACGAGCGGTTGACGGGCCAGCGCCTGCTGGGCTGAGGCGGCCGGCGGGGGAGGGGGCGTGCGCGGGGGCAGGCATACAATGCCAGCCCCTCCCAGAACGAGCCACGAGCCGCACCATGACCACAGCGCCCGCGCCATACACACAGCCCCCATCTTCCACCGCCTGCGACGATGGCATGGTGGTGCAGGACACGGTGCGCTGGCTGGAGCGCGCCGTCATCGGCCTCAACCTGTGCCCGTTTGCCAAGAGCGTGCATGTCAAGGGCCAGATCCACTATGTGGTGAGCCACGCGACCGACGCGCGCGCACTGCTGCAGGACTTGCAGCGCGAGCTGGAGGCGCTGGCCGAGGCCCCGGCGGAGCAGCGCGACACCACGCTGCTGATGGCGCCGCTGGCCATGGCGGACTTCCTGGACTTCAACGACTTTCTGGAGCTGGCCGACGAGCTGGTCGAGGCCATGGACCTGGCGGGCATTTTGCAGGTGGCGTCGTTCCACCCGCGCTTCCAGTTCGAGGGCACGCAGGTGGAGGATGTGAGCAACGCCACCAACCGCGCGCCATACCCCACGCTGCACCTGCTGCGCGAGGAGAGCATCGACCGCGCCGTGGAGGTGTTCCCCGAGGCCGAGGAAATCTTCGAGCGCAACATCGAGCTGCTGGAGCGCCTGGGCGCGGCCGGCTGGGCCGATCTGGACGTGGGCCCGCGCTGGCCTGCCGGCGGCGCCAAGCCGGAGGCCGGCGCGTGAGTCGGCCATCCCCCCGCACGCAGCCCAAGGCGCAGGCCAGGGCGGGCGCGCGCACCGGCGCCGACGCGGCCCAGGTCGCCGTGCTGGCCGAGCTGCGGCCGGGCCAGTCCGTGGAGCTGCTCCAGGAACTGCACATCCTCACGCGCGAAGGGCGGCTCAACCAGGACTCGCGGCGCAAGCTCAAGCAGGTCTACCACCTGTACCAGTTCATCGAACCGCTGCTGCAGGAGCTGTCCGCGGACGGCCATGCGCCGCTGCTGGCCGACCATGGCGCCGGCAAGTCCTACCTGGGCTTCATCCTCTACGACCTGTTCTTCAAGCAGCTGGGGCGCGGCGAGATCTACGGCATCGAATGGCGCGCCGACCTGGTGCAGCGCTCGCGCGAACTGGCGGCGCGGCTGGGCTTTCAGCGCATGCGCTTTCTCGATATGTCGGTGGCCGATGCCGCAGGCGCCGAAGAGCTGCCCGAGCGCTTCGACATCGTGACCGCGCTGCACGCCTGCGACACCGCGACGGACGACGCCATCGCCTTCGGCCTGCGCAAGCAGGCGCGTGCCATGGTGCTCGTGCCCTGCTGCCAGGCCGAGGTGGCGGCCTGCCTGCGCGGCTCCAAGGCCCTGAGCCTGGCGCGCACGCCGCTGGCCGAGCTGTGGCGCCACCCCATCCACACGCGCGAGCTGGGCAGCCAGATCACCAACGTGCTGCGCTGCCTGCACCTGGAGGCCAGCGGCTACCAGGTCACGGTGACCGAGCTGGTGGGCTGGGAGCACAGCATGAAGAACGAGCTGATCCTGGCGCGCCACACGGGCCAGAAAAAGCGCAGCGCGCGCGAGCGGCTGGCGGCGATCTTGGCGGAGTTCGGGCTGGCCGAGGCGCTGGCGGGGCGCTTCGGGCTGGATCAAAAACAATAGCTGCCAGCGCTTTCTACTCAAGGCTTCAGATGTTTTTCATGCTGAAGCCTTTGCGCATCAAGCGCTGACAGCTATTTAAAGCGTAGCGTTCTGGCGCAGGCTTACTTCATCGTGATGGTGGTGTTCACGCCATCGCTGCTGCTGCCGTGGTCCTCGTACCAGCGGGCCGTCACCGTCTTGGTCTGCGTCCAGAACTGCACGGCCTGCTTGCCGTTGGGGCCCAGGTCGCCCAGCTTGGACGCACGCGAGCCGGTGAAGCTGAAGTAGGCCACGGGCACCGGGATCGGCACATTGATGCCCACCTGGCCCACGTTGATGTCGTGCTGGTACTTGCGCGCCGCCCAGCCGCTGCTGGTGAAGATGGACGTGCCGTTGCCGTTGGGGTTGCGGTTGATGAAGGCGATGGCGTCCTCCAGCGTGTCCACGCAGACCACGTTGAGCACGGGGCCGAAGATCTCCTGCTGGTAGATGTCCATGGCGTCGGTCACGTCGGCAAAGACGGTGGGGCCGACGAAGTTGCCCTTCTCATAGCCGGGCACGGTGCAGCCGCGGCCGTCCAGCAGCAGGCTGGCGCCCTGGGCCACGCCGGAGTCGATCAGGCCCAGCACGCGCTCCTTGGCGCGCGGGTTGACCAGCGGGCCCAGGTCGGCGCCGCGGTCGGTGCCGGGGCCGACCTTCATGGCCTTGGACTTGGCCACCAGCTCGGGCAGCCAGTCGCGCGCCGCGCCCACGAACACGGCCACCGAGTTGGCCATGCAGCGCTGGCCGGCAGCGCCGAAGGCCGAGCCCAGCAGGTTGTTCAGCGCATGCTCCTTGGGCGCGTCGGGCATCACCACGCAGTGATTCTTGGCGCCCATCATGGACTGCACGCGCTTGCCGGCCTCGCTGGCGCGGCGGTAGATGTGCGTGCCCACGTGGGTGGAGCCGATGAACGACAGCGCCTTGATGTCCGGGTGGTCGCACAGCATGTCGGCGACTTCGGGGCCGCCGTGGATGACGTTGAGCACGCCCGGCGGCACGCCGGCCTCGTGCGCCAGCTCGACCAGGCGCATGGTGGAGCTGGGGTCCTGCTCGGACGGCTTGAGCACGAAGGTGTTGCCGCAGGCAATGGCCATGGGGAACATGAAGCAGGGCAGCATCACCGGGAAGTTGAAGGCCGTGATGCCCGCGCCCACGCCCAGGGGCTGCAGCAGGTTGTACACGTCCACGCCGGTGGCGGCGTTCTCGGCGATCTCGCCGAGCTGCAGCGTGGTGATGGAGCAGGCGTGCTCCACCACTTCCAGGCCGCGCGCTACTTCGCCCTCGGCGTCGGGCAGGGTCTTGCCGTGCTCGCGGGTGATGAGCTGCGCCAGCTCGGCCGTGTTCTCGCGGATCAGGTGCTGCAGCTTGAGCATGATGCGCATGCGCGCGCCCAGCGACGTGCTGCGCCAGGTCTGGAAGGCCTGCTGCGCGTTGGCCACGGCCAGTTCGACTTCCTCACGCGTGGCAAAGGGCACGCGGGCCACGACTTCCTGCGTGGCGGGGTTGGTCACGTCGCGCCATTGCGTGCTTTGCGACGGGTAGGGCTTGCCACCGATGAAGTGGTGGATGGTGGTGGGTGTGGTCATGGCGATATCCGGTGTCTGGGGAAACTTATTTCTTCACCAGCGGGCAGCTCGATTGGGCCAGCGGCTTGAAGGCGGTCTGCGCGGGGATGGTGCTCACGGTCTTGTAGTAGTCCCATGGGCCCTTGGATTCGTTCGGGGCCTTGACCTCGAACAGGTACATGTCGTGGATCACGCGTCCGTCGGGGCGGATGCTGGCGTTGCGCATCACGGGGTCGTTGATGGGCAGTTCACGCATCTTCTGGGCCACCACCTTCCAGTCGTCGGTCTTGGCGGCGGCCACGGACTTCAGGTAGTGCAGCACGCTGGAGTACACGCCGGCCTGCACCATGGTGGGCTTGAAGCCCTTGTGCTGCTTCTCGAAGCGGGTCGAGAAGGCGCGGGTCTTGTCGTCCATGTCCCAGTAGAAGCCCTCGGAGAACATCAGGCCCTGCGCCTGGCGCAGGCCCAGCGAGTGCACGTCGGTCAGGAACATCAGCAGCGATGCCACCTTCTGCCCCTTGCCGCCGGTGATGCCGAATTCGCGCGCGGCCTTGATGGCGTTCACCGTGTCCTGCGCGCCGTTGGCCAGGCCGATCACCTGGGCCTTGGAGTTCTGGGCCTGCAGGATGAACGAGGAGAAATCGCTGGCATTGAGCGGATGGCGCACGCTGCCCACCACCGTGCCGCCGTTGGCCTTGACCATGTCGGAGGCGTCCTTTTCCAGCGAATGGCCGAAGGCATAGTCCACCGTCACGAAGTACCAGCTCTTGTCGCCGTTCTTCGTCAGCGCGGCGGCCGCGCCCGATGCCGACGAGTAGGTGTCGAACATCCAGTGGAAGCCGTTTTCGGCGCAGTCCTCGTCGGTCAGGCGCGTGGTGGCGGGGCCGCTGTACATGGCGATGCCGCCCTTTTCGCGGATGAGCTTTTGCACCGCCAGCGCGCCGGCGGAGTTGGTGAGGTCTGCCAGGGCATCCACCTTGTCGCGGTCCAGCCATTCGCGGGCCTTGGTGGCGGCGATGTCGGCCTTGTTCTGGTGGTCGGCGCTCACCACCTCAATCTTCATGCCCTTGCACTCGGCCTTCAGGCAGTCATCCACGGCCATCTTCGCGGCGACGACGGAGCCGGCGCCGCCCATGCCGGAGTAGGGGCCCGCCATGTCGGTCAGCACGCCGATCTTGACCACGTCGTCGGAAATCTGGGCCTGTGCGCCCGCGCCGAGCGCGAGGACGGCCAGGGCGAGGGAATGTCGGATGGGTCGCATGCATGTCTCCTGGTTTATCGATCTTGCGTGTCGGCGAGCGCCGCACCGCGGACGACTCTAATTCAGCAGGAATGCAAATGGGTTCGGCATTTGGGCATATGCTCATTGCAAATTTGCACCGCATACCTCTGATCCGCATGGCCGCCGACAACATCAACTGGGACAACCTGCGCCTGTTCCTGGCCGTGGTGCGCGCCCAGTCGGCGCAGGAGGCCGCGCGGCGCATGGGCGTGGACCATTCGACGATCACGCGCCGCCTGCACCGGCTGGAGAAGGAGCTGGGCGCCCAGCTGTTCGAGCGCACGCCGGCCGGCCACCTGCTCACGACGGCGGGCCAGCGGCTGCTGGAGCATGTCGAGCGCATGGAAAGCACCATGGTGCGGGTGGGCGAGGACATTGGCGGCGACAGCCACATGCTCACCGGCCATGTGCGGCTGGGCGCGACGGAGGGCTTCGGTAGCTTCTTCCTGGCCCCGCACCTGAGCCATTTCTGCGACCGGCACCCGTCCATCGAGGTCGAGCTGCTCATCGTGCCGCGCTTCATCAACCTCTCGCAGCGCGAGGCCGACCTGGCCGTCAACATCGAGCGGCCGCAAAGCAGCGGCCAGGTGTGCAGCAAGCTCACCGACTATCGCCTGTGCCTGTATGCCAGCAGGCACTACCTGGAGAGCCACCCGCCCATCCGCCACCCGCGCGATCTGGCCGCGCACCGGTTCTTCGGCTATGTGGAAGAGCTGCTGTTCAGCCCCGAGCTGCGCTACCTGACCTCCATCGTGCCCGATGCGCCCACCCCCCTGCGCAGCACCAGCGTCGTGGCCCAGTACAACGCGGTGCGCGAGGGGCGCGGGCTGGCCGTGCTGCCCTGCTTCATGGCGGCGCAAAGTACCGAACTGGTGCCGGTGCTGGCCAACGCCATCGACCTGCGGCGCACCTTCTGGCTCGCCGCGCCGGCGGACCGCAGGGAGCTGGCGCGGGTGCGCGCCCTCAGGGACTACCTGCGCGAGGTGGTGGACTGCAACCAGCCTTTCCTGCTGGGCCTGTCGCCCGACTGGCGCACGGTGCAGTGAGGCCGCGCCGTCCATGGGCGCGGCCCGTGGCGCAATAGGCGGGACAATCCGGCCATGGCCCGTCTGCCCCGTCTTGCCCTTGCCGGCTACCCGCACCACATCATCCAGCGCGGCAACAACCGCCAGCCCATCTTTCTGGATGCGGCGGACCGCGAGCTCATGTGGTCGCTGCTGGTGGAGCACGCGCGCCAGCAGCAGGTGGCCGTGCATGCCTATGTGCTCATGGACAACCACTTCCACCTGCTGGCCACGCCGCAGACGGACCAGTCGCTGCCGCTGATGATGCAGGCCGTGGGCCGCAGCTATGTGCGCCGCTTCAACCAGCGGCACGGGCGCTCGGGCACGCTGTGGGAGGGCCGCTACCGCAGCGCCGTACTGCAGGCCGAGCGCTACCTGCTGCCCTGCATGGCGTACCTCGACCTGAATCCGGTGCGCGCCGGCATGTGCGGGGCGGCGGCGGACTTCCGCTGGTCCAGCCACGGCCACTACATCGGCATGCGCAGCGACCGTCTGATCACGCCGCACGCGCTGTACTGGGCCCTGGGCAATACGCCGTTCGCGCGCGATGCGGCCTATGCGGCCCTGGTGCAGGGCGGCATTGCGCCGGCCGACCAGGCGGCGCTGACGGATTCCGGCCTCAACGGCTGGGCGCTGGGCGACGCGGCGTTTGTGCAAACCCTGCAACAGGCGACTCCGCGGCGCCTGACCAAGGCGCGGGCGGGGCGCCCCGCGCTGGACAAAGTCACCCACCACTGAAATGCGGATATCGAATAGTTCGCCTGGATTTTTTGCTATTCAATTTGATATGTCCCCAATAAATTTGCACCAAAAATGTGCATTTGTTTATTGGTATCTGACCCCAATTAAAGGGCTTGCACGCCCATGTTGCATTGCACTACGCTTGCGGTCCCTGCGAAATAAATTGAGGAACGCGCCATGACCACGGCTGCCGAGATCCAGCACCTGCAACAGCACGGCCTGTATGCATCCAGCAATGAACACGACGCCTGCGGCCTGGGCTTTGTGGCCCATATCAAGGGTGTGAAGCGCCACGACATCGTGACCGGCGCGCTGAAGATCCTGGAGAACCTGGACCACCGTGGCGCCGTGGGGGCCGACAAGCTCATGGGTGACGGCGCGGGCATCCTGATCCAGATTCCCGACCAGCTCTACCGCGAAGAGATGGCCCGGCAGGGCGTGGAACTGCCCCCGGCCGGCGAGTACGGCGTGGGCATGATCTTCCTGCCCAAGGAGCATGCCAGCCGCCTGGCCTGCGAGCAGGAGATGGAGCGCGCCATCAAGGCCGAGGGCCAGGTGCTGCTGGGCTGGCGCGATGTGCCGGTGAACCGCGACATGCCCATGTCGCCCGCCGTGCAGGAAAAGGAACCCATCCTGCGCCAGGTGTTCATCGGCCGCGGCGCCGACGTGATCGTGCAGGACGCGCTGGAGCGCAAGCTGTACGTGATCCGCAAGACCGCCAGCGCCGCCATCCAGGGCCTCAAGCTCAAGCACAGCAAAGAGTACTACGTGCCCAGCATGAGCAGCCGCACCGTGGTCTACAAGGGCCTGCTGCTGGCGACCCAGGTGGGCGTGTACTACAAGGACCTGGCGGACGTGCGCTGCGTCTCGGCCATCGGCCTGGTGCACCAGCGCTTTTCCACCAACACCTTCCCCGAGTGGCCGCTGGCCCACCCCTACCGCTACGTGGCGCACAACGGCGAGATCAACACCGTGCGCGGCAACTACAACTGGATGCTGGCGCGTGAGGGCGTGATGGCCTCGCCCGTGCTGGCCGACGACCTGAAGAAGCTCTACCCCATCAGCTTCGCCGGCCAGTCCGACACCGCCACGTTCGACAACTGCCTGGAACTGCTGACCATGGCCGGCTACCCCATCAGCCAGGCTGTGATGATGATGATCCCCGAGCCCTGGGAGCAGCATGAATCCATGGACGAGCGCCGCCGCGCCTTCTATGAATACCACGCCGCCATGATCGAGCCCTGGGACGGCCCGGCCTCCATCGTGTTCACCGACGGCCGCCAGATCGGCGCCACGCTGGACCGCAACGGCCTGCGCCCCTCGCGCTACGTGGTGACCGAGGACGACCTGGTGATCCTGGCCTCCGAGGCCGGCGTGCTGCCCGTGCCGGACGGCAAGATCGTGCGCAAGTGGCGCCTGCAGCCCGGCAAGATGCTGCTGATCGACCTGGAGCAGGGCCGCCTGATCGAGGACGACGAGCTCAAGGCCGGCATCGTCAACACCAAGCCCTACAAGCAGTGGATCGAGAACCTGCGCATCAAGCTCGACGATGTGAAGCTGGGCGAGCCGGCCGCGCAGCCCGCCGCGTCTGCGCTGCCGCTGCTGGAGCGCCAGCAGGCCTTCGGCTTCACGCAGGAGGACATCAAGTTCCTGCTCGCGCCCATGGCGCGCAACGGCGAGGAGGGCGTGGGCTCCATGGGCAACGACAGCCCGCTGGCCGTGCTGTCCGACAAGAACAAGCCCCTGTATAACTACTTCCGCCAGATGTTCGCCCAGGTGACGAACCCGCCGATCGACCCGATCCGCGAGGCCATCGTCATGTCGCTGGTCAGCTTCGTGGGCCCCAAGCCCAACCTGCTGGACATCAACCAGGTCAACCCGCCCATGCGCCTGGAGCTGCAGCAGCCCATCCTGGACGCCAAGGGCATGGCCAAGCTGCGCGAGATCGAGAAGTACACGCACGGCAAGTTCAAGAGCGCCACCATCGACATCACCTACCCGCTGGACTGGGGCAAGCAGGGCGTGGAGGCCAAGCTGGCCTCCCTGTGCGCGCAGGCCGTGGACGAGATCAAGGGCGGCGCCAACATCCTCATCATCAGCGACCGCAACGTGAGCGCTACGCAGGTGGCTATTCCCGCGCTGCTGGCGCTGTCCAGCATCCACCAGCACCTGGTGCGCTCGGGCCTGCGCACCACCGCCGGACTGGTGGTGGAGACGGGCACGGCGCGCGAGGTGCACCACTTCGCGGTGCTGGCGGGCTACGGCGCCGAGGCCGTGCACCCCTACCTGGCGCTGGAGACGCTGGCCGACATGCACAAGGACCTGTCGGGCGAGCTGTCCGCCGACAAGGCCGTGTACAACTACATCAAGGCCATCGGCAAGGGCCTGTCCAAGATCATGTCCAAGATGGGCGTGAGCACCTACATGAGCTACTGCGGCGCCCAGCTGTTCGAGGTCATCGGCCTGAACAGCGACACTGTGGAGAAGTACTTCACCGGCACCGCCAGCCGCGTGGAGGGCATCGGCGTGTTCGAGATCGCCGAGGAGACCATCCGCAACCATCTGGCCGCGTTCGGTGACGATCCGGTGCTCGAAACCATGCTCGACGCCGGCGGCGAATACGCCTGGCGCGCCCGCGGCGAGGAGCACATGTGGACGCCCGACGCCATCGCCAAGCTGCAGCACAGCACGCGTGCCAACAGCTTCAGCACCTACAAGGAATACGCGCAGATCATCAATGACCAGTCCAAGCGCCACATGACGCTGCGCGGCCTGTTCGAGTTCAAGTTCGACCCCGCCAAGGCCATTCCGGTGGAGGAGGTTGAATCGGCCGCCGACATCGTCAAGCGCTTCGCCACCGGCGCCATGTCGCTGGGCTCCATCTCCACCGAGGCCCACGCCACGCTGGCCGTGGCCATGAACCGCATCGGCGGCAAGAGCAACACAGGCGAGGGCGGCGAGGACCCGGCGCGCTACCGCAACGAGCTCAAGGGCATCCCGATCAAGCAGGGCGAGACGCTGGGTTCCATCATCGGCGCCGACAAGGTCGAGTCCGACATCGCGCTGCGCGACGGCGACAGCCTGCGCTCGCGCATCAAACAGGTGGCCTCGGGCCGCTTCGGCGTCACGGCCGAATACCTGTCGTCCTCCGACCAGATTCAGATCAAGATGGCCCAGGGCGCCAAGCCCGGCGAGGGCGGCCAGCTGCCCGGCGGCAAGGTGTCCGACTACATCGGCCAGTTGCGCCACAGCGTGCCCGGCGTGGGCCTCATCAGCCCCCCGCCGCACCACGACATCTACTCCATCGAAGACCTGGCACAGCTCATCCACGACCTGAAGAACGTGGCCCCGCACGCCGACATCTCGGTCAAGCTGGTGTCCGAAGTGGGCGTGGGCACCATCGCGGCCGGCGTGGCCAAGTGCAAGAGCGACCATGTGGTGATCGCCGGCCATGACGGCGGCACGGGCGCCTCGCCCTGGTCGTCGATCAAGCATGCGGGCAGCCCGTGGGAAATCGGCCTGGCCGAAACCCAGCAGACCCTGGTCTTGAACCGCCTGCGCGGCCGCATCCGCGTGCAGGCCGACGGCCAGATGAAGACCGGCCGCGACGTGGTCATCGGTGCGCTGCTGGGCGCCGACGAGTTCGGCTTCGCCACCGCGCCGCTGGTCGTCGAGGGCTGCATCATGATGCGCAAGTGCCACCTCAACACCTGCCCCGTGGGCGTGGCCACGCAAGACCCCGTGCTGCGTGCCAAGTTCACCGGCAAGCCCGAGCATGTGGTGAACTACTTCTTCTTCATCGCCGAGGAAGTGCGCCAGATCATGGCCCAGCTGGGGGTGCGCAGCTTCAGCGAGCTGATCGGCCGCAGCGACCTGCTCGACACCCGCAAGGGGCTGCAGCACTGGAAGGCCCAGGGCCTGGACTTCTCGCGCCTGTTCGCCCAGCCGCAGGTGTCGGCCGACGTGGCCCGCTACCACGTCGAGGCGCAGGACCACGCCCTGCACAAGTCGCTGGACATGAAGCTCATCGAGCGCTGCAAGCCCGCCATCGAGCGCGGCGAGAGCGTGCGCATCATGGAGGTGGCCAAGAACGTGAACCGATCCGTGGGCGCCATGCTGTCGGGCGCCGTGACGCGCGTCCACCCCGAGGGCCTGCCCGACGACACCATCCGCATCCACTTCGAGGGCACGGGCGGCCAGTCCTTCGGCGCCTTCCTGTGCGCCGGCCTGACGCTGAACCTGACCGGCGAGGCCAACGACTACACCGGCAAGGGCCTGTCGGGCGGCCGCGTGATCGTGCGCCCCAGCCACGAGTTCCGCGGCGAGGCCGTGGGCAACACCATCGTGGGCAACACGGTGATGTTCGGCGCCACCACCGGCGAGGCCTTCTTCGCCGGCGTGGCCGGCGAGCGCTTTGCGGTGCGCCTGTCGGGCGCGACGGCGGTGGTCGAAGGCGTGGGCGATCACGGCTGCGAGTACATGACCGGCGGCACCGTGGTGGTGCTGGGCAAGACCGGCCGCAACTTCGCGGCCGGCATGAGCGGCGGCATTGCCTATGTCTACGACGAGGACGGCAAGTTCGACACGCGCTGCAACCTGTCCATGGTGACGCTGGAGCGCATCCTGCCCGCCGACGAGCAGGTGGCCAACATGGGCCGCGGCATCTGGCACCGCGACCAGACGGACGAGGCCCTGCTCAAGAAGCTGCTGGAGGACCACAGTCGCTGGACGGGCAGTAAGCGCGCCCGCCAGCTCCTGGACAACTGGGCCGCTTCGCGCAGCAAGTTCGTCAAGGTCTTCCCGACGGAGTACAAGCGCGCCTTGTCGGAAATTTATGAGCGAAAAGTGCTGGAAGAGCAGGCTACGCCTGCGGTAGCAGCTCCTAAAAAGGAAGCGGTTCCCGCCAAGTAAATCCTGGGACGCAGGGCCGCAGGCCCTGCCGCGGCACCACGGCATTCATAAATACAGACAGGACACCACGATCATGGGCAAGACCACAGGTTTCATGGAATACGAGCGCATCGAGGAGGGCTACAAGCCCGTTGCTGAGCGCGTCAAGCACTACAAGGAATTCGTCATCGGCCTCGATGACGCGCAGGCCCGGGTCCAGGGCGCGCGCTGCATGGACTGCGGCACGCCGTTCTGCAACAACGGCTGCCCGGTGAACAACATCATTCCGGACTTTAACGACCTCGTGTACCACCAGGACTGGAAGAGCGCGGTCGCGGTGCTGCACAGCACCAACAACTTCCCCGAGTTCACCGGCCGCATCTGCCCCGCCCCCTGCGAGGCCGCCTGCACGCTCAACATCAACAACGACGCCGTGGGCATCAAGTCCATCGAGCACGCCATCATCGACCGCGCCTGGGCCGAAGGCTGGGTCCAGCCACAGCGGGCCGCCCGCAAGACCGGCAAGAAGGTCGCCGTGGTGGGCTCCGGCCCCGCCGGCATGGCCGCGGCGCAGCAGCTGGCGCGCGCGGGCCATGACGTGACGCTGTTCGAGAAGAACGACCGCATCGGCGGCCTGCTGCGCTACGGCATCCCCGACTTCAAGATGGAGAAGTCGCACATCGACCGCCGCGCCGAGCAGCTGGTGGCCGAGGGCGTCACCCTGCGCACCGGCGTGTTCGTGGGCGCGGCCAAGGACGGCCTGGGCAAGGGCAGCAAGGTCACCAACTGGGCCAAGGAAACCATCACGCCCGAGGAACTGAACAAGCAGTTCGACGCCGTGCTGCTCACCGGCGGCGCCGAGGCCTCGCGCGACCTGCCCGTGCCGGGCCGCGACCTCGACGGCATCCACTTCGCAATGGAGTTCCTGCCGCAGCAAAACAAGGTCAACGCGGGCGACAAGCTCAAGGGCCAGTTGCGCGCCGACGGCAAGCATGTCATCGTCATTGGCGGCGGCGACACCGGCAGCGACTGCGTGGGCACCAGCAACCGCCATGGCGCCGTGAGCGTGACGCAGTTCGAGCTCATGCCCATGCCGCCCGAGGAGGAGAACAAGCCCCTGGTCTGGCCCTACTGGCCGTACAAGCTGCGCACCAGCTCCAGCCACGAAGAGGGCTGCGAGCGCGAGTTCGCCATCGCCACCAAGGAGTTCATCGGCGACAAGGGCCAGGTGACGGGCCTGAAGACCGTGCGCGTGGAGTGGAAGGACGGCAAGATGACCGAGGTGCCCGGCAGCGAGCAGACGCTCAAGGCCGACCTGGTGCTGCTGGCCATGGGCTTCGTGAGCCCCGTGGCCGCCGTGCTCGACGCCTTCGGCGTGCACAAGGACGCGCGCGGCAACGCCAAGGCCACGACGGACTTCGACGGCGGCTACGCCACCAACGTGGCCAAGGTGTTCGCCGCCGGCGACATGCGCCGCGGCCAGTCGCTGGTGGTCTGGGCCATCCGCGAAGGCCGCCAGGCCGCGCGTGCGGTGGACGAGTTCCTGATGGGCCGCTCGGACCTGCCGCGCTGATCCCCGTGCCTCGGGGCGGGCCGCAGCCCGGCCTGGGCCGCGGCGCCTGTGCGTCGCGGCTGCTTCATATTTGATAGCTGTTGGCGCTTTTCTAGTGGGCATTCAAGGCTGTTTTGGCTTGCAATATCCGGGGCGGTGCATGGCCGGCTGACGCACGCCGGTGCCATCGGTGGGACAATCTCGGGTTTGCCCGGAATGGCATGCCAGCCGCCCCCCGACGGGGCGTGCGCCGGCCAGGCCGGTTTTTCATCCTTCTTTTCGAGACACGTACACCATGAAGAAGATTGCCGCTGTTGCCCTGCTGACCCTGGGCGCCGTGCTGGTTGGATGTTCCAAGCAGGAGTCTGCCGCTCCCGCCGCTGCCGCGCCCGAGCCCGCACCGGCCGCCGTGACCAAGATCGTCGTCGGCCTGGACGACAACTTCCCTCCCATGGGCTTCCGTGACGAGAAGAACGAACTGGTGGGCTTCGACATCGACATGGCCAAGGAAGCCGCCAAGCGCCTGGGCCTGGAGGTGGACTTCAAGCCCATCGACTGGAGCGCCAAGGAGGCCGAGCTGTCCGGCAAGCGCGTGGACGCGCTGTGGAACGGCCTGACCATCACCGAGGAGCGCAAGCAGAACATCCTGTTCACCGCGCCCTACATGGAGAACCACCAGATCATCGTGGTGGCGGCAGGCTCGGCCATCAAGGCCAAGGCCGATCTGGCTGGCAAGGTGGTGGGCGCGCAGGAAGGCTCCAGCGCCGTGGACGCCATCAAGAAGGAAGACGCCGTCTTCAAGTCGTTCAAGGAGTTCAAGACCTTCGGCGACAACGTGACCGCGCTGATGGACCTGAGCACCGGCCGCCTGGAGGCCGTGGTGGTGGACGAGGTGGTGGGCCGCTACTACGTGGCCAAGAAGCCCGACCAGTACGCCGTGCTGGACGACAACTTCGGCACCGAAGAGTACGGCGTGGGCGTGCGCAAGGACGACACCGAGCTGCAAGGCAAGCTGGACAAGGCCCTGGCCGACATGAAGCAGGACGGCGCCGCCGCCAAGATTGCCGAGCAGTGGTTCGGCAAGAACATCATCAAGTAATCACCTGAACCGCGTCCGCTCCCTCCTCGCGAGGGGGCGGCACGCAACCGACACCGGCTGCCCGCGCGGGGCGGCCGGTGTTTTTTTGTGGCGGCCGCACGGGCCGCGACAATCAGAGGCCGGCGCCTGTGCCGGACGCTGAGGCAATACGCATGGACTACGTTCTTTCCCTTCTGGGGCCGCTGGCGCAGGGCGCCACCGTCACCCTGAAGCTGTTTGCGATCACGCTGGTGCTCGCCGTGCCGCTGGGCCTGGTGCTGGCGCTGGCGCGCGTGTCGCGCTTCGCGCCGCTGTCGGCGTTCGTCAACGGCTACATCTGGCTCATGCGCGGCACGCCGCTCATGCTGCAGATGCTGTTCATCTATTTCGCGCTGCCCTTCGTGCCGGTGATCGGCGTGCGCCTGCCGGACTTTCCGGCCGCCGTGGCGGCGTTCGCGCTGAACTACGCGGCCTACTTCGCCGAGATCTTCCGCGCCGGCATCCAGTCGGTGGACCGCGGCCAGTACGAGGCGGCCAAGGTGCTGGGCATGAGCTACGGCCAGACCATGCGCCGCATCGTGCTGCCGCAGATGGTGCGCAGCATATTGCCGCCCATGAGCAACGAGACCATCACCCTGGTCAAGGACACCTCGCTGATCTACGTGCTGGCGCTCAACGACCTGCTGCGCGCCGCGCGCGGCATCGTGCAGCGCGACTTCACCACCACGCCCTTCATCGTCGCCGCGGCCTTCTATCTCGTCATGACCCTGGTGCTGACCTGGGGCTTCCAGCGCCTGGAGAAACGCTATGCCAAGTTTGACCAGTGACGCCGTGCGGATGATCGAGGCGCGCGACGTGCGCAAGCGCTTCGGCCACAACGAGGTGCTGCGCGGCGTGTCGCTGCAGGTGCGCCTGGGCGAGGTGGTAGCCGTGATCGGCCCCTCGGGCTCGGGCAAGAGCACCTTCCTGCGCTGCCTGAACCACCTGGAGACCATCGACAGCGGCCACATCGCCATCGAGGGCGAGGTGCTCGCCACGACAGACGCCCAGGGCCGCTGCAGCTACGCCCCCGACGCCGCGCTGCGCCGCATCTGCGCCAAGACGGGCATGGTGTTCCAGCATTTCAACCTGTTCCCGCACCTGACGGTGCTCGAAAATCTCATCGAGGCGCCCATGGTGGTGCAGGGCCTGGCGCGCGATGCGGCCATCGCCCGCGCCGAAACGCTGCTGGCCAAGGTGGGCCTGTCGGCCAAGCGGGACAACTACCCCTCGCGCCTGTCGGGCGGCCAGAAGCAGCGCGTGGCCATCGCCCGCGCGCTGTGCATGGAGCCCGACATCATGCTGTTCGACGAGCCCACGTCGGCGCTCGACCCCGAACTGACCGGCGAGGTGCTGCGCACCATGCGCGAACTGGCCGAGGAGCGCATGACCATGCTGGTGGTCACCCACGAGATGGGCTTTGCGCGCGAGGTGGCGAACACCGTGGCCTTCATGGACCAGGGCGAGCTGATCGCGGCGCGGCCGGCGGGGGAGTTCTTTGCCGACCCGGGGCATGAGCGGGCGCGGGCGTTTTTGCAGCACATGCTGTGATATTGGGGTGAAATATGGCTCTGGCGCTTATGGGGTAAGCGCTAGCAGCTATTCTTTTTGATGTGGCTGGCCGGGACTCGCCCCGGCGGGCGACCTACTTTTCTTGCACGCGCAAGAAAAGTAGGCAAAAGAAGCGCGCCCCAAGTCTGCGACCCCTTCGCTGCGCTGCGGGGCAAACCTGCGGCGTGACGCTTGCAGGGTGTGCCGCGTAACTCACTGCGCGCTTGCAGCGCTCCGTTCAAACAAACGCGGCAAGTCAGTTCACGAAGCATGGGCGCTCCGACGCCCATGCCACCCCGCAAGCGCCCCGCCACAGGCGCAGCCACAGGGGGTGGGACGGTACGGGCCATCGCTGCGCTCGGCACGTGTGGTAAGAGCCCTTCTGGCCGTGCCGAGAAGCGCAGGGCTGGGCGGATCAGGGCTCGCGATTGTCTGAGCGCCGCAGGCGCGAGTTCGAGCGAGACCCCGCACAGACCGAGCATCGCAGGTTGCCCCGCTGCACAGCAGCGGGGTCACGGACAGCAGGGTCGCCTTTTCTTTGCTTACTTTCTTTTGGCGAAGCAAAAGAAAGTGAGTGCGCCGCCGGGCGCACATCCCGGCCGGCCAGATCAAAAAGAATAGCTGCCAGCGCTTACCCCATAAGCGCCAGAGCCATATTCAGATCAAAAGATCACCCGGCAGCAGACACCACGATCTCCGGCAGCTCCGCCGGGTCGTGCACCTCCTGCAGCACCTCCCCGCTGTGCAGCGGCCGCGCCGGCCGGGCCAGCAGCGCGCGCACGAAGTTGGGCTGGGCCAGCAGGGCGTGGTGCGTGGCGCCGTTGTACAGCTGCAGGTCGTTCAGGCCCCGCGCGGCGATGCGCGCGTCCACCTCGTCGGCGCAGAGCAGGGCGGGGTCGGTGCTGTCCGATGCCATGGCCATGCACCAGAGCGTGCCGTACAGCGGCACGTACTGCAGGTAGGGCCGGACGATGGGGAACACCGCGCGCAGCGATGCGGCGATGCGCGCCATGCTTTCGGGCAGGTGCACGGGCGAGCCCAGGTGCAGCGACAGCACGCCGCCGGGCCGCAGGGCGCGGCGGCAGGCGGTGTAGAACTCCACGGTGTAGAGCTCCACGGCGGGGCCGAAGGGGTCGGTCAGGTCCAGGATGATCTGGTCGAAGCGCTCCTCGGTCTGGCCGAGGAAGGCGCGCGCATCGCCCAGGCGCAGCTCCAGGCGCGGGTCGTCGAACGCGCCGCGGTGGATGCTGCCCAGCCATTCGCGGGCCATGGCGATCACCTCGCCGTCCAGCTCGGCCAGCACCACGCGCTCCATGCCGGGCAGCTTGAGCAGTTCCTCGGCCGCGCCGCCGTCGCCGCCGCCCACGATCAGGGCCTGGCGCACGCCGGGGTGGGCGATGGCCGGCAGGTGCACCATGGGCTCGTGGTAGAAGAATTCGTCGCGCTCGCTGGTCATGAAGCAGTCGTCGATGCGCATCACGCGGCCGAACTGCGGGTTCTCAAAGACCTCGATGTGCTGCCAGGCCGACTGGCGCTGCGCCAGGGTGCGGCGGTCGCTCAGGTAGAAGCCGAAATCGGCGTTCAGGCGCTCGGCCACGTAGCGCGTGGCCTGCGCGGTGGGGGCGCCGCTCATCAGGCGCGATCGACGCGGTGCAGGTGCGGGTCGGCCGGGCTGAAGGCGGCCTGCAGGTCGTCGAACAGCTTCTGCGCCTTGGGGCGGTTGTTTTCGGTGTAGTTGCAGACGTAGACGTCCAGCGTGACGTAGCCTGCTTCGGGCCAGGTGTGGATGGACAGGTGGGACTCGGCCAGCACGACCACGCCGGTCACGCCGCCGCCCTCGCCAAAGCTGTGGAACAGGCTGCCCACGGTGGTCAGGCCGGCGGCGGCCACGCGCTCCTTGCAGAAGGCCTCCAGGTGCGCGGAGTCCAGCATCAGGCGGCTGTCACACAGGCAGCCGTACAGGTCGCCGATCAGGTGCAGGCCGGTGGCCTGGCGGGGGGTGGCTGCGGGCGGGATGGGGACGACGGACTGGAAGTTCTTCATTGAGCGAAAGCCCTTTCTCTTTTGCGGGGGGGTGGCAAAAAACGGTGCCGCGGTGGGGGCTTGCCCCACCGGGTACCGACCGGCACGCTGCGCTGGGGCAGACGCTGAACGGAAGGAAAGGGAATGTCGCTGGCACATTGCAGCGCCTTCGTTCCGTTGTGCGCCGAGACGCCCATGCAACGCTGACAGCAATCCGCCCGGAAGGACCGGGCGGGACATTTCATAGAACCGGCAAGTATAGCCAAACGTTATATACAAACCACAGGTTTTAATGAGAGGCGCAGCCCCGCAAGGGGTTTCCCCCTATGATGCTGGGTTTTCTGCCAGGGCTTTGGGCCCGGCGGCTTCTTTGTCCTGCACCATGCCATCCAACGATCCATCGACCGCCGGCGCCCTCGTGGAGCTGCGCAACGTCACCTTCGGGTACGGCGAGCGCGTGATCCTGCGCGACCTGTCGCTGGTCGTGCCGCGCGGCAAGGTCACGGCGCTCATGGGGGCGTCGGGCGGCGGCAAGACCACGGTGCTGCGCCTCATCGGCGGGCAGCAGCGCGCCCAGCAGGGCGAGGTGCTGGTGGGCGGCCAGGATGTGGGGCGCATGGATACCGAGCAGCTCTACGCTGCGCGCCGGCGCATGGGCATGCTGTTCCAGTTTGGCGCCCTGTTCACCGACATGAGCGTGTACGAAAACGTGGCCTTCCCCCTGCGCGAGCACACCGACCTGCCCGAGGAGCTGATCCGCGACATCGTGCTCATGAAGCTCAATGCCGTGGGCCTGCGCGGCGCGCGCGACCTGATGCCCAGCCAGATCTCGGGCGGCATGGCACGGCGCGTGGCCCTGGCGCGGGCGGTGGCGCTGGACCCGGAGCTCATCATGTACGACGAGCCCTTCGCGGGGCTGGACCCGATCTCGCTCGGTACGGCGGCGCAGCTCATTCGCCAGCTCAACGACGCCATGGGGCTCACCACCATCATCGTCTCGCACGACCTGGAGGAGACCTTCCGGCTGGCGGACCACGTCATCATCCTCGGCCCCGGCACCGTGGCCGCGCAGGGCACGCCGCAGGAGGTGCGCGCCAGCCAGGATCCGCTGGTGCACCAGTTCGTGCATGCGCTGCCCATGGGGCCCGTGCCGTTCCACTATCCCGGCCCCAGCGTGGCGCAGGACTTCGGCCCCGTCGGCATGGCGGACGGCGCGGGCGGAGGTGGCGCATGAGCTGGTGGCGTCCGTCGCATGTGGGCTACGCCGTGCGCAGGAAGCTGGCCGACGTCGGCATGGGCGCGCGCCTGTTCGCGCGCCTGGTGGGGCTGTTCGGCAGCGTGATGCAGCGCCCGGGCCTGGTGCGCGACCAGGTGCATTTCCTGGGCAATTATTCGCTGTCCATCATCGCCATGTCGGGGCTGTTCGTGGGCTTCGTGCTGGCGCTGCAGGGCTACAACGTGCTGCAGCTTTACGGCTCGGCCAATTCGCTGGGCCTGGTGGTCACGCTGGGGCTGGTGCGCGAACTCGGGCCGGTGGTCACGGCGCTGCTGTTCGCGGGCCGCGCCGGCACCTCGCTCACGGCCGAGATCGGCCTGATGCGCGCGGGCGAGCAGCTCTCGGCCATGGAGATGATGGCCGTGGACCCGGTGCGCCGCATCCTGGCGCCGCGCTTCTGGGCCGGCGTGATCACCATGCCGCTGCTGGCGGCGGTGTTCAGCGCCGTGGGCGTGATCGGCGGCTGGCTGGTCGGCGTGGTGCTGATCGGCGTGGACGCCGGCGCCTTCTGGGGCCAGATGCAAAGCGGCGTGGACGTCTGGAAGGACGTGGGCAACGGCGTCGTCAAGAGCCTGGTGTTCGGCGTGGCCGTCACCTTCATTGCGGTGCTGCAGGGTTTCGTGGCCAAGCCCACGCCCGAAGGCGTCTCGCGCGCCACCACCCGCACGGTGGTGATGGCATCGCTCTCCGTGCTGGGGCTGGACTTTGTCCTCACGGCACTGATGTTCAGTATTTGAGGGGCGGCAGCCACCGCCTCCAGGGAAATTCACCATGCAGCATTCCAAGAACGATATCTGGGTGGGCCTGTTCGTCCTGCTCGGGGGCGCGGCGCTGGTCTTTCTGGCCCTGCAGTCGGCCAATCTGTTGAACCTGAACTTCCGTTCCGGCTATGCGGTCACGGCGCGTTTCGACAACATCGGCGGCCTCAAGCCCAAGGCGGCCGTGCGCAGCGCCGGCGTGGTCGTGGGGCGCGTGCAGTCGATCACGTTCGACGACACCACATACCAGGCACGCGTGACGCTGGAACTCGAAAAGCGCTACGCTTTCCCCAAGGACAGTTCGCTCAAAATCCTGACCAGCGGACTGTTGGGTGACCAGTACATCGGCATTGAGCCCGGCGCGGACGAGCACAACCTCGCCGACGGCGACATGGTGACCGCCACGCAGTCGGCCGTGGTGCTGGAAAACCTGATCGGGCAGTTCCTTTATGGCAAGGCCGAGGACAGTGCCGCCTCGGCAGGCGGAGGTGGAAAAAAATGACAACCGACACTCTGTCCAGGGGCTGGACCATGCGCTGGGTGGTGCTGGTTCTGGGGGCGCTGCTCATGACGGGCTGCGCCACGGGGCCGAACGCCCATCCGGCCGACCCGTTCGAGCCCTTCAACCGCGGCGTGACCACGTTCAACGACAACTTGGACAAGGCCGTGCTCAAACCCGCGGCCACGCTCTACCGCGACGTGACGCCCCAGCCCGTGCGCACCGGCGTGGGCAACTTCTTCGCCAACCTGGGCGATGCCTGGTCGTTCTTCAACAACCTGCTGCAACTGCGCGGGCTGGAAGCCTACGAGAGCATGGTGCGCTTCAGCACCAACACCGTCTTCGGCCTGGGCGGCCTGCTGGACATCGCCAGCGAGATGGGCGTCGAGCGCCACAAGCAGGACTTCGGCCTGACGCTGGGCCGCTGGGGCGTGCCCACGGGGCCCTATCTGGTGCTGCCGCTGCTGGGGCCGTCGACGGTGCGTGATGCGGCGGCCCTGCCGGTGGACTTCTACGTGGGCGACCTGGTGGGCCATGTGGACAGGGTGCGCGTGCGCAACTCGCTCTACGGCCTGCGCATCGTGGACCGGCGTGCGGGCCTGCTGCGCGCCGGCTCGCTGCTGGACACGGCGGCGCTGGACCCCTACAGCTTCACGCGCGACGTGTACCTCAAGGTGCGCAGCGGCGCAGCCGCCGTGCAGGACGAGGGTACCTACGAGGACAACGACGGCAAGCTGCCGGACGATTACTGAGGCCAAGCGGGCCGCCGTTGCCGGCGCGGCCTCGCGACACCGGCGGATGCGGTTGGTTGCAGTTGCTTGCAACCACGTACAGGGGCGACGCAATGGGCGCAACCCCCGGCCGCCACAATCACCCCAACGAAACCATGGATGAGGGCGCGGCCGCGACCGCCTCTCCCGACAAGGACCCCGTGATGATGAACCGCCGTACCCTGACCCACGCCGCAGCCGCCTTGGCCGCCGCCGCATGGATGGCCCTGCCGCAGGCCGCCCTGGCCGCCGACGAGGCACCCGATGCGCTGGTCAAGCGCCTGTCGGTCGATGTGCTGGAGACGCTGCGCAATGACAAGTCCATCAAGGCCGGCGACGTGGACAAGATCATGGTGCTGGTGGACAAGACCATCCTGCCGCATGTGAACTTCCGCCGCATGACGGCCGCCGCCGTGGGCCCCAACTGGCGCAAGGCCACGCCCGAGCAGCAAAAGCGGCTGCAGGAGGAGTTCAAGACCCTGCTGGTGCGCACCTACTCGGGCGCCCTGAGCCAGGTGACGGACCAGACCATCGTCATCAAGCCGCTGCGCGCCGCCGCGGACGACAAGGACGTGCTGGTGCGCACCGAGATTCGCGGCCGCGGCGACCCGGTGCAGCTCGACTACCGCCTGGAAAAGACGCCGGGCGATGGCGCCGGCTGGAAGATCTACAACCTGAACGTGCTGGGCGTCTGGCTGGTGGAGACCTACCGCAGCCAGTTCGCGCAGGAGATCAACGCCAAGGGCGTGGATGGCCTGATCGAGACCCTGGTGGCGCGCAACAAGGCCAATGCCGGCACCGTGGGTGCCAAGTGACGGCGGGGCGCCCATGCTGGTACTGCCCACCGAACTGACCCACGGCCAGGCGGCCGTCAGCCTGCGCATGCTGCTGCAGGCGCTGAAGGCCCAGGGCGAATCGCCGGTGGTGGTGGATGCCGGGGCGCTGGCCACCTTCGACTCCTCGGCCCTGGCCGTGCTGCTGGAGTGCCGCCGCGCGGCGCTCTTCGAGGGCAAGGGCTTCGTAGTCAAGTCCCTGCCGCCGGCGCTGGCCAGCCTGGCCGGGCTGTATGGCGTGCAGGAGCTGCTGCCCGCCGCGCAGGCGGGCGCCTGAGCGGGCGACTCTGCCCGCCCGCGCAAGGCCCTGCGCAACCGTCGGCAGGGTGACCGCCTTAGAATCCCGGGCTCCCATGCCTGCCGTCTCCTTCCAGTCCGTCTCCAAGACCTTTTCCACGCCCAAGGGCCCTTTTCAGGCGCTGCACGACGTCAGCCTGGACATCGAGGAGGGCGAGTTCTTCGGCCTGCTGGGCCCCAATGGCGCCGGCAAGACCACGCTGATCAGCATCCTGGCCGGCCTGGCGCGCGCCAGCAGCGGCCGGGTGTCGGTGCTGGGGCACGACGTGCAGGCCGACTTCGCCGCCGCGCGCCGCCGGCTGGGCGTGGTGCCGCAGGAGCTGGTGTTCGACCCGTTCTTCAACGTGCGCGAGACGCTGCGCCTGCAGTCGGGCTACTTCGGCGTGAAGAACAACGACGCCTGGATCGACGAGCTGCTGGAGAACCTGGGCCTGGCCGACAAGGCCACGGCCAACATGCGCCAGCTCTCGGGGGGCATGAAGCGCCGCGTGCTGGTGGCCCAGGCGCTGGTGCACAAGCCGCCCATCATCGTGCTGGACGAGCCCACGGCCGGCGTGGACGTGGAGCTGCGCCAGACGCTGTGGCAGTTCGTGGCCCGCCTCAACAAGCAGGGCCACACCGTGCTGCTCACCACCCATTACCTGGAGGAGGCCGAGGCGCTGTGCACGCGCCTGGCCATGCTCAAGCGCGGCCGCGTGGTGGCGCTGGCGCGCACGTCGGAGCTGCTGCAGGCGGCCTCCACCAACGTGCTGCGCTTCAAGACCGACGACGCCCTGCCCGCTGCGCTGGCGCCGCTGGCGCGCGTGACGGGCCGCGTGGCCCAGCTGCCCGCGCAGGATGCACAGGAGATCGAGCGCCTGCTGGCCCAGCTGCGCGCCGCCGGCGTGCGCGTGGAGGACGTGGAGATCCGCAAGGCCGACCTGGAGGACGTGTTCCTCAATGTGATGGCCGCCGAGCCGGAGGAGCGCGCATGACCGGCTGGCAGACCCTGTTCTACAAGGAAGTGCTGCGCTTTTGGAAGGTGAGCTTCCAGACCGTGGCCGCGCCCGTGCTCACGGCCGTGCTGTACCTGCTGATCTTCGGCCATGTGCTCGAAGACCATGTGAAGGTCTACGGCACCTTGAGCTACACCGCCTTCCTGGTGCCCGGCCTGGTGATGATGAGCGTGCTGCAGAACGCCTTTGCCAACAGCTCGTCCAGCCTGATCCAGAGCAAGATCATGGGCAGCCTGGTGTTCGTGCTGCTCACGCCGCTGTCGCACCGCGCCTGGTTCGCGGCCTATGTGGGCTCGTCCGTGGTGCGCGGGCTGGCCGTGGGCCTGGGCGTGTTCGTCGCCACGCTGGCGTTTGCCACGCCGCAGTTCGCCGCGCCGCTGTGGATCCTGGCGTTCGCGCTGCTGGGTGCGGCGCTGCTGGCCACGCTGGGCGTGATCGCCGGATTGTGGGCCGACAAGTTCGACCAGATGGCGGCGTTCCAGAACTTCATCATCGTGCCCATGACCTTCCTGTCGGGCGTCTTCTACTCGATCCAGTCGCTGCCGCCGTTCTGGCAGGGCGTGAGCCACCTGAACCCGTTCTTCTACATGATCGACGGCTTCCGCTACGGCTTCTTCGGCGTGAGCGACGTGTCGCCCTGGCTCAGCCTGGGCATCGTCGGCCTGGCCTGGGCGCTGGTGAGCCTGCTGGCGCTGCACCTGCTGCGCACGGGCTACAAAATCAGGAATTGATATGACCGCAGACCAACTCAAGGACATCATCAGCGCGGGCCTGGCCTGCGAGCACCTCCAGCTGGAGGGCGACGGCCGCCACTGGTATGCCACCATCGTCTCGGCCGAGTTCGAGGGCAAGCGCCAGATCCAGCGCCACCAGCGCGTCTACGCCACGCTGGGCACGCGCATGCAGACCGACGAGGTGCACGCGCTGTCGATGAAGACCTTCACCCCCGCCGAATGGGCCCAGGCCCAGGGCGGCGGGGCCTGAGCCGGGCCGCCGCACCCCGCGGCGGGATCTGCAATACTCACCTTTTGATAGCTGCTTGCGCTTGATGGATAAGCGCTAGAGGCACTTTTGACCTCAAGGCAGCACACCCCGGCATTTCCATGGACAAACTCCTGATTCGCGGTGGCCGCCCCCTGGTGGGCGAGGTGCCGATCTCCGGCGCCAAGAACGCGGCCCTGCCCGAGCTGTGCGCCGCGCTGCTCACGGCCGAGCCGGTCACGCTCTGCAACGTGCCGCGCCTGCAGGACGTGGCCACCATGCTCACGCTCATCCGCAACATGGGCGTGCAGGTGGACCGCCTGGAGGACCCCGACTGCACGGTGGCCGAGGCCACGGGCAAGGTGCGCATCGACGCCGCCGGCCTGTCCACGCCCGAGGCGCCCTACGACCTGGTCAAGACCATGCGCGCCTCGGTGCTGGCGCTGGGGCCGCTGCTGGCGCGCTTCGGCGAGGCCACGGTGTCGCTGCCCGGCGGCTGCGCCATAGGCTCGCGACCGGTGGACCAGCACATCAAGGGCCTGACGGCCATGGGCGCCGAGATCATCGTCGAGCACGGCTACATGATCGCCCGGCTGCCCGCGGGACGCACGCGCCTGCAGGGCGCGCACATCACCACCGACATGGTCACGGTGACGGGCACCGAAAACTTCCTCATGGCCGCCACGCTGGCCGAGGGCGAGACCGTGCTGGAAAACGCCGCCCAGGAGCCCGAGGTGGTGGACCTGGCCGAAATGCTCATCAAGATGGGCGCCAGGATCGAGGGCCACGGCACCAGCCGCATCCGCATCCAGGGCGTGCCGCAGCTGCACGGCTGCGAACACGCGGTGGTGGCCGACCGCATCGAGGCCGGCACCTTCCTGTGCGCCGTGGCGGCCACGGGCGGCGATGCGCTCTTGCGCCACGGCCGCGCCGACCACCTGGACGCCGTGATCGACAAGCTGCGCGATGCCGGCGTGCGCGTGGAGCCCGAGGCGGGCGGCATCCGCGTGCACAGCCCGGGCGCCGCGCAACTGAAGGCGCAGAGCTTTCGCACCACCGAATACCCGGGCTTTCCCACCGACATGCAGGCGCAGTTCATGGCGCTGAACGTGGTGGCCCAGGGCACGGCCACGGTGTCCGAAACCATCTTTGAAAACCGCTTCATGCATGTCAACGAAATGCTGCGCCTGGGTGCCAAAATCCAGACCACGGATGGCCGCCTGGCGGTGATCGAGGGCCTGGGGGGCGGCCAGCTGTCGGGCGCCACCGTCATGGCCACCGACCTGCGCGCCTCGGCCAGCCTGGTGATCGCCGGGCTGGTGGCCGGCGGCGAGACCCTGGTGGACCGCATCTACCATCTGGACCGCGGCTACGACTGCATGGAAGCCAAACTGCGCGGCCTGGGCGCCGACATCGAAAGAATCCAATGACCCAGCAGATCACGCTGGCCCTGTCCAAGGGCCGCATCTTCGACGAAACCCTGCCCCTGCTGGCCGCCGCCGGCATCGAGGTGCTGGAAGACCCGGAAAAGTCGCGCAAGCTCATCCTGCCCACCAACCGCCCCGAGGTGCGGGTGGTGCTGGTGCGCGCCACCGACGTGCCCACCTATGTGCAGTACGGCGGCGCCGACATCGGCGTGGCCGGCAAGGACTCGCTCATCGAGCATGGCGGCCAGGGGCTGTTTCGCCCGCTGGACCTGCGCATCGCCAAGTGCCGCGTGAGCGTGGCCGTGCGCGCCGACTTCGACTACGCGCATGCCGTCACCCAGGGCTCGCGCCTGAAGGTGGCCACCAAGTACACCAGCATCGCGCGCGACTTCTTCGCCAGCAAGGGCGTGCACGTGGACATGATCAAGCTCTACGGCAGCATGGAGCTGGCGCCGCTCACCGGCCTGGCCGACGCCATCGTGGACCTGGTCTCCACCGGCAACACGCTCAAGGCCAACCACCTGGTGGAGGTGGAGCAGATCATGGACATCAGCTCGCACCTGGTGGTCAACCAGGCCGCGCTCAAGCTCAAGCAGGCGCCGCTGCGCCGCATCATCGACGCGTTCGCGTCCGCCATCCCCCAGGACTGAAGGCCTTCATACTATGAAATTCGTAGCTGCTCCCGCCCGTCTGTCAACCACTTCAGCCACTTTTGATGCTGATTTTGCAGCCCGCCTGCATTGGTCGGCCGACACGGACGCAGCCATCGAGCAGCGCGTGGCCGACATCCTGGCCGACGTGCAGCAGCGGGGCGACGCAGCTGTGCTGGACTACACCGCGCGCTTCGACGGCCTGCAGGCCGGCGCCCTGGCCGCGCTGGAGCTGACGCAGGCCGAGCTGAAGGCCGCCTACGACGGCCTGCCCGCCGAGCAGCAGGGCGCGCTCACCGCCGCCGCCGCCCGCGTGCGCAGCTACCACGAGGCGCAGAAGAAGGCCTCCGGCGAGAGCTGGAGCTACCGCGACGCAGACGGCACCCTGCTGGGCCAGAAGGTCACGCCGCTGGACCGCGTGGGCATCTACGTGCCCGGCGGCAAGGCCGCCTACCCCAGCAGCGTGCTGATGAACGCCATCCCCGCGCATGTGGCGGGCGTGCCCGAGATCATCATGGTCGTGCCCACCCCGCGCGGCGAGAAGAACCCACTGGTGCTGGCCGCCGCCTACGTGGCCGGCGTCTCGCGCGGCTTCACCATCGGCGGCGCCCAGGCCGTGGCCGCGCTGGCCTACGGCACGGCCACCATCCCGAAGGTGGACAAGATCACCGGCCCCGGCAACGCCTACGTGGCCAGCGCCAAGAAGCGCGTGTTCGGCACCGTGGGCATCGACATGATCGCCGGCCCCAGCGAAATACTGGTGCTGGCCGACGGCAGCACGCCGCCCGACTGGGTGGCCATGGACCTGTTCAGCCAGGCCGAGCACGACGAGCTGGCGCAGAGCATCCTGCTGTGCCCCGACGCGGCCTACATCGACGCCGTGCAGCGCGAAATTGACCGCCTGCTGCCCGAGATGCCGCGCGCCGAGATCATCGCCAAGAGCCTGAACGGCCGTGGCGCGCTGATCTTGACCCGCGACATGGAAGAGGCCTGCGCCATCAGCAACCGCATCGCCCCCGAGCACCTGGAGGTCAGCAGCCGCGATCCGCACCAGTGGGAGCCGCTGCTCAAGCACGCCGGCGCCATCTTCCTGGGCGCCTACACCAGTGAGAGCCTGGGCGACTACTGCGCCGGCCCCAACCATGTGCTGCCCACCAGCGGTACGGCTCGCTTCAGCTCGCCGCTGGGCGTGTACGACTTCCAAAAGCGCAGCAGCCTCATCGAGGTGAGCGAGCAGGGCGCCCAGAGCCTGGGCCGCATCGCCAGCGTGCTGGCGCATGGCGAGGGCCTGCAGGGCCATGCGCGCGCGGCGGAGATGCGGTTGAAGTAAGCCGTTCCGCCCTTTCGCAGGAAAGCCGCAGGCCGTGAGGTGCTGCGGCTTTTTACTTGTGGGCCGGCTGATAAGCGAAGATGCCCTGCAGAAAAGGAGGGGCGGACGAACGCAACCATGCAGCATTTGATCGTGGAGATGTTGGAAGGACATGCCGACTTGGTGG
Organism: Diaphorobacter oryzae DSM 22780; assembly: GCF_059568935.1. Lineage (NCBI taxonomy): Bacteria > Pseudomonadati > Pseudomonadota > Betaproteobacteria > Burkholderiales > Comamonadaceae > Diaphorobacter > Diaphorobacter oryzae. Next base: position 282,206 of record NZ_JCANUL010000004.1, on the reverse strand, counting down.
TGGAGGGGCTACCAGCCATTAAGGGGCTGTCCATACGCTTTGATCCACAGCGCCTGTGCATAGAGGTGTGGCTATCAGACCTGAGTCCAGTGGTCGGTGAGCTGTCACGGCAGTTCTTCCAAGGTACGTCGCCTCCGATCCGTTTGACCAACGTCGTGCTTCGCACTTGCAGACCCGAGAGGACGCTGAGGGCCAATGAGTTGGTGCTGTACCCCAGCAGTTCTATCAAGGCGTGGCCGGCGATTTCTTGGGAGCCCGATGACACGGAATCGCGCAGGCTGGAGTTGAGGCCTTCATCGTCGAAGGCACTTGCGTTTGTCAGTGACGAACTGATCTCGAAAGAGCATCCCTATCAGGTCTATTACGGTGGCGCCTGCACGGGTTTTCAAGTGCCGCGTTCCCTGCGGCATCCATCACTCCCCTCCGAGATCTTTCTTCACCGCGATCACCCCATGCCTGGGGTGCTTCGGGCATCCAGTGCCGAGGATTTCTTCGCGCAGGAGCCGCGTATCCATGCCGCATGGAGACTGCTTCATGGCCAGGACCTGCCATGGATTCTGAAAGTGAGCGGGCGCGAGGTGCACTTTCACGGTGACAGGCTCAAAGGCGGACTTTCCTATCTGCCGGCGGCAGACCCTAACGCTGTGCCTTTCATGAGCGCGGTATTGAGCGGATTTCTTGAGCTGGATGCACAGAAGTTTGGCGCGGCACATGCAGCCTTGAGGTTTCATATTGCAGGCAAGCAAGCAGACCTCTGGCTGGAGGGGCGCTTCATGCTGCTGATGACATGCGTTGAAGCCATGGATGGAGTGCGTGACTTGGACGAGGACTGCACTGTCGCCATGCTGGGTGTCGACCGTGCTGTGGCGAAGTTGCTCAACTGTTTGCGCAACAAATTCATGCACGGCGCGGGCGGGTATGAGGCGGCTTTTGCAAAGGTGCTGGAACAAGACTTCAAGAAAGCGAGAGATCGGGAATCTGCAGCACTCAGGGAGTTTGTGTCGCCCCAGGAAACGCTGGACTTTGTGAAGCTTTTGGCGCGACTGTGCGAACGTCTCGACGCCTTCTGGTGCGCTTATCTGGGGGTGAGCCCGGATCTTGAGCAGCGCTACTCAATAATCGGTTTGATGCCGCCCGTAGATAGGGCGGCGTGGGAGCTTGCCGTCGATAACGAGAACTGGAACCGGCAACGCAAAAGGGATGCGTCGACGAGTCTATGGGAGCAAGCGGCGGCAGAGCGAGGCTGAGTTGCGGGCACTTTCTGTGCACTGGTTCAAAAGTGCCACAAGGGTTGGAGCGCATTCCGCATGGAGTTTGGTGCTGAACAAACCATCTCCCCGCGTAACTCCCAGGTTGATCGCCGCCACCGGCACCCCCCGCTCGCGTGCGGCATGCACAAAACGCAGGCCTGACATGACCATGAGCGAGCTGCCCACGATGAGCAGCAGGTCGCTGGCCGCGAGTTGGGCCATGGCGTGCTGCACGCGTTCGCGCGGCACGTTCTCGCCGTAGAACACCACATCTGGTTTCAGAATGCCGCCGCACAGCGGGCAGGGCGGCACGGCGAAGGCCGAAAAATCCACGCCGCTCAGGTCGGCATCGCCATCGGGGGCGGCGCTGGCGTGGCGGTGCTGCCAGTGCGGGTTGGCCTGCAGCAAGGCGTGCTGGTAGTCGGCGCGCGGGCTCAAGGCGCGGCACTGCATGCACACCACCTGGTCGAGCCGCCCGTGCAAGTCCACCACCTGCTGGCTGCCCGCGCGCTGGTGCAGGCCGTCCACGTTCTGCGTGATGAGCTGGTGCACATGGCCGGCCTGCTCCAGTTGCGCCAGCGCCTGGTGCGCGGCATTGGGCCGGGCCTGGCTGAACACGGGCCAGCCGATCAGGCTGCGCGCCCAGTAGCGCTGGCGCGTGGCAGGTGAGCCCATGAAATCCTGAAACTGCACGGGCGCGGGACGCTTCCAGGCGCCCGTGGCGTCGCGGTAGTCGGGTATGCCGCTGTCGGTGCTGATGCCCGCGCCCGTCAGCACCGTCCAGCGGGGATGGGCGCGCAACAGGGTGAGAAGCTCGGCCGCAGGGGCGTGGGCGTGCATGGGGCAGTAGACGTGGGTGGCGCATTGTGCGTGCATCTGGCAAATCCTGTGGAACCATGGGTACACGAATTTCGTGCAACACGAAATTCGTGTAGACTGCACCGCATGAAGAACGTCACCATCACCGTGGACGATCCGGTGCTCGAATGGGCACGCATCGAGGCGGCGCGCCGCGGCAGCAGCGTGTCGCGCATGGTGGGTGACTTTCTGGGCGAGATGCAGCGCCGCGAGGACGCCTATGAGCGCGCCTACCTGGCCTGGCGCACCGACGAGCGCACCTGGAGCAGCGGGATGCAGGCGGCGGGCCAGCCTGTGGTCAGCGGCTTTGACCGTGCCCCGGCGCCCGAAGCTGTCCGTGCGCCGGCGGCCTTGGCGGAGCGGTCGCTGGCCCAGCCGGTGTTCGTGGACACGGCCGTACTTATCGCCGCCGAGGATGGCGCCGATACGGCCCTGCAGGCCATGGTGCTGGCGGGCCTGGACCTGCTGTGGCGCGAGCGCGCCGGCCGCGTCAGCACGCAGGTGCTGGCCGAGTTCTACGGAACGGTGACGCGCCATGCCACCCAGCCCATGTCCCAGGGCGATGCACGCGCCGCCATCCGCCGCTACAACAGCTGGACCCCCTGGCAGATCGACGCCGCCACGCTGGAGACCGCCTGGGCCCTGGAGGCCCGCCATCAGCTTGCCTGGGGCGACTGCCTGGCGCTGGCGGCAGCGCAGCACAGCGGCTGCGCCAGCCTGCTGTCGCTGAGCCTGCCGCAGGGCGCGCAGTACGGCGGCGTGGAGGTGCTGCATCCGCTGCACTGCGTGCTCCAGGCTTCGGCCTGAGCCGTGGCGCGCTCAACTGTTGAATGGAGTGATTGCGCATGACGACCGATCCTGTTGACCTGCCCGCGCTGGCGCGCATCCGCGACGATGTGCGCGCCATGCATGCCTACCCCGTGGCCGACGCCACGGGCTACCTGAAGATGGACGCGATGGAGAACCCCTTCGGCCTGCCGCCCGCGCTGCAGGCCGCGCTGGGGCAGCGGCTGGGGGCCTTGGCGCTCAACCGCTACCCGGGCCCGCGCCAGAACGATTTGAAGGCCGCGCTGGCGGCCTACGCCGGGGCGCCCGAGGGCAGTGCCGTGCTGCTGGGCAATGGCTCGGACGAACTCATCAGCCTGGTGCAGATGGCCTGCGCGCGCCGCGACGCGGGCGCCGCGCCCCGGGTGCTGGCCCCCGTGCCGGGCTTCGTGATGTACGCCATGTGCGCGCAGCAGCATGGCCTGCAGTATGTGGGCGTGGAGCTGGACGGGGAGTTCCAGCTGCGCGAGCAGGCCATGCTCGACGCCATTGCCACGCACCGCCCGGCCATCACCTTCCTGGCCTACCCCAACAACCCCACCGCCACGCTGTGGGACGAGGCCGTGGTGCAGCGCATCGTGGACGCAGCGGGCGCCCAGGGCGGCATCGTGGTCATGGACGAGGCCTACCAGCCCTTCGCCAGCCGCAGCTGGATCGAGCGCATGCGCGCTGAGCCGGCGCGCAACGGCCATGTGCTGCTCATGCGCACCCTCAGCAAGTTCGGCCTGGCCGGAGTGCGCCTGGGCTACATGATCGGCCCGGCCGCGCTGGTGCACGAGATCGACAAGCTGCGCCCGCCCTACAACGTGAGCGTGCTCAACTGCGAGGCCGCGCTGTTCGCACTGGAGCACGCCGATGTGTTCGCCGCCCAGGCGGCCGAGCTGTGCGCCGCGCGCGACGGGCTGCTGACCGCGCTGCGCGCCATGCCGGGCATCCAGAAGGTCTGGGACAGCCAGGCCAACATGGTGCTGGTGCGCGTGGCGGATTCCGCACGGGTCTACGAGGGCATGAAGGCGCGCAAGGTCCTCGTAAAGAACGTTTCTACAATGCACCCATTGCTGGGCAACTGCCTGCGTCTGACGGTCGGAAGCAGCTCCGACAACGCCCAGATGCTGGCGGCACTCCAGGCATCCCTATGACTTCCTCTGCACTCGTTACCTCGGCACCCGCCGATTTCGCCCCCCGCATGGCCGACGTGAGCCGCAACACGGCGGAGACGCGCATCAGCGTGCGCGTCAACCTCGACGGCACGGGCGAGGCCAGCCTGCACACGGGCATCGGCTTCTTCGACCACATGCTCGACCAGATCGCGCGCCACGGGCTCATCGACATGGACGTGCGCTGCGACGGCGACCTGCACATCGACGGCCACCACACGGTGGAAGACGTGGGCATCGCGCTGGGCCAGGCCTTCGCGCGCGCCGTGGGCGACAAGAAGGGCATCCGCCGCTACGGCCATGCCTATGTGCCGCTGGACGAGGCGCTGTCGCGCGTGGTGGTGGACTTCTCGGGCCGCCCGGGCCTGCACCTGCACATTCCGTTCACGGCCGCCAGCATCGGCGGCTTCGACACGCAGCTCACCTACGAGTTCTTCCAGGGCTTCGTCAACCATGCGGGCGTGACGCTGCACATCGACAACCTGAAGGGCATCAACGCGCACCACCAGTGCGAGACGGTGTTCAAGGCCTTCGCGCGCGCGCTGCGCGCGGCGCTGGAGCGCGACCCGCGCGCGGCCGGCATCATTCCGTCCACCAAGGGTACCCTGTAAATATCAAGCCAAAATGGCCTCTAACGCTTATAGGGTAATCGCTTAAAGCTATGAATAGTGAAGCAAAAACCGTGGCGGTCGTGGACTATGGCATGGGCAACCTGCGCTCCGTGTCGCAGGCCGTGCAGGCAGCGGCCCAGGGCAGCGGTTGGTCGGTGGCCGTCACCGCGCAACCCGACGTGGTGCGCGCCGCGCAGCGCGTGGTGCTGCCGGGCCAGGGCGCCATGCCCGACTGCATGCGCGAGCTGCGCGAGTCCGGCCTGCTCGAATCCGTGCTCGAGGCCGCGGCCACCAAGCCGCTGTTCGGCGTCTGCGTGGGCATGCAGATGCTGCTGGACCACAGCGCCGAGGGCGACACCCCCGGCCTGGGCCTGATCCACGGCGAGGTGCTCAAGTTCGACCTGGCGGGCCGCACCCAGCCCGACGGCAGCCGCTACAAGGTGCCGCAGATGGGCTGGAACCGCGTGCGCCAGATGCGCCACGGCGGCGCGGCGCACCCCGTGTGGGCCGGCGTGCCGGACGACAGCTACTTTTATTTCGTACACAGCTTCTATGCGCGGCCGGCCGACCCGGCGCACTGCGCGGGCGAGGCCGACTACGGCGGGCCCTTTGCAGCGGCCGTCGCTCGCGATAACATTTTTGCCACGCAGTTCCACCCGGAGAAAAGCGCCGAGCACGGCTTGGCGCTGTACCGCAACTTCTTGCACTGGACGCCCTGATTCTTCAACCCGGTAGGGCCGGGCCTTTGGCCGCTCGCCCCATTCTTCGCCTCTCATCATGCTGCTCATCCCCGCCATCGACCTCAAGGACGGCCATTGCGTACGCCTCAAGCAAGGTGACATGGACCAATCGACCACCTTTGGCGAAGACCCCGCCGCCATGGCCCGCAAGTGGGCGGATGCCGGCGCGCGCCGCCTGCACCTGGTGGACCTGAACGGCGCCTTCGCGGGCCAGCCCAAGAACAAGGCGGCCATCAAGGCCATCCTGGCCGAGGTGGGCTCGGACATCCCGGTGCAGCTCGGCGGCGGCATCCGCGACCTGGACACCATCGAGCGCTACATCGACGCGGGCCTGGAATACGTCATCATCGGCACGGCCGCGGTGAAGAACCCGGGCTTCCTCAAGGACGCCTGCAGCGCCTTCGGCGGCCACATCATCGTGGGCCTGGACGCCAAGGACGGCAAGGTGGCCACCGATGGCTGGAGCAAGCTCACGGGCCACGAAGTGGTGGACCTGGCGCGCAAGTTCCAGGACTGGGGCGTGGAGTCCATCATCTACACCGACATCGGCCGCGACGGCATGCTGTCGGGCATCAACATCGAGGCCACAGTCAAGCTGGCCCAGGCGCTCACGATTCCCGTGATCGCCTCGGGCGGCCTGGCCGGCATTGCCGACATCGAGCAGCTCTGCGAGGTGGAGGGCGAGGGCATCGAGGGCGTGATCTGCGGCCGTGCCATCTACTCGGGCGACCTCGACTTCACGGCGGCCCAGCTGCGGGCGGACGAGCTGAGCGCCGTCTGAGCGCGGCCCGATCGCCCGGCGGCGCGGTCATCATCAGCGGCGCCCGCCTGCGGCGCCGCCAACATGCTCTCAGAACAGGGAGCCGGCGACCCAGTCGAACCGCACGTCCAGCGGCAGCTGGTGGATGCGGTAGGCGGCGGGCAAGGGCTCCAGCGCCTGCAGGCGCACCACGATCGACGGCGTGCGAGGCGTCAGTGGCGACACCCGATCGGCCGGCGGGCTCTGCGCCTCCGTCACCAAGCTCACCACCCGCGCACGGGCCCTGCCGCCGTCCATGAAGCGCAAGGTGGCCTGGCGGCCCACCTGGGCGTAGCGGGCCATCTCTGCGGGCAGATAGGCCAGTACGAGCGGTTCCTCTTGGCCTTGCAGCACGGCGATCTCGGTGCCCGGCGTGATCCATTCGCCGCTGCGCACCAGGGGGCGCACCACCGTGGCCGCGAACGGGGCCACTGCCGTGGCGGCTGGGGTGGGCGGCGGCGTCTGTGCCATGCCGGGCGGCGCCGGTAGCGGCGCCAGGGCCTGCCTGCGCTCGCGTTCCAGCAGCGCCTGGTGCTCGCGCACATCGGCCCGGGCACGGCTGAGATCCGCCTGCGCCTGCAGCTCCTGAAAGCGCAGGTTGTCTACCTCCTGGCGGGTCGCGGCACCCTGGTCGCGCAGCTTCTGCATCGCCTGCAGCCGCTCCTGCTGGATGGCCAGCCGGCTTTGCGCCAGGCGCTGCGCCTCGGCCAGCATGGCCTGCCGGGCCGCCTGGCCTGGCAGGGATTCGGCGGTGGTGGCCGCCGGTATGGGGATGGGCGGCGTGGGCGTTTCGCCTGCGGGGACCTCCAGCTCCATCAGGGGCTGGCCCGGCTGCACGGTGGCGCCGGCCTCGGCGATGCGGGCCACCCGCCCGGCGGCGGGGGCGCGCAGGGTGATCTGCTCGACCGTCACTTGGGCGGGGGTGGTTTCCCACCAATAGGCGATGCTGAAGCGGATCAGCAGGTAGGCGGGCAGCACCAGCACCATGGCCAGCAGCAGGTACCAGCGCCAGCGCGGCACCTGCCGTTTGGCGGCGGCATAGCGCACGGCCAGGCCGTTGGTCTCGCGCGCCGAGCTGGGCGGAGTGTCAAACTGGATCTTCAAGGCTTGGCCTCCCTATAGTCTTCCCACGACTGCACCACGATGCCCTGGAAGCCGGGCACGGGCGCCAGCATGCGTGCCAGCTCGCGCCAGCGTTGCAGCGACACCGCCTGGCCCATGCCGTAGCTGCTCTCCTGCGCGGGCAATGCGCGTTCGATGCTCTGCGCGACCGACAGACGCAGTTGCGCGGGTCCGCGCAGCAGCGGGCGTGTGATGGCGGCCGTGCGTTCGGGGTTGTTGACATAGACCATGGCCACCAGCTCGCTGACCCCGGCCGCATGCACCCGCTGGGTGAAGGTGGGGTGGCTCAGTTCGCGGTAATGGGTGGTGAGTGCGATGGGCCATGGCGACCGCGCATGCACCGCGCGCAGGGTGTCGATGAGATGCGTATCCCAGTGCCGCTGCTGAGCGGCAGGCAACTGGCTGCGCTCCAGGTCGAGGTGCAGGCCGTCGAAGGGCAGGCCGCGCAGGGCCTCGACCGTGGCCAGCAATGGCTCGCGCTCCCGCGGCAGTACCCAGGTGGGTTCGCCCAGCAGCAGTTCGATGCGCAGGTTCAGTGCATGCGCCCGCGCGATGAATTCCTTGGCCCGGGCCTGCCCCTGCGGCTGGGCCAGGGCGCGCAACTGCGGCGCCGTGAACGACAGCAGCAGCCGCTGGCTGCCCGCGGGCAACTCGCCCAGGCGTTCCGGTCGCTCCAGCAGGGCCTGGCCCTGCCACACGTACCAGCCCAGGCCCGGCATGGGCTGCGTGCGTGCATGGGGGGCGGAGGTTTTGCCGGCCAGCAACGCCAGCGTGGTGGCCAGTGGATCGGGGGCCGCGGGCGCGGCCTCGGTCCAGCCGAGAGGGCAGTCGCCGCCCAGGGCCAGCACCTCCAGCGCGGCCAGGTCGCGGCGCTCGGCGCCATCCACGACCTGCACGGCGGCCTGGTACAGGGCATGGCGGGCCATCAGCAGCTTGGAATAGCCATCGCCGTCGAATGCGTCCATGCGCAGCTGCGCCACGCGCAGGGCCTCCAGGGCTGCGCGCTGGCGATGTTCGTGGCTTGCCATTTCCTGGCTGCGCAGGCGGTAGCGGGAGAGGGACTGCTGAGCGGCCGCTTCAAACTCGCCGCGGCGCAGTTCCAGCAGGGTTTGGGCGCGCTCGATTTCGCTCTGGGCCTGCGCCAGGGCCGCATCGCGCTGCGCCCGCCACTGCAGCGGCATGGAGAAGTCCACGCCCACGCGCGTGCTGTGCCCCGGGGGGCCGCTCAGGTCCCGGCTGAAGGACTGCGCCACCGTCACGTTGGCCTCCAGGCCCTCGGTACGGGCATGGCCCTGCCGCTGCAGGGATGCATCCACCTCCAGCTGCGCCAGTTCCACGGCGGGGGGGCGGCCGTCGGCCAGGAATTCGGGGGTCAGGCAGGTCGCAGGCCACAGCGGTTCACGGGTCTGGATGGCGGCCTGGGGCTGGCCGGTGAGGCGCGCGATTTCTGCCCGCGCCAGCTCTTGGGCCGCACTCTGGCCGTCGTGGGCGGCTTGCACGGCGTCGAACAGGCCGGTCAGGTCCAGCCGGTCGGCCTCCAGCAGCGCGCCCGCGTCGCGCCGGCGCTGCAGCTGCCCCTGGGTTTCCGCCCGTGCCTGCAGGAAGGCGCCGGCCACGCGGCTGCGCTCGGCGCTGCGCAGGTGGCGCACATAGGCCTGGCGCACGGCGTGCACGGCCTCGGTTTCCATCTGCTGGCGGCGTATGCGGCTTTGCGACAGGGCGTGCTGCGCGTCGCCTGCCTGGCGCTGCTGGGCCGCCCGGCTGCCCAGCAGGGGCCAGCGCACGCCCAGTTGCACCTGGCTGCGCTGGTAGTCGCGGCTGAGGGTGTCGGTCACGGCCTCGCGTGCGTTGTCCAGGCCGACGCCGCCGAACAGCTGGGCGCCCTGGCGGGCCTGGGACACCGCGCTGCGCTGCTCGGCCACGGCCACCTCGGCCTGCGCCAGCCTGGCGGACGGGGCGAAGGCGCGGGCCCGGTCTTCCAGTTGTGCCAGCGATGCGGGAGCCACGGCCGTGGCGGTGGCCTGCGTGCAGCACCAGGCCAGAGCCAGCGCGGTGACAAGGGAGTGGTGGAGGCTGCGTGGAAACATCTCAGAACTTGGTCTTGCGCAGCACCCACCAGGGCGCCATGGACGAGTCGAGGTGGGACCTCATGAACATTTCCATCATGATGGAAAACGAGCAGTGCACGCGGTTGGCAAACGCGAACAGCGGAAACAGCGGCAGGTACAGCAGATAGGCCAGGTCGTCGCGCGGGCGTTCGGACACGGCGACGACGTAGAGCAGAAAGTAAAACAGCAGCGCCGCGAAGTAGGCCAGGTAGATGAAGGCCAGCACGCCCAGCACGACCCCCAGGGGCTGCGTGAACAGCATCATGCCGGTGTAGGCGACGATGAGGAACGGCAACACCAGTTGCATGAGCAGGCCGTTCACCACCACGAACAGGAAGTTGCGCCAGCCCAGCAGGCGTGGGCGCAGGTTGTAGCGGAACTTGCGGATGAAGATGTAGAACATGTCCCCATCCCAGCGCAGTCGCTGGCGAAAGAAAATGCGCCAGGTGTCGGGGGCGTCGGTATGGCCCACGGCGTGGGGCTCGAACGCGATGCGCAGGTTCGGGTGACGGCCGAAGTACTGCTTGATGCGCATCGTCATGTCCAGGTCTTCGGCCGAGCCCGCGTCCCAGCCGCCGAGGTTGCGCAGGAACTGGGTGCGAAACACGCCGAACGCGCCGGAGATGTTGTTGACGATGTTGAACTCCGACAGCCCCGTCTTGCCCGCGCCGATGGACAGCATGTACTCCAGCGTCTGCAGCCGCGTCACCAGGGAGCGCTTGGCATTACGCACGCGCAGGTTGCCGGCCACGCCCACCACGCCCGGGTCGTCGAAATGCCGCGTGGCGTTGCGCACCATGTCGTTGTCGAACGAGGTGTCGCCGTCCAGCGCCATCACGATCTCGCCGGTGGCGATGGACAGCCCCGCGTTGAGCGATGAGACGCGCCCGCCGCGCTGCCATTTGGGCAGCACCACCAGGCGCCGCCGCTGCGCGCCGGCCAGCAGGGAGCGCGCACCGCGCGCGGCCTGCAGGGTGGGGCGGTTTTGCACCGCGCCGTCGATCACGGCGATGATCTCGATGAAGCCCGGGTACAGCTGTTGGGCCAGCGACTGGATGGTCTTGCGCACGTCCTCGCCCTCGGAGTAGCAGGTGATCACGCAGGACACGCTGGGGTAGCGTTCGCGCTGGCGGTGCGGCAGGTGCTCGCGCAGCCCGTACTTCACCATGCCCACGGTCACGAGCACAAAGAACGGAGCCTCCAGAAACACGACGAATGGAAAGAATTTGAGCGCCAGCTCAAGCCAGTTCTGCTGGCTGGAGCTGGCAAACAGCGTGGAGAACGCAAAGACGGCGGTATCCCACATGGGGTCAGGCCTGCTGCAGCAGGCGCTCCATCAGTGACTCCGCCTTGTCCCCGCTGCGCTGGTCGCTGGGGACCTGCAGATGCCGGATGCGCGCCTGCAGCGGCATCTCTCCGTCCAGGGAGGACTGGGCCGCCAGTACCTTCTGCAGCCGCGCGGTCAGGCCCTGCGGGTCGGAGAAGGGCAGGAAGAGCCACAGCTTGTCTTCCTGGGTGCGCGTCGTGATGTCGGAGGTGCGCAGCAGTTCGTGCAGGCGGCGCGCGAACTCATCGAGCATCAGAAAGACCCGCGCGGCCCCCTGCTGTTCGACCAGCTCCGTGGCGTTCTGGAATTCGATCAGCATCAGCCCGAAGCGCATTTCGGCATGGCGCGTGCTGGTGGCCAGCGCCCAGTCCAGCATGCGGCGGAAATGCGGCGGTTCCACATAGTTGGCCGTGTCGAGCGCCGCAAACGACTCCTGGATCTGCCCTGCGCGCAGCGCCGTGCGGCCGTGGGCGCTGAGCCGCAGGGCGGCGATCTCGCGCACGTCCAGGGCATTGGGTTCGGACGTGGTCCGGCACTCCAGGCACCGCGCCTGTACGGCGGTCTCCACAAACACGTGGTGGCAGCTGCCGCAGGCGTACTGCGTGAGCGGGCGGTCATAGTCCACGCCGATGTGCCGCAACGCGGTGGAGCACTGGGGGCAGGTCAGTGCGCCATCGTCATGGAAATCGCTTTCGGGGGCCACATGGCCGCAGGAAAAGCAGTGCAGGGATGGCTCCTTGCGGATCTGCAGGCTGGAGCAGTGCGGGCACACGTCGATGTAGTGGATGTGCGCGCAGCCGCAGGTACGGCAATGCCGGGTCCGGTCGATCAGGGTGGAAGGCTCCAGCAGCTTGCGCCGTATCAGCGTGGCCAGGCAGTTGCCGGCGTCTTCGCCGCTCTGCGCAAGGGCATCCACCACGGGGTAGTGGTAGAGCATGACATGGCTGCGCTCGCACAGCGGCTGCAGCTCGGCGTTGTCCCGCACATAGAGGTAGTACAGCACCCGCTCTTCCAGGCGCATGTCCTCCGGGCGCAGCCGGAGGCCGCGGCGCACTGCCAGGCTGCGTTCGGCGATGGCCATGGCTTCGGTGTAGGTAGCCGTGCCGTCGGCCAGCAGCGGTGCGGACTGCGCCCCCGGCGCCATCAGCGCGGGGCGGTCCCACCAGGCGCTGCGGCGCACCTGGGTCACCAGCTCCGCCGCTGCCTGCGTGCTCCACCCGTCCAGGTAGAAGCCCAGGGGGAGTACCCCGGACTGGGTATAGGCCTCCCATGAGGCGAAGACCGGGCTGTCCGACTCCCCGGGCGCGGGCTGGCCGGAGGGGCGCAGCACCACCATGTGCTCAACAAAGGGAGGGGTGATGGGCGGTGCATTCATTGTGAAGCGTGGAGTGGGCACTCACGGAGAAGTTGCACTATATGTATCGGCAGAAGGAAAAGTTTGTCAAATGGTGACTTGTCGATTGTCGGGCCGGTCTTGTGCGCCGTATGCCCATGGTCCATGGCATGGCTGCTATCGCGTATTTGGGACAGGCGGTACATTCCCGAATCCCTATCTTAAAAGAGTGACGACACGTGATTCTTGTGACCGGTGGCGCCGGTTTCATCGGCTCCCATACCTGCATGGCGCTGGCGGACGCGGGCATTCCCTTCCTTTTGCTCGACAACTTCAGCAATAGCCGCCGCTCCGTGCTCGAGCGGCTGGGGCGCTTGCTCGGCGCGCCGCCTGTCTGCGTGGAGGGTGACGTGCGCGACACGGCGCTCCTGGCGCGGCTGTTCGCGGCGCATCCCATCGAGGGCGTCATCCATTTCGCCGCGTTCAAGGCCGTGGCCGAGTCGGTGCGCGAACCGTTGCGCTATTACGACAACAACGTGGCCGGCACGGTGGCGTTGCTGCGGGCCATGCAGGCGGCCGGCGTGCGCACGCTGGTGTTTTCCTCATCGGCCACGGTGTACGGCGATCCGGCCGAGCTGCCGGTGCGCGAGGACTTCCCGCTGTCCGCCACCAACCCCTACGGCTGGAGCAAGCTCATGATGGAGCAGGTGCTGGCCGACGTGGACCAGGCCGAGCCGGGCCAGTGGCGCATTGCGCGCCTGCGCTACTTCAATCCCGTGGGGGCCCACCCGAGCGGCCTGATCGGCGAGGACCCGCAGGATGTGCCCGGCAACCTGATGCCCTACGTGGCCCAGGTGGCAGCGGGCTGGCGCGAGGCGCTGTCCGTCTATGGCGGCGACTACCCCACGCCCGACGGCACCGGGGTGCGCGACTACATCCACGTCTGCGATCTGGCCGAGGGGCACCTGGCCGCGCTGCGCTACCTGCGCGCACACCCGGGGCTGCTGACGGTGAACCTGGGAACGGGGCGGCCGGTCTCGGTGCTGGAAATGGTGCACGGTTTCGAGCGCGCCAGCGGGCGGGCCGTGCCTTACCGCATCGTCCCGCGCCGCGCCGGGGATGTGGCCGCATGCTGGGCGGACCCTGCGCTGGCCGAGCGACTGCTGGGATGGCGCGCCCAGCGCGACCTGCAGGCCATGTGCCAGGACGCCTGGCGCTGGCAGGACGGCACCGCCCGCAGCCTGCGCGGCACCTGACAGCCGGCGCTGCGGCGGGGCATGGTACGCTGCATGCTCCTGCCGCCGGGGCGCGGCGCCTCTGCCTTTCCCATGCTTGCCAAACGCATCATTCCCTGCCTTGACGTGACCGGTGGCCGCGTCGTCAAGGGCGTCAACTTCGTCGAGCTGCGCGATGCGGGCGATCCGGTCGAGATCGCAGCGCGCTACAACGCGCAGGGCGCGGACGAACTCACCTTCCTCGACATCACCGCCACCAGCGACGGGCGCGACCTGATCCTGCCCATCATCGAGGCCGTGGCCAGTCAGGTCTTCATTCCGCTCACCGTGGGCGGCGGCGTGCGCACCGTCGAAGACGTGCGCCGCCTGCTCAACGCGGGCGCGGACAAGACCAGCTTCAACTCCGCCGCCATCGCCAACCCCGATGTCATCAACGCCGCCAGCCACAAGTACGGCGCCCAGTGCATCGTGGTGGCCATCGACGCCAAGCGCCGCCAGGGCGACGATCTGGCCCAGCGCGGCGAGGGCTGGGACGTGTACAGCCATGGCGGGCGCAAGAACACCGGCCTGGACGCGGTGCAATGGGCCATGGAGATGGCACGGCGCGGCGCGGGCGAGATCCTGCTGACCAGCATGGACCGCGACGGCACCAAGAGCGGCTTTGACCTGCAGCTGACGCGCGCCGTGAGCGATGCCATCAGCGTGCCCGTGATCGCCTCGGGCGGCGTGGGCAGCCTGGACGACCTGGCCGACGGCGTGCAGCAAGGCGGTGCCGACGCGGTGCTGGCTGCCAGCATCTTCCACTACGGCGAATACACCGTGGCCCAGGCCAAGCAGCGCATGGCCGAGCGCGGCATTCCGGTGCGCCTCTGATTTTGGGGTCCAATTGGCCTTAGATGCCGATGTACAAAGCGCAAGCAGCTACCAATTAAATAGCATGAACTGGCTAGATCAAGTGAAATGGGATGCGCAGGGCCTGGTGCCCGTGATTGCGCAGGAGCAGGCGACGGGTGACGTGCTGATGTTCGCCTGGATGAACCGCGAGGCCCTGGCCCAGACGGCCGAGCTGGGCCGCGCCGTGTATTTCAGCCGCTCGCGCGGCAAGCTGTGGTTCAAGGGCGAGGAGTCGGGCCATGTGCAGACCGTGCACGAGATCCGCCTGGACTGCGACAACGACGTGGTGCTGCTGAAGGTGACGCAGCAGGGGCACGAGCCCGGCATCGCCTGCCACACCGGCCGCCACAGCTGCTTCTTCAGCGTGCTCAGGGGCGGGGCGTGGCAGGCCGTCGATCCGGTCTTGAAAGATCCCGAGTCCATCTACAAGTAGGCACATCATGTCCAGCAACGATTCCCTGGCCCGCCTGGCGGCCGTCATCGAAAGCCGCAAGGCCGCCAACGGCGGTGACCCCGAGGCCAGCTACGTCGCGCGCCTGCTGCACAAGGGCCCCGACGCTTTCCTCAAGAAGATCGGCGAGGAGGCGACCGAGGTCGTCATGGCCGCCAAGGACGTGGATCACGGCGCCGCCCCCGCCAAGCTGGTCTACGAGGTGGCCGACCTGTGGTTCCACTCCATGGTCGCGCTGGCCCACTATGGCCTGGCGCCGGCCGACGTGATCGCCGAGCTGGAGCGCCGCGAGGGCACCAGCGGCATCGAGGAAAAGGCCCTGCGCAAGGTCGCAGCCCGCAGCAGCGAAGAAGGAGGATCGCGGTGAACAACGACATCATCGACGTAGAGCCGAACGAGCGTGCCGAATCGCTCAAGGCCGTGGGCTGGGTCAGCTACCTCCTGCACCTGATCGTGGCTGTGGCGGCCGTCGTGCCGGGCGGGCAGCCCAGCGCGGCGCTGCTGATCGTGGCGCTGGTCATCGACCTGGTGAAGAAGAGCGACGCCGAGGGCACCTGGCAGGCCAGCCATTTCTCCTGGCGCATCCGCACCGTGATCTGGGCCGGCGTGCTGTACGTGCTGACGGCGCCGCTGTGGATCTTCATCATCCCCGGGTGGATCGCCTGGGGCCTGATTTCGATCTGGTTCCTCTACCGCATCGTGCGCGGCATGGTCTCCATGAACAAGGGACAGGCCATCGATGGCTGAGGATTGGGCGCCGCAGCCGCTCAACCTGGCGCTGCAGGGTGGCGGCTCGCACGGCGCGCTCACCTGGGGCGTGCTCGACGCGCTGCTCGAGGACGGCGGGTTCGCCTTCGAGGGCGTGAGCGGCACCAGCGCCGGCGCCATGAACGCCGTGGCCCTGGCCCATGGCTTCGCCCAGGCTGCGCAGGAGCATGCCGACCCGCGCGAGGCGCACCTGGCCGGCTGTGCGCAGGCGCGCACCGCGCTGCGGCGGCTGTGGGAGGGCGTGGGCACGTTCGGCAGCCTGATGTGGGGCGTGCCCCTGCCGGGCGCCAACGCGCTCATGGGCATGTGGTCGCAGTGGCTCTCGCCCTACCAGACCAATCCGCTGGGCATCAACCCGCTGCGCAGCCTGCTGGAGCGCGAGGTGGACTTCGAGCGGCTGTGCGCCGCGCATGCCCGTATCCCGCAGGTCTTCGTGTGCGCCACCAACGTGCGCACCGGGCGCGGAGAAATCTTCACCGGCCCGCGGCTCAGCGCCGACGCGGTGATGGCATCGGCCTGCCTGCCGCTGCTGTTCAAGGCCGTGGAGATCGACGGCGAGCATTACTGGGACGGCGGCTACTCCGGCAACCCCGCCCTCCACCCGCTGATCTACAAGACCGAGTGCGCCGACGTGCTGCTGGTGCAGATCAACCCCATCGAACACGTGGGGGTGCCCGACAGCGCCAGCGAGATCATGGAGCGCATGAACGAGGTCACCTTCAACGCCGGCCTGCTGGCCGAGATGCGCGCCATCGAGTTCGTGCGCCGGCTGTTGGCCGAGGGCAAGCTGGACACGCGCCGCTACAAGAGCGTGCGCATGCACCGCATCGACGGCGGCGCCGCGCTGCAGCCCTTTGGCTCGTCGAGCAAGATGCGCGCTGACTTGGCCTTCGTGCGCCAGCTGTTCGAGCTGGGCCGCACGGCCGGGCAGAACTGGTTGCAGGCGCACCGCAGCGACGTGGGCCTGCGCACCACGGTGAACATCGCCGACAATGCGTGACGCTTCTCCCGCCCGCGGGCACCAGCCCGTGCGGCGCGCTTGACTGCCACGCCCCCGCCAACCGCCATGCACCACGATCCGAACTGTCTCTTTTGCAAGATCATCGCCGGCCAGATCCCGGCCCGGAAGGTGTACGAAGACGAACATGTCTTCGCCTTCCACGACATCCAGCCCTGGGCGCCCGTGCACTTTCTCCTGGTGCCCAAGACGCACCTGCATTCCATGGCCGCCGTCACGCCCGAGCACGCCCACCTCATGGGCCACATGATGACGCTGGCGCCGAAGCTGGCGATGGAGCAGGGTTGCAACCCTTATCCGGATGGAGGCTTCCGCATCATGGTAAATACCGGGACGGAAGGCGGGCAGGAGGTCCACCACCTGCACATGCACGTGATCGGCGGTCCCCGGCCCTGGCGCAAGGGCTGACGTTGGTGGGCCGCAGGCGGCCCCGCCAGGGCGGGGCGACCGCGGCCGCAAAGTTGCAAGGGATATGACGGGCCCGACATATCCGGCGTCTAGAATGGGCCGTATTCGTTAGGAGATTTTCATGGGTTCGTTTTCCATCTGGCACTGGCTCATCGTGCTGTTGATCGTCGTCATGGTGTTCGGCACCAAGAAGCTCAAGAACATCGGCTCCGACCTGGGCGGCGCCGTTAAGGGCTTCAAGGACGGCATGAAGGATGGCGCCAGCAACGAGGACGAGGCTGCCGCCAAGGCGCCTGCCGGCCAAGTGACCAACAACGCAGCCGCCGACAAGACCACCATCGACGTCGAAGCCAAGCAAAAGAGCTGAGCGCAAGCCCCGGTTCTGAGCGTTTTTCATGATCGATATTGGCCTGTCCAAAATGGCGCTGATCGGCGCCGTGGCACTCATCGTCATCGGCCCGGAGAAGCTGCCGCGCGTGGCGCGCACAGTGGGTACCTTGCTGGGCAAGGCGCAGCGCTATGTGTCCGACGTGAAGGCGGAGGTCAACCGCTCCATGGAGCTCGATGAACTGCGCAAGATGAAGGACACGGTGGAAAACGCCGCGCGCGACGTGGAGCAGAGCATCCAGACCAGCGCCAGCGATTTCCAGAAGGACTGGGAGCAGGGCCTGGGCTCCGGCGATGCGGCGGCCTCCGACGCTGCTGGCGAGGCGCTGTCCACCGTGGTTCCGGCCTACAAGCACCCGGGCAAGAACTGGCGCCTCAAGCGCGGCGCGATGCCGCAGTGGTACAAGGCGCGAGCCGGCGTGCGCACCCGGGCCCAGTCGGGCGCGGCGCGCGTGGCGCGCTTTCGGCCCAAGAAATTCCATTGATCCCCATGACGATGGCTGCGCCACCCGTGCAGCCCATGCGGGTGCCGCACCCGCAATAGCCCCACCATGTCCGACACTCCGAATAAAGAAGACGAGCTCGCAGGTACCGAGCAGCCTTTCGTGCAGCACCTGATGGAGCTGCGCGACCGTCTCGTCAAGGCGATGATCGCGGTGGGCATCGTCGCCGGCCTGCTGTTCCTCTACCCCGGCCCGGGCCAGCTCTACGATCTGCTGGCCGCGCCGCTCGTGGCCCATCTGCCGCAGGGCGCGACCATGATCGCCACCTCGGTGATCTCGCCCTTCATGGTGCCGCTGAAGATTTTGCTGATGTCGGCCTTCCTGGTGGCGCTGCCCGTCGTGCTGTGGCAGGTGTGGGCCTTCGTGGCACCGGGGCTGTATTCGCACGAAAAGCGCCTGGTGCTGCCGCTGGTGATCTCCAGCACGGTGCTGTTCTTCATCGGCGTGGCCTTTTGCTATTTCTTCGTGTTCGGCCAGGTGTTCAGCTTCATCCAGAGCTTCGCGCCCAAGAGCATCACGGCCGCGCCGGACATCGAGGCCTACCTCGGCTTCGTGATGACCATGTTTCTGGCCTTCGGCCTGGCGTTCGAGGTGCCGATCGCCGTGGTGGTGCTGGCGCGCCTGGGCGTGGTGAGCGTGGACAAGCTCAAGAGCTTTCGCGGCTACTTCATCGTGACGGCCTTCGTGATCGCCGCCATCGTCACGCCGCCGGACGTGGTCTCGCAGCTGGCGCTGGCCATTCCCATGTGCCTGCTCTATGAGGTGGGCATCTGGGCGGCGCAGATCTTCATTCGCCACACCAAGGCCCCCGAGGACACGCAGGAATCGGCTTCCTGATCTCTTTCTTGCATAAAAAATAGCTGCCAGCGCCCGTCCATCAAGCGCTAGCAGCTATTTTTTTGATAGCTATCGGGGATCTATCGGCGTTGCGCGCGCGGGCGCGTGCCCGGCACCACGGAGACCTCCAGGTGGGCATCGCCGCGCTGCAGCTCAAAGCGGGCTTCCTGACCCGGCTTGAGCGCGGCCACGGCCGTGAGCAGCTGGGACACGTTGTTGGTGGGCTTGTCCGCCACGCGCAGGATCACGTCGCCCGGGCGCACGCCGGCCTGCGCCGCGGGGCCGCCCTGTAGCACGCCGGTGATGATCACGCCCTCGGTGGCCTTCACGCCGAAGGTCTGGGCCAGTTCAGGCGACAGTTCGTTGGGCTCCACGCCGATCCAGCCGCGCGTGACCTGGCCGTCGCGCACGATGCCGTCCAGCACCATCTTGGCCGTCGACACGGGGATGGCAAAGCCGATGCCCATGCTGCCGCCGGAGCGCGAATAGATGGCGGTGTTCACGCCCATGAGGTTGCCGTTCACGTCCACCAGCGCGCCGCCGGAGTTGCCGGGGTTGATGGCCGCGTCGGTCTGGATGAAGTTCTCGAAGGTGTTGATGCCCAACTGGCTGCGGCCCAGTGCCGAGACGATGCCGCTGGTCACGGTCTGGCCCACGCCGAAGGGGTTGCCAATCGCCAGCACCTGGTCGCCCACGGCGAGCTGGTCGGAGTTGCCCAGCACGATCACGGGCAGCTTGTCGAGCTGCACCTTGAGCACGGCCAGGTCGGTCTCGGGGTCGGTGCCGATGATGGTGGCGCGCGCGCGGCGGCTGTCGGTGAGCGTGACCTCGATCTCGTCGGCGCCCTCCACCACATGGTTGTTGGTGAGGATGTAGCCGTCGGTGCTGATGATCACGCCGCTGCCCAGTCCCATCTGCGCCTGGGTGCCCTGGTCACCGAAGAAAAACTGGAACCACGGGTCGTTGCTGCGCGGGTGGCGCACGGCCTTGCTGGTGTTGATGCTCACCACGGCCGGCGCGGCCTTGCGTGCCGCCGCGCTGAAGCTGCCGGCCGCCGGCTGCGGGCTGGCGGTGGTGGGCGCCTCAATGAGCGCAATGCCCGCGCCGCTGCGGGTGGCGCCGCGCTGCAGCCAGTCGGGCTGCAGGGTGGCGACGACGAAATACGCGGCGGCGAGCACCGTCACGGCTTGGGAGAAGAGCAACCAGTAACGCTTCATGGTGGAGGGGCGGGCAGGCGAGAGCCGTGGCAGTGAAAGCCGCATTGTCGCGTGTTTGCCCCGCGGCAGTGGCCGCGGGCCCGACCTTGCCGCGGGCGGGGTGATCGCGGCAAGCGCCGAGGTGATTAAGGGTTAACCCTAGAATGGCCCTTGCTGCGACGGCTCCCCGTTCCCCGCGCTGTGGCCCATCGGCCCCACGCGCCCGTACCAAGACCCCACCAGGATCGTTCCCGAACCGGATGCCAAGGCACCACCACGCCGCCATTCGGGGCCGCGCAGCGCATCTGTCGAGCTTTCGGAACGCACCATGACCTCTCTGACCTCGGCGCCGCCCCTGCAGGGCGCCGCCGCGCACCGCGCCTTGGACCGCCGCGACTACAAGACCCTGGGCCTGTCCGCCCTGGGCGGTACGCTGGAGTTTTACGACTTCGTCGTCTTCGTCTTTTTCGCCAACGTCATCGGCGCGCTGTTCTTTCCGGTCAGCCTGCCGGACTGGATGCGCCAGCTGCAGACGCTGGGCATCTTCGCGGCGGGCTATCTGGCACGTCCCGTCGGCGGCATCCTGATTGCGCATTTCGGCGACATCCTGGGCCGCAAGAAGATGTTCACCCTGTCCATCTTCCTGATGGCCGTGCCCACGCTGGTCATCGGCCTGCTGCCCACCTACGAGTCCATCGGCATCGCCGCGCCGCTGCTGCTGCTGCTCATGCGCGTGCTGCAGGGGGCGGCCATCGGCGGCGAGATGCCCGGCGCCTGGGTGTTCGTGGCCGAGCATGCGCCGGCCAGGCACTATGGCTTTGCCATCGGCACGCTGACCTCGGGCATCACCGGCGGCATCTTCCTGGGCTCCATCCTGGGGGTGTGGCTCAACAGCGTCTACAGCCAGGCGGAGATCCACGACTGGGCGTGGCGCATCCCGTTCATCCTGGGCGGGGTGTTCGGCCTGGTGTCGGTGTACCTGCGTCGCTTCCTGGAGGAAACCCCCATCTTCCGCGAGATGCATGCGCGCAAGAGCGCCGCCCGGGAACTGCCCCTCAAGACCATCCTGCGCGAGCACCGCGAGGCCAGCGTGCTGGTCGCGCTCATGACCTGGGTGCTGTCCACTGCCGTGGTGGTGGTGGTGCTCTTCACGCCGTCGTATCTGCAGAAGGTGTTCCACATCGCGCCCGCGCTGGCGCTCAAGGCCAATGCGGTGGCCACGGTCACGCTCACGGTGGGGTGCGTGTTCTGGGGCTGGCTGTCCGACCGCATGGGCACCCGGGTGGCCATGGTGCTGGGCTGGGGCGGCATGACGGCCACCGCCTACCTGTTCTACCTGGGGCTGCCGGGCGACGCGACATCGCTGGTGTGGACCTATGCGCTGGTGGGCTTCTTCGTGGGCAGCATCGCGCTGCTGCCGGTGGTGGGCGTGCGCGCCTTTCCGCCGCAGGTGCGCTTCACCGGCCTGTCGTTCGCCTACAACCTGGCCTATGCGGTGTTCGGCGGCCTCACGCCCATGCTGGTGTCCGTGTGGCAGCAGGTCGACGTGATGGCGCCGGCGCACTACGTGGCCGCCATGGGCGTATTGGGCGCGGCCATCGGGTTTTGGCCCCTGGCCCGCCAGGGCTGGCGGCCGCGCTGAGGGGCTGGCGCGCCAGGGCTTGGGCACAATCGTGCCCATGAGCATCCAGCGACACGATCTTCTCGCCGCATTCGACGGCCTGCTGCAGCCCGAGCGCTTCAAGGACTACGGCCCCAACGGCCTGCAGGTGGAGGGCAAGCCCGCCATCACGCGCATCGTGAGCGGCGTCACGGCCAGCCGCGCGCTGATCGACGCCGCCATCGAGGCGCGCGCCGATGCGGTCTTCGTGCACCACGGCCTGTTCTGGCGCGGCATGGATGGCCGCGTCACGGGCTGGATGAAGCAGCGCCTGCAGCGCCTGCTGGCGCACGACATCAACCTGTTCGCCTACCACCTGCCGCTCGATGCGCACCCCGAGCTGGGCAACAACGCGCAGCTGGGCCGCGTGCTCGGCTGGCAGGCGGATCAGCGCTTTGGCGACCAGGACCTGGGCTTCGCCGCGCCGGCGGCCTTTGCCGGCGCCGCCGATCTGGCCGCGCATGTGCAGGCGGCGCTCGGCCGCGGCGTGACCCTGGTGGGGGCCGAAGGTGCGCGCCCCATCCGGCGCGTGGCCTGGTGCACGGGGGGCGCCCAGGGGTTCTTCGAATCGGCCGTCGCGGCGGGTGCCGATGCCTTCATCACCGGCGAACTGTCCGAGCAGCAAACCCATCTGGCGCGCGAGACCGGCGTGGCCTTCATCGCCGCGGGACACCATGCGACCGAACGCTACGGCGCGCCCGCCGCGGCCGCCCATGTGGCGCGGCAACTGGGACTGGAGCACCGCTTCATCGACATTGACAACCCTGCCTGATAGGTTTGCTATAAAATATATAGCTATATGAGCTTGATGGGCGGTCGCTGTAGCCTTATTTGATTCAAATTTCTCACATGCACGCCACCCTTCCGCTTGCCATCACCCAGGGCGATCCTGCGGGCATAGGCCCCGAGATCGTGGCCAAAGCCTTCCGCGACGCGCCGCAGGATCTGCGCGGCTGCTTCGTCGTGGGCGACGTGGCCACGCTGCGCCGCGCGGCGGCGTGCGTGGAGCGGCCGGGCGAGACCAGCCTGCCGGTCGCGCGGCTGGATTCGCTGGACGAGCTGGCGCAGGTGCCGCCGCGCTGCCTGCCCGTGTGGCAACTGCCCGAATTGGTGGGCCCGCCCGTGCCCTGGGGCGTGGTGAGCGCCGAGGGCGGCCGCGCGGCCGCGGCCTGCGTGGTCTGGGCGGCGCGTGCGGCGCTGCGCCGCGATATCGCCGGGCTGGTCACCGCGCCGCTGCACAAGGAAGCCCTGGCGGCGGCGGGCGTGCATTTTCCCGGCCACACCGAGCTGCTGCAGGCCGAGGCGGCGCAGCACATGGGCGTGCCCGTCGCGCAGATGCCGGTGCGCATGATGCTGGCCAACGATGAGCTGCGCACGGTGCTGGTGAGCATCCACGTCGCGCTGCGCGACGCCATTGCCGCCGTGACGCTGGACAACGTGCTGCAGACGCTGCGCATCACGCATGCCGCGCTGTCGCGCAGCCTGGGCCGCGCGCCGCGCATCGGCGTGGCGGGACTGAACCCGCATGCGGGCGAGGGCGGGCTGTTCGGGCGCGAGGAGCTGGACCTGATCGCGCCGGCCATCGCGCAGGCGCGCGCCGAGGGCGTGGATGCGCATGGCCCCTATGCGCCGGACACCGTCTTCATGCGTGCGCGCGCCACGCCGCAGCGCGCGGGCGAATTCGACGTGGTGCTGGCCATGTACCACGACCAGGGGCTGATCCCGGTGAAGTACCTGGGCGTGGACAAGGGCGTGAACGTCACGCTGGGCCTGCCCCTGGTGCGCACCAGCCCGGACCACGGCACGGCCTTCGACATCGCGGGGCAGGGCGTGGCCGATGCGGCCAGCCTCATCGAGGCCGTGCGCATGGCGCGCAGGCTGGCGCAGGGGTGAAAAAAAGCCCGCGGCGCCCAGGCAGGGGCGGCGGGCTTCAGTGGCGCCGGGTGACTGTCGCGGCTCAGCGCTTGAGGCTGTCGCGGATCTCGCGCAGCAGCTGAATGTCCTCGGGCGTGGCGGGCGGCGCTGCGGGCGCGGCCGGCGCTTCGCGCTTGAGGCGGTTGATCTGCTTGACCATCATGAAAATGATGAACGCCAGGATGATGAAGTTCACCGCCACGGTGATGAAGCTGCCATAGGCCAGCACCGGCACGCCCGCCTTGCGGAGGGCATCCAGCGTGTGCGGCGTGTCAGCTGGTACCGAGCCCAGCACCAGGAACAGGCTGGAAAAATCCAGCTTGCCGAATATCAGGCCCACGACCGGCATGATGAGATCGCTGACGACCGAGTCGACGATCTTGCCGAATGCGCCGCCAATGATCACGCCAACGGCGAGGTCAATGACGTTTCCTTTGACAGCGAATTCCCTGAACTCTTTTGCGATGCCCATTTCGATGGTCCTTTGATATAGATGAAAACACTGAAGTATTGCCCAGCCTAGTGGCGCCTAGCGCATTGGAATAACCATTTTCACTCCGCTACAATTTGCTGTTGACCCTATAGCGAAGCATACCGAGGATCCCCATGAGTGAAACTCCGATCGACTCCAGCAAGCGGACGTGGCTGATTGCGTCCGGCTGCGCTGGTGCGGTGGGCGGCGTGGCGACCGCCGTCCCTTTTGTGAGTACCTTCCAGCCCTCTGAGAAGGCCAAGGCGGCGGGCGCTGCCGTCGAGGTGGATATCTCGGGCCTCAACCCGGGCGAGAAAATCACCGTGGAATGGCGCGGCAAGCCCGTGTGGATCGTCAAGCGCACGCCCGATCAGCTGGCCGAGCTGCCCAAGCTCGACGCCCAACTGGCCGACCCGCAGTCCAAGCGCAATCCGGCGGAGCTGACGCCCGAATATGCGCGCAACGAGTGGCGCTCCATCAAGCCCGAGGTGCTCGTCGCCGTGGGTATCTGCTCTCACCTGGGTTGCTCGCCGTCGGACAAGTTCGCCGCCGGCCCCCAGCCGTCGCTGCCCGATGACTGGAAGGGGGGCTTCCTGTGTCCCTGCCATGGTTCCACGTTCGATCTGGCGGGTCGCGTGTTCAAGAACAAGCCGGCCCCCGACAACCTGGAAGTGCCGCCGCACATGTACCTGTCGGAGACCAAGCTCCTGATCGGTGAAGACAAGAAGGCCTGAGGGAGGCAGCGCAAATGGCTTATCGCGAATTTCAGGAAATCTCCCCCAACGCGTCGAGCGGGGCCAAGCTCACGAACTGGCTGGAGAACCGCTTTCCTACGGCATTCGACGCCTACCGGGTCCACATGTCGGAGTACTACGCTCCGAAGAACTTCAACTTCTGGTACATCTTCGGCTCGCTGGCCCTCTTGGTGCTGGTGATCCAGATCGTCACGGGCATCTTCCTCGTGATGCACTACAAGCCCGATGCGGCCAAGGCCTTCGAGTCGGTCGAGTACATCATGCGCGACGTGCCCTGGGGCTGGCTGATCCGCTACATGCACTCCACGGGCGCGTCTGCCTTCTTCGTGGTGGTGTACCTGCACATGTTCCGTGGCCTGCTGTACGGCTCGTACCGCAAGCCGCGTGAGCTGGTCTGGATCTTCGGCTGCGCCATCTTCCTGGCGCTGATGGCCGAAGCCTTCATGGGCTACCTGCTGCCCTGGGGCCAGATGTCGTACTGGGGTGCACAAGTGATCGTGAACCTGTTCTCGGCGATTCCCTTCATCGGCCCCGATCTGGCGCTGCTGATTCGCGGCGACTATGTGGTGGGTGATGCCACGCTCAACCGCTTCTTCAGCTTCCACGTGATCGCCGTGCCGCTGGTGCTGCTGGGCCTGGTGGTGGCCCACCTGCTGGCATTGCACGACGTGGGTTCCAACAACCCGGATGGCATCGAAATCAAGGGCCCGGGCAAGCCGGTGGACGCGCATGGCCATCCTTTGGACGGCATCCCCTTCCATCCGTACTACACGGTGCATGACATCCTGGGTGTGTGTGTGTTCCTGTTCATCTTCTCGGCCGTGGTGTTCTTCGCACCGGAGTTCGGTGGTTACTTCCTCGAGTACAACAACTTCATTCCCGCCGATCCGTTGAAGACGCCCGCGCACATTGCGCCGGTCTGGTACTTCACGCCCTACTACTCGATGCTGCGCGCGATCACCACCGAGATGATGTACGTGTTGATCGCCTGTGTGGTGCTGGGCGCTGGTTTCGGCATCATCAAGGCGCGCCTGCCCGGCTTCGTCAAGGGTGGCATCCTGGCCGCCGCCGCGGCCGTCATCGCCCTCATGCTGGCCATCGATGCCAAGTTCTGGGGCGTGGTGGTGATGGGCGCTGCCGTGATCATCCTGTTCTTTCTGCCCTGGCTGGATCAGAGTCCCGCACGTTCCATCCGCTATCGCCCGAACTGGCACAAGTGGATGTACGCGGTCTTCGTGGTCAACTTCGTGATCCTGGCCTACCTGGGTGTGCAGCCACCGTCGCCGATCGGCGAGCGGGTGTCGCAGGTGGGTACGCTGTTCTATTTCGGTTTCTTCCTGCTCATGCCGTGGTGGAGCCGCTTGGGCGAGCCCAAGCCTGTGCCTGATCGCGTGACCTTTGCCGCGCATTGAGCTGGAGACAACAACAATGAAAAAATTCATTTTCACGCTGGTCGCGGCCCTGGGTCTGGCCGCCGGTGCTCACGCTGCCGGGGGAGGCATCGCCTGGGACAAGGCGCCCGTCAATACGAGCGATACGGCGTCCTTGCAAAATGGCGCCAGGCTGTTCGTCAACTATTGCCTGAACTGCCACTCTGCGGCGTTCATGCGCTTCAATCGCCTGAAGGACATCGGCCTCACGGATCAGCAGATCAAGGACAATCTGCTGTTCACCACCGACAAGGTGGGCGAGACCATGAAGTCCGCCATCGATCCGAATCAGGCCAAGGTCTGGTTCGGCGCCAATCCGCCGGATTTGACGGTGATTGCCCGATCGCGCGCCGGCCATGCTGGAACGGGCGCCGACTATCTCTATACCTTCCTGCGCACCTTCTACCGGGATGACACGAAGGCCACGGGCTGGAACAACCTCGCGTTCCCCAGCGTGGGCATGCCGCATGCCCTGTGGCAGCTGCAAGGCGATCGCCGTCCGATCTTCGAGGCGCAGGCGAACCATGGCGCCGAGCCTGCGTTCAAGGGCTGGGAGCAGGTCTCGACCGGCACCATGACGCCGCTGCAATACGACCAAGCTGTAGGTGATCTCGTGAACTATCTGCAGTGGATGGGCGAGCCGGCGCAAAATACGCGGGTGCGCGTTGGCGTTTGGGTGCTGATCTTCCTGGGCGTGTTCACCGTCATTGCCTGGAGGTTGAATGCAGCCTTCTGGAAGGACGTCAAGTAAACGCTAGACTCTTTGCCGCGCTCGCTGCGCTGCCAAGCTTGTACAGAGTGGGTGCCATGGCACCCACTCTTTTGATTTTTAGGAGCCGTTCACCATGATGGTGCTTTATTCGGGCACGACCTGCCCCTTCTCCCATCGCTGCCGTTTCGTCCTGTTTGAAAAGGGCATGGACTTCGAGATCCGCGATGTGGACCTGTATAACAAGCCCGAAGACATCAGCGTGATGAACCCGTATGGCCAGGTGCCCATCCTGGTCGAGCGCGATCTGATCCTGTACGAGTCGAACATCATCAACGAGTACATCGACGAGCGTTTCCCCCATCCGCAGCTCATGCCCGGTGACCCGGTGGACCGCGCCCGCGTGCGCCTGTTCCTGCTCAATTTCGAGAAGGAACTGTTCGTGCATGTGAACACCCTGGAATCGCGCGCCACCAAGGGCAACGAGAAAGCCCTGGAGAAGGCCCGCGCCCACATTCGCGACCGCCTGACCCAACTCGCCCCCGTGTTCCTGAAGAACAAATACATGCTGGGCGAGGGCTTCTCGATGCTTGACGTGGCCATCGCGCCGCTGCTCTGGCGTCTGGACTACTATGGCATCGAGCTGAGCAAGAATGCCGCTCCGCTGCTCAAGTATGCGGAGCGCATCTTCTCGCGTCCGGCCTATATCGAGGCACTGACACCTTCCGAAAAGGTCATGCGCAAGTAAGCAGGCTTGCGTATGCCATATCTCCCTCGCGCATGATGAACGCTCAGGACTTTCCCCCCACGCGCCCCTATCTCATCCGTGCACTGTATGAATGGTGCACGGACAATGGCTTCACACCCTATGTGGTAGTGCGCGTGAATGATTCGGTGCAGGTGCCGCGTGAGTACGTCAGCGATGGCGAGATCGTGCTGAACGTGAGCTACGACGCTACGAGCGCGCTTCAACTCGGGAATGACTTCATCGAGTTCAAGGCGCGCTTCGGCGGCAAGCCGCGCGACATCCTGATTCCGGTTCGCAGGGTCATTGCCATCTATGCGCGAGAGAATGGCCAGGGAATGGCCTTCCCGCTGGAGGATGATGTATCTATCAAGGCCGCCGCTACGGCTCCGACGGTGGAGGGGGCGGTGGCTGCCTCCGTGGAGGATGCCGAAGCAGGCGTGGAGCGCGGACCCGTGCAATTGCAGTCCATCGACGGCTCTGCGGGTGCCGGGGCGCAGGATGACGACGCACCGCGTCCGCCTCCTCCGATGGGTGGCGGCGCACGTCCATCGCTCAAGCGCGTCAAATAGAAGCAAACCAGGGCGCGCAGTCCGCAAATTCCGGGGGCGCGCTTTTTTGGCGGCTAGAATGCAGCCTTCGCCGATTTAGCTCAGTTGGTAGAGCACCCGCCTTGTAAGCGGTAGGTCGTCAGTTCGAATCCGACAATCGGCACCATCTTCCCCACACATCCTTCGCCATTCAAAACGCCTTGCGGCTCAGGTTTGAATTTTCAGGCGTATGGAGTTAACCTCCCACCCTCGACTGCGCAGATGCGCCTGAAACGCCGGTAGCAATTGCCGGATTTTGGCCGCTGCCGCATTGCTCCGAACCAGAAGGCACCAGCAGGTGCCCTCGATTGGCCCCGCCTGCAGAGCGGGGCGGAGCATGGGAGGAATCAATGCCTCGATGGCTTTCAACCGCTCGCTGGACTCACGGGTCAGCGCTGCTAGCTTGGCCAGTGTCGGAGACTCCTGCGTTGCTTGCTGGAGTGAGATGGCATGGTGACGGCGGTTCATGGCAAAGAGGCTATCGCCAACGGCGAGGGGAAACGTTGTGCAGGTCATTATTACGGATGTCCGGCTGGCCCGAAGCCGGACCCTACACCTCGGCGGAACCCAGCTGCTGATGGGGGGAGGGTGCGTGTTGCTTGCCCTGTTGCTGGCGGCAATGGGGCTGTACCACTGGATTTTCCTGCAGGGCGTGCGAGAGGGCTGGCCGGTTGTCGGTCCACTGGCGCGTCTGGCGGTTCAGGATGACGAAGCCCAGCGCGAGCGCTTCATGCGTGCCAACATCGATGCCATGGCGCGCAAACTCGGGGAAATGCAGGCCAGGGTGATGCAGCTGGAGTCCCTGGGGGAGCGCGTGATGGGGCTGGCGGGTCTGCCGGTCTCTGAGATGCGCACTGTTCCCGGCCGCGGGGGCGCCCTGGTGCCGGGGCGCCCGCTGGAGCTTGACGAGCTGAATGCGGCACTCGACGATCTGGCTGCCATCACCGACCGGCGCTCCGACCTGATGACGGTGGCCGAGTCCCGGCTGTTTGATCAGCACATACGCAAGCACATGGTGCCCACGCAGGCGCCGGTGCTGGGGCATTCGGTGGGGTCGCCGTTCGGCTGGCGCATCGATCCGCTCACGGGGCAGTCCGCACTGCACACGGGGCTGGACTTCCCTGCCGATACCGGGACCACCATCGTGGCCGCGGCAGGCGGCGTGGTGGTGGCGCAGGAGTACCACGCGGCCTATGGCAACATGGTGGAGATTGACCATGGCAACCAGCTGGTCACGCGCTATGCGCATGCCTCCAAGACCATGGTCAAGCTGGGCGATCTGGTGCGCCGGGGGCAGAAAATTGCCGAAGTCGGCAACACGGGACGTTCCACCGGGCCTCATCTGCACTTCGAGGTGTGGATGCAGGGTGTTCCCCAGGACCCGCAAAAGTTCCTGCTGGCGGGCCAGGATGTCCGCGCAACGCGGGCAGCGGCGGGGCGCGTACCGGCCGGCGTCATGGCGCAAAGGTAGAATCTTCCGATCAGGCCCCGCCACTCTGGTTGCAAGCACTTGCAATTGCGGGCGGTGCTCCCCATCTGGACTCACTTCATCTTAGGGATTCCGGTCGCTCTGCCGCTTCATGGCGCGTAGCGCGGTCCTGCTCGCATGGCCACCAACTTCCTCACCAAACTATTCGGCAGTCGCAATGACCGGCTGCTCAAGCAATACCGCAAAACGGTCGCTCGCATCAATGCGATGGAGCCCGAATACGAAAAGCTGAGTGATGAGGCGCTGCGCGGCAAGACGCAGGAATTCAAGGAGCGCATTGCCAAGGGCGAGTCGCTTGATGACTTGCTGCCCGAGGCATTTGCCGTGGTCCGCGAGGGCTCCAAGCGCATCATGAAGATGCGCCACTTCGACGTGCAGATGCTCGGGGGCATGGCCCTGCATTACGGCAAGATTGCCGAAATGCGCACGGGCGAGGGCAAGACGCTGACGGCAACGCTGCCCGTGTACCTGAATGCCCTGTCGGGCCAGGGCGTGCACGTGGTCACGGTGAACGACTACCTGGCCGGCCGCGACGCGCAGTGGATGGGGCGCTTGTACAACTTCCTGGGCCTGACGGTGGGCATCAACCTGCCGCAGATGCCGCGCGAGGAAAAGCAGGCTGCCTACCAGTCCGACATCACCTACGGCACGAACAACGAATACGGCTTCGACTACCTGCGCGACAACATGGTGTACGACGCGCGCGAACGTGTACAGCGCGGCCTGAACTACGCCATCGTGGACGAGGTGGACTCCATCCTGATCGACGAGGCGCGCACGCCGCTCATCATCAGCGGCCAGGCCGAAGACCACACGGCCATGTACATCTCCATGAACAAGGTGGTCCCGCTGCTGGAGCGCCAGGAGGGCGAGGCCGACCCCCGCACGGGAGAGGGCATCACCAAGCCGGGCGACTTCACGCTGGACGAGAAGACGCACCAGGTGTTCCTGACGGAGCAGGGCCATGAAAACGCCGAGCGCATCCTGGCCAGCCAGGGGCTGATTCCCGAAGGCGCCTCGCTCTACGACCCTGCGAACATTTCGCTGGTGCACCACCTGTACGCGGCCCTGCGCGCCAACCACCTGTACCACCGCGACCAGCACTACGTGGTGCAAAATGGCGAGATCGTGATCGTCGACGAGTTCACGGGCCGCCTGATGGCCGGCCGCCGCTGGAGCGAGGGCCTGCACCAGGCCGTCGAAGCCAAAGAGGGCGTGAACATCCAGGCCGAGAACCAGACGCTGGCCTCGATCACCTTCCAGAACTATTTCCGCCTCTACAACAAGCTGTCGGGCATGACCGGCACGGCCGATACCGAGGCCTACGAGTTCCAGGAGATCTACGGCCTGGAAACCGTGGTGATCCCGCCCAACCGGCCGAGCAAGCGCGACGACCAACTGGACCGCGTGTACAAGACCACGCGCGAGAAGTACGAGGCTGCGATCGCCGACATCCGCGAATGCCACGAGCGTGGCCAGCCGGTGCTGGTGGGCACCACCTCGATCGAGAACTCCGAAATCATCGCCGACCTGCTGACCAAGGCAGCGCTGCCGCACCAGGTGCTCAACGCCAAGCAGCATGCGCGCGAGGCCGATATCGTGGCTCAGGCGGGACGCCCGGGCATGATCACCATTGCCACCAACATGGCCGGCCGCGGCACCGACATCGTGCTGGGCGGCAACGTGGAAAAGGCCGTGGCGGCCCTGGATGCCGACGAGTCGCTGTCCGAGGCCGACCGCGCCGCCCGCATCGAGGAACTGCGCGCCCAGTGGAAGATCGACCACGAGAAGGTGACCGTGCTGGGTGGCCTGCGCATCATCGCCACCGAGCGCCACGAGTCGCGCCGCATCGACAACCAGCTGCGCGGCCGCTCCGGCCGCCAGGGCGACCCCGGCTCCTCACGCTTCTACCTGAGCCTGGATGACCAGCTGATGCGCATCTTCGCGGGGGACCGCGTCAAGGCCATCATGGACCGCCTGAAGATGCCCGACGGCGAGGCCATCGAGGCGGGCATCGTCACGCGCAGCATCGAGTCGGCGCAGCGCAAGGTGGAGGCCCGCAACTTCGACATCCGCAAGCAGCTGCTCGAATACGACGACGTGGCCAACGACCAGCGCAAGGTGATTTACCAGCAGCGCAACGAGATCCTGGATGCGCCCGACCTCGCGGCATTGATCGCCGCCATGCGCGACGATTGCCTGGCCGATGTGGTGCGTCAGTACGTGCCGGCCGAGTCGGTCGAGGAACAGTGGGACCTGCCCGCGCTCGAGGCGGCCCTGGCCAACGATTGGCAGATTCAGCTGGCCCTGCAGAAAGAGGTGGAAGGCTCCGACGCCATCACCGACGACGAGATCCTGGAGAAGGTGCAGCAGGCCGCGCGCGAGGCCTTCGAGGCCAAGGTGGCGCAGGTGGGCACCGAGAACTTCACCCAGTTCGAGCGCATGGTGCTGCTGCAGAGCTTCGACACCAACTGGCGCGACCACCTGAGCGCGCTGGACTATCTGCGCCAGGGCATCCACCTGCGCGGCTATGCGCAGAAGCAGCCCAAGCAGGAATACAAGCGCGAAGCCTTCGAGCTGTTCCGCCAGCTGATTGACCAGGTCAAGAACGAGGTCACCCGCCTGATGATGACCGTGCAGGTGCAGTCCAACGCCCAGATCGACGAGGCCACCCAGGCCATGGAGGACCGCGGCGACAGCATCAGCAACGTGACCTACACCTCGCCCACCGAGACCGGCGAAGTCGAATCGGTGGTGGATGCGCAGACGGCGAAGGCCGGGCAGCACCCGGCCGCCCCCGGCGTGCGGGTGGGCCGCAACGACCCCTGCCCCTGCGGCAGCGGCAAGAAGTACAAGCAGTGCCACGGCAAGCTGGCCTGATGCCTCTGCAGTGACGAACACGGGCCGCGGCCCGTGTTTGCACTTTGGCTGTGCCTTTTTTTCTCTCTGTATAGAACGTCTCTCTGAAGGAATACGACGCCATGCCCGTCAATCTCTCCGCTCCCATCGCATCGGACCTGCACGCCATCGCCGGCGTGCGCATCGGCGTGACCGAGGCCGGCGTGCGCAAGGCCCAACGCAAGGACCTGACCGTGTTCCTGCTGGACGAGGGCACCACGGTGGCCGGCGTGTTCACGCAGAACCGCTTCTGCGCCGCGCCGGTGCAGGTGTGCCGCGAGCATCTGGAGGGCGGACAGCCCATCCGGGCCATGGTGATCAACACCGGCAATGCCAATGCCGGCACCGGCGCCGACGGCCTGGCGCGTGCGCGCGCCACCTGCGAGGCGCTGGCGGGGCAGCTGGGCATTGGCGCCGGTCAGGTGCTGCCGTTTTCCACCGGCGTCATCATGGAGCCGCTGCCGCACGACCGCATCGCCGCCGCGCTGCCCGCGGCACTGGCCGATGCGCAGCCCGGGCACTGGGCGCGCGCTGCCGAGGGCATCATGACCACCGACACGCTGCCCAAAGCCACCAGCGCGCGGCTGCAGCTGGGCGGGGCCACGGTGTCCATCACCGGCATCTCCAAGGGCGCGGGCATGATCCGGCCCAACATGGCGACCATGCTGGGCTTTCTGGCCACCGATGCCTGCATTGCGCCCGCGCTCATGCCCCAGCTGGTGCGCGAGCTGGCGGACCAGTCCTTCAACCGCGTGACCATCGACGGCGACACCAGCACCAACGATTCGTTCGTGCTCGTGGCCACGCACAAGGCCGGGAACGCGCCCATCACCTCGCTCGACAGCACCGAGGGCCGTGCGCTGAAGGCCGCCTTGCTGGAAGTGGCGCAGAAGCTGGCCCAGGCCATCGTGCGCGACGGCGAGGGCGCGACCAAGTTCATCACCGTGCGCGTGGAGGGCGGCAAGACCGGCGAGGAATGCCGCCAGGTGGCCTATGCCATCGCCCACTCGCCGCTGGTCAAGACGGCCTTCTTCGCCAGCGACCCGAACCTGGGCCGCATCCTGGCGGCCGTGGGCTACGCCGGCATCGGGGACCTGGACCAGACCCTGATCGACCTGTACCTGGACGATGTGCACGTGGCCGTGCAGGGCGGGCGCAACCCCGCCTACCGCGAGGAGGACGGCCAGCGCGTGATGAAGCAAAGCGAGATCACCGTGCGCGTGGTGCTGGGCCGCGGGGAGGCGGTGGACACGGTCTGGACCTGCGACCTGAGCCACGAGTACGTGACGATCAACGCCGACTACCGCTCCTGATGGTTTGTTTGCTATATATTTAATAGCTATTTGCGCTTGTTGGGTAAGCGCTAGAGCCCGATATGAATGAAAAGTTTGACCATCTGATCGCGCGCGCGGAGCAGCTCATCTCCCGCATCGAGGCCGTGCTGCCGCAACCGCTGTCGGCGCCCGACTGGTCGGCCTCCATCGCCTGGCGCTACCGCAAGCGCAGCAGCGGCCATGGCGCGCTGGAGCCCGTGCGCCATGTGGCCGGCATGCAGCTGTCCGACCTCAAGGAGATTGATGCGCAGAAGGACAAGATCCAGCGCAACACCCTGCAGTTCGTGGAGGGCAAGCCGGCCAACAACGTGCTGCTGACCGGCGCGCGCGGCACGGGCAAGTCCTCGCTCATCAAGGCCTGCCTGAACAGCTATGCGCCGCAGGGGCTGCGTCTGATCGAGGTGGACAAGGCGGACCTGACGGACCTGCCCGACATCGTGGACGTGGTCTCGGGCCGGCCCGAGAAGTTCATCGTCTACTGCGACGACCTGAGCTTCGAGGACGGCGAGGCCGGCTACAAAGCCCTCAAGTCCATCCTGGACGGCTCCGTGGCCGCGGCCACGCCCAACGTGCTGGTCTATGCCACCAGCAACCGGCGCCACCTGCTGCCCGAGTACATGAAGGAGAACCTGGGCTACACCCACACGGACGACGGTGAGGTGCACCCGGGCGAGGCGGTGGAGGAGAAGATCTCCCTGTCCGAGCGTTTCGGCCTGTGGGTGAGCTTCTACCCCTTCAGCCAGGACGAGTACCTGGCCATCGTGGCGCAGTGGCTGTCCGCGCTGGGCGTGGCGCCGCAGGCCATCGAGGCGGCCCGCCCGCAGGCGCTGGTCTGGGCGCTGGAGCGCGGCTCGCGCAGCGGCCGCGTGGCCTACCAGTTTGCCCGCGACTTCGCGGGGCGGCAGGGCGCATGAGTGAATCCACCAGCACGCTGGCGCAGCGCAAGCACACCGAGGTCGCGGTGGGCATCCTGCTGCGCGAGGACGGCGCCATGCTGCTGTCCACCCGGCCCGAGGGCAAGCCCTACGCGGGCTACTGGGAGTTTCCTGGCGGCAAGATCGAGGCCGGCGAAACCGTGGAGCAGGCGCTGCGCCGCGAGCTCATCGAGGAGCTGGGCATCACCATCGGCCCGGCCCAGGTCTGGAAGGTGACCGAGCACGACTACCCCCACGCCCTGGTGCGCCTGCACTGGTGCAAGGTGTGGCAGTGGAGCGGGGACTTCGAGATGCGCGAGGGCCAGACCATGGCCTGGCAGCAGTGGCCCGTGCAGGTCAGGCCCGTGCTGCCCGGCGCCTACCCGGTCCTGCAGTGGCTGGCCGAGGAGCGCGGCGTGGCTTTCGACGCGTCACTGCTGGCATAAGCAGCAAAAATGATAGCTGCTAGCGCTTGCTGCATGGGCGCTACAGCCATATTTCATTCAAATCAGGGCTGGCGCTTGGGATCACCGAACTCTGCGTCCTGGGGCGGTGTCTCGGCGGGCATGCGGAATTCCTCATTGGCCCAGGCGCCCAGGTCGATCTGCTTGCAGCGCTCGCTGCAGAACGGGCGAAACGGATTGGCCGGGCCGTAGAGGCTGGGCCCGCCGCAAGCGGGGCAGGCCACGCGCTTGGCGGCCTGTGGCGCGGGGCTGGGGGGGCGTTCGTCGGGTGCCATGGTGGATGGAGTCAGGCGCACAGCGTCAGTTCAAACGACGCATCCTCGGTACTGGGCACGAGCCGCCCGCCTTCCTCCTGGCGCATCAGCCGCACCGACACGATGAGCCGGTTGCCGCTGATTTCCGGGATCAGCTGCAGCGCCGGGTCGATGCGCAGGCGCAACAACTGGAAGGTGCGGCCCTGGGGCAGGTTCTGCTGGAACTGGCCATGCTCGGCAGCGACCTTCTGCGGCAGGCCGGAATCGCGCATCAGGCGCAGCAGCACATAGACCGATTCCGCCAGGGGGCCGAGGCAGGCGGACCATTGCTGCAGGTCATGCTGCCGCTCTTCGGCGGCGTGGTGCTGCCAGGCGTAGTAGGCCGGCAGGTCGAAGCCGCAGGTGCCGCCGGGAATGCCCACGCGGCTGCGGATGCTCATGAGCCAGTCGTTTTCCGTCAGCGATTGCCCGGCCTTGCCGCTCTGCGCGTTGAGCGCGGCAAAGCACTGGTCGAGCTGGGCGATCACGCCGTCGAGGGCCGCCTCGGAAATGGAGGGGTTGCCACGAAAGGCGTCGAGCTGGTGCTTGTGCTTTTCCAGGTCCTTCAGCACATCGGCCTTGAGGTCGGCCCGCGCCGCCACGTCCATGACCTCGAACATCGTCACCAGCGCATAGTGGTGATCGAGCGGGTGGGCGCGGGGGATGAGTTCGCCCAGCCGGCGAAACAGCTGTTCGAGTCGCAGATAGGTTCTCAGGCGTTCGTTGAAAGGGTATTCGTAAAGGATCACGCTACGGGGTTCCTGAGTGCGCACTGTGTCGGGGCAGGCGGGGCCTGGCGGCGCCATGACGGACGGGCCGGGCCCAACGCCAGTGCGCATGCATCATAGCCCGAACAATGCGGCGATCCAGCGAGCCTTTGTTTGCAAATCCGACAGCGCCAGACCGTCGTTGTACACGACGAAATCGGCGGCGGCGCGCCGCGCCGCGCGGCTACTTTGCGTGGCCATGATCGCGCGGATGGCGTCCACGCCCAGTCCGCTGCGCGCTTGCACGCGCCTGATCTGCGTGTCTTCCTGGCAGTCCACCACGAGCACGGCGTCGAGCTGGCGGGGCCAGCGCGCCGATTCGGTCAGCAGCGGTATGTCGAGCACGATCAGGCCGTGCCCGGCCCGGGCGGCATCTGCCGTGGCCTGAGCGATGGCGTTGCCCACCAGCGGGTGCACGATGGCCTCAAGCCGTTGTTTGGCGCTGGCATCGGTAAACACCAGAGAGCGCATGCGGGCGCGGTCAAGCGCGCCCTGCCCATCGATGTAGCCGTCGCCGAAGTGGGCGCGAATGGCGGCAATGGCGGCACCCCCGGGCTCCGTCACGGAGCGGGCGATCTGGTCGGCATCGATCAGCGTCGCGCCGCAGTCCTGCAGCATCGCGGCGAAGGTGCTCTTGCCGCTGCCGATGCCGCCGGTCACGCCTAGTCGCACGGGGCGCGGTGCAGCCGGTCGGCCCGGGGCGGACGCCATCACAGTCCCAACGTGGAGAAGATGGCCTGCATGATCCGGCCTGGCCCCCATAGCATGGCGGCCAGACCGCCGCCCACGAGAAAGGGGCCGAAGGGCACGTATTTGCCCTCGCGCAGGCTGCTGGCCAGCTTCATGCCGATACCGACAAGGGCGCCGATGACCGAGGCCAGCAAAATGATGGGCACCAGGGCCTGCCAGCCAAACCATGCGCCCAGCGCGGCAAACAGCTTGAAGTCCCCGTAGCCCATGCCCTCCTTGCCGGTGAC
The DNA here is from genome assembly GCF_059568935.1 of Diaphorobacter oryzae DSM 22780. NCBI lineage: Bacteria > Pseudomonadati > Pseudomonadota > Betaproteobacteria > Burkholderiales > Comamonadaceae > Diaphorobacter > Diaphorobacter oryzae. The sequence continues at coordinate 244,968 of NZ_JCANUL010000004.1, read as the reverse complement.
CAGCTTGAACCCCCAGTACACGGTCCACAGGGCCAGATACCCGGCCGCGGCACCGATCACTGCATCGACCGGCGGCACAGCAATCCAGTGCAGCACGGATGCCAGCAGGCCCGCCCAGAGCAGGGGCAGGGTGATGTCGTCGGGCAGCAGCGTCGTATCCCAGTCGATGAACGCCAGAGCCACCAGGGCCGCGGAAAAGCCGCACCAGGCGAGCGTGGTGAAGGTCCAGCCCCATTGCGCGGCGCAGGCGTAGAACAGGGCGCCGGTGGCCAACTCGATCAGTGGGTAGCGACCGCTGATACGTGTCTTGCACTCGGAGCAGCGGCCGCGCAGGCCGATGTAGCTCAGCACGGGAATGTTCTCGTACCAGCGCACCTCATGCCCGCAGGAGGGGCAGCGCGAGCGCGGCGTCCAGAGATTGAAGCGCTCGGCGGGCGCAGCGGGCGCCTGGCCCGGCGGCAGCAGGCCGGTGTCTTGGGCGTATTGCGCACATTCCGCAGCCCATTGCCGCTCCATCATGCGGGGCAGGCGGTGGATCACCACATTCAGAAAGCTGCCGATCAGCAAGCCCAGGACGCCGACGAGTGCGGCGTCCATCACCTCGGAACCCGTCATCAGACCACTTGCCCCAGCTTGAAGATAGGCAGGTACATGGAGACCACGATGCCGCCGATGAGGGTGCCCAGGAACACGATGATGATGGGCTCCATCAGGCTGGACAGGCCGGCCACCATTTCGTCCACCTCGGCCTCGTAGAAGTCGGCGGCCTTGCCCAGCATGTGGTCGATGGAGCCCGATTCTTCGCCGATGGCGCACATCTGCAGCACCATGGAGGGGAAGACATTGGCATTGCCCATGGCCGCCGTGAGGCTGGTGCCGGTGGAAACTTCCTGCTGGATCTTGTCCGTGGCGATGGCGTAGACGGAATTGCCCGAGGCGCCGCCCACGGAATCCAGTGCCTCGACCAGGGGCACGCCGGCGGCAAACATCGTGGACAGGGTGCGGGTCCAGCGCGCCACGCAGGACTTGTCGATCAGGGCGCCAAAGATGGGCATCTTCAGCAGAAAGCGGTCCATGACCCGTTGCATTTTCTCGCTGCGTTTCCAGGCCTGCATGAAGAAGTAGAAGCCGCCGCCAATCACCCCGAAGATCAGCCACCAATAGGCCACGAAGAACTCGCTGATTCCCATCACAAACAAGGTGGGCGCGGGCAGATCGGCACCGAACGAGGTGAACACCTCCTTGAATGCGGGAATCACGAAAATCATGATGATAGTCACCACGACGAAGGCGACGATGATCACGGAAATCGGGTACATCAAGGCCGAGCGGATCTTCGACTTGATGGCTTCGGTTTTCTCCATGTACAGCGCGAGTCGATCGAGGAGCGCCTCCAAGATACCCGCGGCTTCCCCGGCTTCCACCAGGTTGCAATACAGGCTATCGAAATACATGGGGTATTTCCGGAAGGCGGCATTCAGCGAGGTGCCGGTCTCCACGTCTGCGCGGATGTCGTTGAGCAGCTTGGTCACGCTGGGGTTGGTATTGCCCCGACCCACAATGTCGAAGGACTGGAGCAGAGGAACGCCAGCCTTCATCATCGTGGCCATCTGGCGCGTGAACAGCGCAATATCCTTGGGCTTGATCTTCTTGCCCGCGCTCATGCGGCGCTTCTTGATCTTGGTGGGCAAAACCCCTTGGCGTCGCAAGGTGGCCTTGACTTGGTTTTCGCCGGAGGCTCTCACCTCTCCACGAACGATCTTGCCGCTACGGTCCTTGCCTTCCCATTCAAAGACGAAGTCCTTGATGTCCCTCGATGCAACGGTCGCCATGTTGTTCTCTCGTTGAAATGATTATTCGTTGGTAACGGCCAGCACTTCTTCCAAGGAGGTAAATCCCATTTTGGCTTTGTAGAGTGCCGACTCGCGCAGGGACCGGACTCCTTCCAGGCGGGCCTGCTCCGCTATTTCCAGTGCGCTGCCGTCCCGCAGAATGATTCTCTGAATCTCTTCCGATACGGGCATGACCTGGTATATGCCCACGCGGCCCTTGTATCCATTGTTGCAGGCCGGGCATCCGACGGCCCGGTAGGTCACCCAGGAGCCGTCGATCTCCTCATCCCGATAGCCTGCCTCCAGCAATGTTTCATGCGGAATGTCTGCCGGAGCCTTGCAGTTGGGGCACAGGCGTCGCGCCAGACGCTGTGCCGTGATGAGGATCACGCTGGAGGCGATGTTGAAGGGCGCAATCCCCATGTTGCGCATGCGTGTCAGCGTTGTCGGGGCGTCGTTGGTGTGCAGCGTGGACAGCACCAAGTGGCCTGTCTGGGCGGCCTTGATCGAGATGTCCGCAGTTTCCAGGTCGCGGATTTCACCCACCATGATGATGTCCGGATCTTGTCGCAGAAATGATTTCAGGGCCACCGCGAATGTCAGGCCGGCCTTTTCATTGACGTTGACCTGGTTCACGCCAGGCAGGTTGATTTCCGAGGGGTCTTCGGCGGTGGCAATATTCACCCCTGGCTTGTTGAGAAGGTTCAGGCAGGTATAGAGAGAAACGGTCTTGCCTGAGCCCGTGGGGCCCGTCACCAGAATCATTCCATAGGGGCGGCTGATGGCCTGGAGTAAGCGCTCTTTTTCTTCGGGTTCATAGCCGAGTGCGTCAATCCCCAGTTTGGCGCTGCTCGGGTCCAGAATACGAATAACGATTTTCTCGCCGAACAGGGTGGGCAAGGTGCTCACGCGAAAGTCGATCACGCGGTCCGGCCCGACCTTGAGCTTCATGCGGCCATCCTGGGGGACGCGCTTTTCGGAAATATCGAGGCGCGAAATCACCTTGATACGCGATGCCAGCTTGTCCTTGATGGCGATGGGCGGGGAGGATATTTCCCGGAGCTCTCCGTCGATGCGAAAGCGCACGCGGTAATGGTGCTCGTAGGGTTCAAAATGCAGGTCGGATGCCCGCATGTTGAATGCATCCAGCAGCATTTTGTGCAGAAACTTGACGACGGGCGCGTCTTCTACATCATTGGTGGCGGCATCCTGGGAGTCTTCGGAAGCTTCTTCTACGGGGATGTCGCCAAACTCGAAATCTCCGCTGCTGACGATGTTGTCAAGTGATTCGCCTCCACCTTTGGCGGTGGAGTCGATCAATTTGATCAATTTGTCATATTCCGCGATGACCCAGTCCACGCCCATTTGCGTGGTGAATTTGATCTTCTCTGCCGCCTCCTGATGGGTGGGGTCGGCAGTGGCCACAATCAGGCGGTTGTTGCGCTTGCTCAGGGCCATCACGCGGTTGGCCTGGCAGAGCTTGATGTCCAGCAGATCCTTGGACAGGCGCGCCGGATCAATGGCGCTGATATCCAGCAGCGGTGCGCCAAAGATCGTGGAAACCGTATGTGCGAGCTCGCTGGAGGTAATTGCGCCAGAATCGATTAATTCGGCGATGAAGCTGGTTCGGCCACTTTGTGATTTTTTGTAAATTTCCTCGGCGATCTTCTGATTCAGCTTCCCCACAGACATCAATGCGCGTGCCAAACCTGGCAGGGCAATGGACTGGGCTTCTTTCTGTGTGGTATCTACGGCTGCCATGTAACCAGCGGATTCTTATGGGAGGAAAGGAAACGATCCTATCATCGCCGATAGCCTATGGCGTGTACAGATTTGTCGGGCGCGTGCGTCGCGCAGGCAACGGGCGTGGCGGCGATCGCTTGATTTTCCAGGGTGCCAGACCGATGGCATACGGGATGCGTTGCCTCCCGTTTCATAAGCCAGGCAGAAAGCAGGAAACGAGAAAACCTTTATCCGCGCGGCATGTTCCTGCAGGTGATAAATGCGGACGTTACTGCGCGTTGTGTTTCGCCTGCGCGGCGGCACGGGCGCGGTCCCGTTCGGCTCGGTACTTGATGGCGAAGGCGCGCACTTCTTCCAGCGTCACGTAGTGGTCGCCGTTGGTGTCGGCGTCGTCGAAGGCCGCGGCCAGCTGTGGCACCAGGGCCACCTCGGCCCGGCTGAGCTTGCCGTCACCGTTGAAGTCCAGCATGTGGAACTGGCGGATCGCCTTGGCCTCGCCCTTGGACAGGGGTGCGCTGGCGCTGGCCTGAGGGGCATTGGCGTGGGCTGCCGGCTGCGCCTGGCCGGCCATCGGGGCCACAAGCGCAGCTAGGAGAAGAAGCAAGGCGGCGGGCAGTCGGTGCATGGGCGGCGGGAGTGGGCGGCTTGGTAGGGGTAGAGTGGCCTGCACCGCCACTGGTTCACTGGGCCGCCGTGGGATGTGTATCGCCTTGTGCCAGGCCCGGGCCTGTGGCGGTGGCATTGGCGACGCCGCTGCTCACATGGCCCGCGGGCACGTGCCGCGCTGCCGATGTGACATGGCCGGTCTGGTCGTCGAAGAAGAAGTCGGGCTCGAATTCGCGCAGGAAGGGGCCTTTCTCCAGCCCGCCCAGGAACATGGCCTCGTCCACTGCAATGTTCCAGCTCATCAGCGTCTGGATGGCGCGCTCGTGCGCCGGGGCGCTGCGCGCCGTGACCAGCGCCGTGCGGATGCGCATGCCCGTGGCGCCCGCATGCTGCAGGCGGTTGAGCGCCGCCAGCAGGGGCTTGAACGGGCCGTCGGGCAGGGGCTGCGAGGCCTTGTCGATCTCGTGGCGCTGAAAGGCCGCCAGGCCTTCGGCTTGGTAGATGCGCTCGGCCTCGTCGGAGAACAGCACGGCGTCGCCGTCAAAGGCGATGCGCAGCTCGTCGGGGTGGGCATCGCTGGCGTGCACGGAGTCGGTGAACACATGGGCCGCTGGGTAGCCCAGGCCCAGCGCCTGGGTCACATCCTCCACATTGGCCGACAGGAACAGGTGCGCGCCCAGCGGCCGCAGGTACTGGAAGGGTGCGCGGCCCTGGGTGAACACGCCGCGCTCCAGCGACACCTGGGCGGCGCGGGTGGAGCGGAAGATGCGCATGCCGCTCACCGGGTCGTTGCGCGACAGCATGACCACCTCCACCCGCCGGTGGCCCGGCTCGTTGAAGGCCAGCAGCTTCTTGACCAGCGAGAACGCCACGCCGGGGTGCGCGGGCACGTCCAGTCGATCCAGCTGCAGCTGCATGTAGGCCTGCGGGTGCGCGGGGTCGAAGAGGCGGTTTTCCTCCTCGAAGTTGAACAGCGCGCGCGAGGAGATGGCGACGACGAGCTTGTCGTCCAGGGTGGCGGCCATGGCGCTACTTCACGAACTGATTGAGCTGGATGATGGGCATGAGCACCGCCAGCACGATGAGCATCACGATCAGGCCCATGCCCACGATGAGCAGCGGCTCCAGGACCGTGGCCAGCTGCATGGCGCGGCGCTGGACCTCGGTGCCGAGCTGGTTGGCGGCACGCTGCAGCATCACCGGCAGTTGGCCGGTCTGCTCGCCCAGGCGCGCGAACATGGCCACCAGGCCCGGGAAGCGCTTTTTCTGCGCCAGGGCGGAAGCCAGCGGCGCGCCCTCGCGCACCAGCACCAGGGCCTCGAGCGCGTCGGCGCGCAGCGCGCGGTTGCTCAGCGTCTCGGCCGCGGCCTGCAGGGCCTTGAGGATGGGCACGCCCGCGCCCGCCAGCATGGCCAGCGTGCCGGCAAAGCGCGCCGCGTTGTAGCCTCGCGCCAGCTTGCCGACCAGCGGCAGCCGCAGCCAGGCGGCATCGAATTTCTCACGGAATCGAGGCCTGGACAGCGCCGCGCGAGCGCCAATAGCTATTAAAACGATAGCTATCAGCATGGCCCAGCCGTAGTTGCGCACCAGGTCGCTGAGGGCCAGCATGGCCACGGTGAGAAAGGGCAGGGCGCGCTTGGTGCCCGCGAACACGCTGGCCACCTGCGGCACCACATAGCCCACGAGGAACAGCACGATGACGATGGCGATCACGGTGACGATGGCAGGGTACAGCGCCGCGCCGATGAGCTTGGCGCGCAGCGCCTGGCGCTGCTCCAGGTCGTCGGCCAGGCTGTCGAGCACCAGGCCCAGGCCCCCGCTGGATTCGCCCGCGCCGATGACGGCGCAGTAGATGTCGGAGAACTCGCGCGGGTGCTGTGCCAGCGCGCGCGCGAAGGTGGAGCCGGCGTTGACCTCGGCGCGCAGCGCCGCCACCAGGTGGCGCTGGCGGTCGTCGTCGGCCTCGTCGGCCAGGGCCGTGAGCGCGCGCTCCAGGGGCAGTCCCGAGCCCACCAGGCCCGCCAGCTGGCGCGTCCAGACGCCCAGGCCCGTGGCATTGAACACGGGGCGCGTGAACAGTCGTTGGGACAGTGTGGGGGCGGCACCGGCCTCGGCGCCGGGGGACAGGGCTTCCACGTCCAGCGGTACCAGCGCCTGCGCGCGCAGCAGGCTGCGCGCGGCCTTGGGGCTGTCGGCGTCCAGGGTGCCGCGACGGATGTTGCCCTGGGAGTCCAGGGCCTCAAAAGAAAAGGCGGGCATGCGCGGTGGGAGCGGGACGGCAGGAAAAAGGGTGTGTTTGCGGGCCGCTACGGGACGGCGCCAACCCCGATGGTATCCGCAGCCGACGACGGCTGGATGTCGGCCGTTTTCTCTATTGGCCAACGGGGGCTGCCGCCCTCAGATCGCCACCTGTCCTCAGGCGGGTTGCACTGCCAGGTCGGCCTCATTGAGCTCGATGGAGCGTAGCGAGGCGGCGCGGTCCATTAGGGGCTGGCCGTAGACGCTGAACTCGGGCAGGGCGGGCAGCAGGCCCATCATCGTGCCCCAGCGCAGGTAGCTGGCCATGAGCACGTCGGCGGCTGTGAACTGGCTGCCGCACAAGTAGCGCCGGCCGGTGACGGCCTGGCGCAGCGTCTGCACCACGTCGTCGAAGCGGCCGTAGCCGGCCGACATGGCCTGTTCGGGCGTCTGCTGCTGCAGGTGGCCCTGGCTCTTGGCTGTCATTACGGCCTCGACGGGGCCGGCCAGGAAGAACATCCACCGGTGGTAGCTGCCGCGCTCGGCACTGCCCATGGGCGGGGCGAGGCGCTTTTCGGGAAACAGCTCGGCCAGGTAGGCGAGGGTGGCGGCCAGCTCGGTGACCACGGTATCGCCATGCACGAGGGCCGGAACCTTGCCCATGGGGTTGGTGGCGAGGTAGTCGGGGGACTTCATGGTGGTGCCGTATTCGAGCCGGATGGCTTCGTAGCGGGCGCCGCATTCCTCCAGCATCCAGCGCGTGATGGCGGCGCGGGAACGGGGGTGGTAGTAAAGCCGCAAGGGCTGGGTCGTGTCGTTCATGAGGGCTCCCGTCGGTTTGAAGGCATGGCGCACAGGCCATGGGAGCCACTGTAGGTGGGCATGCTGACAGTTTTTGTCAGCAGCAAGGTCAGCCGAGGTCGTAGCCCAGTTGCCGGGACCAGCGCTCGATCAGGCTGCTGCGGTGGTCGGGGTAGCGCTCCGCGAGGTCTGTGACGCAGCGCACGCGGTCGGGCCGGAAATGCCGGAAGTCCTGGCGCAGCTCGCACCAGGCGGCCAGGATGCGGCGGTCCCTGAAGAACGCCATGGCAAACGGCCAGACCCTGCGCTCGCTGGGCTGGCCTTTTTCGTCGGTGTAGTGCAGCAGCACCTTGTGCTGGCGCCGTATGGCCAGGCGCAGTGCGGTCTGCCAGGGCTCGGTCGTGGTGTCGTGGCACATGGATGGCACGAGCAGGCCGCTGGTATCGACCTCGATGCGCAGCTCCAGCGGCAGGGCGCTACGGATGCGGTCCAGCGCCGTGGCGGCCGATTGGGCCAGCTCGGGGTCGGCCTGGCGGCTGGCCCAACGCGCGCCCAGCAGCAGGGCCTCCAGCTCGTCGGGGGTGAACATCAGTGGCGGCAGCAGGAAGCCCGGCCGCATTTCATAGCCTATGCCCGGGTCGCCTTCGATGGCAGCGCCCTGCTCGCGCAGCGTGGCAATGTCGCGGTACAGCGTGCGCAGGCTCACCCCCAGTTGCCGGGCCAGTACCGGCCCGGGTTGCGGCAGGCGCGCGCGCCGCAGCTGGTCGATGAGCTGCAGCAGCCGGGCCGAGCGGCTCATGCCTCAGCGACCCATGGCCTGCACCGTGATGTCCAGGGAGCGCAGGCGCAGCTCGGGGTCGAACACGTCGCTGACCAGCATGAACTCGTCGGCGCCGGTGGCGCCCGCCAGCGCCGACAGGCCGGCTTGCACCGTCTGCGGCCCGCCGATCACGCCCACGGCCAGGAAGTCGGCCACGGCCGCGCGCTCCTGGTGGGACAGGCTTTCCAGGAAATTGTCCACGGGCGGCTGCAGCAGGCCGCGCTGGCCCGTGATGATGCCCAGCACACGCTGATAGGTGCTGCTGGCCAGGAACTCGGCCTCTTCGTCCGTGGGGGCGGCGATCACCGGCACGCCGATCGTCACGTAGGGCTTGTCCAGCACCGCCGACGGGCGGAACAGCCGGCGGTAGAGGTCGATGGCCGCATGCAGCATGCGCGGCGCGAAGTGCGAGGCGAAGGCGTAGGGCAGGCCCTTCTCGGCCGCCAGCTGGGCCGAGAACAGGCTGGATCCCAGCAGCCAGAGCGGCACCCGGGTGCCGGCGCCGGGCATGGCGACGATGCGCTGGCCTGGCTGCGCGGGGCCCAGCAGCTGCTGCAGCTCGGCCACGTCGCGGGGGAAGTCGGCCTCGGTCTCCGGGCGGTCGCGGCGCAGGGCGCGCATGGTGGCGCCGTCGGTGCCGGGCGCGCGGCCCAGCCCCAGGTCGATGCGGCCAGGGTAGAGCTCGGCCAGCGTGCCGAAGGCCTCGGCCACCACCAGCGGCGCGTGGTTGGGCAGCATGATGCCGCCCGAGCCCACGCGGATGGAGTGCGTGGCGCCGGCGATATGCCCCACCAGCACGGCCGTGGCCGAGCTGGCGATGCCCGGCATGTTGTGGTGCTCGGCCAGCCAGTAGCGCGCAAAGCCCAGCGTTTCCGCATGCCGTGCCGTGCGCACCGCTATCTGGAGGGCCTGGGCGACGGTGCCGCCCTCGCGGACGGCCACCAGGTCGAGCATCGAGAGTCGGGGCGGGTGTCGTGCAGTCATGCTTTGATTGTGGGCGGGGTGCGAAACCCGTGCAGCGCGGCAGGAATGAATTGTTGACAGTCGCATTGGTTGGCGATAGTCAATGCCAATTAAAATTAACTATTCGATAAAAATTTGTAACACGAAGCATGTTGTCACATATGCCACGCTGTGGCTTGGTAGACGCAACATGACCAATGGTGGGGGTGCGTATGGGATTCTTCAGCCGTTTGTTTCGGCCCCGGGCCGATGGCTTGCAGGTTTCTGAGGACTGGACGTCCCTGCCCGACAGCAACGCCAGTGAGCTGGTGCTCTACGACGCAGAAGCCAACCGGCTCATGGCGGAGTTCGATATCGACGTGGCCATCGTGAACCACGAGCGCTGGCTGCCCTGGCTGGCCGCGGCGCTGCAGGGCGCGCGCGATGAGCGCCTGCGGCCCGAGGTGGTGGTGGACGACAGCTGTTCCGAGCTGGGCCAGTGGCTGTACGGCAGCGGGCGGCTGGCGCTGGGGCATTTCCCGGCCTTCGACATGCTCATGCGCCGCCACCGCTTCTTTCACCAGCAGGCCGCCGCGCTGCTCCAGCATGCCGAGGCGGGCGAGGAGCAGCAGGCGGAGCAGGCCTACAAGGGCTGCCAGCACGCCTCGCGCCAGGTGGTTCTGCTGCTCAAGGAGCTGCAGCTGGGCCTGGCGCGCAACAGCGCACGCAAGCGCAGTGCGGAGCGCCTGGCGCGATGAACGCGCGGCCGGCCTGAAAAAAGAGGAGCTACTGACGCTTGCCAGTCAAGGGTTTCAGGCAGTTTTTGCCATGAAATTCATGTGTGGCAAGCGGTAGCAGCTATGTTTTTTGACTAATCCCGCGTCACGCGCAGCAGTTCCTCGCGGCTGGTGATGCCGGCCGCGATCAGCCGCTCGCCATCGTCGCGCATCAGCGTCATGCCGCCGGCCAGGGCCTGGGTGCGCACGTCGGACTCTGCCGCCTGGTTGTGGATCTGGGTGCGGATGGCGTCGTCCACCACCAGCAGCTCGAACACGCCGGTGCGGCCCGCGTAGCCCGTGTGGCCGCAGTGCTCGCAGCCCGCGCCGTGGCAGTGGCCGCAGTACTTGCGCACCAGGCGCTGCGCCAGCACGCCAAGCAGCGAGGAGGACAGCAGGAACGGCTCCACCCCCATGTCGGTCAGGCGCGTGACGGCGCTGGCGGCGTCGTTGGTGTGCAGCGTGGCCAGCACCAGGTGGCCGGTGAGCGAGGCCTGGATGGCGATCTGCGCGGTCTCGAAGTCGCGGATCTCGCCGATCATGATCACGTCCGGGTCCTGGCGCAGGATGGCGCGCAGGGCCTTGGCGAAGGTCAGGTCGATCTTGCTGTTGACCTGGGTCTGGCCCACGCCCGGCAGTTCGTACTCGATGGGGTCTTCCACCGTCATGATGTTGCTGCGCGTGGCATCCAGCCGCGCCAGCGCCGCATACAGCGTGGTGGTCTTGCCCGAGCCCGTGGGGCCGGTCACGAGGATGATGCCGTGCGGCTGCCCGATCAGGTGCTCGAAGCGCTCCAGCACCTCGCCCTGCATGCCCACGGCCTCCAGGGTCAGCTTGCTCTCGCTCTTGTCCAGCAGGCGCAGCACGGCGCGCTCGCCATGGGCGTTGGGCAGGGTGGACACGCGCACGTCGATGGCGCGCGTGCCGATGCGCAGGCTGATGCGGCCGTCCTGGGGCAGGCGCTTTTCGGAGATGTCCAGGTCGGCCATGATCTTCAGGCGGCTGATCAGGGCCGCGTGCAGCGCGCGGTTGGGCTGCACCACCTCGCGCAGCGTGCCGTCCACGCGAAAGCGCACGCTGGAGTGGCGCTCGTAGGGCTCGATGTGGATGTCGCTCGCGCCGTCGCGCACGGCCTGCGTGAGCAGGGCGTTGAGCATGCGGATGATGGGCGCGTCGCCGGCGGATTCCAGCAGGTCCTCCACGGCGGGCAGCTCCTGCATCATGCGCGAGAGGTCGGCGCCTTCCTCGACCTCGCTGACCACCGATGCGGCGCTCGATTCGCTTTGCGAGTAGGCGGCGCTGATGCGCTGGGCCAGCGCCGCGGCGTCGAGCGGCATGAACTGCTGCACGGCGTGCTTGCGCAGCACCTCGGACAGCGCGCCGGCATCGGGTGCGGGGCCGTGCCACAGCACGAGCTGCTGGCCGTCATCCTCCAGCAGCAGCTGGCTGGCGCGCGCGAAGGCGTAGGGCAGGGGGTGGCGCATCGCTTACTGCGGGCTGTACGGTGTGGCGCCCGGTGTGGCGCCAGGCGTCGTCACGGGTTGCGTGCCGGCAGGGCGGGGCGGCTCGGGCGCGACCGGCCCCAGCGGCGTGGGCACGGCCACGGGCTGCGTGCCCGCGCCGCCGGCACCGCCGGTAGCACCCGCGGGCAGCGGCGGCAGCACGGGCGCCTCGGAGACCGAGCGCATCACCGCGCTGGGCGCGGGCTGGGTGTTTTGCTGCAGCGCGCGGATGGCCTCGTAGCGGTCCACCATCAGGGCGTCGCTGGTGGCGGTGTCGCGGATCACCATGGGGCGCAGGAAGACCATCAGGTTGGTCTTCTGGCGCGTGCGCTTCTCATTGCGAAACAGGCCGCCCACCACGGGCAGGTCGCCCATCAGGGGCACCTTGTCCTGGCCCAGCGAGTAGCTGTCTTCCAGCAGGCCGCCGATCACGATCACGCTGCCGTCGTCCACGAGCACGGTGGATTCGATGGAGCGCTTGCTGGTGGACGGCCCGTTGACGTTGGTGAGCGTGTCCGCCGCGATCTTCGAGACCTCCTGGTACAGCGTGAGCTTCACGGTGCCGTTCTCGTTGATCTGCGGACGCACGCGCAGCATCAGGCCCACGTCCTTGCGCTCCACGGTGGTGAAGGGGTTGACCGCGCCGCCGCTGCCGCCCGTGTTGGCGTACGAACCGGTCACGAAGGGCACGTTGTTGCCGATGATGATCTGGGCCTCTTCGTTGTCCAGTGTCATCAGGTTGGGCGTGGAGAGCACGTTGGCGTCGCCCGTGTTCTCCAGGAAGTTGGCCAGCGCGCCCAGGTAGTACTTGCCGTTGATGCGCGGAGCGATGGCCAGGTTCAGGCCCGGCGAGGGCTTGGCGGAGGCGATGGAGGTCACGTTGCCGCTGGCGGCGGCCAGGGCCAGGTCCAGGATGTTGGTGCCGGTCACGCCCGAGTTGTTGCCCAGCACGCCCAGCGTGCTGCCGTAGTTGCCCATCACGCCCTGCCACTGGATGCCGAACTCGGCCACCTTGTTGGCGCTGACTTCGACGATCAGGCTTTCGATGAGCACCTGCGCGCGGCGCCCGTCCAGCTTGTCGATGACGGCGCGGAGCTGGCGGTACAGCGGCTCGGGCGCGGTGATGACGAGCGAGTTGGTGGTCGGGTCGGCCTGGATGATGCCGCCGGTGGAGGGCTCGTTGCCATTGCCGCTGCCGCCCAGGCCGGCGCTGCCGCCCGCGCCCAGGCCCGAGCCGCCGGCATTGCCGCTGCCCAGGCCGCCACCCAGGCCGCCGCCCTGGCCCATGCCAGAGCCGCTCGTTTGCATGCGGCCGCTGCTCAGGCCGCCGGCGCTGCCGCCGCCCGTGGTGGCACTGCCGCTGTTGCCGCTGCTGCCGCCCGAGCCGCCGGTGAGCGCGGCGCGCAGGGTAGAGGCCAGCTTCACGGCGTCGGCGTTCTTCAGGTACACCACATGGATGTTGCCGCTGGCGGCCGAGCTGCCCGGCGTCGCGGGCTGGTCCAGCTTGGCCACCAGCGAGCGCACCAGCGCCACGCGCGCCGGGTTGGCGGCGCGCACGATCAGCGCGTTGCTGCGCGGCTCGGCCAGCAGGGTGGTCTTGAAGGCGGTGTCCGTCTGGCCCTGGGCCACGGCCGGCGCGGCCCCGGTGCCGCCGCTGCCTTCGATGAGGCGCGACACCAGCGGCGCCAGGTCGGTGGCGATGGCGTACTGCAGCGGAATCACCTCCACGTCGCTGGCGTTGGAGACATCCATGGCCGCCACGATGCGCGCCAGGCGCTGCAGGTTGTCGGCGTAGTCGGTGATCACCAGCGAGTTGTTGCCGGGGTTCACGTTGATGGTGTTGTTGGGCGTGATCAGCGGGCGCAGCACCGGCACCAGGTTGTTGGCGTTCTCGAAGTTGAGCTTGAAGATCTGCGTGACGATCTGCCCGCCGGCGGGCGTGCCGCCCATGCCGCTTTGCGACACGCTCACGCTGCCGGTTTGCAGCTTGGCGTCGGCCTCGGGCACGACCTTGTACAGCCCCGCGGCCTCGACCACCGTGAAGCCCTGCATGCGCAGCGCCACCAGGAACTGCTGGAAGGCGGCGGCCGGCGGCACGGCCTTCTCGGTCACCAGGGTGATCTGGCCCTTCACGCGCGGGTCCACCACCACGTTGCGGCCGGTGATGGTGGCCATGGTGCGGGCCACGGCCTCGATCTCGGCGCCGGCGAAGTTCAGCGTCACGGGCTCGCCCGGTTGCACGCTGCCGTTGTTCGCCTTGGCAGAGGTTTGGGCATGAATTTGGGTGCTAGCGCATACCAGCAAAGCGCTGGCAGCTATCGAATGCAGAGCATTCTGCAGGTGACGTCTGGACAAGGGATTCATAGGGTCACCCCACGGTGATGATGGAACGCGCACCGCTGCGCTTTCCGATGATATTCAAAAGATTGGCCAGCGCCGCCTCGCGTTCGGGCGCGGCGCTGGCCTCGCCGGTGAAGCGCAGGCGCTGCCCCACCCACTGGCCGTTGCCGGACAGTAGCAGCGCGCCGTCCAGCGTGGACAGCTGCAGCGTGGGCGCGCTGCCGCCCTGCAGCAGCAGGCGGTAGCTGCCCATGGGCCGCAGCGTGGACAGCCGGGAAGACATGCCCAGTGCGTCCAGTTGCGCCTGTCCGTGCATCAGCATCCGGCCCGAGGCCCATTCCAGCGCCAATCCGCTGGTGGAGAGCTGCAGCCGCCCCTGGGGCTGGACCGTGTTCCAGGGCGTGCCCAGGCCGCTGAGCACGGCCGCGGGCCACTGGCTCTGGCCGTCGGCCACTTGCACGCGCACCGCGCCCAGGCCCAGGGCCGCGCGCAGTTGCACAGGGGCGGCCGGCGTGCAGCAGTCGGCCGTGATGCGTGCCTGGGCGCCGGTCCATGTCGGGCGCAGCTGCCACTGCAGCCGGCCGGGCAGGGCCGCCTGGTCGCGGCTGCCTGCGCCGCCCGCCAGCACCAGCCGGGCCGATCCGCTCCAGACCGTGCCGCGCGCGTCCTGCAGCTGCAACTGGCCGCCGCTGGCCTGCTCCACGCCGGTGGCCAGCCAGCGCGCCGGCGCCCACAGCAGCAGTGCGGGCAGCGCGCCCAGGCACAGGCCGGCGACCGCCCAGCGCCAGGGGGCGCGGGGCGGGGCCATGGGCGAAGTGGAACGAGATGGGCGAGGCACGGCGGGCAAGTCCGGTCAGGGTGTGGGTGGGTAGAGGGTTCAGTTGGAGGGCAGGGCCAGCACCAGCGTGCCGTCCCAGCGCGCGCCGGCATTCGCGCCGTTCGCGCCGGTGGCGCTGCGCACCAGCCGGGCCTCCACCGGCACGGCGCGGGCCGTGCTGCGCGCCTGGCTCAGCCACTGCGCCAGCGCCTCGGCCGGCACGCCCTTGAGCGTGACGGTGGCACGGTCGCCGGCGGCGGCGATCTGCGCGCCCGCGCCCAGTTGCTGTGCCAGCGAGCCCTGCAGCGTGCGCAGGGCCTCGCCGCTTTGCGGGCGCGGTACGTCCTTGAGCTGCAGGGCCTCGGCCTGCAGGGTCTGCATGTGTTGCAGCTGCGCATCCAGCGCGGCATGGCGCGCGGCGGAGCCGCGCAGCGTCTGCAGCGCGGGCGCCAGAAGCCCCCACCACAGCAGGGCCAGGCCGACGACGGTGGCCGCCGCCAGCAGCAGGGTGCGCTCGCGCGGCGCCAGGGCGGCCCAGCGCTCGCGCAGCGCGGCGGTCAGGGCGCGGGGATTCGGGGCGGTGCGCGTGCTCATGGGCGGCCCTCCGCACGCACCAGCAGGGCGCCATCTTGCTGGCGCGCGGCAAAGCCGTCGGCCGCCAGGCGCTGGTTCATGGCCGTGAGTGCCTCGGGCGCGACCTCCATGCCGCGCAGGCGCAGCTCTCCGCTGGCGTATTCGATCTGGGTGGGCATGCGTGCCTCGGGCAGGGCGGCACCGGCGGCGGCCAGCAGTGACTCCAGGTCGCGTGGCGAGACGCTGCCCGCCGCCTGGCGCAACTGGGCCAGTTCGCGCTCCATCTGCACCGGCGCATCGACGACGGCCCGGATGTGGGGGAAGGTCTGCGTGAGCGCATTGCGCACGCCGGCCTGCTTGGCCGCGAGCGCCTGGCGGTCCTGCCAGGCCCACAGGTTCAGGCCGACCACCTGCACGGCCACGGCCAGCACCAGTGCCCAGCGCGCGGCGCGCCACTGGGGCGCGCGCAGGAAGGCGTTGGCGCCGCTGCCCAGCTTGCGCAGCACGCGCGTGCGGCCGCTGCTGGCCAGGTCGAACTGCGCCAGGTCCCAGTCGCCGCGTGCGGCGGCCAGGGCGCGCTGGCTGGCGGTGTGCAGCTCCACGGGGCGTCCCAGCAGGCGTTCGGCCAGAGCCGCCACGGCGGGCTCGGCGCGCACGGGGGGCGCGTCTTCGGCGGCGGGGGCTGTGGCGGCCCAGGTGGCGGCGGCACCCAGCGGCAGCACGGCCACGGCCTGCTGCGGGCCATGGCCGGTGAGCACGATCTGCCCGTCCTCGGGCGTGCCGAGCACCGTGCATTCCTCTTGCCCGCTGGCCGTGGGGCCGGGGGCGAATTCGGGCACCACGCGGTCTACGGGGCGGCCTGCGGCCTCCAGCGCCTGCAGTGCATCGCGCAGCCAGGCGCGGTCGCACACGGCCACCCATGCGGGGCTGCCGGCGTGAAAGCCGGGCTGCAGCGCGAAATGCAGCTGCGCGGGGTCGTCGAGCAACAGCTCTTCCAGCAGGCCTTCCAGAATGGCGCGCAGCCGCGGCGCCTGCGAGGTGGAGCCTTGCGGCAGCGTCACGCGCTGCCACGACAGCGCACGCGCGGGCACGACGGCCACGACTTCGCCCGCGCGGCCGGGGTCGGGCAGCAGGGCTGCGGGGGCGCTGGCCTGGCGGATGGCGTTGTGCCCGTCGGCCGTCAGCGTGTAGCCGTATTCGGCGGCAGTCGCCGACGAGCCCAGGGGCAAGGTTAGTACGAGGGTGCTCATGAATGGGTCTCGCGGGGCATTTTAGGGGCTGGATGTGACGCTTGGCCACGCAGCCCGCATGGGTCAGCGTTGCGGTGCTTCGGCCGCACTGGGCACCAGGCCGCCGCGCTCGCGCCACAGGGTGCGCGCCTCGCCGCGCTGCTTGAAGACCAGGGAGCGCTCCTCGACCACGGCCGAGTCCAGGCGCAGCCGCCCGCGCACCTCGAAATAGTTGGACGCCACCGTGTGCGTGGCGGCCGTGATGCGGCCGGGGTTGCTGATGAGCTGCGAGGCGTCGGTCTCGCTGCGGAAGTGGCGCGTGTCGCGCGCCTGCACCAGGCGCTGCGCCTCGGCCATGTCCAGGCCGTCGACGCTTGCCCACAGCACGACAGCGCTGGCGGTGTTGAGGTTGACCCGCGTGTGCACGGGCAGCAGCGTGACGTAGGGCGTGAGCGCGGCCACCGTCTGCTGCGGCAGGCCCCACCAGCCGAGCTGGGCAACGGTCTGCGGCAGCAGCGGCGCGGCGGCTGGGTCGCCGTCCTGGACCTGGGCGCGCAGCATCTGGCGCGCCAGCGTGTCCACCTGCTGGCGCGGCAGTCCCAGGTATTCGAACAGGCGCGCAAACTGGCGCAGCGCCGTGCCATCCACCTTACCGTCTTTCACCAGGTTGCGCAGGTTCAGCAGCGCCTGCTGGTCGGTGATCTGGCCGGAGAGGAAGGCATTGGCGGTGTCGGTGCTGGCGTCCTCTGCCTGGGCCACGTTGCGGTTGGCAGCGAGGAAGGTGGACAGGCGCGCTTCCTCTAGCGGCACGGACCAGGGCTCGGTCAGGTTGTCCGTGCCGTCGCCGTTGCGTGCGATCGAGTCCTCGCGCAGGATCAGGCGCGACCAGTCCAGCGCACCGATGAGGATCCAGGCCGACTGGATGCGTGCGCGCTCGGCCGTCTCGACCTCTATGGCGCGCCATTGCTGCCACATGGCTGCCGCCGCGAACGTGGCCACCAGCGTGACGGTGAGCATGGCCGCCAGCAGCGCCGCGCCCGCGCTGCGCGCGCGGGTTCGCATGAAGGCCGGCATGCGCCTCATGATTTGCCGCCCCCCAGCAGCGGGCTGGCCCAGTCCCGCGTGACCACGCCGGACAGCGTGCCGCCCTGCGGCAGCGTGAGCTGCACGCGCACGCCCTCGGGGACGCTGGCCGCGGCGCTGCTCAGCCCGCCCGCCGACTGGGGCTGGTTGGCGCCGGCGGGGGTGGACAGTGCATTGGTCCAGGCGCCGCCGCGGTAGTAGAACAGCTGCCAGTTCGCGAGCGGCATCAGCACGGTTTCCAATCGGCGCTCGGCCGCACCGGGGGTGCGCGCCCACAGGGCCGCGCGCTGCCAGGCATCGGACCATTCGGCGCGCGTGCGCACGGGGGGCGACTGCCAGCGCAGCCAGCGGTCGGTGCCGTCCACGTTGCGCCGCGCCCAGGCGACGACCAGCGCGCCCTCGTCTGGCTGGCGCGTGCCGCGGCGCGTGAGGCGCAGCACCTGGCCGTCCCAGGCGATGGGCTCGGTGTGGTCTATGGCCTGCAGCGCGTCGAGGTCGGCGGCCCATTGCGCCATCACGGTCTGCAGCACCAGCAGCTCATCGGCGCGCTCGCGCGTCTGTTCCTGCGAGCGCACCATGCCGTCCAGGCCGCGCCAGCTCACGATGGCCAGCAGCGCCATCACGGCGATGGCCACGAGCAGTTCGACCAGCGTGAAGCCGCGGGCCGGGGTGGGGGCAGACAGGCGCTGCATCAGTACCGGCCCACGATGGTCGAGAGCCGCAGCACCGGGTGCTGGGCGTCGAAGACCTGCGCGTCCACGCGGCGGAACTGCGGGTTGGGCGTGGGCGAGACCATCACCGCGACCTCATAGCGCCGCCCCGCCTGCTCGCACGCCACGCGCGCGTCGCCGACCGAGGGCATCTGGCGCGACAGGCGCACCTTCACCAGCTCGTTTTCGGCGCACAGGTGGGCCAGCACCACGTCGGTCTGGCGCGCGGCGTTGCGCGTCAGGGCCGACGTGGCTTGCAGCCCCGCCATGAGCGCAATGGCCACGATGCTCAGCGCCACCAGCACCTCCACCAGCGTGAAGCCGCTTGCCGCGCGACGGGTGTGCCTGTGCATGCTCATTGCAGCGCCTGCGCGGCGAAGGGGCGCAGGCCGTCGGTGGCCACGCTCACCGCGCGGTCGGGATGGGCGCTGCTCACGATGACCACCTGCTGCGGGCCGATCAGCGGCTCGGGCCCGAGCCACAGCTCGCCCGGGCCGCGCACGCCGGTGGCGCCGTCCAGCCAGCGGCTGGGCAGGGCGCTCTGGGGCGGCAGGCCCTCGAAGTGAAAGCCCTGCGCATCGGCACGCCAGCGCACGGCCGCGCCCGAGGCCCGCGACTGCGCGCGGGCCGACTCCAGCAGGGCGGCCAGGCGTTCGCCCTCGCGCTGCAGCTGGGTGGCGCCGCTGTCGCGCAGGGCCAGCCCCACGCCCGCGGTGGCCAGCGCCATGATGGAGATCACCACCAGCAGCTCCAGGAGCGTAAACCCCCGCTGTACCGCCGCGCGGAAGGGAGGGCGGCGCCGGGGGGCTGGCGAAGCCGGCTCCACGGCGTCCGCCGGCCTGGGGTGCACCCGTTTCATGCGTGGGGAATGTGGGTTGGCTTACTGCCAGCTGCCGATGTCGGCGTCCTTGCCCTCGCCGCCGGACTGCCCGTCGGCGCCGAAGGACATCACGTCCACCTCGGCCTTGATGCCGGGGCTCAGGTACTGGTAGGGGCGGCCCCAGGGGTCGTTGGGCAGCTTCTCCAGGTAGGGGCGCCAGTTGTTCGGCACCGGGCCGGACGTGGGCTTGGCGATCAGCGCCTGCAGGCCCTGTTCGGCCGTGGGATAGCGCTGGTTGTCCAGGCGGTAGAGCTTGAGCGCCTGCATGATGTTGGTGATGTCGGTGCGCGCGGCCGTGCTGCGCGCGTCGTCGGCGCGGTCCAGCACATTGGGCACGATGAGCGCGGCTAGCACGCCGATGATGACCAGCACCACCATGAGTTCGATCAGGGTGAAGCCCGCAGCCAGGCGGCGGCGGGCGCGGTGCAGGAGGGAGGGGGCGGAGGGCGGCGTCATGGCGGAGCGACTCAAATTGGACATATCAGATCAATCATAATCCTGCAATGGCGACAAACACATACAGCCGCTGGGCCTTGCGCCTTGCCACCCTGGCGCTTTGGGCGCTGGCCGGCGCCAGCGCGGTCTATTGGGGGCTGAAGCTCTCGGCGCGCCCGGCGGGGCCGGCGCCGGTGACCGCCGCACCCGAGCCGGTGTTGCCCGACCCGCAGGCGCTCGCCCGGTTGCTGGGCGCCCGCCCCGCGGCCACGGCCGCGGAGGCTCCGGCCGCGGCCAGCCGCTTCACGCTGCTGGGCGTGCTGGCCGGCACGGCCAGTGGCGGCGGCGCGGCCCTGATCGCGGTGGATGGCAAGCCGGCCAAGCCATACCGTGTGGGTGCGGTCGTGGAGCAGGGCTTGGTGCTGCAGTCGCTCACCCGGGGCGAGGCGCGGCTGGGGCCGGCTGTGGATGGCGACACCACGCTGGCGCTGCAGATGCCGCGCAAGCCGCAGTAGGCGAACGCACGGTATTCAGCGGGTTTCAGCGGAGCAGCGGCACCGTGGTCCAGGCGCCGAAACCCGGCGCCTCCCGGGGCCATTCATGGGACAGCGGCGCGCGCGCCTCGCCGTGCGCCAGCAGCCACTGCACGCAGCGCGCCACGCCGGCGTGCGTGATCCAGACCACATCGCCCCCATGGCCATGCGCACGCCTGGATGCATCGCGCAGGGCCTGCGCCACGCGGCCCAGCATGGCTGCCAGCGGCTCGCCGCCGCCGGGTGCGTGGTCGCTGAAGTTGGTGGCCCAGGCGTCGATGTCGGCGCGGGCGATGGTGTTCCAGGCGCGGCCCTCCCAGGCGCCGAAGTCCATCTCGGCGATGCGGGGCTCGGGATTAAGGATTAAATCGGGCCGCAGCGCCCACAGGTCAAGCGCCAGGAGCTCGCATCTTTGTAGCGGAGAATGCCATGCGGCGGCCAGGTGGTGCGGCAACGCCAGCGCCAGCGCATGGGCCGCGGCCTGGCTGTGCCGCGCGTCGGCGGGCACATCCAGCCGGCCGTAGCACAGGCCGTCGGTCCCCAGCGGGCGGGCATGGCGCACCAGCCACAGGCGGGGGGCGCTCACGCCGCGCTCTGCACCAGCGCGATGGCGGCGCCCAGGTAGAAGCCGATTTCCGCTACCTGCTGCGCGGCCCCCAGGCAATCGCCCGTGAAGCCCTGCAGGCGCCGCGCGAAGCGCCAGAGCATCCAGCCGGCGCCCAGGGCGCTGCCCAGCAGGCTTGCTATCAATACAGATGCGCCTAGCGCTTGATACACAAGCGCCAGGGCCGGAAAACACCATAGGGTTGCCGCTACCAGCGCACGGACGGAGATCTGGTCCGCCAGCGGCTTGCTCTTGGACGTGGCGGTGTCGCCTACATGGGGCAGGGCGCGCACGATGAACAGCGGCCACAGCCGCGACAGCACATGCGCGCCCGCCAGCGCCCACAGCGCCGCGGCCAGCCCCAGGCTGCCCAGTTGCGCCAGCAGCGCCGTTTTGGCGGCCAGCGCCATGACCAGCGCCATGGCGCCGAAGGCGCCGATGCGCGAGTCCTTCATGATCTCCAGCGCGCGCTCGCGCTGATAGGCGCCGCCCAGGCCGTCGGCCACGTCGGCCAGGCCGTCCTCGTGAAAGCCGCCGGTGACCAGCAGGGTGGCGATGGTGCTGCCCACGGCCGCCACCAGGGGGGCGAAGCCATGGGCCCCGCCCAGCGCCAGCCACAGCGCCGCATAGCTGCCCACGGCCACGGCCGCCACCAGCCAGCCCACGCCGGGGAAATGGGCGCTGCTGGCGCGCAGCATGGCGGGGCTGTAACCCACCCACGCGGCCAGCCGGCCCGTGACCGGCAGGCGGGTGAAGAACTGCACGGCCAGCAGGTAGTGGCGCAGGGCTTGCATTTTGCTATTTAATTAATAGCTAATTGCGCTTGTTGGATAAGCGCTAGAGGCCATTTTTGTTTGAATCAGGCGCTGGCCTGAAGGAACAGGCGGTAGGCCGGGTTCTGCGTTTCCTCGACGTAGGGGTAGCCCAGTGCCTGCAGGAAGGCGTCGAACTGGGCCGTGTCTTCCGCGGGCACCTGCATGCCCACGAGGATGCGGCCGTAGTCCGCGCCCTGGTTGCGGTAGTGGAACAGCGAGATGTTCCAGGTGGGCTGCATCAGGCTCAGGAACTTGAGCAGCGCGCCGGGCCGTTCGGGGAAGGTGAAGCGCATCAGGCGCTCGTCCTGCGCCAGGGCCGAGTGGCCGCCCACCAGGTGGCGCAGGTGTTCCTTGGCCAGTTCGTCGTGCGTGAGGTCCAGCGACTCAAAGCCGTGCTTCTGGAAGTTCTTGGCGATCTTCTCCGATTCGCCGCGCCCGTTGGTGGACAGGCCCACGAACACATGGGCGCGCTTTTCATGGCTGATGCGGTAGTTGAACTCGGTCACGTTGCGCGGACCGCCGGGCAGTTGGCCCACCACCTCGCAAAAGCGCCGGAAGCTGCCGCGCTCCTCGGGAATGGTGACGGCGAACAGCGCCTCGCGCTCCTCGCCGACCTCGGCGCGCTCGGCCACGAAGCGCAGGCGGTCAAAGTTCATGTTGGCGCCGCACAGGATGGCGGCGTAGGTCTCGCCCTTGGTCTTGTGCCGGGCCACGTACTGCTTGATGGCGGCCACGGCGAGGGCGCCCGCGGGCTCGACGATGCTGCGCGTGTCCACGAAGATGTCCTTGATCGCGGCGCAGACGGCGTCGGTGTCGACGATCACGTAGTCGTCCACCAGGGTTTGCGCCACGCGGAAGGTTTCCTCGCCCACGAGCTTCACGGCCGTACCGTCGGAGAACAGGCCCACGTCGGGCAGGGCGACCCGATCCTGGGCCTTGACCGACTGGGTCATGGCGTCGGAGTCGTTCATCTGCACGCCGATGACCTTGATCTCGGGCCGCACGGCCTTGATGTAGTTGGCCACGCCGCTGATCAGCCCGCCGCCGCCGATGGCCACGAACACGGCATCCAGCCGGTTGTTGCCCAGCGCCTGCAGCTGGCGCAGGATCTCCATGGCGATCGTGCCCTGGCCGGCGATCACGTCGGGGTCGTCGAAGGGGTGGACGAAGGTCAGGCCCTCGTCCTTTTGCAGCCGGGCGGCATGCTCGTAGGCGTCGGAATAGCTTTCACCGGTGAGCACCACCTCGCCGCCCAGCGTCTTCACCGCGTCGATCTTCACCTGGGGCGTGGTCGTGGGCATCACGATCACGGCGCGCGTGCCCAGCTTGCTGGCGCTCATCGCCACGCCCTGGGCATGGTTGCCGGCCGAGGCGCAGATCACGCCCTTGGCGAGCTGCTCGGGCGAGAGCTGCGCCATCTTGTTGTAGGCGCCGCGCAACTTGAAGCTGAACACGGGCTGCTGGTCTTCGCGCTTGAGCAGCACCTTGTTGTGCAAGCGGCGCGACAGCACCTTGGCGGGCTGCAGGTCGGACTCCACCGCCACGTCGTACACGCGAGCGGTGAGGATTTTCTTCAGGTAGTCAAAGGGGGTGAGGGGCTGAGTCATGGTGCGAACCGGCTGTGTACC
Organism: Diaphorobacter oryzae DSM 22780; assembly: GCF_059568935.1. Taxonomy (NCBI): domain Bacteria; kingdom Pseudomonadati; phylum Pseudomonadota; class Betaproteobacteria; order Burkholderiales; family Comamonadaceae; genus Diaphorobacter; species Diaphorobacter oryzae. The sequence goes on along the minus strand of NZ_JCANUL010000004.1, from coordinate 222,061 downwards.
CGCATGCGGACGGGAGCATCTGTGCGTGAAGCCGGGCGCACATCATAGGATGGCGCGGGCCTCGACCGAACGGGGCAAAAAAAAGCCCCAAGCGGTAAGGCCTGGGGCTGAATCCATCCTTTTGAGGAGATGGAGGAGACAATCGGTGCGAACCCCGCTGTGCCAACAGTGCGTAGCGGGTAACGCATGAGCAGATTGTAGCGCGGCGTTTGTTGCGTTGCAGCAAAATCGTGCCATCGTGCGTTATTTGCAACAGATAGACCTCAACCTTTTGGAGAAAAACAACATGGAATGCACCGTCAGCTGGACCGGCAACGCCGGCACGCGCTCCGGCATGGGCTTTGTGGCCGAGACCGGCAGTGGCCACGTACTGGCCATGGATGGGGCCGCGGACGCGGATCGTCCCGAAAACGGGGGGCAGAACCTCGCGCCGCGCCCCATGGAAACCGTGCTCGCAGGCACGGGCGGCTGCACGGCCTATGACGTGGTGCTGATCCTCAAGCGCGGGCGCCACGATGTGCGCGGCTGCAGCGTGCAGTTGACCTCGGAGAGGGCGCAGACCGACCCCAAGGTCTTCACTCGCATCCACATGCAATTCACCGTGACCGGCCGCGGCATTCCGGCGCTGGCCGTGGAGCGTGCGATCGCCATGAGCCACGAGAAATACTGCTCGGCCAGCATCATGCTGGCGAAGACGGCGCAGATCACGACGGGGTTTGAGATCGTCGAGGCCTGAAGGGCCCCATCGCCTTGGCCTTGGCGGATCCTCTCTATATATAGTGGGCCGTCGTCGTCATGACCTTGGCGGCGGCCTTCATCAGCCGCCGCACGGGCAGGGGAAGCGGGGCCGCGCCAGCTGCCAGGGCCTGGGTCGCATGGCGTTCTTCGTCTTGTTGCATGCGGGCAACAATGGCGCGCGACGGCAGGTCTTCTTCGGGCAGGCGGCGCAGATGGCTCTGCAGATGCTCCGATACCTGCCGCTCGGTTTCCACGACGAACCCCAGGCTGGCCCGGTCGCTGACGCGGGCAGCAGCCAGACCGATGACAAAGGCGCCGGTGAACCAGAGTGGATTGAGCAGGCTGGGGCGGCTGCCCAGGGCGTCCAGGCGCTCGCGGGTCCAGGCGAGATGGTCGGTCTCCTCGCGGGCCGCGGTCAGCAGGTCGCGGCGCAGGGCGGGGTCGCGCGTCACGCAGGACTGGGCCATGTACAAGGCCTGGGCGCACACCTCACCGACGTGATTGACGCGCATCAGGGCGCCCGACAGGCGCTGTTGCTCGGGGGGCAGTTCGACGGGAGGATAAGACTTTCCTGGTGAGTCCTCACTTGCATTGGGTGTGGCGAACAGCGTTCTTAATGCGCTATCTGCGGCGATCAGGAGTCGGTCCATGCGGCGTAGGGATGTTGTTTAAAAGTACAAAACAATGCGCGGGCGCAAAAAATAGCGCAGCGGGCGCTCACATAGCGCAACAATAAGATGGTTTTCCCATGGGCGTGGCAATGTTGCGGTACAGCAACGAAAACCCGCTTTTGGACCGATTGTGAGGGAATTCCTTTGCGAAACCGAGCGTGCTCTGTTGCAATAGGAGCAACTTCCCCACCAGGAGGTTGGCCCGGGGAACCGGCGGGGCTGTGCGTGAGCTGCACCTCCAAAGTCCTCTCGATCCGGGGCCCTCTGTTTAACCTTGGAGTAACTCGCAATGAAAAAATCCCTGATTGCCCTGGCAGTGCTGGCCGCTTCCGGCGCCGCAATGGCCCAATCCTCCGTGACGCTGTTCGGTATCGTTGACACGGCCTTCGGCTATGTGGACAACGCCAACGCAGCTGGCGACAGCGTGTATGGCCTGAGCACCAGCGGCAACGCAACCAGCCGTCTGGGCTTCCGCGGCGTGGAAGACCTGGGTGGTGGCCTGAAGGCAGGCTTCTGGCTGGAAGGCGAAATCTTCGGCGACAGCGGCAACAGCGCCGGCTTCAACTTCCAGCGTCGCACCACGGTGCAACTGGCTGGCGGTTTCGGTGAAGTGCGCCTGGGCCGTGAACTGACGCCTGGCTACAGCAAGACCAGCTCCTTCGACGTGTTCGGCCAGACCGGTATCGGCCAGTTCGGTGGCTGGAGCAACTGGTACGGCACGAGCGGCGACGCTAACGGCATCCGTTCGAGCAACATGATCAGCTACTACACCCCCAACTTCAGCGGCTTCACCGCTGGCCTGGGTTATGGCTTTGACGAACAGACGTCCGGCAAGGCTGGCCGTTACACCGGTGGCTACGTTGCCTACGAAAATGGCCCCCTGGGCGTGGCTGCGTCTTACGACCAGCGTAACCTGGCCGCCGGCGTTGACCGCAACGCTCTGACCGTGGCTGGCTCCTACAACCTGAACGTTGTGAAGCTGAACGCAATCGTTCAGCAGACCAAGGACGACGTGCCTGGCGCTTCCAAGCGTAAGGTCAACGCCTACGCTCTGGGTGCTTCCGCTCCCGTGGGTGCCGGCGAAGTCAAGCTGCAGTACGCTCTGTACGACCAGAAGGCCATCGACTCCAAGGCTCACCAAATCAGCCTGGGCTATGTCCACAACCTGTCCAAGCGCACCGCTGTGTACGGCACCGTGGCTTACCTGAAGAACAAGGACGCTTCCAACCTGGGTCTGGCTGCCAAGAGCCTGAGCACCGGTGGTCCTGGCGCTGGCGAGAACCAGACAGGCGTGCAACTGGGTATTCGCCACTCCTTCTAATATCGGGCTGGCTTGAGCCAGCTGGATAGAGAAGACAAAAACCGCTGCCGTTGGCAGCGGTTTTTTTTCGTCCGTCGTTGTCGCCTGGGTAACGCCAAACTAGGGAAAACGACTGTGGCTGGTACGCGATACGGAGCTTGTCCGAGGGGGGGTGATTTCTAGAATGAAAACCTCTGCCATCCTGAAAAGAAAGTGACAACTCATGCGACTGTTCTCCAAGAAAACCATTGCGCTGGCTGCCTTGGCCTGCTCCGCGCCCATGGTGTATGCGCAAGCCAGTACCAGCAGTGTTCAGCTGTACGGGATTGTTGACGTGGCCTATCGTCACACCAATAACCAGGGCCCGGCAGCGAATGATTCGCTCAGCGAAATGATCGGTGGCGGTATGTCCCAGAGCCGCTGGGGCATCAACGTGAATGAGGACCTGGGGGGAGGTCTCAAGGCTTTGGTGAATCTGGAGAACCGCTTCACGGCGGACAACGGGAACCCCACCACGCCGTATTTCCAGCAATCGTGGGTGGGCTTGCAGGGGGGATTCGGTCGGGTGACGATGGGCCGCCAGTACAACCTGTTGTTTGATCTGGTGACCACGACCTACGCATCGTTCCCCTATTCGCCGTACATGGAGGCCTACAAGCCGGAACTGGGCATGTCCATGGGGTCGCGCTCCAACAACATGATCAAGTACATGGCGGAGGTGGGGCCCATTCGCGGTGCGCTGCAGTACTCCTTTGACGAGGGTAATACCGTGGCCGATGCGGGCGCTGCGGGTGTGAACCCTGCGGGTGCCATCAAGACCGCGGGTGGCTACCTGCGTTACTCCGATCGGGGTATTTCCGCAGGCGCTGGCTATCTGACGACGGAACTGCCGGGCGGCACCAAGGTGGATGCATGGACGTTGGGCGGTTCGTACCGCACGGGACCGTGGTATGTGAACCTGGGTTACGGCCAAAACAAGCGCAAGGATGACTATCCCCTGAGTGCTGCGGGCGTGATCGACAGCGCGGTGCTGGGTGCCTACTGGTCTGCTGCCTACAGTGGCGGCTTTGTGCCCGGCGGTGCGGTGAATCCCAGCAATCCGGCGACGATTCTGGCCTTGCGCAACCATGCCGACAAGCGCCAGATGTACAAGGTGGGCTTTGGCTACCAGGTCACTCCCCAGATTAACATCGGCATGCACTACTACCACGGCAAGCAGTCGGGCTCTGCATCGGGTGCATACAACGGCACGGCCAAGTTCCTGGTGGCGGCGCTGGACTATGCCTTCTCCAAGCGCACGGATGCGTACTTTGCGCTGGACCACACCAAGGTCAGCGGTGGCGCGGGCATGGCGCTGGACGCCAACGGCGCGCGTTCGCGTACCGGCATCACGGCGGGCCTGCGTCATCGTTTCTGACGCTTGCGGGCGCAGAACGGGTTGGCACGCTGTCAGCCAGACCCAAAAAACCTCCTTCGGGAGGTTTTTTTGTGCGTGCCGCAGGGATGGCGAATGGCGCGGAGGGGCTTGGCGGACGGTGCTCGCCACCCATGCGGAGCCCGGCAATCGCGCGTCCTGTGCGCGCCGGGGATTGCCTTGGCTCAAGCCTCGGTCGCGCGGGTGGGTGGGAACGCGGGTTCTGCACCACTTTAGGGATATCCCTTTGCCAAGCGCCTTTGCCCTGCTGCCATAGTCGCAGCTTTTGATTCCGAGGGATTCTTATGCAGTTCAACACCTTGCTGCTGTCCATCGCGGCCGTGTCGACCATCGTCGCAGCGCCTGTTGCGCAGGCCAAAACCTTCAAATGGGCCAGCCAGGGCGAAATTGCGACCTGGGACATCCACTCGCAGAACAACGCGCTGCAAAACGGCATTCATTCCTACGTCTACGAAAGCCTGGTGACCTACAACAGCCGCACGTTTGCGGTAGAGCCCCTGCTGGCGACGGCGTGGCGTGAGGTGAGCCCGACCCAGGTGCGCTTCACGTTGCGCCAGGGTGTGAAGTTCCAAGATGGCTCGGCATTCACGGCCGATGACGCGGTGTACTCGCTGCAGCGTGCGATGGCCAAGACCTCCAACTACACGCCCTATGTGCAGGGCATCGACAAGGTGGTGAAGGTGGACGGGCAGACCATCGATGTCTTCCTCAAGGCGCCCAACCCGGTGCTGCTGCGCCAGATGACCGAGCTGCGCATGATGAGCAAGGCCTGGGCCGAGAAGAACCGCTCTGTCGAACCCAAGGACATCAAGGGTGCGGACGAGAATTTTGCACACCGCAATGCCATGGGCACGGGGCCCTACACCCTCGACGCCTGGCAGCCCGACGTGAAGATGGTCTTCAAGCGCAACCCTAACTGGTGGGGCCAGATGGAGGGCAACGTGACGGAGATCGTCTACACGCCGATCAAGTCCGCCGCCACGCGCATCGCGGCCCTGCTGTCGGGCGAGGTGGATATGGTGCTCGACCCTTCGCCGCAGGATCTGCAGCGCCTGCGTTCCAGCGGCGACATCAAGGTGGTGGACGGGCTGGAGAATCGCACCATCTTCCTGGGCATGGACCAGTTCCGCGACGAACTCGTGGGCTCCAACGTCAAGGGCAAGAACCCGCTCAAGGACCTGCGCGTGCGCAAGGCGCTGTACCAGTCGATCGACGCCAACACCCTTGCGCGCAGCATTCTGCGCGGCCTGGGCAAGCCTACCGGCACGCTGGTGGCCCCGCAGGTGGCGGGATGGACAGAGGACGTGGGCAAGCGCATGCCCTACGACGTGGAAGGCGCCAAGAAGCTGCTGGCCGAGGCGGGCTATGCCGATGGTTTCGAGGTCGACTTCGCCTGTCCCAACAACCGCTACATCAACGACGAGGCCATCTGCCAGGCCGTGACGGCCATGTGGGCACGCATCGGGGTCAAGGCCAAGCTGCGCACCCTGCCTCTGGTGACCTATTTCCCCATGATTCAGCGCAGCGAGGCCAGCATCTACATGCTGGGCTGGGGCGTGCCGACCTTTGATGCGCTCTACAGCCTGCAGTCGTTGGTGCGCAGCGTGGGCACGGGCGGCGACGGCAACTACAACGTGGGCCGCTACAGCAACGAGCGCATGGACTATCTGGTGGACCGCATCAAGATGGAAACCGATGCGCCCGTGCGCTCCCGCATGCTGACCGAGGCGCTGCAGCTGTCCAACGACACGGTGTCGCACATCCCGCTGTACGACCAGGTCATTCCCTGGGCGATGAAGAAGAAGGTGGAGCTGGTGCACCGCGCCGACAACCGCGTGGACATGCGCAGCGTGAAGATCCACTGACACGCAGCGCCACCATCCAGCGTGCGAATGGGGCGGGTGCCATGGCGGCCGCCCCTTTCGCGCCTTTCCTTGTAGGGGAAATCCTCCCTGAATTTTCGGGGGCGGCTCCTTGGCCGTACCCGTTTGCCTGCTAGCATGGCCTGACCTTCTGCGCCCCTTCGAGAATGCTTGCCTTTATCCTGCGCCGCCTCATACAGGCTGTGATCGTGATGGTCACCGTTGCCTTCATTTCGTTCATGCTGTTCCAGTTCGTGGGCGACCCCGTGGTCTTCCTGCTGGGACAGGACGCCACACCCGAGCAGATCGCCGAAATGCGTGCGGCGCTGGGGCTGGACCAGCCGTTCATCGTGCAGTTCTGGCACTTCCTCGTGAATGCCGCGCAGGGGGAGTTCGGGCTGAGCCTGCGCCAGGGCGCCAAGGTTTCGCGGCTGATCGCGGAGCGCTTCCCCGCCACGCTGGAGCTGGCGCTGGTGGCCGCCGCCATCGCCCTGCTGGTCGGCGTGCCCATGGGGGTGTATGCGGCGCTCAGACGCGGCACCTTCACCAGCCAGATGTTCATGACGCTGTCGCTGCTGGGCGTGTCGCTGCCAACCTTCTTGATCGGCATCCTGCTCATCCTGGTGTTCTCGGTCACGCTGGGCTGGTTCCCGAGCTTCGGGCGCGGGGAGGTGGTGCAGCTGGGCTGGTGGAGCACGGGCCTGCTCACGGCCAAGGGCTGGCACCACATCACGCTGCCGGCCATCACGCTGGCCATCTTCCAGCTCACGCTGATCATGCGCCTGGTGCGTGCCGAGATGCTGGAAGTGCTGCGTACCGACTACATCAAGTTCGCCCGCGCGCGCGGCCTCACGGACCGCGCCATCCACTTCGGCCATGCGCTCAAGAACACGCTGGTGCCCGTGATGACCATCACCGGCCTGCAGCTCGGCGGCCTGATCGCCTTCGCCATCATCACCGAGACCGTGTTCCAGTGGCCCGGCATGGGCCTGCTGTTCATCCAGGCCGTGACGTTCGCCGACATCCCGGTCATGGCCGCCTACCTGTGCCTGATCGCGCTGATCTTCGTGGTCATCAACTTGGTGGTGGACCTGCTGTATTTCGCCGTGGACCCCCGTCTGCGCGTGGGTGGCAAGGCCGGAGGGCACTGAGATGCAGGCCACGCGGTTGCGGGCAGGCGGGCGCGCCTTCGCGCACATCGCTCAGTACCACCCCGAGCTCACGGCCTTTCGGCGCGACCTGCATGCGCATCCCGAACTGGGCTTCGAAGAGGTCTACACCAGCGCCCGGGTGAAGGAGGCGCTGCACCATGCCGGCGTGGACGAGGTGCACGACGGCATCGGCCGCACCGGCGTGGTGGGTGTCATCCACGGCCAGGGGCGCAGCAGCGGCAGCATGATCGGCCTGCGCGCCGACATGGATGCGCTGCCCATGACCGAGCACAACGACTTTGCCTGGAAGTCCTGCAAGGGCGGCCTCATGCATGGCTGCGGCCATGACGGCCACACCACCATGCTGGTGGGCGCGGCGCGCTACCTGGCGGCCACGCGCCAGTTCGACGGCACGGCGGTGCTGATCTTCCAGCCGGGCGAGGAGGGCATGGGCGGCGCGCGCGTGATGATCGAGGACGGCCTCTTTGACCGCTTCCCCGTGCAGTCGGTGTACGCCATGCACAACTGGCCGGCCATGAAGCCCGGCACGGTGGGCATCAACTACGGCGCCATGATGGCTGCCGCCGACCGCATCACCATCGAAATCACGGGCCGCGGCGGCCATGGCGCACATGCCTACCAGACGGTGGATGTGGTGCTCGTGGCGGCGCACATCATCACCGCCGTGCAGGGCATCGTCTCGCGCAACGTGCGGCCGCTCGACAGCGCCGTCATCAGCCTGTGCGCCGTGCAGGCCGGCGACCTGGGGGCCTTCAGCGTGCTGCCGGGCACGGCCACGCTGGTGGGCACCGTGCGCGCTTTCGACCCCGCCGTGCAGGACATGGTGGAGCGCCGCATCAAGGAGCTGTGCAACGCCGTCGCCCTGGGTTTTGGCGCCACGGCCACCGTGCGCTACGAGCGCATCTACCCCGCCACCATCAACACCGAGAGCGACGCCCGCTTCGCCGGCGACGTGGCCGCAGCACTGCTGGGCGCCGAGAACGTGGTGCGCGACCTGGAGCCCAGCATGGGCGCGGAGGACTTCTCCTTCATGCTGCAAAGCAAGCCCGGCGCCTACATGCGCCTGGGGCAGGGCATGGGCGCGGGCAACAGCACGCTGCACAACAGCCGCTACGACTTCAACGACGACATCCTGCCCCTGGGCGCGGCGCTGCACGCCAGCCTGGTCGAGCAGGCCATGCCGCTGGCGGCCGGGCAATGAAGCAGGGCGTGCGGGCGTGGGCGGACAGCAGGAGATGCGGCGCGTGAAATTGAAGCAAAAAGTGGCTGCAGCGCTTATGCTGTCTGCGTTAACAGCTATTGTTTCGGTAGCAAGTGCGCATACCATACGCGTGGCCAACCGCGGCGACGCGCTGTCGATGGACCCGCACTCGCTCAACGAATCGCTGCAGCTTGGCCTCACCGGCAACGTGTACGAGCCCCTGGTGGGCCGCAACAAGGACCTGAGCCTGGCACCGGCCCTGGCCCTGGCCTGGCGCATTGAGTCGCCCACCGTGTGGCGCTTCGAGCTGCGCCGCGGCGTGCGCTTCCACGATGGCAGCGCGTTCACGGCCGACGACGCGGCGTTCTCCCTGCGGCGCGCGCAGGCCCAGGGTTCGGACATGCAGGGCTACCTGAGCGGGGTGCGGCGGGTGCGCGTGGTCGATGCGCACACCCTCGAGGTGGACACCGCGGAGCCCTCGCCGCTGCTGCCCGAACGGCTGTCGCATGTCTACATGATGAGCCGCCGCTGGTGCGAGACCCATGGCGCCACCAAGCCGGTGGACCCGCGCCGCGGCGCGGACAACGCGGCCGCGTTGCGCGCCAACGGCACGGGGCCGTTCCGGCTGCGTGAGCGCCAGCCGCAGCAGCGCACCGTGTTCGAGCGCAACGGCAGCTACTGGGGCACCATCGAAAGCAATGCCCGGCAAATCGTCTTCACGCCCATGCCGGACGACGGCGCCCGCGTGGCCGCCTTGCTGGCCGGCCGCGTGGACGTGATGGAGCCCGTGCCCGTGCAGGACATCGAGCGCGTGAACGCCGCTGGCAACGCGCGCGTGGTCACCGGGCCGGAGCTGCGCACGCTGTTCCTCGGCATGGACCAGCACAGCGACGAACTGCCCTACGCCAGCGTGCGCGGCGCCAACCCGTTCAAGGACCGGCGCGTGCGCCAGGCCTTCTACCAGGCCATCGACATCGACGCCATCGACAAGCGCGTGATGCGCGGCGCCGCCACGCCGGCCGCGCTGATCGTGGGGCCGGGCATCAACGGCTTCCAGCCCGATGCCAAGCGCCTGCCGTACGACCGGACGGGCGCGCGCGCGCTCATGGCCCAGGCGGGCTATGCCGACGGCTTCGCGCTCACGCTGGACTGCCCGAACGACCGCTACGTGAACGACGCCGCCCTGTGCGCCGCCGTGGCCGAACAGCTGGCCGACATCCAGGTGCGCGTGACGGTGCGGGCCGAGCCCAAGGCGCAGTACTTCCCGCGCGTGCTGCGCCGCGACACGGGCTTTTACCTGCTGGGCTGGTCGCCCTCTACCTACGACGCGCACAACGCCCTGAGCGCGCTCACGGCCTGCCCCGACGGCAAGGGCGCGGGCCAGTTCAACCTGGGCGGCTACTGCAACCCGCGGCTGGATGCGCTCACGCGCGAGATCCAGGCGCAGGCCGACAAGGGCCGCCGCGACGCGCTGCTGCGCGAGGCCCTGCTGCTGCAGGCCGCTGACATCGCCTACATACCGCTGCACCAGCAGGCGCTGGCCTGGGGTGTCTCCAAGAAAGTCCGGCTGGTGCAACTGGCGGACAACACCATGCCCTTCAAGTGGATGGGCATCAGCCCCTGACGGCACACTTTGTACATCGCACGCAACCGCTCCATGCAGCCTTTCACCTTTCTCGCCCGGACCCTTTGCACATGAAAAAAACGCTCTTGCGCTGGTATGACAGCGACGTGGCCCACAGCTTCCGCACCTCGCCGGTGGCCATTCTCGCGGCCCTGATTGCCCTGGTGTGCGTGATCTGCTCCATCTTTGCCGGCTGGGTTGCCCCGCACAATCCGTTCGACCTGAGCACGCTGGAGCTGTCGGACGCGCGCCTGCCGCCCGTGTGGCAGGCCGACGGCAGCTGGAAGTACCTGCTCGGCACCGACGACCAGGGGCGCGACATTCTCTCGGCGCTGATCTACGGCGCGCGCATCTCGCTCATCGTGGGCCTGGCCTCGGTGCTGCTGTCGGTGGTGGTGGGCGTGGCGCTGGGGCTGGTGGCGGGCTTTCGCGGCGGCTGGGTGGACGGCCTGCTCATGCGCCTGTGCGACGTGATGCTGTCCTTCCCCGCCATCCTGATCGCGCTGCTCATCGCGGGCGTGGGGCGCGCGGTGTTTCCCAATGCCCCCGAGTCGCTGGCCTTCGGCGTGCTGATCATCTCGATCTCGCTCACCGGCTGGGTGCAGTACGCGCGCACCGTGCGCGGCTCCACGCTGGTGGAGCGCAACAAGGAATACGTGCAGGCCGCGCGCGTGACGGGCGTGGCGCCCCTGCGCATCATGCGCAAGCATGTGCTGCCCAACGTGCTGGGGCCGGTGATGGTGCTGGCCACCATCCAGGTGGCCACCGCCATCATCACCGAGGCCACGCTGTCCTTCCTCGGCGTGGGCGCGCCGCCCACCTCGCCGTCGCTGGGCACGCTGATCCGCGTCGGCAACGATTACCTGTTCTCCGGTGAGTGGTGGATCACCGTCTTTCCCGGCGTCATGCTGGTCCTGATCGCGCTGTCCGTGAACCTGCTGGGTGACTGGCTGCGCGACGCGCTCAACCCCCGTCTGCGCTGATCGCCTATGTCACTACTCGAAGTCAAGAACCTCGTCGTCGAATTCCCGGGCCGCCGCGGCACGCTGCGCGCGCTGGACAATGTGTCGTTTTCCATCGCGCCGGGTGAAATCCTGGGCGTGGTGGGCGAATCCGGCGCGGGCAAGTCGCTCACCGGCGCCTCCATCATCGGCCTGCTGGAGCCGCCGGGCCGCGTGGCCGAGGGCCAGATCCTGCTGGAGGGCCAGCGCATCGACAACCTGCCGCACGAGCAGATGCGCCACATCCGCGGGCGCAAGATCGGCGCCATCTTCCAGGACCCGCTCACCTCGCTGAACCCGCTGTACACCGTGGGCCAGCAGCTGGTGGAAACCATCCTGACGCACCTGCCCATGTCCGCGGCGCAGGCGCGCCAGCGGGCGATCGAACTGCTCAAGGACACGGGCATCCCCGCGGCCGAGCAGCGCATCGACCACTACCCGCACCAGTTCTCGGGCGGCATGCGCCAGCGCGTGGTGATCGCCCTGGCGCTGGCGGCCGAGCCCCAACTCATCGTTGCCGACGAGCCCACGACGGCGCTGGACGTGTCCATCCAGGCGCAGATCATCCAGCTGCTCAAGAACATCTGCAAGACGCGCGGCGCGGCCGTGATGCTCATCACGCACGACATGGGCGTGATCGCCGAGACCTGCGACCGCGTGGCCGTGATGTACGCGGGCCGCGTGGCCGAGATCGGCCCCGTGCACGAGGTCATCAACCAGCCCGCGCACCCCTACACCGCCGGCCTCATGGCCTCCATTCCCGACATGGAGCAGGACCGTGAGCGCCTCAACCAGATCGACGGAGCCATGCCCCGCCTCAACGCCATCCCCGAGGGCTGCGCCTTCAACCCGCGCTGCCCGCGCGCCTTCGACCGCTGCCGCGTGGCGCGCCCCGACCTGATGCCCGCCGGCGCCACCCAGGCCGCCTGCTGGCTGCACGACGCGCAAGGCAAGGAGGCCGCATGAGCAGCACGACCCAACCGCTGGTGAAGGCGCACGACCTCGCCAAGACCTTCGACGTCTCCGCCCCCTGGCTCAACCGCGTGATCGAACGCAAGCCGCGCGCGCTGCTGCATGCGGTGGACGGCGTGGGCTTCGAGATCCAGAAGGGCAAGACCCTGGCCCTGGTGGGCGAGTCCGGCTGCGGCAAGAGCACGGTGGCGCGCCTGCTCGTGGGCCTGTACGAGCCCACGCGCGGGGGCTTCGCGTTCGACGGCCAGGACGCGCATGCCGCGTTCAAGGGCAAGGACGCGCGCGCCATGCGCCAGCGCATCCAGATGATCTTCCAGGACCCCTATGCCAGCCTGAACCCGCGCTGGCTGGTGGAGGACATCATCGGCGAGCCGCTGCGCGAGCACGGCCTGATCACCGACAAGGCGCAGCTCAAGGCCCGCGTGGGCGAGCTGCTGCAGTCCGTGGGCCTGTCGCCGCTGGACATGGTCAAGTACCCGCACCAGTTCTCGGGCGGGCAGCGCCAGCGCATCTCGATCGCGCGCGCCCTGGCCACCGAGCCCGAGTTCCTGGTGTGCGACGAGCCCACCAGCGCGCTGGACGTCTCGGTGCAGGCGCAGGTGCTCAACATCATGAAGGACCTGCAGCGCCAGCGGCAGCTGACCTATTTGTTCATCAGCCACAACCTGGCCGTGGTGCGCCACGTGAGCGACCAGGTGGGCGTGATGTACCTGGGCCGCCTGGTGGAGCTGGCGGACAAGCAGCAACTCTTCAGCAGCCCGCGCCATCCCTACACGCGCATGCTGCTCGACGCGATCCCCAAGATGCACGACACGGGCCGCGCACGCACGCCCGTGCAGGGCGAGGTGCCCAACCCGCTCAACCCGCCGCCGGGCTGCGCCTTCAACCCGCGCTGCCCCTATGCCAACGAGCGCTGCCGCACCGAACGCCCGCAGCTGCTGGACAACGGCGGCACGCGCGTGGCCTGCCACGGCGTGCAGGAAGGCCGCATCTCCATCGCCGCCCTGGCCGCCTGAGTTTCAAGCCAAAAGTGCCGCTAGCGCTTATCCATTAAGCGCTGGTAGCTATCTTTATGTGATCGTCCTGCGGCCCGTGCCGCGGGCACCGCCGCGGTGGGGCTTTCACGGCCTTGTCATCCTTGTTTCCGACCATGTGCACCTTGTCACGATTCAACAGGGAGCGAGAACATGGGTACGTGGATGCAATGGGCCGGCAGGCCGCAAGGGCGGCGGATGCGCCAGGGGGCCATGGCATTGGCCGTGGCCGGCCTACTGGCGGCATGCGGCGGCAGCGGCGATGACGGTGCCGACACCGGCAAGGGCCAGCCGCTGGATCTGACCATCCTGCACATCAACGACCACCATTCCACACTGGACGCCAAGTCCAAGACGCTGAAGCTGTCCGCCGGCGGCGCGGCGCCCGCCAGCGTGGCCGTGGACGCGGGCGGCTTTCCCCGCGTGGCGGCCGCGTTCGACAGCCTGGCCAAGGCCGCCGGCCCCAACGTGCTCAAGCTGCACGCGGGCGACGCGCTCACGGGCACGCTGTACTTCAACCGAGCGGGCGCGGACGGCGAGGCCGACGCCGCGATGATGAACACCGTCTGCTTCGACGCCTTCACGCTGGGCAACCACGAGTTCGACAAGGGCGACTCCGGCCTCAAGGCCTTCCTGGACCTGCTGCGCAAGGGCGGCTGCAAGACGCCCGCGCTCAGCGCCAACGTGCAGTTCGGCGCCGGCTCGGCGCTCAACGCCGCCAAGGCGCCGGGCTATGTGCAGCCCTCCACCGTGCTGGAGCGCGGCGGGCAGAAGATCGGCATCGTCGGCCTGACGATCGCCGGCAAGACCAAGGCCTCTTCCAGCCCCGACGCCGACACCCGCTTCGAGGACGAAGTCACCGCCGCCCAGCGCGAGATCAACCGGCTGCAGGCGCAGGGCATCGACAAGATCATCGTCATGAGCCATGTCGGCTACGCCTACGACCAGCGCATCGCCGCGCAGCTCAGCGGCGTGGACGTGATCGTGGGCGGTGACTCGCACACGCTGCTCGGCCCCGACGCCCTCAAGACCCTGGGCGTGGGCACGCCCGCCGGCGCCTACCCCACGCGCGTGGCCGACAAGGACGGCAAGAACGTCTGCGTGGTGCAGGCCTGGGAATATGCGCAGGTGGTGGGCGAGCTCAAGGTGAGCTTCGACGCCAAGGGCGAGGTGACGCAATGCGCGGGCACGCCCCATGTGCTGATCGGCGACAACTTCACCATCGACAAGAAGGCGCCGACGGAGGCCGAGAAGAAGGCCATCGACGCCAGCGTGGCCGCCGCCGGCTTCCTGCGCGTGACGGCGCCCGGCGCTGCCGCCACCACGGCGCTGCAGCCCTTCAAGGACCGCGTGGCGGTGTTCAACAAGACCCAGACCGCCGTGGTGCCGCAGGAGCTGTGCGCGCGCCGCGTGCCGGGTGGTGAAGGCTCGGTGGACTACGGCCGCTCCAGCGCGGCCTGCAACGCCGAGGGCAGCGTGAGCCTGCGCGGCGGGGACATCCAGCAGCTCGTCGCCCAGGCCTACCTGGAGGAGGCGCACCAGAAGTACGGCGGCGCCGACATCTCGCTGCAAAGCGGCGGCGGCGTGCGCATTCCGCTGAGCGGCACGGTGACGGCCGCGCAGGTTATCCAGGTGCTGCCGTTCGGCAACATGCTGTTCCGCCTCGACGTGACGGGTGCGGAGGTGAAGTCCATGCTCGAGGACGGCCTGCACGCCGTTTACGGCCCGGGCGGCTCCACCGGCCCCTATCCCTACACGGGCGGCCTGCGCTTCGACGTGAATGCCGCCGCGGCCTTCGGCGCGCGCGTGTCGGGTGTGGAGGTGCGCAACGCCGGCAGCGGCGCGTGGGAACCGCTGGACGCGGCCAAGACCTACAAGCTGTTCGTGCTGAGCTTCAACGCCACGGGCGGCGACGGCTACAAGACCCTGGCGGCCGTTCCCGCGGCGCGCCGGCTGGACATCGGCGTGCTCGACGCCGACGTGTTCTTCAACTACATCGAGCGCCAGCCACGCGACGCCGCCACGGGCCTGCCCGTGCTGAACCGCCTGCCGCACGCGCTGTACAGCACCCAGCGCTTCACGGGGCCCTGAACGGGGCCCGCCGGCGGCGCATGTCCGGGGCCGGGCGGCATACTGATGGTTTCTAGTCACCGAAGGAAAAGGAGCCACACGCATGACCGCATTCGCACTCACCAGCCCCGACATCGCCGCCGGCAGCGCCATTGCGCAGCACTTCGAGTTCGACGGCTTCGGCTGCACCGGCCAGAACCAGTCCCCCGTGCTGCGCTGGAGCGGCGCGCCCCAGGGCACGAAGAGCTTTGCCGTGAACGTGTACGACCCCGACGCGCCCACGGGCTCGGGCTTCTGGCACTGGTACGTGATCGACCTGCCGGCGACGGCGACCGAACTGCCCGCCAACGCTGGCGCCAAGGGCGGCGCGAACCTGCCCGCGGGCGCGCGCCAGATCCGCAACGACTACGGCATCTATGCCTGGGGCGGCATGTGCCCGCCGCCCGGCGACAAGCCGCACCGCTACATCTTCACGGTGCACGCGCTGTCGGTGGAGCGCATCGAGGTGCCCGACGACGCGCCCGCCGCGCTCACGGGCTTCATGGTCAACGCGAACACGCTGGCCAAGGCCTCGTTCACGGCCACCTACGGGCGGTGATGGGTTGCTCCTGAATTAGGAGTTGTTGGCGCTTATCCATACTGGGTTTTTGGCCCAAAACACTGTGAGATGCTGGGCGCGCTCGGCGGGGATCGGGGTCCCGATGCCCTCCGCGTGGCGCCTTGCGCAGGCCGCGATGCGGTGGCGCGGCACTGGCAGGGGCCGCGGCCTGCCATCAGGGGTGGGTGCTGGGCGGTAGGGGCCCATTCAGGTTGGTTCGCCGCGAGCGTATTTGTATGATGCTGCGGTTACCAAAAGTTGCAGCTGGCAACTTGGACGTGTCTGTGCCGATGCGGGGCGCGCCATGCGGCTGCGTTCCCATCCACTTCTTCCTACTCCGTCCATGCATGCTCCTACGCTTGCCATGAGCCCAGCCCCCATGCGTCGCGCCTGCCTTCGCCGGGCTGCCTTGATCTTCCAAACCTTCTGGGCGCTGCTGCGCGGCAGCCTGCACACCCTGCTTGCCGCATGCGGCATCGCCCTGCTGCTGCATGCAACGGCCGCCCACGCGGTGACCGAGCTGCGCACCCTGATCGACAGCGACAACGACCCGTCGACCGGTTGTTCCGTCGCGACGCCGGCGGGCGTCTTCGCCGGCGCGGAACAGGCCGCCGTGACGCGCATCGACCTGACCGCCACGGACCCGGTGGGGGATGTGTCGCGGGAGCTGTGCCAGGGCGGGGTCTTGGTCGCTGACCCGGGTTTCGTGCCGCTGGCGCCGCTGCACTGGCCCGTCGGCGTGGCCGCCGCGGGAGCGCAGCTTGACGTGGTGGAGAGCTACGCCCGGCTGGCATCGCCGCCTGCCGCAGCGCGACTGGGCTTCATGGCCGGCACGACGGATGGCAGCCTGGCGCCGAGCGGCCTGCTGTCGGCCAATGGCAGCGCTGGTGGCGGCGCCATCCACCTCGCGGCGCCGGCCGTTCTGTCGGTGCCCGCCGTGGGCGCGGGCGGGCTGCTGTTGCTGGCGTGCGCGCTGGCCCTGACCACTTACCGTTTCGCCCGGCTGCGCCGCAGTGCGGCGGCCGGCTCGGTACTGAGCCTGCTGTTCGCGGTAGGCCTTGCCTGGGCCGCCATCGTGCGCGACGGCGCACCAACGGACTGGGGCGGCGTACCGCCCGTCGCCACCGCGCCGACGACGGGGCCGCTGCAGTTCGCGGCCGTCTATGCGCAGATGGAAGGCAGCACGCTGCACCTGCGCTATGACCTGGATCTGGGTGTGCGTGACGGCACGCCGCAGGACGACGGGCCCTATGCGGCCACCGTCGGCAGCCCGCTGGACGTGCCAGCGCCCGGGGTGCTGGGCAACGATGCGCTCGGCTCGCCGCCGATGCAGGTGCGCGAGTTCCGCGTGCAGGGCGCTCCCACGACCACGCCGGCCGGTGGCGCGGTCGCCTTTGCGGGCAGCACGCTGACGGTCAACGCCAATGGCCGAGTCATCGTCAGCAGCCCCGCCACGGCCGGTACCTTCCGCTTCGAGTACCGTGCGCACAACCGCCTCACTCCCGGAGGCTGGGGGGTGGCGACGGTGGCGGTGGCATCCCCCGCCGCGGTGTGCGGCGACGGGGTGCGCAGCGGCGCCGAGGTGTGCGACGACGGCAATGCCGTCAACGAGACCAGCTGCCCCTACGGCACGGCGAGCTGCACGGCCTGCAATGCCACTTGCACCGCGGTGCTGCACCTGGCCGCGGGTGGCTTTTGCGGCGACGCCACCGTCAACGGCCCCGAGGCCTGCGACGATGGCAACACCGTCAACGAAACCAGCTGCCCCTACGGCATGGCAAGCTGCTCTGCCTGCAACGCATCCTGCACTGCCGTTCTGAGCCCGGCGAGCGGTGGGTTTTGCGGCGACGGTACCGTCAACGGCCCCGAAGCCTGTGACGACGGCAACACCATCACCGAAACCAGTTGCCCCTACGGCATGGCAAGCTGCTCTGCCTGCAACGCGGCATGCAGCGCGCCGCTGAGCCTGTTGGGCGGCTTTTGCGGCGACGGCATCCGCAACGGCCCGGAGGCTTGCGACGACGGCAACGCGACCTCCGGCGACGGCTGCTCCAACATGTGCACGGTGGAGTAGCGGCGCAGCCACCGGTGCGCCGCGTGGCTAGGTGTAGCGCTTGGCCCGCAGATTGTTCTTCATCTGCTGCAGCACGGGCTGCAGCGGCTCGCCGATGCGCAGCGCCACGCAGGTGGCCACCACGTCGATGATGAGCAGGTGCAGCAGGCGCGACACCATGGGGCTGTAGCGGTCGTAGCCCTCGGGGTGGTCGGCTGCCAGGTGGATGCGGCAGGTGTGGGCCAGGGGCGAGCCGCTGGCCGTGATGGCGATGGTGGTGGCGCCGTTCTTGCGCGCGATGTCGGCGGCGTCCATCAGGTCGCGCGTGCGGCCCGAGTTGCTGATGATCACCGCGCAGTCGCCCGGGCCCAGCAGCGTGGCGCTCAT
The DNA here is from genome assembly GCF_059568935.1 of Diaphorobacter oryzae DSM 22780. Taxonomy (NCBI): domain Bacteria; kingdom Pseudomonadati; phylum Pseudomonadota; class Betaproteobacteria; order Burkholderiales; family Comamonadaceae; genus Diaphorobacter; species Diaphorobacter oryzae. The sequence continues at coordinate 203,943 of NZ_JCANUL010000004.1, read as the reverse complement.
GACCTGCATGTGGCCGTCGCTGGTGCTCAGGCTGGTGATGCCCAGGCGAAAGAACTTGTGCTGCGCGTCCTGCGCTACGATGCCGGAGTTGCCCGCGCCGTAGAACTCGATGCGCCGCCCCGTCTGCCAGGTGGCGGCGATGGCCTCGGCCGCGCGCTCCAGGGCATTGGTGCTGGCCGCGTTGCGGTACTGCAGGAAGGCGGCGACGGCGTTGTCCACCACCTTCACGAGCACGTCGCTGGTCTTGTCGTCGGCATCCACGCTGCGGTGGATGAAGGGCACGCCCTCGCTCACGCTGCCCGCGAGCTTGAGCTTGAAGTCGGCCAGGCCGTCGTAGCCCATGCTGCGGCAAAAGCGCACCACCGTGGGCTTGCTGACATGGGCGCGCGCGGCCAGTTCGCGCACCGGCAAGCGGGCGAAGGCGCGCGGGTCGTCCAGCACGAGCTGCGCCACGCGCTGTTCGGCAGGCGCCAGCGAGGGCAGTGATGCGGTGATGCGGTCTAGCATTCTTCCATCCAGGTGTGTCCTTCACGGGCCACCAGGGCGCTGGCGGCGCTGGGCCCCCAGCTGCCGGCGGCATAGGGGCGCGGGCCTTCGCCGCGCGCGTCCTGTTCGCTCCAGGCCTGCATGATGGGTTCCACCCAGTGCCATGCGGCCTCTTGCTCGTCGGCGCGCACGAACAGGTTCAGGCGCCCGGCGATCACGTCCAGCAGCAGGCGCTCGTAGGCGCCCACGCGCTGGCTGCCGAAGCGCTGCGTGAAGTCCAGGTCGAGCTGCACGGGGGCGAGGGCCTGCGCCTCGGACACGCGCATGCCGCGCTTGTCCTGTGCGGCGGCGAACAGGTGCAGCGCCACGCCGTCGCGCGGCTGCAGGTGGATCGCCAGGCGGTTGGCCGCGCCCAGCGGCGTGCGGTAGATGGCGTGCGGCGTGGCCCGGAAGTTGATGGCGATGTGCGCCTCGTGCGCGGCCAGGCGCTTGCCGGTGCGGATGTAGAACGGCACGCCGGCCCAGCGCCAGTTGGCGATCTCGGTGCGCAGCGCCACGAAGGTCTCGGTATGGCTGCCGGGCGCCACGCCGTCTTCCTCGGCATAGGCGCGCACGCGCTCCCCGGCCAGCTGGCCGGCGGTGTACTGGCCGCGCACCACGTCCCGCGCCAGCGTGGCCGGAGTCCAGGCGCTGAGCGAGCGCAGCACCTTGAGCTTTTCGTCGCGGATGGCGTCGGCATGGGCGTTGATGGGCGGCTCCATGGCGATGGCGCACAGCAGCTGCAGCGCGTGGTTCTGCACCATGTCGCGCAGCGCGCCCGTGCCGTCGTAGAAGGCGCCGCGCTTTTCCACGCCCAGCTGCTCGGCCATGGTGATCTCGATGCTGGCGATGGTCTCGCGCCGCCACAGCGGCTCGAACAGCGCGTTGCCAAAGCGCAGCGCCAGCAGGTTCTGCACCGAGGGCTTGCCCAGGTAGTGGTCGATGCGGAAGATCTGCCGCTCGTCGAACACGCCGCGCACCGCGGCGTTGATGGCGCGGTTGGACTGCAGGTCGTGACCCAGGGGCTTTTCCAGCACCACGCGCGTGGCCGGCGTGGCCAGGCCCGCGGCGCCGATCTGCTCGCAGGCGGTGGTGAACAGGCCGGGCGCGGTGGCCAGGTACATGACCACGGTGTCGGCGCCGCGCTCGTTCAGGCGGTTTTTCAGCAGCGCGTAGTCGGCCGGCTGGGACAGGTCCATGCGCTGGTACTGCAGCAGCGCGGCAAAGCGCTCGAACTCTTCGGCGCTGGGGCGCTTTTCGCCCTCCACGGCGGCGAAGCGGTTGGCGATCAGCGCGCGGTATTCGGCATCGCCGAGCGCGTCGCGCGCCACGCCGATGATGCGCCCGCCCGGCGGCAGCGAGCCGTGGCGGAACGCCTGGAACAGGGCCGGCAGCAGCTTGCGCCAGGCCAGGTCGCCGGTGCCGCCAAAGAGAACCAGATCAAAGCTCATGGGGGCGGGACTGCCTTTATCGGGAGGGAGGAGGGGGAGGCGTGTGGGCGCCTGTGTGCTTTCGCGGGAAGGGTGCGAAATCAGTGGCAGATATGTTACCGAGTTTCAGCGCCTCGCCGCGCCGGAATCCGGGCCGCGAACCGGCATCGGGCCGGCATCGGGCCGGCAGCGGATGGGTGGCAGGCGGGCGCCGGCCTGCGCATACACTTGCCTGTTACACAGCCGGGTCGCCCCAGATCCGGGCACCATCATCGGGAAGCTTTGCCATGAACCAACTCGACGCGCTCAGACAGTTCACCACCGTGGTGGCCGATACCGGCGACTTCAAGCAGCTTGCACAGTTCCAGCCGCAGGATGCCACCACCAACCCCTCGCTGATCCTCAAGGCCGTGCAAAAGCCCGAGTACGCGCCGCTGCTCAAGGACTGCGTGGCGCGCTGGCAGGGCCGCTCCATCGACGAGCTGATGGACCGCCTCATCGTGCGTTTTGGCTGCGAGATCCTGTCGCTGATTCCCGGGCGCGTGTCCACCGAGGTCGACGCGCGCCTGTCGTTCGACACGGCCGCCACCGTGGCCCGCGCCGAGCGCATCGTGGAGCTGTACCAGGCCGAGGGCGTGCACATCGACCGCGTGCTGATCAAGATCGCCTCGACCTGGGAGGGCATCCAGGCCGCGCGCCACCTGGAGGCCCAGGGCATCCACACCAACCTCACGCTGCTGTTTTCCTTCGCTCAGGCCGTGGCCTGTGGGCAGGCCCGGGTGCAGCTCATCTCGCCCTTCGTCGGCCGCATCTACGACTGGTACAAGAAGCAGGCGGGCGCCAGCTGGGACGAGGCCGCCATGGCCGGCGCCAACGACCCCGGCGTGCAGTCCGTGCGCGCCATCTACAACCATTACAAGCACTTCGGCATCGCCACCGAGGTCATGGGCGCGAGCTTTCGCAACACGGGCCAGATCGTGGCGCTGGCGGGCTGCGACCTGCTGACCATCGCCCCCGACCTGCTGGCCCAGCTGGCCGAAAGCACGGCGCCCGTGGCGCGCGCGCTCGACCCCGAGGCCGCGCGCGGCGTGCCGCTGCAGCCCGTGCAGTACGACGAAGCGGGCTTCCGCTACGCCCTCAATGCCGACGCCATGGCCACCGAGAAGCTGGCCGAGGGCATCCGCGCCTTCGCCGCCGACGCGGCCAAGCTGGAGCAACTGATGCAAGCCGCTGCATGAGCCATCACGACCCCCGCACCCGCTGTGACCGCACCCCCGCCTGGGCGCGGCTGCGCGCGCACTACGACGGCGCCGGTCGCGGCTTCGACCTGCGCACCGCCTTCGCGCAGGACGGGCAGCGCTTTGCGCGCTTCAGCCAGCAGGCGCCGCATGTGTTCGCCGACCTGTCCAAGAACCTGATCGACGCACCTACCGAGGCCCTGCTGCTGCAACTGGCGCACGAATGCGGCCTGCAGGCCTACCGCGACGCCATGTTCGACGGCGCGGCCATCAACAACACCGAGCAGCGCGCGGTGATGCACTGGTTGTTGCGAAAACCGCCTGGAAGCCATGTGGATAATGCGCAGATAGCTATAAATTCAATAGCAAAAGATCTGCGCGACGTGCACGCCACGCTGGAGTCCATGCTCGCGCTCGCCGAGCGCGTGCGTGCCGACGAGGCCATCACCGACATCGTGAACATCGGCATCGGCGGCTCGGATCTGGGCCCGGCCATGGTGGTCAAGGCGCTGGACGACCTGCGCCCGCGGGCCAAGCGCCTGCACTTCGTCTCCAACGTCGACGGCATGGAGCTGGGCAGCCTGCTGCGCCAGCTGCGGCCCGAAAGCACGCTGTTCCTCATCGCCTCCAAGACCTTCACCACGCTGGAGACGATGACCAATGCCCAGGCCGCGCGCGCCTGGTTCCTGGCGCAGGGCGGCAGCCAGGACGGGGTGCGGCGGCATTTCTACGCCCTCACCACCAACCTGGAGGCGGCCGCGCAGTTCGGCATCGGCACCACGCTGGGCTTCTGGGACTGGGTGGGCGGTCGCTACTCGCTGTGGTCGGCCATCGGTTTGCCGATCGCCATCGCCATCGGCGCGCAGGGTTTCCGCGACCTGCTCGCTGGCGCGCACGCCATGGACGAGCATTTCCGCACCGCGCCGCTCGCAGCCAACCTGCCCGTGCGCCTGGCCCTGCTGGACCTGTGGTACCGCAACTTCCACGGCTTCGCCAGCCGCAGCATGGCGCCCTACAGCCATGGCCTGCGCCGCCTGCCGGCCTATCTGCAGCAGCTGGAGATGGAGAGCAACGGCAAGGGCGTGGACGCGCAGGGCGAGCCGCTGCCCTATGCCACCTCGCCCGTGATCTGGGGCGAGCCGGGTACCAACGGCCAGCACGCGTTCTTCCAGATGATCCACCAGGGGCCGGACACCGTGCCCGTGGAATTCATCGCGCTGCGCGAGCCCGGCCGCGACCTGCAGGGCCAGCACCCGCGCCTGGTCGCCAACGCGCTGGCCCAGGCCCGCGCGCTGATGATGGGCCGCCCGCAGGAGGCGGACGGCCACCGCCGCTTCAGCGGCAACCGGCCGAGCACCTTCCTGGTGCTGGAGCGCCTGGACCCGGCGTCGCTGGGCGCCTTGATCGCGCTGTACGAGCACCGCGTGTTCACCAGCGGCGCGCTGTGGGGCATCAACAGCTTCGACCAGTGGGGCGTGGAGCTGGGCAAGGTGCTGGCCAAGGACCTGGAGCCCCGCCTGGCCACGGGCGATGCGGCGGGGCTGGACGCCTCCACCGCGGGGCTGCTGCAGCGCCTGGCGCAACCGGCCTGAGGGTCTTGCCGGCGCGTTGGCGCCGGGGCCGCGTTCAATGCGGCCAGCGCACCTGCACCCGCAGCCCGCCCAGCGCGGGGCTGTGGTCGGCATTTGTCGGCCTTGGCGCAATCCGTGAAGCGCTCGGCGTTGAAGGCCGGCGCCAGCGCAGCGATGGCCTTGCCGGTGCTGGCGTGGCGCGCGCTGGCGGTGGGCGGATTGCCATGGCACGAGGCGCACGACCATTCGCCGCCATGGCGGTTGATGAAGAACACGCGGCCGCGCTCGGCATTGCCGGGGGCCTGCGCCGTGCTGCTCCAGCGCTGCAGCTGGGGGCGCTGGCGCTGGCGTCCGCCGCCTGCGCCGGCAGCGCCGCCAGGCAGGCGAGTGCCAGCAGCAAGGCGCGGCCGGTGGTGACAGGGGTGGTGAGGTGCATGCCGCCATGGTGCGCGGCGGCGATGAAGGATCGCTTAAGGGCGACGGGCAAGCCCCCGGTCGGCGGCTTTCAGATAAAAATGCGGGGTGAGGCTTGCTGGTAAAGCGCAAGCGGCTATAAAAATAATAGCATAAGGATTGCGGCGCATGCCTCTTGGCGCCGCCCAAGAAAAAAGCCCGCAGGCACGGGGCCTGCGGGCTTGTTCGTGGTGCACGGCGCCGCGATGGGCGCCGGCGGGCCAGGCATTACATGCCCATGCCGCCCATGCCACCCATGCCGCCCATGTCAGGCATGCCGCCTGCGGGTGCGTCGTCCTTCGGGGACTCGGCCACCATGGCTTCGGTCGTCAGCAGCAGCGAGGCCACGGATGCGGCGTTCTGCAGGGCGGTGCGGGTCACCTTCGTGGGATCCAGGATACCCATTTCCAGCATGTCGCCGTAGGTTTCGTTGGCGGCGTTGAAGCCGTAGTTGCCCTTGCCGTTGAGCACCTGGTTCACCACGACCGAAGGCTCGCCACCGGCGTTGGCCACGATTTCGCGCAGGGGCGCTTCGATGGCCTTGAGCACCAGCTTGATGCCGGCGTCTTGCTCGGCGTTGTCGCCCTTGAGCTCGCCGATGGCCTGCTTGGCACGCAGGAAGGCCACGCCGCCGCCGGCCACGATGCCTTCTTCCACGGCAGCGCGGGTGGCGTGCAGGGCGTCTTCCACGCGGGCCTTCTTTTCCTTCATCTCGACTTCGGTGGCAGCGCCGACCTTGATCACGGCCACGCCGCCGGCCAGCTTGGCCACGCGCTCTTGCAGCTTCTCACGGTCGTAGTCGCTGGTCGCTTCTTCGATCTGGATGCGGATCTGCTTGACGCGGGCTTCGATGTCGGCAGCGGCACCAGCACCGTCGATGATGGTGGTGTTTTCCTTGCCCACTTCGATGCGCTTGGCTTGGCCCAGGTCGGCCAGGGTCACCTTTTCCAGGGTCAGGCCCACTTCTTCGGCGATGACCTTGCCGCCCGTCAGGATGGCGATGTCTTCCAGCATGGCCTTGCGGCGGTCGCCGAAGCCAGGTGCCTTCACGGCCACGACCTTCAGGATGCCGCGGATGGTGTTGACCACCAGCGTGGCCAGGGCTTCGCCTTCGACTTCCTCGGCGATGATCAGCAGCGGACGGCTGGCCTTGGCGACTTGCTCCAGCGTGGGCAGCAGGTCACGGATGTTGCTGATCTTCTTGTCGAACAGCAGCACGAAGGGGTTGTCCAGCAGGGCGGCCTGCTTTTCCGGGTTGTTGATGAAGTAGGGCGACAGGTAGCCGCGGTCGAACTGCATGCCTTCCACGACATCCAGCTCATTTTCGAGCGACTTGCCGTCTTCCACGGTGATCACGCCTTCCTTGCCCACCTTGTCCATCGCGTCGGCAATGATCTTGCCCACGGACTCGTCGGAGTTGGCGGAGATCGAACCCACCTGGGCGATTTCCTTGGAGGTCGTCGTGGCCTTGGAAGCCTTCTTCAGCTCTTCCACCAGGGCCAGCACGGCCTTGTCGATGCCGCGCTTCAGGTCCATGGGGTTCAGGCCGGCGGCCACGTACTTGGAGCCTTCGCGCACGATGGCCTGGGCCAGCACGGTGGCGGTGGTGGTGCCGTCACCGGCGATGTCGTTGGTCTTGGAGGCCACTTCCTTCACGAGCTGGGCGCCCATGTTCTGCAGCTTGTCCTTGAGTTCGATTTCCTTGGCCACGGACACACCGTCCTTGGTCACGGTGGGGGCGCCGAACGAGCGCTCCAGCACCACGTTGCGGCCCTTGGGGCCCAGGGTCACCTTGACCGCGTTGGCCAGGATGTTCACGCCTTCGACCATGCGGGCGCGTGCTTCACCACCGAAAACTACGTCTTTTGCTGCCATGATTGGCTCCTACAAAATTGGGATCAAATTGGCTTCCAAGGCTTGTCTGTCAAGCGCTGGAAGCTATGAAAAAGTGAGTTGGCCGGAAGGGCTTACTTCTCGACGACCGCGAACAGGTCGTCTTCCTTCATGACCAGCAACTCGTTGCCGTCCACCTTGACGGTCTGGCCGCTGTACTTGCCGAACAGCACGCGGTCGCCGACCTTCACGTTCAGGGCGATCAGGTCGCCCTTGTCGTTCTTCTTGCCGGGGCCCACGGCCAGCACTTCGCCTTGATCGGGCTTCTCAGCAGCGTTGTCGGGGATCACGATGCCCGAGGCGGTCGTGGTTTCGCTTTCGATACGCTTGACGATCACGCGATCGTGCAGAGGGCGAAGGTTCATTGCATCTCTCCTGGTTACAAAAAGGATTGCGACATCAACAACACGCCCGCAGGCGCGGGCGCTGGAAATGGCGGCAGGCGGGTGTGTTAGCACTCGTCTGCCTTGAGTGCCAATGATAGGGGCATTCATGACGGTTTCAAGTCCGCCGGATGCATGCAAGGGATAAAACCTGACTTTCCTGCCGCTGCGCTTCTTTTCCTGCCTGCACTGGCCCCGCCATCGCCTTGGAGCGCAGTCATTCATGGCGACAGAAACAAAAAAGCCCAAGCGCCTGAATCGCTTGGGCTTTTTGATGATGTGTCCTGGTCGGGGTGAGAGGATTCGAACCTCCGGCCTCTACGTCCCGAACGTAGCGCTCTACCAGGCTAAGCTACACCCCGAAACTGGTCTGAGCGGCCGATGCTAAGTTCGGCGTTCCAGCAGTTGAGCCGCTAATTGTAGCAAACCTTTGGTATAGGGATTCGCCGGCAGCTTGCCTGCTGCATCTATTGCCAGTTGTGCCTGCGCGGCGGCGGCCTCGCGGGTGGCGGTCAGGGCGCCCGTGTCCTTGATGATGGAGATGACGGCCGGAAGCTCGTCGGTGGCGCCTGTCTCGATGACCTTGCGCAGCAGCTCCTGTTGTGCTGGGCTGCCGCGCTGCATGGCGATGATCAGGGGGAGGGTGACCTTGCCCTCGCGCAGATCGTCGCCGAGGTTCTTGCCCATTTCCAGGGCGTCGCCGTCGTAGTCGAGCACGTCGTCAATGACCTGGAAGGCTGTACCCAGGGCCTGGCCATAGTCGGCGCAGGCTTGCTCGATCTCGGGCGGGCTGTCGGCCAGGATGGCGGCAAGGCGGGCGCTGGCTTCAAAGAGCTTGGCGGTCTTGGATCGGATGACGTTGAGGTAGCCGGCTTCGTCCAGGGAGGCGTCATGCGTGTTGATGAGCTGCTGGACCTCGCCTTCGGCGATCACGTTGGTGGCATCGGCAAGAATCTGCATCACGCGCAGGCTGCCCGTGTCCACCATCATCTGGAAGGAGCGCGAGTGCAGGAAGTCGCCCACCAGCACGCTTGTGGGGTTGCCAAAGCACTCGTTGGCAGTGGGGCGGCCGCGGCGAAGCGTGGATTCGTCCACCACGTCATCGTGCAACAGGGTGGCTGTGTGGATGAACTCCACCACGGCTGCAAGATTGAAGCGCTGCGCCCCTTTGTACTCGAGGGCGCCGCTCATCAGCAGCAGCAGCGCGGGGCGCAGGCGTTTGCCGCCCGCCGAAATGATGTAGCGCGCCACATCGCCGACCAGGGATACAGAAGACTGGAGGCGCGATGCGATGACCCTGTCCACCTCCCGCATGTCGTCGGCAATCAGGGCGAGGGCGGCGGCGGTATTGGGTGAGTTGGCGGCCAAGGTGGATGCGGGCGTTGAGGTGAAAAGAGAATTATAGGAAGCGGTTGCGGAATGTGTCATTCGCCGAAGGGCGGCTGTGCGGCGCTGGCGGCGGCACGTGAGCAAAGTGAAGGCGTTTATGGTAAAGTCACTGGTTCTGTGGAATTCGTCCGCAGAACTCCAATTCAGACGAGGTTTACATGTACGCGGTCATAAAAACCGGTGGCAAGCAGTATCGCGTTGCCGCTGGCGAAAAAATTAAGGTAGAACAGATTGCTGCGGAAGTAGGCCAGGAGATCGTGATTGACCAGGTTTTGGCTGTCGGCAACGGCGCTGAACTCAAGGTTGGCACGCCCCTGGTGTCCGGCGCAACGGTGAAGGCCACGGTCGTGGCTCATGGCAAGCACGACAAGGTGCGCATTTTCAAGATGCGCCGTCGCAAGCACTATCAGAAACGTCAAGGCCATCGTCAGCAGTTCACCGAACTGCAGATCCAGGCGATTGCTGCTTAACAGGGAGCTGATCTCATGGCACAGAAAAAAGGCGGCGGCTCTACGCGAAACGGGCGCGATTCCAAGCCCAAAATGCTCGGTGTGAAGGCTTACGGTGGTGAGCTGATCAGCGCTGGCTCCATCATCGTGCGTCAGCGCGGTACACGCATCCATCCTGGCGTGAACGTCGGCGTGGGCAAGGACCACACGCTGTTCGCTCTGGTGGATGGCCATGTGTCCTTCGGCACGAAGGGCGCGTTGTCCAAGCACACGGTCAGCGTGACGCCGGCCTAAGGCCTGTCATCACTGACGCGACCGCAAAGCCCCGACTCGTCGGGGCTTTGTTGTTTCCGAAACGGTGCGATCTGCACCGATGCCCGGCGATTGCCGTCTTCTCTCCTGCGGTAGCGTGGGTGTGTTTTTGTAAACTGGATACCCATGAAGTTCGTCGACGAAGCCTTTATCGACATTGTTGCCGGTGACGGTGGCAACGGTTGTGTCTCGTTCCGGCACGAGAAGTACAAGGAGTTCGGGGGGCCGAACGGTGGCGATGGCGGGCGCGGCGGCCATGTGTTCGCGGTGGCCGACCCCAATCTCAATACGCTGGTGGATTTCCGGTACTCGCGCCGTCATGAGGCCAAGCGGGGTGAGCACGGCATGGGCTCCGACATGTTCGGGGCGGCTGGTTCCGACATCACGCTCAAGATGCCCGTGGGCACCATCATCAGCGATGCGGATACCGGCGAGGTGCTGTACGAGCTGCTGGAGCCCGGCGAGACGACCATGATCGCCAAGGGGGGCGATGGCGGCTTTGGCAACATGCGCTTCAAGAGCGCCATCAACCGCGCGCCGCGCCAGAAGACACCGGGCTGGCCCGGTGAGCGCAAGAGCCTCAAGCTGGAACTCAAGGTGCTGGCGGATGTGGGCCTTCTGGGCATGCCCAACGCCGGCAAGTCCACCTTCATCGCCGCGGTGTCCAATGCGCGCCCGAAGATCGCCGACTACCCCTTCACCACGCTGCACCCCAATCTGGGCGTGGTGCGGGTGGGGCCGGAGCAGAGCTTCGTGGTGGCCGACATTCCGGGCCTGATCGAGGGCGCCTCCGAAGGGGCGGGCCTGGGTCATCAGTTTCTGCGCCATTTGCAGCGCACGCGCCTGTTGCTGCATGTGGTCGACATGGCGCCGTTCGACGAAGCGGTGGACCCCGTGGCGCAGGCCAAGGCGATTGTGGGCGAGTTGAAGAAGTACGACGCCGGGCTGTACGAGAAGCCGCGCTGGCTGGTGCTGAACAAGCTGGACATGGTGCCGGCCGAGGAGCGCGCTGCGCGGGTCAAGGACTTCGTGAAGCGCTTCAAATGGAAGGGGCCGGTGTTCGAGATTTCCGCACTGACGCGCGAAGGCTGCGAGCCGCTGGTGCAGGCGATCTACCGGCATGTGCACGCGCAGCAGCAGGCGCAGCAGGCTCCCGTCGAGGTGGACCCCCGCTTCGCCGGGGAGGGGCCCGAGGCGTGACGGGCCGCTGGGTGGTTTTGCTATATATTCAATAGCTGTTTGCGCTTGATATATAAGCGCTTTCGGCATATTTCACTCTCAAAATGGTTTCCAGTGTGTTGCGCGACGCCCGTCGCATCGTGGTCAAAGTGGGGTCCAGTCTTGTCACCAATGAGGGGAGGGGGCTGGATGAAGGCGCCATCGGAGAGTGGAGCCGGCAGCTGGCGGCCCTGGTGCGCGGCGAAGGCGGTGTGCCGCGCGAGGTCATCATGGTGTCCAGCGGCGCCATTGCCGAGGGCATGAAGCGGCTGGGCTGGCCCACTCGCCCCGGGGAGATCCACGAACTGCAAGCCGCCGCTGCCGTGGGGCAGATGGGGCTGGCGCAGATGTACGAAACCAAGCTGCGGGAGCAGGAGATCGGCAGCGCGCAGGTGCTGCTGACCCATGCCGACCTGGCCGATCGCGAGCGCTACCTGAATGCCCGCTCCACCCTGCTGACCCTGCTGCGCCTGGGTGTGGTGCCTGTGATCAACGAGAACGACACCGTGGTCACGGACGAGATCAAGTTCGGCGACAACGACACCCTGGGCGCCCTGGTGGCCAACCTGGTGGAGGCGGATGCCCTGGTCATCCTGACCGACCAGAAGGGGCTGTACACCGCTGACCCTCGCCGTGATCCACTCGCCCAGTTCGTGCACGAGGCGCAGGCGGGCGACCCTGCGCTCGAGACGATGGCCGGTGGTGCCGGGTCCAGCATCGGCAAGGGCGGAATGATCACCAAGATCCTGGCGGCCAAGCGCGCGGCGGGTTCGGGTGCCTCCACGGTGATTGCCTGGGGGCGGGAGCGGGATGTGCTATTGCGCCTGGCTGGCGGCGAGCCGATTGGCACGCTGCTGGTGGCCCAGACGCAAAAGAACCACGCGCGCAAGCAATGGATGGTGGATCACCTGCAGCTGCGCGGCTCGGTGACGGTGGATGCCGGTGCCGCGGCCAAGCTGCGGGACGAGGGCAAGAGCCTGCTGCCCATCGGCATGGTGGCGGTGGAAGGGGACTTTGCGCGCGGCGACGTGATTGCCGTGCGCGATGCGGGCGGCACGGAGATCGCCCGTGGCCTGGCCAACTACGCAAGCGCCGAGGCGCGGCTGCTGTGCCGCAAGCCCTCGTCGGAGTTCGAGCGCCTGCTGGGCTATGCCGCCGAGCCGGAGATGGTCCACCGCGACAACATGGTGGTGTCGCACGCCTGATGGCAAGGCACTGGGCGGCACACGGGCGCCACGCCCGATGCGCCGCGGGCGCCGCAGGCCTCAGGCCCGCGCCCCTGGTGGTTCTATGCGTCCGTCGGCTTCTTGTGCGGTGCAGCGGTGGCCGGCAAGTCCATCAGCGGCGCCGGAATGCTGTTTTGTGGGTCGGGGTCGAAGCTCGCCCCCGGGGGCAGCTCAATGCCCGGCTTGACCAGCAGGGAGCCGGTGCGGTGCATGGGCGCCTGTCCGGTGTCATGGTCGCGCGAGCGCATGCCGCTGCGCAGGTAGCGATTGCGCTGCTCATAGCGGGGCAGGAAGCGCGCCAGCTCGGTCAGCGCCATCTCGTACACGCCGCGCTTGAACTCGACCACCACGTCCAGCGGCACCCAGTAGTCGTTCCAGCGCCAGGCATCGAATTCGGGATGGTTGGTGGCGCGCAGGTTCAAGTCCCAGTCGTGCCCCAGCAACTGCAGCAGGTACCAGATCTGCTTCTGTCCCTTGTAATGACCACGTGCATCGCGGCGGATGTATCGGTCTGGCACCTCGTAGCGCAACCAGTCCCGAGTGCGGGCAATCACACGTACCTGGGCTGGCTGCAGTCCTACCTCTTCGTGCAGTTCCCGGAACATGGCCTGCTCCGGGGTTTCTCCGCGGTCGATTCCGCCCTGAGGGAACTGCCAGCTGTGGGTGCGTATGCGCTTGCCCCAGAATACCTGGTTTCGTTGGTTGAGCAGGACGATGCCGACGTTTGGGCGGAAGCCGTCCCTGTCAAGCATAATCTAACCCCAAATTTTTAAAACTGTGGTCATTATGCACGCTGCCCTGTTGCCGGCAAGCGGAGCGGCCTCAGTAGCCGGGCCCGTTCAATGAAAGCTTCCCAATTCTTCATTTCCACCTTGAAAGAGGCTCCGGCCGACGCCGAAGTCGTCAGCCACCAGCTCATGATGCGCGCCGGGCTCATCAAGAAGCTCGGCGCCGGGATCTACAACTACATGCCCATGGGGCTGCGCGTCATCCGCAAGGTGGAGGCCATCGTGCGCGAGGAAATGGGCCGTGCGGGCGCCGTGGAGTGCACCATGCCCGTGGTGCAGCCCGCTGAACTGTGGCAGGAGACGGGCCGCTTCGACAAGATGGGCCCCGAGCTGCTGCGCATCCAGGACCGCCATGGCCGTGATTTCGTGATCCAGCCTACCAGCGAGGAGGTGGTCACGGACATCGCGCGCCAGGAACTGCGCAGCTACAAGCAGTTGCCCAAGAACCTGTACCAGATCCAGACCAAGTTCCGCGACGAACGCCGCCCGCGCTTTGGCCTGATGCGCGGGCGCGAGTTCATCATGAAGGATGCCTACAGCTTCGACCGTGACCAGGCCGGTGCCAAGGCCAGCTACCAGGTGATGGCAGGCGCCTACCGCCGCATCTTCGACCGCTTTGGCCTGCGCTACCGTGCCGTGGCGGCCGATTCAGGCGCCATCGGCGGCGACCTGAGCGAAGAGTTCCAGGTGATTGCCGCCACGGGCGAAGATGCCATCGTCTATTGCCCCACGAGCGACTACGCGGCCAACATGGAGAAGGCCGAAGCCCTGGCGCCCACGGGGCCGCGCCCCGCTGCCACCCGGCCGCAGATGCTGACGCCCACGCCGGGCAAGAGCACCTGCGCCGACGTGGCCGAACTGCTGGGCGTGCCGCTGAACACCACCGTGAAGTCGCTGGTGCTGGCGACCGACGAGGTCAACGAGTCCGGCGAGATCGTCAAGAGCCAGGTCTGGCTGCTGCTGCTGCGTGGCGACCATGACATGAACGAGATCAAGGTCGGCAAGGTGCCGGGCCTGAACGCCGGCTTCCGTTTCGCCACCGTCTCCGAGATCGAGGCACATTTCGGTTGCAAGCCGGGCTATCTGGGGCCGCTGGGCCTGAAGCAGCCCGTGAAGATCGTGGTGGACCGCGACGTGGCCGTGATGGCCGACTGGATCTGCGGCGCCAACCAGGTGGATTTCCACATCACTGGGGTGAACTGGGGCCGCGACCTGCCCGAGCCCGACCTGGTGGCCGATCTGCGCAACGTGGTCGCCGGCGACCTGTCGCCCGACGGCAAGGGGGAACTGGCGATCGAGCGCGGCATCGAAGTGGGCCATGTGTTCTACCTGGGCACCAAATATTCCAAGGCCATGAATGCCACCTTCCTCGGCGAGGACGGCAAGCCGGCATTCTTCGAGATGGGCTGCTATGGCATCGGCGTGACGCGCTTGCCGGCCGCGGCCATCGAGCAGAACCATGACGAGCGCGGCATCATCTGGCCCGACGCGATCGCGCCCTTCACGGTGGTGATCTGCCCCATCGGCATGGACCGCAGCGAAGAGGTCAAGGCGGCCGCCGAGAAGCTGCATGGCGAGCTGCTGGCCGCCGGCGTGGACGTTCTGCTGGACGACCGCGGCGAGCGCCCGGGCGCCATGTTTGCCGACTGGGAGCTGATCGGCGTGCCGCACCGTGTGGTGCTGTCCGACCGTGGCCTCAAGGAGGGGCAGGTGGAATACCAGCACCGCCGCGACACGGCCGCCACCAAGGTGGGCGTGGCCGACATCTTTGCGCATGTGAAGGACCGTTTGAAGGTATGACGTTGGGAGCCGTGGAGGAGGGTGCGGCCGTGGCGCGTGGCGCGTTGTCGCGCCGTGCGTGCCTGGTATCGCTTGCGACTGGCCCTGCGGCCTGGCTTGGCGCTCCGGCGGCCGCCCATGCCGGCGGCCAGCTGGAGGAGCCGCTGATCGACTCCGTGCGCTCCGCCCTCAGCTCCGCCGTGGGCGACATGGCGCCGCCGGAGCCGTTGTTCGCGAGCACGGAGTCGCGCCTGCTTTACCTGCGCTGGCTGGGCACCATGAGTGATCGCCTGCGGCGCCGCAAGCCCGACTGGGAGGTGCGCAGGGACTTCCTGCAGACCGTCTGGTACGAGGCCAAGCGCTCGGGGCTTGACGTGTCCCTGGTGATGGGCCTGATCCAGGTGGAGAGCGCCTTCCGCAAGTTCGCCGTGTCGTCCGTGGGCGCGCGCGGCTACATGCAGGTGATGCCGTTCTGGACGCGCGTGATCGGCGACGGCGATGCGGGCAAGCTGTTCCACATGCAGACCAACCTGCGCTTTGGCTGCGTCATCCTGCGCCACTACCTCGACCGCGAGCGCGGCGACCTGTACATGGCGCTGGGCCGCTACAACGGCAGCCGCGGCAAGTCGCCCTACCCGAACGCTGTGTTCGCGGCGCAGCGCAACTGGTTCTTTCAGGAGCGCACGTCGGCCGCCTGATCGCCGCCGGCCGCTGGCGCCGAGGACAGCCGCGACACCATGACCTGGTCGATGCGGTAGCTGTCCACGTCCAGCACCTCGAACTTGTAGTCGCCCCAGCTCACGCTGTCCGTGCGCCGCGGCACGCGGCGCAGCATCACCATCAAAAAGCCTGCCAGGGTTTCGTATTCGTCGGCGTGGGGCAGCTCGTCCAGGTCGAGCGCGTGCAGCACGTCGTTCACGGGGGTCGTGCCGTCGATGAGCCAGGAGTTCTCGTCGCGGCGCACGATCTGCTCCTCGTCGGCGGGGCCCACCAGGTCGCCCATCACCGTGCTCATCACGTCGTTGAGCGTGACCACGCCCACCACCAGGCTGTATTCATTGACGATGACGGCAAAGTCCTCGTGCACCTGGCGGAACTGCTCCAGCACCTCGGCCAGCGACAGCCGGTCCGGCACGATGAGCACCTTGCGCACCAGGCCCTCGTCGGCCAGCGAGATCGGCTGGTCGTTCAGCACGCGCTGGAACAGGTCCTTGGCGTCCACATAGCCCACCACATGGTCGATGTCGCCGTTGCACACGGGATAGGTGGAGAACGGCTCGGCTGCGATGCGCGCGCGGATCACCGTGTCGGGATCGTCGCGCAGGAAATAGGCCACGCGGTCGCGTGGCGACATGCTGCTGGTGACGCTGCGCGAGTCGAGCTCGAACACGTTCTCGATCACCTGCTGCTCGCGCGCGGCCAGCACGCCGGCGCGCGCGCCGGCCTCCATCATGGCCAGGATGTCGTCGGAGGTGACGCGCTCGTCGCGCAGCGCGCGCATGCCCAGCACGCGAAACAGCAGGTCCGCGCAGCGGCTGTAGAGCCACACCACGGGCCGCAGCAGCGACATGGTGGCATGCATGGGCACCACCACCCGCAGGGCCAGGCGTTCCGGCTCGGCCATGCCCATGCGTTTCGGAAACAGGTCGGCAAACAGGATGAACAGCGAGGTGACGACGGTGAACGACAGCAGAAAGCCCGCCGTTTCCGCATGCGGCGCGCTCAGCCACAGGCCGAAGAACCGGGCGAAATGCGGACTCAGTGCGCCTTCGCCCACGATGCCGCCCAGCACGGCCACGGCGTTCTGGCCGATCTGCACCGCGGTGAAATAGTCGCCAGGGTCTTCCTGCAGGCGCAGCACGCGCTCGGCGCGGAGATCTCCCTCATCGGCCAGCTGCCGCAGGCGCAGGCGGCGCGAGGCCGCCAGGGAAATCTCGGCCAGCGAGAAGAACGCGCTGGCCACGATGAGGATGACGATGACGATCAGGCTTTCGGAGAGGGGCATGTGCAGGTTGCGGGTGCGGGCGCGTTCATGGCGGGTGTGCCACGCGCTGAAGCACGACGCGGTCGGATGCCGTCGAGTGTAGCGGGGGGCATGCGCGCCGGCGCCGCTGGCAGCCGGCGCCAGGGGTTACTGCGTGAAGCCCATGCGCGGCTTGCGGCCCGCGGCGGCGGGCAGGTCGGCGGCCTCGATGCGGCCGCGCTGTTCCAGGCGCGCGTTGCCAAAGCCGGTCATGAGCGCGCGGCGCATCTCGCGCGGCGGCATCCGGGCCAGCAGGTCCAGCACGTCGGGCTGGGGCTCGGGGTCGAAGTGGCGGCCCCAGTCATGCTCGGCGCGTATGCCCTGGTACAGCCGCTGCGCGATGGCGCGGGCCTGGACCGGCGTGGGCGGCTGGACCTCGAACACGTTCATGCGGTTCAGGATGGGGCCGGGAATGCCGCGCTCGTCGTTGGCGGTGGTGATCCAGATGATCTGGCTTGCGTCGATGGCCACGTCGGCGAATTCGTCGGTGAAGCTCTGGGCCGTATCGTGCTCCAGCAGCGCGTAGAGCGCGCCCAGCGGGTCGTACTGCGCGTCGCCCGAGGCCTTGTCGATCTCGTCCACCACGATCACCGGGTTGGCGTACTCGCCGTCCACCAGGGCCTCGAACACCTTGCCGGGGCGCGAGCCCTTCCACTGCGCGGACGAGCCGGACAGCAGCCAGCCCGCCGTCATCGAGTTCATGGGCACCAGGTTCATGCCCGTGCCCAGCAGGGCCGAGAGCTGGCGCGCGAAATGCGTCTTGCCGATGCCCGGCGCGCCCAGCAGCAGCATGGGCGCGACCTCCAGCCAGTCGCGGCTGTCCTGGGCCAGGGCCACCTGGCGGCGCACATCATGGAGCACCTCGGTGAAGTTGGGCAGCTGCTCGTACAGCGGCCCCATGTCGGGCAGGCCCGCGGGCTTGACCTGGAAGCGCTCGGGGCCGCGCTCCAGCATGCGTTCATAGACGCTGCGCAGGTGCTCATGCTCGCGCTGCGCGCCGGACTCCTCCAGCCGCGCGAGCTTGCGCGCGACATCCGCGGGGTGGAACACATTGCGCATCTGGGCCACGGGCAGGCTCAGGGCGGGGGCTTGCGGAACAAGGCTGTGGCTGGTCATGTCATGCTCCCCGGGGCGGTGGACAGAGCCATTCAAGCACAGCGGGGCGGCGCCGCCTGTCGGAAAAATCCCCCATGGAGGCACAAAAAAGCCGCCCGGCGGGCGGCTGGCTGGCGTGTGTGGCGATCAGCCCTGGGCGCCGGTGCCCAGCACCTGCTGCAGCTCACCCGACTCGTACATCTCCATCATGATGTCCGAGCCGCCGATGAACTCGCCCTTCACGTAGAGCTGGGGAATGGTGGGCCACTTGCTGTAGTCCTTGATGCCCTGGCGGATTTCCTGGTCCTCCAGCACGTTCACGGTGGCGATCTGCTTGGCGTCCACGCCGCAAGCCTTGAGGATCTGGATGGCGCGGCCCGAGAAGCCGCACATGGGAAAGCTTGCGCTGCCCTTCATGAACAGCAGGATGTCGTTGGTCTTGACCAGTTGGTCGATGCGTTGCTGGACGTCGCTCATGGGGTTCTCCTGAAATGGGGCGCCCGGGGAAGGGCGGCTACCCGGGGATTATTTCATTCCCCGCACCCCCCGGCATTGACCCGCCGCTGCATCGGGCTATGCCGGCCAGGTCGTGGCGGCCTTGCACCTGGGTGAAGCCCGCCGCGCGCAGCAGGGCCTGCACGGCGTCCGCCTGGTCCCAGCCATGCTCCAGCAGCAGCCAGCCGCCGGGACCCAGCCGTGCCGGGGCCTGGGCGACGATGGCGCGGATGTCGGCCAGCCCGTCGGCGCCGCTGGCCAGGGCCGAGAGCGGCTCGTGGGTGAGCGCGGCCAGGTGCGGGTCCTGCGCGGCAATGTAGGGCGGGTTGCTGACGATGGCGTCGAACGGCCCGGCCACGCCCTCCAGCCAGTCGCCTTGGGCGAAGCGCACGGGCAGGCCCAGCCGCTCGGCGTTGGCGCGGGCCACGGCCAGGGCGTCGGCGCTGGCGTCCACGGCCAGCACCTGGGCGTCGGGGCGGGCGTAGCGCAGCGCCAGGGCGATGGCGCCGCTGCCCGTGCCCAGGTCGGCCACGCGCGGGGCGGCGTGCGGGGCCAGCAGCTCCAGCGCCCAGGCGACCAGGGTCTCGGTGTCGGGGCGCGGGTCGAGCACGCGGGCATCCACGGCCAGCGACAGGCCCCAGAACTCCTTGCGGCCCGTGAGGTAGGCCACGGGCTCGCCCGCCGCGCGGCGCGCGCACAGGGCCTGGTAGCGGGCCAGGGTGGCCGTGTCCAGCGCGTCGCCGTCGTGCGTCAGCAGCCAGGCGCGGTCGTGCGTGGGGCGCTGCAGCAGGTGCAGCAGCAGCATCTGCGCGTCGATGCGCGCCAGGCCCCCAGCTTGCGCCTGCGCGAGGGCCTGGGCGATGTTTGCTATTGTTTTCATAGCTTTTTGCGCTTGGTGCATGGGCGCTGCAGGCCGATTTGGCTCACACCGATGTTTCCAGCTCTGCCAGCAGCTCGGCCTCGCGCGCGTGCTGCAGGGCCTGCAGCACCTCGCTCAGGTCGCCTTCCATGATGGCCAGCAGCTTGTACAGCGTGAGATTGATGCGGTGGTCGGTCAGGCGCCCCTGCGGGAAGTTGTAGGTGCGGATGCGGTCGCTGCGGTCGCCGCTGCCGATCAGGCCCTTGCGCAGCGCGGCCTCCTTGGAGGCGCGCTCGCTGCGCTCCTTCTCCTGGATGCGCGCCTGCAGCACCTGCAGCGCCTTGGCCTTGTTGCTGTGCTGGCTGCGCCCGTCCTGGCATTCGGCGACGATGCCGGTGGGGATGTGCACCACGCGCACGGCCGAGTCGGTCTTGTTGATGTGCTGGCCGCCCGCGCCGCTGGCGCGGAAGGTGTCGATGCGCAGGTCGGCCGGGTTCAGCGTGATGGCCTGGGTCTCGTCGGGTTCGGGCATCACGGCCACGGTGCAGGCGCTGGTGTGGATGCGGCCCTGGGTTTCGGTGGCGGGCACGCGCTGCACGCGGTGGCCGCCCGACTCGAAGCGCAGCGCGCCGTAGACGTCATCGCCCTCGACGCGCAGCACCACTTCCTTGTAGCCGCCGATCTCGCTCTCGTTGGCGCTCATGATCTCCACCTTCCAGCCCACGGTGGCGGCGTAGCGCGTGTACATGCGGGCCAGGTCGCCGGCGAACAGGGCCGACTCGTCGCCGCCCGTGCCGGCGCGGATTTCGACGAAGGCGTTGCGCGCGTCGTCGGGGTCCTTCGGTAGCAGCAGGCGCTGCAGCTCGTCTTCGAGCTGCAGCAGCTCGGCCTCGGCGGCGGCGACTTCTTCCTGCGCCATCTCGGCCATGTCGGCGTCCTCCAGCATCTCGCGCGCGCCGGCCAGGTCGGCCTCGCGCTGGCGGTAGCGGGCGTAGCGGCCGGCCACGGCGGTCACGTCGGCATGCTCGCGCGAGATGGCGCGGTACTGCTGCATGTCGGCCATGATGTCTTCGCGCGAGAGCAGGAAGTCCAGTTCTTCAAGGCGCTGGGCGTAGCGTTCCAACTGGCTGCGGAGAAAGGGTTTCATGGGGCAGGGGGAAAGAAATTGCTACTTATTTCGTAGCTGGTTGCGCTTGACCAGCAAGCGCTGCGTGCCGATTTGGCTTGAGAGCTGGCGGCGGGCGCCGCTACAGGTTGTTCTTGGCCTGCGAGCGCAGGAACAGGCGCGAGACCGCCTGGGCCGTCTGGGCGCGCGTGTCGGCATCGCCGGCGCGCAGTTCGGCCATGGTGCCGTGCAGCATCTTCTGCGCGAGGCCGCGCGAGAGGGCCTCCAGCACCACGTCAATGTCCTCGCCCTTGGCCAGCAGCTTCTTGGCGCGGGCGATCTCCAGGGCGCGCCATTCGTCGGCCTGGGTGTTGAGCTGGCGGATCAGCGGCACCACGCCGCCCGCGCCGCCCACGGGGCTGCGCAGCTCCATCCAGTGCATGAAGCTTTGCACGCCGGCGTCGATGATGGCCTCGGCCTGTGCCACGGCCGCCTGGCGGTTGGCCTGGGCGGTCTGCACCACGCTGGCCAGGTCGTCCACGGTGTACAGGTACACGTCTTCCAGGGCCTTGACCTCGGGCTCGATGTCGCGCGGCACGGCCAGGTCGACCATGAACATGGGGCGGTGGCGGCGCTTCTTGAGCGCGCGCTCCACCGCGCCCAGGCCGATGATGGGCAGGCTGCTGGCGGTGCAGCTGATCACCGCATCGTATTCGTGCAGGTTGTCGGGCAGGTCGGCCAGGCGCATCACCTCGCCGCCGAAGCGCGCGGCCAGCTTCTCGCCGCGCTCCAGCGTGCGGTTGGCGATGGTGATCTGCTTCGGATTCTTGGCCGCGAAGTGCGTGGCGCACAGCTCGATCATCTCGCCCGCGCCCACGAACAGCACGCGGATCTGGCCCAGGTCCTCGAACAGCTGGCCCGCCAGGCGCACGGCCGCGGCGGCCATGCTGATGCTGTGCGCGCCGATGTCGGTGCTGGTGCGCACCTCCTTGGCCACGGCGAAGCTGCGCTGGAACAGCTGGTTCAGCGTGGTGCCCAGGGCGCCCGCGCCTTCGGCGGCGCGCACGGCGTCCTTCATCTGGCCCAGGATCTGGGCCTCGCCCAGCACCATGGAGTCGAGCCCGCTGGCCACGCGGAAGGCGTGGCGCGCGACCAGGCCGTTTTCCAGCGCGTAGGAGTGCGAACGCAGCAGCGCCGGGCTCACGCCGCCGCTGTGGGCCAGCCAGTCCAGCGTGTGGTCCAGGGCCGGGCCGGGGACGGATGTGGGGGCGGCGCAGTAGATCTCGGTGCGGTTGCAGGTGGAGATGATGGCCGTCTCCACACCGGGCTGGCGGCCCGCGCCGCCGGCCAGCGACTGGCGCAGCCCGTCAAGCGTGGGCGCGATCTGGTCCAGGGCGAACGCGAACCGGCCCCGCAGATCCAGCGGTGCGGTGTGGTGATTGATGCCGAGGGCCCAGACTGCCATGGACGGCGATTATAAAATTTGCGCCGCGATCAGGCAGGCTGTCGGACAGATGTCTTGATCTGCATCATGACTCCATGAGCCTGCTCGCCATCCTGAACCACCTGCTGAACTTCGTCGCCCCCGCCTTCGCGGTGGCGGCCCTGCTGGTGCTGTGCAGCCACGTCTTTATGCGAAAAGTGGCGAAAGCGCACGGCTGGATTGCGCCAATAGCTATTAATTTCATAGTGGGGTGCGGGGCGCTGGCGGCGGGGTTGGCCCTGCTGGGCCGCGACGGAAAGATGCTCACCTATGCCGCCCTGGTGCTGGCCTGCGCCAGCAGCCAGTGGCTGCTGCTGCGCGCCTGGCGCGGCTGAAGTGAAGCCCCCCTGAGTCGCTTCGCGCCTTCCCCCCTCTCTCACGCTGCGCGTGGGAAGGGGGACGCAGCCCTCGCTGCGGGGCGGCCCTTGCTGGGCTGCCCGGGCTTGGGCCGCGCCAGTGCGATGCGTTGTGCATGCGCGGCACGGCTGCAGGCGTCAGCCCGCGGCCTGCGCCAGCAGCCAGTCGCGCAGCTCCTGCAGCGCCGGATTGGGCGCGCGCCCCGTGGGAATGCACAGGTGGTAGCCGCGCTCCAGCGTGACGGGGCGGTCCACGGCGATGGCGATGCGGCCGGCGGCCAGCTCCGGCTCCACCAGCGCGCGCTGCACCACGGCCACGCCCAGGCCGGCGATCACGGCCTGCACCAGCAGCGAGACCAGCTCGAAGTCCGCCGCCGGCGCCAGGGGGCCGTGGGCGCAGCCCACGCCGTCGAACCAGTGGGCCCAGTTGTCCGGGTAGTGGGTGTGGAACAGCAGCGGCCGCGCCAGCAGGTCGGCGGGCGTGCGGATGGCCTGCGGTCCCTGCAGGTCGGCCGGGCGGCAGATGGGCACGAGCTCGCGCCCCACGAGGTAGTCTGCCGCGATGCCCGCGGGCCAGTCGGCCTGGCCCACGCGGACCCAGGCGTCGATGTCGGGCGCGGTGAGCGGGTCGTCGCGCCGGTAGGGGGCGAACGACAGGCCCGTGCCCGGATGGCTGGCGTGAAAGCCCGGCAGGCGCGGGATCAGCCAGTGGCTGAACAGCGTGGGCGCCACCGACAGGCGCAGCTGGCGCGGGCTGCGCCGCGTGCGCACGGCCAGCGTGGCGGATTCGATGGTGGCGATCGACGGGCCCACGGCCTGCAGGTAGTCGGCCCCCGCGCGCGTGAGCACGCTGCGCCGGCCCTCGCGCGCGAACAGCGCCACGCCCAGGTGCTCCTCCAGCCGGGCGATGGAGCGGCTGATGGCGCCCTGGGTCACGCTCAGTTCTTCGGCCGCCTGCGAGAAGCTGCCTCGCCGTGCCGCGGTGGCGAAGGCGTGGAGTTCGGGCAGCGAGGGCGAGTGGATGCGCATGGGTGGGCTGATTGATGAGCGTTGGTAATGGGTGGGGGCCATTTTGTCGCTTTTCGCGGGCGGCGGCGCGCTCAAGAATCGGGACACCCCGCATTTCATCCAACAACGAGGAGAACACCATGGCAATGCGCCGTACCCTGCTGTCCACCCTGGCCGCCTGCGCCGCCGCTGCCGCCTTCGCGCCGCTGGCGCACGCGCAGGCCAGCGACTACCCCAACCGTCCCATCAAGCTGATCGTGCCGTTCGCGCCCGGCGGCTCCACCGACATGGTGGCCCGTCTGCTGGCCGACAAGATGGGCCCGATCCTGGGCAAGGCTGTGGTGGTGGACAACAAGGGCGGCGCGGGCGGCTCCATCGGCGCCGACGCGATCGCCAAGAGCGCGCCCGACGGCTACACCATCGGCATGGCCACGGTGAGCACGCACGGCTCCAACCCCGCCATCTTCAGCAAGCTGCCCTACGACGCGGTGAAGGACTTCGCCCCCATCACCAACGTGATGAGCGTGCCCAGCGTCTTCGTGGTGCACCCCAGCGTGCCGGCCAAGACCATGCAGGAATTCATCGCCCTGGCCAAGAAGGAGCCCGGCAAGTACACCTTCGCCTCGCCGGGCACGGGTTCGCTGGGCCACGCCAACATCGAGAACTTCATGAATCTGGCGGGCATGCAGCTGCTGCACATCCCGTACAAGGGCGCGGGCCAGGCCATCAACGACGCGCTGGCCGGCCAGGTGACCTCGATGACGGACAACCTGCCCTCCACGCTGCCGCACATCAAGGGCGGCAAGCTGCGCCCGCTGGCGGTGCTGGCCTTGAAGCGCAGCGAGGTGCTGCCCGACGTGCCCACCTACACCGAGCTGGGCTTCCCCGGCATGGGCGACGGCGGCTGGTTCGGCCTGGTGGCGCCCGCGGGCACGCCCAAGGAGGTCATCGCCAAGCTCAACGCCGCGGCG
The DNA here is from genome assembly GCF_059568935.1 of Diaphorobacter oryzae DSM 22780. NCBI lineage: Bacteria > Pseudomonadati > Pseudomonadota > Betaproteobacteria > Burkholderiales > Comamonadaceae > Diaphorobacter > Diaphorobacter oryzae. The sequence goes on along the minus strand of NZ_JCANUL010000004.1, from coordinate 179,894 downwards.
CACAAGGCCATGGCCATGCCCGACTACCTGGAAAAGCAAAAGAGCATTTCCGGCGAATCCATGGGCAACACGCCCGAGCAGTTCGCCAAGCAGATCCAGGCCGCCATCGACCGCTACACGGCCGTGGCCAAGCGCGCCAACATCAGCATGGACTGAGCGATCGGGGCTTTGATGGGTTTGCATGACGACCTGAGCCCCCGGCCGGAGACCCCGGTCGAGGTCTGGCTCCCCACGGCCGAGCCGCTGCCGCTGGTGTGCGACTCGCCGCACAGCGGCACGGCCTATCCGGACGACTTCGGCCACGCCGTGCCCATGGCGCTGCTGCGCCGCGGCGAGGACACGCATGTGCACCGCCTGTGGCACACGGCGCCCGCGCATGGCGCCACGCTGCTGGCGGCGACCTTTCCGCGCACCTACATCGACGTGAACCGCAGCGACACCGACCTGGACCCGGCGCAGATCGACGGCGACTGGCCCGTGCCGCTGGCGCCCGGCGTCAAGACGCAGCAGGGCCTGGGCCTGATCTGGCAGCGCATCAGCAAGGACGGCGTGGCCACGCCGCTGTATGCGCGCAAGCGCACGGTGGCCGAGGTGCAGCACCGCATCGCGCGCTACTGGCGCCCCTACCACGCGGCGCTGCAGCAGGCCATCGACGCCAGCGTGCAGCGCTTTGGCGGCGTGTGGCACCTGAACCTGCACTCCATGCCCAACGACGTGTACCGCCGCCTGGGCCGCCTGGATGCGCCGCCGCTGGCCGACTTCGTGCTGGGCGATCGCGACGGCACGACCTGCGCGCCCGACTTCGTGCACCTGATCGCCGAGCAGCTGCGCGGCTTCGGCTACAGCGTGGCGCTCAACGAGCCCTACAAGGGCGTGGAGCTGATCGGCCGCATCGGCCAGCCGCAGCTGCAGCGCCACAGCCTGCAGATCGAGATCCGCCGCCCGGTGTACATGGACGAGGACACGCGCGCACCCAATGCCGGCTTCGCGCCGCTGCAGCGGCACCTCGACCAGGTGCTGGCCGCGGTGGCCGGCTATGTGCGCGAACAGGTCGCGCAGCACCATTGAAAATGGCCTCTTGTGCTTATGTGGTAAGCGCAATTAGCTATTAAAATAATAGCAATCAGGCATTGTCCGGCAGCGGCAGGGCCCCGTCCGCCGGCCCGGGCTGTGGCGGCGCGACCGAGGTGGTGGCGGGTGGCGACAGCGCCAGGCCCGCCTCGCGCAGCGCGTCGAGGATGGCGAACAGCACGTCGCTGCGCACGCCCGCCGCGTTGCGCGGGCTGCTCACGTAGCCGATCGCCAGGAAGGTCAGCGTGCCGCTGTTCAGGCCCTCCAGCGTGACCGAGGGGGCGGGCGTGTCCAGCATGTCCTCATGCGCCTCGAAGGCCTGCAGGATCAGCGCGCGCATGCGCCGCGCGTCGGTGTCCAGCGGCGCGGGCAGGCGCAGCAGCACGCGGCCCTGGGCGCCGCCCAGCGTCATGTTGCGCACGGTTTTGGTGATGAACTCGGAGTTGGGCACGATCAGCGTGGAGCGGTCGCCGAGCTGGATTTCGGTGGCGCGCACGTTCACGCGGCGCACGTCGCCCTCGGTGTCGCCCAGCACCACCCAGTCGCCCACCTTCACCGGCCGCTCGGCCAGCAGGATCAGGCCCGAGATGAAGTTCTGCACGATGGCCTGCAGCCCGAAGCCGATGCCCACCGACAGCGCGCTGGCCACCCAGGCGATGCGCTCCACGCTGATGCCCAGGCCCGCCAGCGCCACGGCGATCACCACCACGCCGCCCATGTAGCCCAGCAGCGTGACGATGGAGCTGCGCATGCCCGGCTCCAGCGTGGTGTGCGGGAAATAGCGGTCGCTGAGCCAGCGCTTGATGAGGCGGATCGCCAGGAAGCCCCCGCAGACCACCGCCAGCGCGGTGAGCAGGGCCTGGGGCGCGAGCGTGAAGTCGCCGATCTTCAGGCTGTGGTCCACGCTGCTGCCGCGGCGGAACAGCTCGTCCGGGTTGGTGCCCAGCGGCGCCATCAGGGCGATCGCCGTGTAGAACAGCAGCAGCAGCCGCAGCACGCCCGAGACCAGCACCGCCGCCTGGTCCAGCAGCAGGGCATCAATGCCCAGCGTGGCGTGCACGCGCGCGCCGAAGCCGCCTCGGGAGGACAGCAGCGCATCGCACAGGTCGTCGATCAGCTGCACCAGCAGATAGGTCGAGGAGAAGACCACGCCGGCCCACACCATCTGCCGGGCCACCGTGCCGGCCAGCGCGATGAAGCCGATGGCCACGGCCAGCACCGTGGCCGCCGCGGCCAGGCCGGCGCCGGCCAGGATCAGCCCCACCCACAGCGGCCGGCCGGCGGCCTGTCTCGGCGCTGCATCCGCGGTCGCCGTGCCGTCGCCGCGGGCGGACGCATCCGGCGTGGTGCGCAGGCGGCCCAGGGCCGCCGCCACCGTGACGGACAACAGCAGTGCGAACACGGCGTGCACCAGCACCTCGGCCGCCAGGCTGGCGCCGACGATGGCGTTGACCTCCGTCACCAGCCCGCCCAGGGCCGACAGCAGGGCCACCCACCAGGGGAAGGGGCTCAGGCGCCGGGCCAGGTCGTCGGAGATGGGCAGTAGGCGCCAGGAGCTGCGCCGGCGCGCCAGCAGCGCATGGCCCAGCGTGATCACGAAGGTGGCGTAGGCGGCGGCGCGCAGGCTGGCCTGCTGGAGCGCCAGCACGTCCTCGCCCGGCGTGCCGCCGAGCCGCAGCCCGCTCCAGGCCAGCTGCATGGCCGCGCCGATGATGAGCACGTTCACCACGATGGCGGTGGCGGCCAGCAGCGAGCGGCGCAGCCGTGCGGCGGGCAGGCGGGGCGGCAGGGCCCGCACCAGCACGCGTTCGGCCAGCCAGGTGCCGCCCACGGCCAGCAGTAGGGCCAGCGCCAGCGAGCCCAGGAAGGCGCCGCGGCGCGGCGAATCCAGCGTGGCGTTGGCCGCGTCGCGCAGGTCTTCGCCCAGGGCCTGCAGGCGGTCCAGGTCGCCCGGTGCGGCGTTGCGCAGGTTGCGCCAGAACGAGGGGCTCAGGGGCGAGTCGGTGCGCCGGGCGAGCTGGGCCTGGAACTGCGCGCGGCGCTGGCGGATCAGGTCGGCGCCGCGCTGCTCGGCATCGACGGCGATGAGGCGCGCGAGCTTGAGTTCGGCGTCGATGGCCGAGCGCTGCTTGTTCAGCGCCGTGCGCTGCTCGGCCACGTCGGGCGTGTCGGCCGGCTTGCCCTTCTCGGGCGCGGGGCCCAGGCCGGCCAGGCGCAGGTCCAGGTCAGCCAGCTCGGTGGTGCGGTGGGCGGCCAGGCGCTCGGCGGCCGTGCCGATGGCGTTGACGTCGGTCAGCAGCCTGCGGCCGTCGTCCTCCTCGCCGATCTTCTGCGGAAGGGCGTCGAGTTGCTTGCGCAACTCGTCCACCTGGGGCAGGGGGGCGTTGTCCGCATCGGTCTGGGTGATGGCGGCCGGCGCAGGCGCCGCGGCCGGCCGGTTCTGGGCCTGCGCGGGAAAGGCGCCCAGGCAGGCGATCCAGAGCGCGAGCAGCCAGCCCAGCGGCAGGCGCACCAGCGGCCCGGGGGCCGGGCTCCCTCGGTGGGGCGGCGGGGTCGGGCGGGTGCTGCGGTGGCGATTCATGCGCGCATTTTCCGCCGCCGGCCGGGCCGGCGCGCGGCCGGCGGCCGCACTTTGTGTGAGCGATGGCTGCGCGATGTAAGCAGGGCGGTGGCCGCCGGGGCCGCCCGCCTCCGGGGCTGCGGGGTCAGTCCGCGCAGGGGCTGAACAGGTCCACGCGGTCGGTGATGATGCCGTCGGTGCCGAGGTCGATCAGGCGCCGGGCGGCCCATTCGTCGTTGACCGTGTAGCTGCTGCAGCGCAGACCGGCGCCGTGCACCTTGGTCACCAGTTCGGCGGTCCACAGTGCGTGGTTGAGCACCAAGGCCGAGCAGTCCAGTTGGAGGGCGAGCCGGAGGTCCGCCTCGCCCGTGCCATCGGCGAACCGGTCCACGAGCAGGCCGCGCGGGATGTGCGGGGCCGTGTCCCTGGCGCCCTGCAGCGACGCGGGTTTGAACGAGGTGAACAGGGGCTGGACGATGCTCCGAGGCCAGAGGCGGTTCATCAGCTCGCCCGTGGCGCGGCCGGTTTCCTCCTCCTGGCCGGGCGTGGGCTTGATTTCCACGTTCAGGTGCAGGTGGTTGGCCAGGCACCAGCGGGCCAGCGCCTCCAGCGTGGGCAGCGGCTCGCCCGCGTAGGCGCGCGAATGCCAGCTGCCGGCGTCCAGCTGGGCGATCTCGCCCATGGTCAGATCGGCGCCGATGCCGTGGCCATTGGTGGTGCGCTCCAGCGTGGCGTCGTGCATGAGGAACAGCACGCCGTCCTTGGACAGCTTGGCGTCGCATTCAAAGAAGCGATAGCCATGCTGCGCGCCCAGCCGGAAGGCGCTCAGGGTGTTTTCCGGCGCCAGCTTGCCGGCGCCGCGGTGGGCTGCCCAACGGGGGTAGGGCCAGGGGCGCAGGGAGGTGTGGGGCATGGTCAGATCCGCTTGCCCGTCTCTGCGTTGAACCAGTGCAGGCGGTCTTCGCGGGGCTGCAGGTGCGTGGTCTCGCCGGGCTTCGGATAGGGCAGGCCTTCGTCCAGGCGGATCGTCATCGCCTCGCCGTTGACGGAGCCATACACCAGGCGCTCGGCGCCCAGCAGTTCCACGGTTTCGACCCGGAAGTCCCAGCCGCCCGAGGCCACGAGGTCCATGTGCTCCGGGCGGATGCCCAGGATCTGCCCGGCCTTGCCGCCGGGGGCGTTCTTGAGCAGGTTCATGGGCGGCGAGCCGATGAAGCTGGCCACGAAGGTGGACGCGGGCGTGTGGTAGACCTCTTCCGGCGAGCCGAACTGCTCCACGTTGCCGCCGTTCATCACGATCATGCGCTGGGCCAGCGTCATGGCCTCGACCTGGTCGTGGGTCACGAACAGGCTGGTGATGCCCAGCTCCTGGTGCAGCTTCTGGATCTCGATGCGGGTCTGGGCGCGCAGCTTGGCGTCCAGGTTGGACAGGGGCTCGTCGAACAGGAACACCTGGGGCTGGCGCACGATGGCGCGGCCCATGGCCACGCGTTGGCGCTGGCCGCCCGACAGCTGGCGCGGCTTGCGGTCCAGCAGGTGGGACAGTTCCAGGATCTGGGCGGCCTTGTCCACGCGGCGCTTGATCTCATCCTTGGGGACCTTGGCGAGCTTCAGGCCATAGGCCATGTTCTCGTAGTTGGTCATGTGGGGATACAGCGCGTAGTTCTGGAACACCATGGCGATGTTGCGCTGGGCGGGTTCCATGTTGTTGACGACCTTGTCGCCGATGTGCAGCTCGCCGCCGGTGATTTCTTCCAGGCCGGCAATCATGCGCAGCAGCGTGGACTTGCCGCAGCCGGAGGGACCGACGATGACGATGAATTCACCGTCCTTGATTTCCGCGTTGACGCCGTGGATGACCGGCACGGCAGTCTTGCCCTTGCCGTAGTGCTTGACGATGTTTTTGAGGGAGATGGAGGCCATGGGAGCAATGATTTCAGTGGTTCACGAGTGGTGCGGGCAAGGGGCTTACTTTTCGGTATCCACCAGGCCTTTGACGAACCACTTTTGCATCAGGATGACGACGGCGGTGGGCGGCAGCATGGCCAGCAGCGCGGTGGCCATCACGATGTTCCAGTCCACGGCGGCCTCGCCGCCGGCCAGCATGCGCTTGATGCCGATGACCACGGGGTACATGTCTTCCGAGGTGGTCATGAGCAGCGGCCACAGGTACTGGTTCCAGCCGTATATGAACTGGATGACGAACAGCGCCGCGATGGAGGTGCGCGACAGGGGCACCAGCACGTCCTTGAAGAAGCGCATGGGCCCGGCGCCGTCGATGCGCGCCGCCTCCACCAGCTCGTCCGGCACGGTCAGGAAGAACTGGCGGAACAGGAAGGTGGCGGTGGCGGAGGCGATCAGCGGCAGGGTCAGGCCCGCGTAGCTGTTGAGCAGGCCCAGGTCGGCCACCACCTTGTACGTGGGCAGGATACGCACTTCCACGGGCAGCATCAGCGTGATGAAGATGGCCCAGAAGCACAGCATCTTGAACGGAAAACGGAAGTACACGATGGCGAAGGCCGACAGCAGCGAGATGGCGATCTTGCCCACCGTGATGACCATGGCCACCACGAAGCTCACCCACATCATGTTCACCACATTGGTGTTGGAGCCCAGCTTGCCGGAGCCGAAGAGGGCGGCCTTGTAGTTGTCCCACATGTGCGCGCCGGGCAGCAGCGGCATGGGGGACTGCACGATGGCCTCGGCCGTGTGCGTGGAGGCGATCAGGGCCAGGTACAGCGGGAAGGCCACGATGGCCACGCCGAGGATCAGGATGGCGTGGGACAGGATGTTGAACCAGGGGTTGCGGTCAACCATGGGAGAACTCCAGATTCACTAGTTGGGGTGCCGCGCAGGGGTGGGAGGCATGCATCAGTACTGCACCTTCTTTTCGACATAGCGGAACTGGATCACCGTGAGGGCCACGACGATGAACATCAGGATCACCGACTGCGCCGCCGAGCCGCCGAGGTCCAGCGCCTTGAAGCCGTCCTGGTACACCTTGTAGACCAGGATGGAGGTGGACTGGCCCGGGCCGCCCTGGGTGGCCGCGTCGATGATGCCGAAGGTGTCGAAGAACGCGTAGACGATGTTGATGACCAGCAGGAAGAACGTCGTGGGCGACAGCAGCGGCAGCTGGATGTTCCAGAACCTGCGCCAGGGGCCGGCGCCGTCGATGGAGGCGGCCTCGATCAGCGCCTTGGGGATGGACTGCAGGCCCGCCAGGAAGAACAGGAAGTTGTAGGAAATCTGCTTCCACACCGAGGCGATGACGATCAGCGTCATGGCCTGGCCGTCGTTCATCATGTGGTTCCAGTTGTAGCCCAGCTTGCCCAGGTAGTAGGTGACCACGCCGATGGAGGGCGAGAACAGGAACACCCACAGCACGCCGGCGATCACCGGCGCCACGGCATAGGGCACGATGAGCAAGGTCTTGTAGACCATGGCGAAGCGCACGATCCGGTCGGCGAAGATGGCCAGGGCCAGAGAAACCACGATGCCGATGCCCGCCACCAGGGCCGAGAACAGCGCCGTGCGCTGGAACGACTCCAGATAGGACGGGTTGTCGAACAGCTGGCGGAAGTTGTCCAGGCCCACCCACTCGCTGCTCATGCCGAACGCATCTTCCATCTGGAACGATTGCAGAACGGCCTGGCCCGCGGGCAGGAAGAAGAAGATACCGATGATGAGCAACTGCGGGGCGATCAGCACCCAGGGCAGCCACGCCGAGCGGAAAAGTACGCGTTTTTCCATGACGTTCATAAACAAAAAAACCGCCGGTGCGCAATGGCACCGCCGGGGAAAGACAAATGCGGCCCCGCTGGCGGGGCCGCTGTGTGCGCAGGGGCGTTCACCGGAACGCCTTGCGGGCCACGGGGTTGCCGTGGATTACTTCTTGTACGAGCGCTCGAAGCGCGCCAGCAGTTCGTTGCCGCGGTTCACGATGGCGTCCAGCGCTTCCTTGGCCGTCTTCTTGCCGGCCCACACCTGCTCGAGTTCTTCGTCCTCGATGGTGCGGATCTGCACATAGTTGCCCAGACGGATGCCGCGCGAGTTGTCGGTCACCTTGCGCACCATCTGGTTCACGGCCACATCGGTGCCGGGGTGCTTGGCGTAGAAGCCGGACTTGTCCGTCAGATCGTAGGCGCCCATGGTGATGGGCAGGTAGCCGGTGCGCTGGTGGCTGGCGGCCTGCACCTTGGTGTCGGACAGGAACTCGAAGAACTTGGCCACGCCCTTGTACTCTTCGGCCTTCTTGCCGGACATGACCCACAGCGAGGCGCCGCCGATCACGGTGTTCTGCGGCGCGCCCTTCACGTCGGGGTAGTAGGGCATGGGGGCCAGGCCGTAGGCGAACTTGGCGTTCTTGGCCACGTCGCCGTAGAAGCCCGACGAGGTCTGGATCATGGCGCACTCGCCGGCGGTGAACGAGGCCTGGGCGGCCGAGCCGCGGCCCTTGTACACGTACTCACCGGCCTTGGCAGCCTTGGCCAGGTTGTCGATGTGGCGCACGTGCAGCGGCGAGTTGATCTTCATGCGGGCCTTGTAGCCGTTGGCGCTCAGACCGTTCTTCTCGGTGGCGAACTCCACGTTGTGCCAGGCGGAGAAGGACTCCAGCTGGGTCCAGCCGTTCCAGGCCAGCGTCATGGGGCAGCTGTGGCCGCTGGCCTTGAGCTTCTTGGCGGCCTCGAAGACCTCGGGCCAGGTGGCGGGGGCCTTGTCGGCGTTCAGGCCGGCCTTCTTGAAGGCGTCCTTGTTGTAGTAGAAGATGGTTGTGGAGCTGTTGAACGGGAAGCTCAGCATCTGGCCGTTCGGTGCCGTGTAGTAGGCGGCCACGGCGGGGATGTAGGCGCCGGGGTTGAAGTCCGCGCCCGCGTCCTTCATCACCTTGGCCACGGGCACGGTGGCGCCCTTGCTGGCCATCATGGTGGCGGTGCCCACCTCGAACACCTGCAGGACATGGGGCGCATTGCCCGAGCGGAAGGCGGCGATGGCGGCCGTCATGCTCTCGTCGTAGCTGCCCTTGAAGGTCGGCACGACCTTGTATTCCTTCTGGCTTTCGTTGAACTGCTTGGCCAGGTCGTTGACCCACTCGTTGTTGACGGCCGTCATGGAATGCCACCATTGGATTTCGGTCTGGGCCTGGGCTGCCAGGCTGGTGGCGGCCACGGCTGCGGCCAACGTCAAGTGTTTGATCTGCATGAATGCTCCTCGTTGATAGACGATTGCCCTGAAAGCGGCGATGGTGGCCACGTTTCATGACAGGAATATGTCGTTGTCGCACACCGAAAAAGTGGCAACAACCGGGTAAACCCGTCGACGATATGGTGCGGGAATTGTGGCATTTGTATGACTGTGTTGTGACAAATGCCGGGCGTTTCCTGACAAGAAGCTTGCGCCAAGCCGGTCGGCGGCATGGATTCGCATGGATGCAAGCAGGGATTTGTGCATTGCACAATGATCCGCCTACGCCCATTTCATCCGCAACGCCGTTTCAGGCATTTACTCCCGAGTGACCACGCCATGGCCAAGACTTCCCTGGATAAGAGCAAGATCAAGTTTCTGTTGCTGGAGGGCATTCATCCCTCTGCCCTGGAGGTGCTGCGCGCCGCGGGCTACACGCAGGTCGAGGCCCTGTCCGGCGCGCTGGAGGGCGACGAGCTGCGCCAGAAGATCGCGGACGTGCATTTCCTGGGCATCCGCTCGCGCACCCAGCTCACGGCGGACGTGTTCGCTCACGCGCACAAGCTCGTGGCCGTGGGGGCGTTTTGCATCGGCACGAACCAGATCGACCTGAATGCGGCGCGCGAGCGCGGCATCGCCGTGTTCAACGCGCCGTACTCCAACACCCGCTCCGTGGCCGAGCTGGTGCTGGCCGAGGCCATTCTGCTGCTGCGCGGCGTGCCCGAGAAGAGTGCCGTGGCCCACCGCGGCGGCTGGCTCAAGAGCGCCACGAATGCCTACGAGATCCGGGGCAAGACGCTGGGCATCGTGGGCTACGGCTCGATCGGCACCCAGTTGTCGGTGATGGCCGAGGCGCTGGGCATGCAGGTGGTCTTTCACGATGTGGTCAACAAGCTGCCGCTGGGCAATGCGCGCCAGGTGGGCTCGCTGGCCGAGCTGCTGGCGACCAGCGACATCGTGAGCCTGCATGTGCCCGAGCTGCCGTCCACCCAGTGGATGGTGGGCGCGGCCGAGATCGCGGCCATGAAGCCGGGTGCCATCCTCATCAACGCCTCGCGCGGCACGGTGGTGGAGATCGAGCCGCTGGCCCAGGCGCTGAAGGAGCGCCGGCTGCTGGGCGCGGCCGTGGACGTGTTCCCCGTCGAACCCAAGAGCAACAAGGACGAATTCGTCTCGCCGCTGCGCGGGCTGGACAACGTGATCCTCACGCCGCACATCGGCGGCTCCACCATGGAGGCGCAGGCCAACATCGGGCTGGAGGTGGCGGAAAAGCTCGTCAAGTACAGCGACAACGGCACCAGCATCACCTCGGTCAACTTCCCCGAGGTGGCGTTGCCCGCCCACCCGGGCAAGCACCGGCTGCTGCACATCCACCGCAACGTGCCGGGCGTGCTGTCGCAGATCAACAGCATCCTGTCGGACAACCACATCAACATCGCCGGCCAGTACCTGCAGACCAACGAGAAGGTGGGCTACGTGGTGATCGACCTCGACGCGCGCTCGTCCGACCTGGCGCTGGAGAAGCTGGCCCAGGTACCCGGCACCATCCGCAGCCGCGTGCTGTTCTGAGGTTGCTATAAAAATGATATCTTCTTGCGCTTGTTGGTCAAGCGCTGGAGGCTATTTTGCTTGAAATGAACCGCCCGCATCCAGGCGCGGCGTAGTGGCACTCGCCAGAGGGCGGCACGCCAGAGGGGCGTGGCATAAAATCCCTGCCCCGAGGCACGAGGGCGCGGTGCGCCCGACCCAGGTTGATCCCATGAATGTTCCGATTGCGCTGGCCGCCCTGCAGACGCAAGGCGCCGAGCCCGTCCGTTTGCGTGAAATCCCGTACAACTACACCTCGTTTTCCGACCGGGAAATCGTGATCCGCCTGCTGGGCGCCTCCGCCTGGGATGTGCTGGACCAGCTGCGGCGCGAGCGCCGCACGGGCCGCTCGGCCCGCATGCTCTACGAGGTGCTGGGCGACATCTGGGTCGTGCAGCGCAACCCCTACCTGCAGGACGACCTGCTGCACAACCCGGACCGGCGCCGGCTGCTGGTGGATGCGCTCAAGCACCGCATGGCCGAGATCGAGAAGCGCCGCCTGCCGCAGGAGGACGCCGAGCGCGACCGCCGCGTGGGCGTGCTGGTGGACGCGGCGCGCCGGGCCATCGCCGAGTTCGATGCCACGCTGGTCGAGGCCGGCGAGCTGCGCAAGCGGGTGGCACGCCGCCTGGGCCGCCACACGGCCAAGGACAACGTCAAGTTCGACGGCCTGTCGCGCGTGTCGCACGTGACCGACGCGACCGACTGGCGCGTGGAATACCCGTTCGTGGTGCTCACGCCCGATACCGAGGCCGAGATGGCGCAGCTGGTCAAGGCCTGCATCGAGCTGGAGCTGACCATCATCCCGCGTGGCGGCGGCACGGGCTACACGGGTGGCGCGATCCCGCTCACCTGGCGCAGCGCCGTCATCAACACCGAAAAGCTCGAGGCCATGACCGCGGTGGAGATGCGCCGCCTGCCGGGCCTGGAGCATGAGGTGGGCACCGTCTGGACCGAGGCCGGCGTGGTCACCCAGCGCGTGGCCGACGCGGCGGAGGCCGCCGGCTTCGTCTTTGCCGTGGACCCGACGAGCGCCGAGGCCTCGTGCATCGGCGGCAACATCGCCATGAACGCGGGCGGCAAGAAGGCCGTGCTGTGGGGCACGGCGCTGGACAACCTGGCCAGCTGGCGCATGGTCACGCCCGAGGCGCAGTGGCTGGAAGTGACCCGCGTGGGCCACAACCTGGGCAAGATCCACGACGCCGAGGTGGCCAGCTTCGAGCTGCAGTATTTCGAGGCCGACGGCAAGACACCGATCCGCACCGAGCGCCTGGACATTCCCGGCAAGACCTTCCGCAAGGAGGGGCTGGGCAAGGACGTGACGGACAAGTTCCTGTCGGGCCTGCCCGGCATCCAGAAGGAGGGCACGGACGGCCTGATCACCAGCGCGCGCTGGATAGTGCACCGCATGCCCGAGCACACGCGCACCGTGTGCCTGGAGTTCTTCGGCAACGCCAAGGACGCCGTGCCCAGCATCGTCGAGATCAAGGACTTCATGTTCGCCGAGCAGAACCGCTCGGGCGTGCTGCTGGCCGGCCTGGAACACCTGGACGACCGCTACCTGAAGGCCGTGGGCTACACCACCAAGTCCAAGCGCGGCGGCCTGCCCAAGATGCTGCTGGTGGGCGACATCGTGGGCGACGACCCCGACGCTGTGGCCCGCGCCGCCGCCGAGGTGGTGCGCATCGCCAACTCGCGCTCGGGCGAGGGCTTCACGGCGGTGAGCGCCGAGGCACGCAAGAAGTTCTGGGCCGACCGCAAGAAGACGGCGGCCATCAGTCGCCACACCAACGCCTTCAAGATCAACGAGGACGTGGTGATCCCGCTGCCGCGCATGGCGGAGTACACCGACGGCATTGAGCGCATCAACATTGAGCTGAGCCTGCGCAACAAGATCGAGCTGGCCGATGCGCTGGAGGATTTCCTGACCCGCGGCAACCTGCCGCTGGGCAAGCCCGAGGCGGGCGGCGAGCTGCCCTCGCCCGAGCTGCTGGAGGAAAAGCTGGCCCTGGCCCTGGCCCTGGTGCACGACACGCGCGCGCTGTGGCAGGACTGGCTGCGGCGCGTGGAGGAGCTGTTCCCGCAACTGCAGGACCACAGCCTGCGCGCGAGCTGGAAGACGCAGATCCGCGACCCGCTGCGCAACATCTTCACCGGCAGCGACTTCGAGCCGCTGATGCAGGCCCTGGGCGAGGTGCAGCAGCGCGTGCTGCGCGGCCGCGTATGGGTGGCGCTGCACATGCACGCGGGCGACGGCAACGTGCACACCAACATCCCGGTGCACAGCGACAACTACGCCATGCTGCAGACCGCGCACGAGGCCGTGGCCCGCATCATGGTGCTGGCGCGCAGCCTGGACGGCGTGATCTCGGGCGAGCATGGCATCGGCATCACCAAGCTGGAGTTCCTGACCAACGAGGAGCTGGCGCCGTTCGCCGAGTACAAGCGCAGGATCGACCCGCACGGGCGCTTCAATCGCGGCAAGTTGCTGCGAAATCAGGAGCTGTTGGCGCTTGATGGGCAAGCGCTGCAGGCCGATTCGGCGCATAAGGGGTCGCGTGCCTCGCTGATGTTCGCCGACCTGAGCAACGCCTACACGCCGAGCTTCGGCCTGATGGGGCACGAGTCGCTGATCATGCGCCAGAGCGACATCGGCGCCATCGCCGACAGCGTCAAGGACTGCCTGCGCTGCGGCAAGTGCAAGCCCGTGTGCTCCACGCATGTGCCGCGCGCCAATCTGCTGTACAGCCCGCGCAACAAGATCCTGGCGACCTCGCTGCTGGTCGAGGCCTTCCTGTACGAGGAGCAGACGCGCCGCGGCGTGTCCATCCAGCACTGGCAGGAGTTCGAGGACGTGGCCGACCACTGCACCGTGTGCCACCGCTGCTACACGCCGTGCCCGGTCAAGATCGACTTCGGCGACGTGACCATGAACATGCGCAACCTGCTGCGCAAGATGGGCAAGAAGAGCTTCCGGCCCGGCAACAAGGTGGCCATGGCCATGCTCAACGCCACCAACCCCGACACCATCAAGCTGCTGCGCGGCGCCATGGTGAACGTGGGCTTCAAGGCCCAGCGCATGACCGTGGACCTGCTGCGCAGTGTGTCGCGCAAGCAGACCGCGCATCCGCCGGCCACCGTGGGCACGGCTCCGATCAAGGAGCAGGTGATCCACTTCGTCAACAAGAAGCTGCCGGGCGGCCTGCCCAAGAAGACGGCGCGCGCGCTGCTGGACATCGAGAACAAGGACTACGTGCCCATCATCCGCAACCCGGCCGCCACCTCGGCCGACACGGAGGCGGTGTTCTACTTCCCCGGCTGCGGCTCCGAGCGCCTGTTCAGCCAGGTCGGCCTGGCCACGCAGGCCATGCTGTGGCACGCGGGCGTGCAGACCGTGCTGCCGCCGGGCTACCTGTGCTGCGGCTACCCGCAGCGCGGCAGCGGCCAGTTCGACAAGGCCGAGAAGATGATCACCGACAACCGGGTGCTGTTCCACCGCGTGGCCACCACGCTGAACTACCTGGACATCAAGACGGTGGTGGTCAGCTGCGGCACCTGCTACGACCAGCTGCAGGGCTACCAGTTTGACAAGATCTTCCCCGGCAGCCGCATCATCGACATCCACGAATACCTGCTGGAAAAGGGCATCACGCTGCAGGGCAAGGGCGCCTACCTGTACCACGAGCCCTGCCACAACCCCATGAAGCTGCAGGACTCGGTCAAGACCGTGAAGGCGCTGGTGGGCGACAACGTGCTCAAGAGCGAGCGCTGCTGCGGCGAGTCCGGCACGCTGGGCGTGACGCGGCCCGACATCTCCACGCAGGTGCGCTTTCGCAAGACCGAGGAAATCCGCAAGGGCGAGGACGCGCTGCGCGCCAGCGGCGCCGTGGGCGGCAAGGACAACGTGAAGATCCTGACCAGCTGCCCGAGCTGCCTGCAGGGCCTGAACCGCTACCAGGACGATCTGCAAAACGGCCTGCTCGAGGCCGACTACATCGTCATCGAGATGGCGCGCGAAATCCTGGGCGAGAACTGGCTGCCCGAGTACGTGCAGCGCGCCAACGCCGGCGGCATCGAGCGGGTGCTGGTATGAGCGCGGACTGCCCGCTGTGCGATGCCGATGCCGGCGCCCTCATCTGGCGCGGCGAGAAGCTGCGCGTGATCCACGCCGAGGAGGCCGGCTTTCCGGCCTTCTACCGCGTGATCTGGACGGCGCATGCGGCCGAGTTCTCCGACCTGTCCCCCGCCGACCGCCAGCACTGCATGGAGGCCGTGGCCCTGGTCGAGCAGGCGCTGCGCGAGCAGCTGGCGCCCGCCAAGATCAATCTGGCGAGCCTGGGCAACGTGGTGCCCCACCTGCACTGGCATGTGATCGCGCGCTACGAGTGGGACAGCCATTTCCCCGCGCCCGTGTGGGCGCCGCCCCAGCGCGAGCGGGATGCCGGGCGCGAGGTCGTGGTGGCCGAGCGCCTGCCGGCGCTGCACGCCCTGATGCGCGAGCGCCTGCAGCGCTGGGCCGACCGAGTGGCCGGGTAGTGCTATTTAATTGATAGCTTTTTGCGCTTACTGCATGCGCCTGTAGGGCCACTTGAGTGCCAATGGGCGTATGGCGCCCCGCGCAGCGCACAATGCGGCCGGGCTGCCCGTGCGGCCGCCCCCGGTGTTTTCTCAATTCGTCTAGCAGGTGAAATCCATGGCAGGTCTGATAGCGGGCGCTCCCATGCCCCAGTCCATCACGGTGCACGAGCAGTCGCGCGTGCTGGAGGTGGCGTTCTCGGATGGCGCGCACTTTCGCATCCCGTTCGAGCTGATGCGCGTGTGCTCTCCCTCGGCCGAGGTGCAGGGCCATGGCCCGGGCCAGCAGGTGCTGCAGACGGGCAAGCGCGACGTCACGCTGCTGGGGCTGGAGCCCGTGGGCAACTATGCGGTCAAGCCCACCTTCTCCGACGGCCATGACAGCGGCATCTTTTCGTGGAGCTATCTCTACGAGCTGGGCAGCAACGAGCAGGCCCTGTGGGCCGAGTACGCCGAGCGCCTGGCCGCGGCGGGCGTCGACCGCGACGCGCCCATGGCGTCCAAGGGCGGCGGGCAGGGTTGCGGCAGCGGAGGCTGTGGCAGCCAGGGCTGCGGCAGCCATTGAGCGCCGCGGCGGGCGCCGCCGCTGGGTCTAATTTGCGACAGATGCCCTGGGCATATGCGGGGTTGCCGCTGTACGCGTGGGCGGCAGGTGCTTAGCATCGCGGTATGAGTACCACGCATTTCGGATTCCAGTCGGTTCAGGAAGAGGACAAGGCGCGCCATGTGCGCGGCGTGTTCGATTCCGTCGCGCCCAAATATGACCTCATGAACGACCTGATGTCGGCGGGGCTGCACCGGGCCTGGAAGGCCTACACCGTGATGGTGGCCAACCTGCGCGAGGGCGACCAGGTGCTGGACATCGCCGGCGGCACGGGCGACCTGGCCCTGGCCTTCTCCAAGAAGGTGGGCGCCACGGGGCGCGTGGTGCATACCGACATCAACGAAGCCATGCTGCGCGTGGGCCGCGACCGGCTCATCAACGCCGGCGTGGTCCTGCCCACGACGGTGTGCGATGCCGAGCACCTGCCGTTTCCCGACAACCACTTCGACCTGGTGAGCGTGGCCTTCGGCCTGCGCAACATGACGCACAAGGACGCGGCCCTGGCCGAGATGTGCCGCGTGCTCAAGCCCCGCGGCCGGCTGCTGGTGCTGGAGTTTTCCAAGGTCGCCAAGCCTTTGGCGAAGGCCTACGACTGGTACTCCTTCCAGGTGCTGCCGCGCCTGGGCAAGCTGGTGGCGGGTGACGACTCCAGCTACCGCTATCTGGCCGAGTCGATCCGCATGCATCCGGGCCAGGAAGAGCTCAAATCCCTCATGCAGCAAAGTGGCTTTGGGCATGTGGACTATCACAACATGACTGGCGGCGTCGCGGCCTTGCATGTTGGAATCAAGTGCTGAGAACAATCCACGTCGGTTGAACGCTATCAATACATCGGAGAAGACATGATGAAACTGTGGTCAATGGTCTTGGTCGCCATGCTGGCGGTCGTGCATCTGGATGCGGATGCCCGCCGCATGGGCGGTGGCAAATCCATCGGCAAGCAGTCCAGCAACGTGACCCAGCGCGACGCTGCAACGCCTCCCGCCGCGCCTGCGGCACCGGCACAGAGTGCCGCCGCCAACACCGCGGCCAAGCCGGCGGCCGCGCCCAATGCCGCGGCTGCTGCGCCCAAGAAGCCCTGGGGCGCCATGCTGGGCGGTCTGGCCGCGGGCCTGGGCCTGGCCTGGTTGGCCAGTTCGCTGGGCCTGGGCGCCGAGTTCGGCCAGTTCCTGCTGATGGCCTTGCTGGCGCTGGTGATCATGGTCGTGATCGGCATGGTCATGCGCGCACGCAAGTCCGCCGCCGGTCAGGCGAGTGCCACGCCCTTCGCCTTCCAGGGGGCGGGAGCCGCCACGCCGGCTGAAGCGCAGATGCCGCGCCAGTACAGCCCCGACAAGGTGGGCAACGATGCCTCGGCGCGCCCCTGGGAGCGCAGCAGCATGGCCTTTCAGACGCCGTCGGCCGCAGGCGGCGCGGGCGTGATGATCGGCTCCGCACTGTCCGGTTCGCAGAACTGGGGCGTGCCTGCGGGCTTTGATACCGAGGGCTTCCTCAAGGCGGCCAAGAACAACTTCACCACGCTGCAGGCGGCCTGGGATCGCTCCGACATCACGACGCTGCGCTCCATGATGACCGACGGCATGCTGGATGAGATCCGCACCCAGCTCAACGAGCGCGAGTCGCATCGCGGCGGCGAGCAGCCCAACCAGACCGACGTGGTCATGCTGGAGGCGCAGCTGCTCGGCATCGAGGACCTGGGCGGCGACTACATGGCCAGCGTGGAGTTCTCCGGCATGATCCGCGAGGAGCCCTCCGCTGGGCCCAGCCCCTTCCGCGAGGTCTGGAACATGACCAAGCCCAAGAACGGCTCCAGCGGCTGGCTGGTGGCTGGCGTGCAGGCCTTGCAGTAAGCATGGCCCCGCACGACCGGGGCGGCGCACGGCGAAAAAGCGCGTTGTGCGGCGCCCAGTTCGGGGAATAATCGGGGGCTATGGCAACACAGTCCCCTTTTTCTTTCCTGGATGGGCTTTTCGAGCGCATCGTGGCCGGACCGCAGCCGCCCGCATGGCTGGTGCATGAGGTGCAGCACCGTGTGGTGCTGTTCCTCAACCATGTGCTCATGCAGGAGAGGGAGGCCATGGACCGGCTGGCGCGCCAGCGTGGCCGCGTGGCGCGCGTGCAATGGCGCATCTATTCGATGGCGCTGCAGGTCACGCCCGCGGGGCTGTTCGACCTGGCACCCCAGGGCGCCCTGCCTGATCTGCGGCTGGAGGTGTCCGAAACTTCACCGCTGTCGCTGGCCAAGGGCGCGCTGCGCGGCGACAAGCCCACCATTCGTATCGAGGGTGACGTGCAGTTGGCTGCAGAAATCAATTGGCTGGTGGACCATGTGCGCTGGGATGTCGAGGAAGACCTCGCGCGCGTGATCGGCGATGCGCCCGCACGCGCCATCGCCTCCGTGGCGGGGCGCGCCGCCGAGGCGCTGCGGCGCTTCGTGGGTGGCCGCATGGCCGCGCCGGCAGAAGGCCGCGCGGGTCTGGGCGACGCCTCGGACTACTCGCCGCCATGAGCCGCTTCTTTCGGGGCATAACCATCGTCTGGGTGGTGCTGCGCCATGGGCTGGATGAGCTGGTGCTGTCCAGTTTCAGCAAGCCATGGCTGCGCGGCGTCACGCGTGTGATCACCTTCGGGCGCCGGCTGGATGCGCCCCGCGGCCAGCGTTTGCGCGAGGCGCTGGAGAGTCTGGGGCCGATCTTCGTCAAGTTCGGCCAGGTGCTGTCCACGCGGCGGGACCTCATGCCGGCCGACATCGCGGACGAGCTGGCGCTGCTGCAGGATCGCGTGCCGCCGTTCGACTCCGGGATCGCCATTGCCACCATCGAGCGCGCATTCCGCCGCCCGATAGGCGAGGTGTTCGTGTCGTTCGATCGCGAGCCCGTGGCCAGTGCGTCCATTGCGCAGGTGCATTTCGCCGTGATCCGCGACCGCCAGGGGCAGGAGCGCGAGGTGGCGGTGAAGGTGCTGCGCCCGGGCATGCTGTCCGTGATCGACAAAGACCTGGCGCTCATGCGCATGATGGCCGGCTGGGTGGAGAGCCTGTCGGCGGACGGCAAGCGCCTGAAGCCCCGCCAGGTCGTGGCAGAGTTCGACAACTACCTGCACGACGAGCTTGACCTGGTGCGCGAGGCCGCCAACGCGGCGCAGCTGCGGCGCAACATGGACGGGCTGGACCTGGTGCTGATTCCCGAGGTGTTCTGGGAGTTCTGCCACGCCGAGGTGCTGGTGATGGAGCGCATGAATGGGGTGCCCATCAACCAGGTCGAGCGTTTGCGCAGTGCCGGTGTCGATATCCCGAAGCTGGCGCGCGACGGCGTGACCATCTTCTTCACCCAGGTGTTCCGCGACGGCTTCTTTCATGCCGACATGCACCCGGGCAACATCCAGGTGAGCCTGGAGCCTGGGAGCTTCGGTCGCTACATCTCGCTGGACTTCGGCATCGTCGGCACGCTGACCGAGTTCGACAAGGAATACCTGGCACAGAACTTCACGGCCTTCTTCCGGCGCGACTACAAGCGCGTGGCCGAGCTGCACATCGAAAGCGGCTGGGTGCCTGCCAGCACCCGCGTGAACGAACTGGAGGCCGCCATACGCACGGTGTGCGAGCCGTATTTCGATCGCCCGCTCAAGGAGATCTCGCTGGGCATGGTGCTGCTGCGCCTGTTCCAGACCTCGCGGCGCTTCCAGGTGGAGATCCAGCCGCAGCTGGTGCTGCTGCAAAAGACCCTGCTGAACATCGAGGGCCTGGGGCGCCAGCTGGACCCCGACCTGGACCTGTGGAGCACGGCCAAGCCCTTTCTGGAAAAGTGGATGCTGGAGCAGCTCGGCCCCCAGCGCCTGTGGCGCGAGCTGCGCGCCGAGGCACCGCGCTACGCCAAGATCCTGCCCGACCTGCCGCGCCTCCTGCATGACTTCCTGCGCCAACGGCCGCATGACCATCATGCCGAGCTGCAGGAACTGCTGGTCAGCCAGAAGCGCACCAATCGGTTGCTGCAAAGCCTGATCTACGGCGGTCTGGGCTTCGTGCTGGGGCTGCTGGCCATGCAGCTCTTCGTGCGCATCCGTTTCTTCTAACCCTTCTCTTCTTCTTCCTCAGGAGTGCCATCGTGTTGCTCTTCATGGTGATTGCCTACCTGTTTGTCACCATTGGTATCGGCTTGTGGGCCGCCCAACGGGTGAAGAACACGGCCGATTTCGCGATTGCCGGCCGCCACTTGCCCATGTACATGATCATCACCACGACGTTTGCCACGTGGTTCGGGTCCGAGATCGTGCTGGGTGTGCCGGCCAAGTTCATCGAGGGGGGGCTGAAGGCCGTTGTCGAGGACCCCTTCGGCGCCGGCATGTGCCTGATCCTGGTGGGGCTGTTCTTCGCGGCCAAGCTCTACCGGATGACGCTGCTGACCATCAGCGACTACTACCGTGAGCGCTACGGGCGCGTCATCGAGGTCATCTGCTCGCTCATCATCATGCTCAGCTACCTGGGCTGGGTGTCGGCGCAGGTCACGGCGCTGGGGCTGGTGTTCAACCTGCTGTCCGGTGGCTCGGTGAGCATCCCCATGGGCATGTTCCTCGGCATCATGTCCATCCTCGTCTATACGCTGTGGGGCGGCATGTGGTCGGTGGCCGTGACGGACTTCATCCAGATGATCATCCTGGTCGTGGGCCTGCTGGTGCTGGCCTGGTTCGCCAGCGACATGGCGGGTGGAGCGGGCAAGGTGATCGAACTGGCCACGAGCCGCGACCTGTTCAAGTTCTGGCCCGAGCCGAGCTGGCACGAAATCATCTTCTTCTTCGGTGCCGCCATCACCATGATGCTGGGCTCGATTCCGCAGCAGGACGTGTTCCAGCGCGTCATGTCGGCCAACTCCGAGCGCGCGGCCACGCGCGGCACTGTGATCGGCGGCACGGCCTACATCTTCTTCGCCTTCGTGCCCATGTTCCTCGTGGCCAGCGCCTTGCTGATCATGCCGCAGGAGACGGCCGAACTGCTCAAGGAAGATCCGCAGAAGGTGCTGCCCACGCTGGTCATGGACAAGATGCCGCTGGTCATGCAGGTGCTGTTCTTTGGCGCGCTGCTGTCGGCCATCAAGTCCTGCGCCTCGGCCACGCTGCTGGCGCCCAGCGTCACCTTCACCGAGAACATCTGGCGCCAGTTCCGCCCCGAGAAGATCAGCGACCGCGAGAACCTGCTGACCATGCGCATCAGCGTGCTGGTGTTCGCCGTCGGCGTGCTGGCCTATTCCATCAAGATGGAGGGCACGCCCATCTACGAACTGGTGTCCAGCGCCTACCAGGTGCCGCTGGTGGGGGCTTTCGTGCCCCTGGTGTTCGGCCTGTACTGGAAGCGTGCCAACACGCAGGGCGCCCTGTGCGCAGTGGTGCTGGGCATCGGGGTGTGGCTGGTGTTCATGCTCACGCCCGCGTTGCACGAGGCGTTTCCGCAGCAGCTGGCGGGCCTGCTCTCGGCCATGTTCGGAATGGTGGCCGGTTCGCTGGCGCCCCAGGTCGTGCGCAGCACCCGGGCACCCCACCACCGGGTGGTGGGTGTGGAGTGAGGACGGGGGCGGCGTGAAGCAGGGCAGGGCCGGTTGGGCCGCACGCCTATAATCGAGAGTTTTGCATCTTCTTCGCAGTCCTTCGCAATGCCTATTTACGCCTACAAATGCGGCTCCTGCGGCCATGCCAAAGACGTGCTGCAAAAAATCTCCGATGCGCCGCTCACGGTCTGCCCCGCCTGCGGTGCCGACGCCTTCTCCAAGCAACTGACGGCCGCGGGCTTCCAGCTCAAGGGCACGGGGTGGTACGCGACCGACTTCAGCGGCCGCAGCAGTGCGCCCGCCGCGGATTCCGCTCCTAAAACAGAAGCGCCCAGCGCAGCGCCTGCAAGCGCTGCTGCCACTTCTGATTCATAAGACTGGGCACACCCATGGCCGCGTTGCGCAAATGGCTTTTCACGGGGCTGCTGGTCATCGTGCCCGGCGTCATCACCGCCTGGGTGCTGAGCTGGATCGTGAGCACGCTGGACCAGACGCTGCAGATCCTTCCCGGCGCCTGGCAGCCGGACCGGCTGCTGGGCTTTCACATTCCCGGTTTTGGCGTGCTGCTCACGTTGAGCATTCTGCTCATCGTGGGTGCGCTGGCCAGCAATTTCGCCGGCCGCAAGCTCGTGGAATGGGGCGACCGGCTGGTCAGCCGCATTCCCGTGGTGCGCTCCATCTACTCCAGCGTCAAGCAGGTGTCCGACACGCTCTTTTCCGAGAGCGGCAACGCCTTTCGCACCGCCGTGCTGGTGCAGTGGCCGCGCGAAGGGGTGTGGACGGTGGCCTTCATCACCGGTACGCCCAACGGAGAAGTGGCGGCCTACCTGCGCGACGAGTACGTGAGCGTCTATGTGCCCACCACGCCCAACCCCACGGGCGGGTATTTCGTGCTCATGCGCAGGAGCGACTGCATCGAGCTCGACATGAGCATCGATGCGGCCCTCAAGTACATTGTGTCGATGGGGGTCGTGGCACCGCCGGACGCCGTAGCCGCCGTGGCCGCTGAACCCGCCCCATAAGCCCATTTCCGTCGCGCGCCCTGGCGGCGCGCGGAAAGAACAACCACATCGTCGCGCTCCACGAGGGCGCAGGAAGATAGATCCATGGCCATGCGCTCCCACTATTGCGGTCTCGTGACCGAAGCCCTCCTGGGCCAAACCGTCACCCTGTCGGGCTGGGTGAACCGCCGTCGTGACCACGGTGGCGTGATCTTCATCGACCTGCGCGACCGCGAAGGCTACGTGCAGGTGGTCTGCGACCCCGACCGTCCCGAGATGTTCAAGACGGCCGAGGACGTGCGCAACGAGTTCTGCGTGCAGGTCAAGGGCCTGGTGCGTGCGCGCCCCGAGGGCACGACCAACGACAGTCTCAAGAGCGGCAAGATCGAGGTCCTGTGCCAGGAGCTCGCCGTGCTCAACCCCTCCGTCACGCCGCCGTTCCAGATGGACGACGACAACCTGTCGGAGACCACGCGCCTCACGCACCGCGTGCTGGACCTGCGCCGCCCCTACATGCAGAAGAACCTGATGCTGCGCTACCGCACGGCGATCCAGGTGCGCAACTTCCTGGACAAGGAAGGCTTCATCGACATCGAGACGCCCATGCTGGGCAAGAGCACGCCCGAGGGCGCACGCGACTACCTGGTGCCCAGCCGCGTGCACGACGGCCAGTTCTTCGCGCTGCCCCAGTCGCCCCAGCTGTACAAGCAGATGCTGATGGTGGCCGGCTACGACCGCTATTACCAGATCACCAAGTGCTTCCGCGACGAGGACCTGCGCGCCGACCGCCAGCCCGAATTCACGCAGATTGACTGCGAAACCTCGTTCCTGAACGAGGAAGAGATCCGCGCCATCTTCCAGCGCATGATCAAGGAAGTCTTCCAGACCCAGCTGAACGTGGACCTGGGCGAATTCCCCATCATGACCTACCAGGAGGCGGCCCACCGCTTCGGTTCCGACAAGCCCGACCTGCGCGTGAAGCTGGAGTTCACCGAACTCACGGACGTGATGAAGGACGTGGACTTCAAGGTCTTCTCCGGTGCGGCCAACATGAAGGGCGGCCGCGTGGTGGCCCTGCGCGTGCCCGGCGGCTCGGCCGAGAACGGCGGCATCAGCCGTGGCGAGATCGACGCCTACACCGAGTTCGTGAAGATCTACGGCGCCAAGGGCCTGGCCTACATCCGCGTGAACGAGTTGGTCAAGGGTCGCGACGGCCTGCAATCGCCCATCGTCAAGAACATCCACGACGCGGCCCTGGCCGAAGTCCTGAAGCGCAGCGGTGCGCAGGATGGCGACCTCATCTTCTTCGGCGCCGACAAGGAAAAGATCGTCAACGACGCCATCGGCGCGCTGCGCCTGAAGATCGGCCACAGCGAATTCGGCAAGAAGAACGGCCTGTTCGAGCAGCGCTGGGCGCCGCTGTGGGTGGTGGACTTTCCCATGTTCGAGCACGACGAGGAAAACGACCGCTGGGTGGCCGTGCACCACCCGTTCACCTCGCCCAAGGACGGCCATGAGGACCTCATGGACACGGACCCCGGCAAGTGCCTGGCCAAGGCCTACGACATGGTGCTCAATGGCTGGGAGCTGGGCGGTGGCTCGGTGCGTATCCACCGTGCCGACGTGCAGGCCAAGGTGTTTGCCGCTCTCAACATCGGCCCGGAAGACCAGCGTGCCAAGTTCGGCTACCTGCTGGATGCGCTGCAGTACGGCGCGCCCCCGCACGGCGGCCTGGCCTTCGGCCTGGACCGCCTGATCACGCTGATGACGGGCGCCGAGTCCATCCGCGACGTGATCGCCTTCCCCAAGACCCAGCGTGCGCAGGACCTGCTGACCCAGGCGCCGTCGCCCGTGGACGAGAAGCAACTGCGCGAGCTGCACATCCGCCTGCGCAACCCGGTGCCGGCACAGTAAGCCGGCGCACAGCGCTGCGAAAAAGTGAGCTGCTGGCGCTTGGTATGTAAGGATTTCAGATAGAAAACTATTTGAAGCCGTTGTATACCAAGCGCCAGCAGCTCTTTTTTTTGATGTTTCACCGAGGGAAAGCCACCATGCCCCAGCCGGCAAACCTGTCCATGGTCATTGGCCTGGCGTGCGTGCTTCTGCTTGCCGCCTGCGGCGAGAAGAAAACCGAACTGGGCCAGGGCGGCTCCGTCGTCACCGGATCGGGCGGGCCGCAGGGCGCCCAGAACGCGGCGAAGGAGCTGCTGCGCTGCGATGCGCCCGTGGCCACGGTGGCGCTGGCCGAGAACCCGCATGGCTACGTCATGCGCGCCGGCTACCAGTTGCCGCCGTCGCCCGTGCCGCTCGTGAAGCTGCTGGCGCAGCAAAGCGGGTGCTTTCGCGTGGTGGACCGTGGCGCGGGCCTGCAGGGCACGGTGCAGGAGCAGGACCTGCAGAACGCCGGCGTGCTGCGCCAGAACTCCACCGTGCACAAGGGGCGCGGCTACGAGGCGCAGTACACGCTCACCCCCAGCCTGACCTTCAGCGAGCAGGACGCGGGGCGCGGCCTGGCCGGCGTGGTCGCCATGATTCCGGTGCTGCGCGACATCGCGGGCCTGGCGGGACTGGTGGAGCAGGTCAAGTTCAAGGAAGCGCAGACGGCGCTGCTGCTGTCCGACAACGAGACCACCGAGCAGGTGGCCGCCGCCACGGGTGCGGCGCGCACCACCGACCTGGGCGTGGGCGGGCTCGTGTTCGGCAAGCTGGGCGGCGCGGCCGGCGCGGGCTGGAGCAATACCAACGAGGGCAAGGTGATTGCCGCCGCCTTCCTGGACACGCACAACCAGCTTGTAGTGCAGGTGCGGGCGCTGCAGGCCAAGGCGCTGCCGCCGCCCGTGCCCGTGCGCGCCGCCGCGCCGGGCGGTTGAAGGCGCCGGGGCGGCCGTGCACAAGATTCCCGAGTCCGTGCTGGTGGTGGTGCACACCGCGCGGCTCGACGTGCTGCTGATCCGCCGCGCGGATTCGGCGGCGGACTTCTGGCAGTCCGTCACCGGCAGCAAGGACTTCGCCGGCGAAGACTGGGCCGCCACCGCCGCGCGCGAAGCAGTGGAGGAAACCGGCATCCGCGCCGACGCGCCGGGCTGCACGCTGACCGACTGGGGTCTGGAGAACGTCTACACCATCTACCCCCAGTGGCTGCACCGCTATGCGCCCGGCGTGCACCTCAATACCGAGCGGGTGTTCGGCCTGTGCGTGCCGCCGGACACGCCCGTGGTCTTGAATCCGCGCGAACACACGGCATATGCTTGGATGGGTTGGCGCGAGGCGGCGGACCGCTGCTACTCGCCGTCCAACGCAGAGGCCATACTCTGGCTGCCACGATTCGCATGACGATGACCGCCCCTCTGATCGAACTGCCCGCCGAGCATTCCGGCATCCTGCGCGTAGCGACCTACAACATCCACAAGGGTGTGCAGGGCCTCGGGCCCGCGCGCCGGCTGGAGATCCACAACCTGGGCCTGGCGGTGGAGCAGCTCGACGCCGACATCGTGTGCCTGCAGGAAGTGCGCAAGACGAACCTCAAGGAGGCCGAGTACTTCGACCGCTGGCCCCGCGTGCCGCAGGCCGAGTACCTGGCGCCGGAGGGCTATGCCTCCGTGTACCGCACCAATGCTTACACGCGCCATGGCGAGCACGGCAACGCGCTGCTCACGCGCTGGCCGGTGATCGACCACCAGCACGAGGACATGTCCGACCACCGCTTCGAGCAGCGCGGCCTGCTGCATGTGGAGGTGGAGGTGCAGGGCCAGCGCGTGCATGCCATCGTGGTGCACCTGGGGCTGATTCCCGGCAGCCGCATCCGCCAGGTGGCGCAGCTGCAGCGCTTCATCGCGCGCGAGGTGCCCGACGACGCACCGCTGGTCGTGGCCGGCGACTTCAACGACTGGGGCCTGCAGATCAAGCGCATGCTTGCGGGCTTCGGGCTCTTCGAGTACGACGACGCGCCGCGCGCCTTCACCTATCCCGCGCGCCTGCCCCTGGTGCAGCTCGACCATGTGTACGTGCGCGGGCTCACGCCGCTGTCGCTGCAGGTGCCGCGCGGGCGCATCTGGTGGCGCATGTCGGACCACCTGCCGCTGATCGCCGAGTTCCGGCTCTGATCCATGGTTCACCCGGCGCGCGGACACAGGACGGCCACCGACCACCAGATCCAGCTGCTCCAGGGCACGCAGGAGCTCTTTCCGGCGCTGATCGCCGAGATGGATGCGGCGCTGTCCGACATCCAGTTCGAAACCTACATCTTCGACTGCACCGGCTCCGGCGGCGAGGTGGCCGAGGCGCTGATGCGCGCGGCCAGGCGCGGCGTGCGCGTGCACCTGGCGGTGGACGGCGTGGGCACGGGCCGGCTGCCCGAGCCCTGGCGCTCGCGCCTGGCCGCGGCGGGCGTGCATGTGCAGGTGTACTCGCCGCTTGGGCCCCTGGGGCTGCTGCTGCCCATGCGCTGGCGGCGCCTGCACCGCAAGCTCTGCGTGGTCGACGGCTGCGTGCTGTTTTGCGGCGGCATCAATGTGCTGGACGACTTCCACGACCCCAACCATGGCGCGCTCACGGCGCCGCGCTTCGACTTCGCCGTGCGGGCCGAGGGCAGCCTGGTGCAGCAGGCCGGCGAGACCATGGAGCTGCTGTGGTGGCGCATGCTGGCCGTGCGCGACGCGCGCCGCCACCGGCTGTCGCGCGCGCTGGCCGACCTGCGGGCCGCCAGCGCGGCGCGCCGGGCGGCGCGGCGGGCCGAACACCGCAGCCGCGGCATGCGCGCGGCGCTGGTGCTGCGCGACAACGTGCGCAACCGCACCCGCATCGAACGCGCCTACCTGCGCGCCATCGCCAAGGCGCGGCACGAGATCATCATCGCCAACGCCTACTTCGTGCCCGGCGGCAAGCTGCGCCGCGCGCTGGTGCTGGCGGCCCAGCGCGGCGTGCGGGTGCAGCTGCTGCTGCAGGGGCGCTATGAGTACTTCATGCAGTACCACGCGGCGCGGCCGGTGTACGGCACGCTGCTGGCCGCGGGCGTGGAGATCCATGAGTACGAGCCCAGCTTCCTGCACGCCAAGGTGGCGGTGATCGACGCGCAGAGCAAGCGGGCCTGGGCCACGGTGGGCTCGTCCAACCTCGATCCGCTGTCGCTGCTGCTCGCGCGCGAGGCCAACGTGGTCGTGCGCGACGCGGCCTTCGCGCAGGAGCTGCGCGAGCGCCTGCTGCGCGCCATGGCCCATGCGGGCCAGCGGCTCGACCCCCAGCGCTACGCCAACCGGCCCTGGCGCGCGCGCGCGCTCGATCGCATCGCCTTCGCCATCATGCGCGCGGCGCTGTGGGTCACGGGCAACCGCTACTGAGGGCTCCGTCGTTGGTGTTTGCTATTTTTGTTATAGCTATTGACGCTTGATATGTAAGCGCTTGAGGCTTAAAACACCATAGAAATACGGGTTGACATTCGCTGTTACCATGCGGCCATGTCTTCAGAATCCGCAGCAGAACCGAACGCCCCCGTGCCCGACGAGGGCACGCCCGTTTCCGTCAAGATCCGCGAACGGCTGAACGCGGCGCGCCGGCGTTTCCATGCCAATGACAACATTGCCGAGTTCATCCAGCCCGGCGAGCTGGAGCTGTTGCTCGACGAGGTGGAGTCCAAGCTGCAGGGCGTGCTCGACAGCATGGTGATCGACACGGACGGCGACCACAACACCGGCAACACCGCGCGCCGCGTGGCCAAGATGTACATCAACGAGGTATTCAAGGGCCGCTACGTGCACGCCCCGGCGATCACCGAGTTTCCGAACGCCGAGCATCTGAATGAGCTGATGATCGTCGGCCCCATCACCGTGCGCAGCGCCTGCAGCCACCATTTCTGCCCGGTCATCGGCAAGATCTGGATCGGCATCCTGCCCAACGAGCACACCAACGTGATCGGCCTGTCCAAGTACGCCCGCCTGGTGGACTGGGTCATGGGCCGCCCGCAGATCCAGGAAGAGGCCGTGGTGCAGCTGGCCGACCTGATCATGGAAAAGACCCAGCCCGACGGCCTGGCCGTGGTGATGGAGGCCAGCCACTTCTGCATGTCCTGGCGCGGCGTGCGCGAGATGGACAGCAAGATGCTCAACTCCGTGATGCGTGGCGTGTTCCTCACCAACCCCACGCTGCGCCGCGAATTCCTGTCGCTCATTCCCGGAAGGAGCTGACCCATGCTTGTTCGCCTGCTCTATGTCAGCCGCGCGGTGGACACCACGCCGGCATCCATCGAGGCCATCCTCACCCAGTCGCGCCAGCACAACCCCGCCAGCGGCATCACGGGCGTGCTGTGCTATGGCGGCGGCATCTTCCTGCAGGCCATCGAGGGCGGCCGCTCGGCCGTCAGCGAACTCTATGGCCATATCCAGCGCGATGCGCGCCACAAGGACGTGGAGCTGCTGGCGTTCGAGGAAATCACCGAGCGCCGCTTCGGCGGCTGGACCATGGGCCAGGTGAACCTGGCCAAGCTCAACCATTCCATCGTGCTCAAGTACTCCGAGAAGCCCGAGTTCGATCCCTATGCCGCCTCCGGCAAGGTGTCGTTCGCGCTGCTCGAGGAGCTGATGGCGACCGCCTCCGTCATCGGCCGCGCCTGACCCGGGCCGGCGGCGTGGGGCCGCTCATCCGTCGAAGCGGGCGGCGCCCGCCCGCACCGCCCCGGTATCTTTGTGAGGTGTTCCATACCGCAGACTCCCGGCCCTGAGCCCACGGCCCCCATACCGTCGCACGAGGACTTCGCAGCGGCGGCGGAGCGCATGCAGGGGGCGCTGGGCCGCCTGGCCGGGGCATCGGCCGCGCCGCTGGCCGTCGGCCTGGCGGGCATGCATGGCGACACGCGTTGCGCGGCGGCTCCTGCGTCGGCGGTGGAAGACCGGTTCGAGATCGGGTCGGTGACCAAGGCCATGACCGGGACCCTGCTCGGAATCCTGGCTGAGAGCGGCGACATCGACCCGGATGCCCCGGTGGACGAGGTCACCGGCCGCCCGTTGCCATGGCCCACCCGCCCACCGACCCTTGCCGAGCTGGCGAGCCATCGCGGGGGACTGCCGAACACGCCCGCCGGCCTGTGGTGGCGGGAGGCCGTGACCGCGCTGGGCTGGTCGGTGCAAGACCCCTGGCGCGGGGTGGATGCGCAGCGCTACTCCGACATGCTCGCCCAGGCCGCGCGCCGGGCCCGCGTGGGTGGCAAGGTGCGCTACTCCAGCATGGGCGTCGGCCTGCTGGGCGAGGCGCTGGCCACCAGCCAGGGCCTGGGGCTCGAAGCCTTGATGCACGCGCGGCTGCTGAAGCCGCTGGGCCTCAGCCGCACGGGCATGGGCCGGCCCGCGCATGGGCCCGATCGGGTGGCCATGGGAATCAATCGGCGGGGCCGGCCCGTTCCCTACCTGCAGGACCACATGCCGGCGGCGGGGGCGATGGCCTCCACCGTCGGCGATCTGCTGCGGTTCCTGCGCGCCTCGTGGGGCGAGGGGCCGGACGCGGTGGTCAAGGGCATGCGGCGGGCCCAGCAGCCGATTGCCCAGCTGGGCGGCGTGCAGCTGGGATACTGCTGGTTTATCGCACCGGGCGACCGTGGCCCGATGGCGTTCCACACGGGCGGGACCTGGGCCTCGCAGTGCGAGGTCGTGGTGTCCCCGCAGCGCGGGCTGGCCCTGGCGGTGTTGTCCGCCTGCCGGCGTGACATCGATGGCTTTGTCGACAGCGTTGTGCAGTAGGGGGGACGGCCGGGGCGTGTCATCCATTTCCATTGAAAGTGTGGCGGGGCGTTTTTCGCCCCCGCCAGCCACGCCATGTCGCTCAACGCCTTTGCACTGATCATCCTTGCGGGACTGATCCACGCCTGCTGGAACATCGCCGCCAAGAAGGCCGGGGGCGATGCCCGCTTCGCCTTCTTCACCTCGGTGCTGATGATGCTGGTGTGGGCGCCGCTGGGCTGGTGGCTGGGGCGCGACGCCGTGCCGCTGTGGGGCGCGGTGGAATGGGGCTTCGTCGTGGCCAGCGGCGTGCTGCACGTGCTGTACTACGTGATCCTGCTGCGCGGCTACCGCAAGGCCGACCTCACGGTGGTCTACCCGCTGGCGCGCGGCACGGGGCCGCTGCTCACCTCGCTGGTGGCCGTCACGCTGCTGGGCGAGCGGCTGTCGGCCTGGGGCGTGCTGGGCATCGCGGGCGTGGTGGGCGGCGTGTTCCTGATCGCCGGCGGCCCGGGCCTGCTGCGCGCGGCGCACGACCCGCAGGCGCGCCGGCGCGTGCGCAAGGGCATGTTCTACGGCGTGCTGACCGGCGTGTTCATCGCCAGCTACACGGTGGTGGATGGCTACGCCGTCAAGGTGCTGCTGCTGTCACCCATCCTCGTGGACTACATGGGCAACTTCGTGCGCGTGGCGGTGCTCGCGCCCGTGGCCCTGCGCGACCGGGCGGAGATGGCGCGCCTGTGGGCCGCGCAATGGCGCTTTGCGCTGCTGGTGGCCGTGGTCAGCCCCATCGCCTATGTGCTGGTGCTGTATGCCATGCAAGAGGCGCCCATGGCCCATGTGGCGCCCGCGCGCGAGGTGTCCATGCTGTTCGCGGCGCTCATCGGCGGGCATCTGCTGGGCGAGGGCGACCGCGCCGCGCGCATCGCCGGCGCGCTGCTGATCGCCGCCGGCGTGGTGGCCCTGGCCCTGGGGTAGCGGGCCATGATCGTGGGATGCGACTTCTCCAGCAGCCCCCGGCCGCGCAAGCCCATCCTGCTGGCGCTGGGGACGCTGCAGGGCGACGACCAGGTGGTGCTGCAGGCGCTGCAGCCCCTGGCCACGCTGTCCGCGTTCGGGCAATGGCTGGCCGCGCCGCGCGACTGGGTCGGGGGCTTCGACCTGCCGTTCGGCCTGCCGCGCGAGCTGCTCGCCGCACTGGGCTGGCCGCTGGCGTGGCACGACTGCATGCGGCATTACCGCCGCCTCACGCGTGCGCAGGTGCGCGAGGCCTTCGCGGCCTTCTGCGCCGCGCGCCCCGCGGGCGCCAAGTTCGCCCACCGCGCCACCGACCGGCCCGCGGGCTCCAGCCCGTCGATGAAATGGGTGAACCCGCCCGTGGCCTACATGCTGCACGCGGGCGTGCCGCTGCTGCTCGACGCCGGCGTGCACCTGCCGGGCCTGCATACGGGCGACCCGCGGCGCGTGGCGCTGGAGGCCTATCCCGGCCTGCTGGCGCGCGAGCTGATCGGGCGGCGCAGCTACAAGAGCGACGACCGCGCCCGCCAGACCGCCGAGCGGCAGGCGGCGCGCGCGGACCTGCTGGCGGCGCTGGAGCGCGGGGCCACGCGGCTGGGCCTGCGCCTGTGCATCGCGCCGCAGCTGCGCCAGGCCCTGGTGCACGACGCCAGCGGCGACAGCCTGGACGCCGCGCTGTGCCTGGTGCAGGCCGGCTGGGCCCTGCGCTGCCACCGGCGCGGCGATGCGCGCTATGGCCTGCCGGCGGACATGGACCCGCTGGAGGGCTGGATCGTCACCGCGTAGCGCCCGCCGGCGCCCGCATCAGCCCACGGGGCCGGTCAGCGCCAGGTAGGCAGCGCGGGTCTCGGGCGACACCGAGGCCACGAGCTGCGCGTGCGGCGTCTTGTGGCGCGCCAGCATGCGGGCCGAGGCCACGGTCTTGGACTTGCAGAACCAGTGGCAGGTGTGCTGCATCAGCAGCAGCTCGGCGGTCATCACGAAGGCCTTGTCGCGCGGCGACAGGCCGGCCTCGTTGCGCGCGGCGCGGGCCATGCCGCGCCCATGCAGCTCCAGGGCCTCGCGCATGTCGAACGCGGTGCCGGGAAAGAGCTGCGCCGCGAACGGCAGGCCCAGCGGCAGGCGGCTGACGCGCGCCAGGGGCTCGGGCACGCGCTTGAAGTCGGCCACGAAGCGATCGAACTGCTCGCACAGCTGCGCCTCGCTGCTGCTCAGCAGGTCCAGCACCTGCTGGCGCCGCTCGGCGTCCTGCTCGCCCATGGCGCGCAGGTAGCCCTGGGTGAGCGTCTCCATGAGCCGCTCGATCTGGTAGGGCTGTAGGTGCTGCGCCAGCAGCACGATGCGCCGGCGCTGCTGCTGGGTGTTGAGCATGTAGGCGCCGGTGGCGGCCAGGGCCAGCAGAAGAAAGAAGTCCATTGCGAAAGAGGTCCGGGATAGGGCAGGGTGAACGGGGCGGCGGGGCGTGCGGGCGCCAGGTGGCGCGGCCGCCGCGCAAGGTGTGCATTGTGGCGCCTCGGCGGGCCGGGGCGCGTGCAGAATGGGGCCTGCCTGACCCTGACCGTACTTCACCTGCCGCCCGCCATGCCCTCCATCGAAACCCTGGCCGCCTTCT
This sequence comes from Diaphorobacter oryzae DSM 22780, assembly GCF_059568935.1. NCBI lineage: Bacteria > Pseudomonadati > Pseudomonadota > Betaproteobacteria > Burkholderiales > Comamonadaceae > Diaphorobacter > Diaphorobacter oryzae. The sequence continues at coordinate 147,443 of NZ_JCANUL010000004.1, read as the reverse complement.
TCGGCGTCTCCGTGCTGCTGGCGCTCACGCCCGGCCCCGACAACATCTTCGTGCTGCTGCAGTCCGCCCAGCGCGGCTGGCGTGCCGGCATGTGCGTGGTGCTGGGGCTGTGCCTGGGCCTGGTGGGGCACACGGCGGCCGTGGCGCTGGGGCTGGCGGCGGTGTTCGCGGCCTCGGCCACGGCGTTCACGGTGCTGAAGTTCTGCGGTGCGGCCTATCTGGCCTGGCTGGCCTGGGGCGCGCTGCGCGCGCCGGCCGACGCGCCCGGGGCGCCGCAGGACGGCGCCGCCGCACCGCACGCCCCGCGCACGCCCGACCGGGGCGGCGCGCTGCGCATGGTGGGCCGCGGCGTGGTGATGAACCTCACCAACCCCAAGGTGCTGATCTTCTTCCTGGCCTTTTTGCCGCAGTTCGCCGACCCGGCGCGCGGCGGCATGGCGCAGCAGATCATGGCGCTGGGCGTGGTGTTCATGCTGGCCACCTTCCTGGTGTTCGGCGCCATCGCCTGCTTCTCGGGCGCGTTCGGCGCGCTGCTGCAGCGCTCGGCCCGCGCGCAGCGCCTGCTCAACCGCGCGGCCGGCCTGGTGTTCCTGGGGCTGGCCGTGCGGCTGGCGACGGCGCAGCGCTGATGCTTCTGTTTTGATAGCTTTCAGCGATTGATGGGTAAGCGCTGAAGGCTAATTTGTCTCATATTTCTCAGGAGGCCGGCGGCGCAGGCCACGGCCGCTGCAGGTCGCGCAGCTGCTCGAAGGCGTGGGCGATCTGCAGCACGCCCAGGTCGTCGAAGCGCTGGCCCGCGATCTGCAGGCCGATGGGCAGGCCGGCGGCGGTGTAGCCGCAGTTGATCGATGCCGCGGGCTGCTCCGACATGTTGAACGGCACGGTGAAGCCGATGTGCTCCAGCGGCCGCAGCGGGTCGTTGGTGGGCGAGGGCAGTTCGGCCGCGAAGGCGGCCATGGGCGCCACGGGCGAAAGCACATAGTCCAGGCCCGCGCACGCACGCACCGTGGCCACACGCGTGGCGTGGAACTGCTGGCCGGCCTCGAACACCTGCGGGCCGTTCAGGCCGGCGGCGCTCATGGCCCAGTCGCGGATGTAGGGCAGCACCTTCTCCAGCTGCTGCGGCGCGAGCGTGCGCAGGTCCATGTAGGAGCGCATGCGCCAGAAATGGTCCATGCCATCCAGCATGGCCTGGGTCATGAAGGGCGCCATGGGCACGATGGTGGCGCCGGCATCGGCCAGGCGCTGGGCGGCGGCCTGCACGGCGGCGCGCACCTCGGGCTCTACGGGTAGTCCGCAGCCGGCATCCAGCAGCAGGCCCAGGCGCAGGCCGCGCAGGCGCTGCGGTGCGGCGTCGAAGCGATGCCAGTCGATGGCCTGCGGCGGCAGGCTCATGCTGTCGCGCGCGTCGGGGTTGCTGAGCACCTGCATCATCAGGGCGGCGTCCCGCACGGAGCGTGTCATGGGGCCGGCGGCGCGGCCGGTGTAGGGCGGGTCGATGGGGATGCGCCCCAGGCTGGGCTTGAGGCTGAAGATGCCGCACCAGCTGGCCGGCAGGCGCAGCGAGCCACCGATGTCGGTGCCCACGTGCAGCGGCCCGTAGCCCGCGGCGGCGGCGGCGCCCGCGCCGGCGCTGGAGCCGCCCGGGCCCTTGGAGAGATCCCAGGGGTTGCGCGCCAGCGCATGAAAGCTCGACAGGCCCGAGGACAGCATGCCGTAGTCCGGCATGGTGGTCTTGCAGACGAGCACGGCGCCGGCCTCGCGCAGGCGGGCGGCGGGCGGGGCGTCGGCGGGCGCGGGCACCAGGGGCAGGGCGGCCGTGCCCAGCGGTGTGGGGTCGCCCTGGGTGGCGATGTTGTCCTTGATGGTGGCGGGCACGCCGTCCAGCGGGCCGCAGGGCGCGCCGCGCAGCCAGCGGGCCTCGCTCTGGCGGGCCTGGGCCAGCGCGGCCTCGGGGCGCAGCAGGTAGGTGGCACGCAGGTGCGGCTCCCAGCGCGCGATGTGCTGGAGCACGTCGAGCAGGGCCTCCACGGGCGAGAACGCGCGGCTGCGGTAGCCGGCCAGCAGCTCGGCGGCGGACAGGTCGTGCAGCGCGGTCATGACCAGTGCAGCGCCGAGAGGTCGTTGACGAACACCGGCATGTCCTTCCACAGACCACGCAACTGCTTGTCGGCCACGGTGACCCACTGCGCCTGGTACAGGAAGGCGTGGACCGCGTCCTCGGCCAGCAGGCGCTGGGCGTCGCCCAGCAGGCGGGCGCGGTCGGCTGGGCGGGCGGCGTTCTGGATCTTCTCGTACAGCGCGTCGAACTTCTCGGAGCGGTAGCCCCAGTAGTAGTCGGGCTTGGCGAAGTTGCCCAGGTCGAATGGCTCGACGTGCGAGATCAGCGTCAGGTCGTAGTTCTTGGCGCCGTAGGTGCCGCTGAGCCACTGCGCCCATTCCACGTTCTGCAGCTTGGCGGTGATGCCGATCTTGGCCAGCTGCGCGGCGATTACCTCGCCGCCCTGGCGCGCATAGGGGGCGGGCGGCAGCGTCATGGTGAGGGTCAGCGGCGTGGTCACGCCGGCCTCGGCCAGCAGCTTCTTGGCCTTGTCCACGTCGTAGGGGTTGATGCCCGTGGTGTCCACGTAGCCGAAGGCGCCGGGCACATAGTGGCTGCCGATGGGCACGCCCAGGCCGTCGGCCGCGCCCTGGATGACGGCCTTGCGGTCGATGGCGGCGGCGATGGCGCGGCGCACGCGCACGTCGTTCAGGGGCTTGCGGGCGTTGTTGATGGCCAGGATGGTCTTGGCGCGCGAGCCGCTCACGACGACCTGGAAGCGCGGGTTGCCCTTGAACTGCGCCATGCTGCGCGGCGTGACGCGCGGGAAGGCGTCCACGTCGCCCGCGAGCAGGGCGGCCACCTGGGCCGCCGGGTCGGGAATGAAGCGGAACACGGCGCGGCGGATGCGGATCGTGGCCGCCTGGCGCCAGCCCGGCCAGGCGGCCAGCGTGATGGAGGTGCCGCGGCTCCAGGCGGCCAGCTTGTAGGGGCCGGTGCCCACGGGCTTGGTGGCGTTGGAGGCCGCGCTCTTGGGCTCGACGATGATGGCCGTGGCCTGGCCCAGCACGAACAGCAGATCGGGGTCGATGTCCTTGTTGAGCACCACCACCGTGTATTCGTCCACCACCTGGGTGGTCAGGTTGGCGAAGCCGCGCTTGTCCTTGTTGGTGCTCTTGTCGCTGCCGGCGCGGTCGAACGAGAACTTGACGGCCGCGGCGTTGAACGGCTCGCCGTTGTGGAAGCTGACGCCCTTGCGCAGCCGGAAGGTGTAGGTCTTGAGATCGGGCGAGACCTCCCAGCTCTCGGCCAGCAGGGGCGACACGCTACCGTCCGGGTTGATCTTGGTGAGCGTCTCGTAGAGGTTGTAGAGCGTGACCTCGGCGATGGACGAGGCGGCGCCGGCCGTGGGGTCCAGCCCCGGCGGCTCCAGCGTCAGCGCCAGGGTGACGGAGTCCTTCTTGCCCTGCGCCAGCGCGTGCAATGGCGTGGCCAGCGCGGCGGTGGCCAGGGCGCCAGAGGCGAGAGCGGTGCGGCGGGTGAACATGGGCGGGGTCTCCTCGTGTGAATGCTGTGGGGAAATGTGGCCCCCTTTTGTACTACAGCGCGCGGCCGGGCGTGCGGGCGGCACGCGTTCGCCGGCTATCCGCCCGTGGAGGGTGCCGGCGGGGCGTCGATGCGCGGCACGGACGCCACCAGCGCCTGCGTGTAGGGATGGCGGGGCGCGCTGAACAGCGCCTCGGGCGTGCCGCGCTCCACGATGCGGCCCTGGTGCAGCACCAGTACCTCGTCGCACAGGTGATGCACCACGGCCAGGTCGTGGCTGATGAGCAGGTAGGTGATGCCGAACTGCTCCTGCAGGTCCTGCAGCAGGTTGAGCACCTGGGCCTGCACCGACACGTCGAGCGCGCTGACCGGCTCGTCGGCCACGATCAGGCGCGGGCGCGTGATGAGCGCGCGGGCGATGGCAATGCGCTGGCGCTGTCCGCCCGAAAACTCGTGCGGGTACTTGTGCGCGTCGCCCGCGCGCAGGCCCACCTGGGCCAGCACGGCGGCGGCCTGCTCGCGCAGCTCGGCGCGCGTGGCATTCGCCAGGGCCTGCAGCGGCTCGGTGACGATGCGCTCCACCGTCTGGCGCGGGTCCAGCGAGCCGTAGGGGTCCTGGAACACCATCTGGAAATCGCGCCGCGCGGCGCGCAGCTCCCGCGCGGGCAGCCGGTGCAGGTCGCGGCCCAGCAGCTCCACCGTGCCGGCGCTGGGCGTGTCCAGCGCCATCACCAGGCGCGCCAGCGTGGACTTGCCCGAGCCCGATTCGCCCACCACGCCCAGGCTGCGGCCGGCGGCGATCTCGAAGCCCACGCCCTGCAGCGCCGCCACCTGCGCGCGCGGCCCCAGCAGCCGCGTGCGCGGCAGCGGGTAGTGGCGCTGCAGGTCGCGCACGCGCAGCAGCGGTGGTGTGCTGGTTTGAGGGTCTGAATGGCCTGTTGCGCCCGTGGATAAAGCGCTGCAAGCTATTGAATTGATAGCATTCATGCGGCCACCCTTCGCGCGCTGGCCACGGCCTCCAGCCGCACGCAGCGCGCCATGTGGCCCGCACCCAGCGCCACGGCGGGCGGCAGGGCCGCGTGGCATTCGGCGGCGGTGAAGGCGCAGCGCCCGGCAAAGGGGCAGCCTGGTGGCAGGTGCGCCAGTTCGGGCACCGTGCCGGCGATGGTGGGCAGGCGGCTGCCGGGCACGCGCGCGGCCAGCAGGCGCGGGCGCGCGGCGAACAGGCCCTGCGTGTAGGGATGGGCCTGGGCGTCGAACACGGCGCGCGTGGGGCCGCCCTCGACCACCGTGCCGCCGTACATCACCAGCGTGCGCTGCACGGTCTGCGCGATCACGCCCAGGTCGTGCGAGATCAGGATCAGCGCCATGCCGCGCTCGGCCACCAGGCTGCTGATCAGCTCCAGGATCTGGCGCTGCAGCGTCACGTCCAGCGCCGTGGTGGGCTCGTCGGCGATCAGCAGGTCGGGCCCGCAGGCCAGCGCCATGGCGATGGTGATGCGCTGGCGCTGCCCACCCGAGAACTGGTGCGGGTAGGCGTCCAGGCGCTGCGCGGCCTGGGTAATGCCCACGCGCTCCAGCAGGGCGATGGCCGCGGTGCGTGCCTGGGCGAAGGACAGGCCCTGGTGCAGGCGCAACGGCTCGGCCACCTGGCGGCCGATGGTGTGCACGGGGTTGAGCGCGCTCATCGGCTCCTGGAACACCATGCCGATGCGGTTGCCGCGCAGGCGGCACAGCTGTGCGTCGCCCAGGGCCAGCAGCTCCTGCCCGTCGAAGCGGATGCTGCCCTGCGCCCGCGCGCCCTCGGGCAGCAGGCCCATGAGGGCCAGCGCGGTGAGGGACTTGCCGCAGCCCGACTCGCCGATCAGCCCCAGCGTTTCGCCGCGCGCCAGCGTGAAGTCCAGGTCGTGCACGGCCCGCGCCGGGCCGTGGTGCGTCTGCAGCGTGATGGACAGCTGCCGCACTTCGAGCAGCGGCGCGGCCGTGGCGGGGGCGCAGGTCTGGGGCATGGGGGGGTCAGCGTTGGCGCGCCAGGCGCGGGTCCAGCAGGTCGCGCAGGCCGTCGCCCAGCAGGTTCAGGCCCAGCACCGCCAGGGCGATCGCCAGGCCGGGCCACACGGCCAGCAGCGGGGCCTGGAACATCAGCGTCTGCGCCTCGGCCAGCATGCGGCCCCAGGACGGCTGGGGCGGCTGCGTGCCCAGGCCCAGGTACGAGAGCGCGGCCTCGGCCAGGATGGCCAGCGCGAATTGGATCGTGGCCTGCACGATGAGCACCGACGCGATGTTGGGCAGCACATGCTCCAGCGTGATGCGCCACGGGCCCTTGCCGCAGGCGCGCGCGGCCAGAATGAAGTCGCGCGCCCACACGGCCTTGGCCGAGGCGCGCGTGACGCGCGCGAAGGTGGGTATGTAGAAGATGCCGATGGCGATGATGGCGTTGACGATGCCGGGGCCGAACACGGCCGTGAGCATGATGGCCAGCAGCAGCGCCGGAAAGGCGAAGGTGAAGTCCGCCAGGCGCATGATGGTTTCCTCCACCCAGCCGCCGCGCGCCGCGGCCAGCAGCCCCAGCGCGGCGCCCAGCGCCAGGCCGATGCCCACGGCGATCACGCCCACCAGGATGGAGCTGCGCGCGCCCACCAGCAGCAGCGAGGCCACGTCGCGGCCATAGGCGTCCGTGCCCAGCCAGTGCCGCGCGCCGGGGGGCTGCAGCGTGGCGTCCATGGCCATCTCGTAGGGCGGCCAGGGTGTCCAGGCCAGCGACAGCGCGGCCGCGGCCAGCAGCAGCGCCGTGAGCACCGCGCCCATCATGAAGCTGCGGTGGCGCAGCGCGCGCTGCCAGAAGCCGGGCGCGGGCGGCGGCGCGCTGGCTGCGTTGGTGGCGGGCACGGCGCTCACAGGCCGCGGGCCTTCACGCGCGGGTCGATGGCCGCGTACAGCAGGTCGACGATGAAGTTCACCACCACCACCATGGCGGCCAGCAGCATCACGCAGTTGCGCACCACGACCAGGTCGCGGTTGGCGATGGACTGGAAGATCAGCCGGCCCAGGCCCGGCAGGTAGAACACGTTTTCCACGACGATGGTGCCGGCCAGCAGGTTGGCGAACTGCAGGCCCATCACCGTGACCACGGGGATCATGGCGTTGCGCAGCACATGGCCCCACAGGGCCGCGCGGCGCGAAAGGCCCTTGGCGCGCGCGGTGCGCACGAAGTCTTCGCGGAGCACGTCCAGCACGGCCGAGCGCGTGATGCGCGCCAGGATGGCCGCCTGCACCACGGCCAGCGCCACGGCCGGCAGCAGCAGGGCCTGCAGCGCGGACAACACGCCGCCGTCCGCCTCCGCACTCCAGCCCGGAAAGCCGCCGGCGGAGAACCACTGCAGCTTCACCGAGAACAGCAGGATCAGCAGGATGGCGAACCAGAAGTTGGGAATGGCGATGCCGATCTGCGCCAGCCCCATCACGCCCCAGTCGCCCGCGCGGTTGTGGCGGGCGGCGGCATACACGCCGGCGGCCAGCGCCAGCGCCGTGGTCAGCAGCATGGCCAGCAGGGCCAGCGGAATGGTCAGTGCCAGGCGCTCGGTGATGAGGTCCAGCACCGGCGCGCTGTAGGCGTGGCTGTCGCCCAGCTGCCCCGTGAGAAGGCCGGCCATCCAGTGCCCGTAGCGCGCCAGCGCCGGCTGGTCCAGCCCGAGCTGCGCGGCCAGGGCGGCCACGGCCTCGGGGGCGGCGTCGGGGCCGAGCAGCACCTCGGCCGCATTGCCCGGCAGGATCTCCAGCACCACGAACACCACGACGGAGGCGCCCAGCAGCGTCGCGATCAGTGTGAGCAGGCGTTGGAGGACGAACAGGGCCATCGGCGAAATGGGGGCGGCTGCGTGGTGCGGGAGGTGGAACGATGCGGGAGCATAGCGGCAAAAACCGTGGGCGCATGCCGGCCATCGGCCCCGCCGCGGCCCTGCGGGCGGATAATTCGCCCATGCTTTTCATCGCCCGTCCGTCGTTGCGCCGCGCCGCCTGCCGCTGGGGAGTCGCGCCATGGCCCTGATGATCACGGAAGAGTGCATCAACTGCGACGTCTGCGAGCCCGAGTGCCCCAACGAGGCGATCTACCTGGGCGAGGAGCACTACGAGATCGAGCATTCCAAATGCACCGAATGCGTGGGGCATTTCGACGAGCCCCAGTGCGTGGCCATCTGCCCGGTGGCCTGCATTCCGGTGAACCCCGCGCACCAGGAAAGCCGCGAGACGCTGTGGCAGAAGTTCCAGCGCCTGCAGGCCGCTCAGGCCGAGCTGCCGCCCGCCCTCTGAACGGCTGAGGCCCGGTCAGTAAGGGCTCTGGCTCAGTTCCTCGAACAGCTCGCCATAGATGCGGTAGCGCTGGGGGCTGATGGCGGTCGCGTCCTGGCCCTCGCGCACCTGCGCCATCACGGCGCAGCCGGGCTCGTGCAGGTGGGTGCAGTTGTAGAAGCGGCATGCGCCCGCATGCGCGGCGATGTCGGGCATGCAGCGGGCCAGGTCGGTGGGTGCCAGGTGGCGCAGCCCGAATTCCTGGAAGCCCGGCGAGTCGATGAGCGCCGTGCTGCGCGCCGCGTCGATCCAGTAGAGCGTGGTGCTGGTCGTGGTGTGCTTGCCCGAGTTGAGCGCCTGCGAGATCTCGCCCGTCTGCGCCTTGGCCTGCGGCACCAGCAGGTTGACCAGCGTGCTCTTGCCCGAGCCCGAGGGGCCCAGCACCAGCGTGGTCTTGCCTTCCAGCAGCGCCATCAGCGCGTCGTGGTCCACGGCCGTGGATTCGGTGAGCGACAGCGGCAGCACGCGGTAGTGGTGCCGCGTGTCCTGCTCGCCGCCCATGTGGCGGTAGGGCCACAGGCGCTCCCAGGCCCGCGCGAAGGGCTCGACCAGGTCGCTCTTGTTGAGTGCGATCAGCGGCGTGATGTGCGAGGCCTCGGCGGCGATCAGCGCGCGCGCCAGCTGGCTCTCGGAGAACACGGGCTCGGCCGCGATCAGGATCAGCACCTGGTCCAGGTTGGCGGCGAAGGACTTGGTGCGCACCTCGTCCTGGCGGTAGAACAGGTTGCGCCGCTCCAGCACCTTCTCGATGGTGCCCTCGTCGCCATGTCCCCGGCCCTGGCCGGGCGCCGCCGGCTGCCACAGCACGCGGTCGCCGACCACGGCCTGGCTCTTCTTACCGCGCGGGTGGCAGATGCGGCGCTGGCCGTCGGGGGTTTCCACCACGCAGTGGCGGCCATGGCTGGCCACCACCAGGCCTTCGTGGCGAGCGTGCGCGTCAGCCATGGAGGGGGCTCATGGCGCCAGCAGCGCGTCGATGCGCGTGGCGCAGTCGATGTCGGTGGCCGAGATGCCGTGCACGTCATGCGTGTTCAGCCGCACCACGCAGCGGTTGTAGTGCACCGACAGGTCGGGGTGATGGTCCTGCGCGTGGGCGATGAAGGCCACGGCGTTCACGAAGGCCATGGTCTCGTGGTAGTTGGCGAAGCGGAAGGTCTTCTCGATGGCCACGTCGGCGCCGTCGCCATTCAGCGTCCAGCCCTGCAGTTCGGCCAGTTTTGCTACGATTTCAGTAGCTGTCAGCGCTCGCCTGGTCTGCGTAGACCAGTCTTTTTTGGGAAACATCGAAGTCATGGGTGCATGGCCACGGGCAGGCGCGCCAGGCGCTCCGTGGCGGGAGGGTGGGAGTAGTAGAACTTCACGTACACCGGGTCGGGCGTGAGCGTGGAGGCATTGTCCTCGTAGAGCTTGAGCAGGGCCGAGGCAAGGTCATTGCCGTTGCTCTGGACCACGGCGTAGGCGTCGGCCTGGAACTCGTGGCGGCGCGAGATCTGCGCGAACAGCGGCGTGACGAACAGCGTGAACACGGGCGCGGCCAGCAGGAACAGCAGCAGCGCCAGTGCGTCGTTGGGCGCGGAGCCGGCCACGCCCTCCAGCATGAGGTTGGGCTGCACGCCCAGCCCGGTGTAGAACCAGCCGCGCGAGGACAGCCAGCCCAGCAGCGCGAAGCCCGCCAGGCTGATGGCGAACAGGCCCACCATGCGGCGCGCGATGTGCTTGTGCTTGAAGTGGCCCAGCTCGTGCGCCAGCACGGCCTCGACCTCGCCGGGGCTGAGCTGCTTGAGCAGCGTGTCGTAGAACACCACGCGCTTGGCCGCCCCGAAGCCGGTGAAATAGGCGTTCGCATGGGCGCTGCGGCGGCTGCCGTCCATCACGAACAGGCCCTTGGCCGCAAAGCCGCAGCGCTGCATCAGGGCGGTGACGCGGGCCTTCAGGGACTCGTCTTCCAGCGGCTGGAACTTGTTGAACAGCGGCGCGATGAAGAGCGGAAAGACCACCATCAGCAGCAGGTTGAAGCCCATCCAGGCGCCCCAGGCCCAGAGCCACCACAGCGGGCCGGCGGCGCCCATGAGCCACAGGATGAGCGCGGCGATCGGCAGGCCGATCACGGCGCCGAGCAGCGTGGACTTGAGCAGGTCCATGAGCCACAGGCGCGGCGTCATCTGGTTGAAACCGAAGCGCTGCTCGATCACGAAGGTCTGGTAGAGCGCGGCCGGCAGGTCGATGGCGCCGCTGATCAGGGCAAAGCAGGCCAGCAGCGCCAGCTGCTGCACCATGCCGCCGCCCAGCCAGGCCAGCAGCGCCTGGTTCAGCGCGTCCAGCCCGCCCAGCAGCGTCCAGCCCAGCACCACGGCGGTGGCCAGGGCCATCTCCAGCAGGCCGAAGCGTGCCTTGGCGATGGTGTAGTCGGCCGCCTTCTGGTGCGCGGCCGGCGCGATGCGGCTGGCAAAGGCCGCGGGCACCGCGCCGCGGTGGCGGGCCACATGGCGGATCTGGCGCGAGGCCAGCCACAGGCGCAGCGCCAGGCCCGCCAGCAGCAGGGCGGCGAACACCAGCGTCGTCAATGTCGAGGGCGTGAGAAAGGGAGCGGAAGAGGGGGGCATGTGCGTGGAAGTTTAGGGCAAGGCGGCCGAAGCCCTGGCGCTGGCGAGGTTGCCTTGCTGGCGGTGGCTCCCAAGGCAGGGGGCTTGCCGTCTCTGGCGCCGCTGCGTTACCGATGGTGACGGCCAGGCCGGGCCGCCTGCGCTATGGTGCTGCATTTTTCGGAGCAGGAGGCGAAAGGCATGCGGTATTTTTCGACGGCGGGCCGGGTGACGGCCGTGGTGGGGGTGTTGATGGTGGCGGGCTGCGCGTGGGTCGGCCCCGGCACGGGCCAGGCGCCCGCGCCCATTGGCGCGAGCACCGCGCCGGTGGGCGGCGAATGCGCGGCCCAGGGCGCGCAGTGGGCGGTGGGCCGCAGCGCCACGGCCAAGGTGGTGGAAGAGGCGCGCGTGCGCGCCGGCGCCCGCATGGCGCGCGTGCTGCGTCCGGGCCAGGCGGTCACCCTGGAGTTCGACGGCCAGCGGCTGAACCTGGAGATGGATGGCAGCGGCAAGGTGATCGGCGCGCGCTGCGGCTGAGCGCGGCCCTCGATCGACCGGATCAACAGGCCGGATCAATCGGCCAGAAACAGGGACTGCAGGTCGCTCAGGAAGTCGAAGCCGCGCTCCGTGGGGCGCACGCGCTCCATGTCGCGCGTGATGAGGCCCTGGGCCTCGGCCTGCTGCAGTCCCTGGGCGATGGCGGTGAGCGGCAGGCCGGTGCGGGCGGTGAAGTCCTGCAGCGCAAAGCCGTCGCGCAGGCGCAGCGCATTCAGCATGAACTCGAAGGGCAGGTCGGCGCGGCGCACGTCCTCATCCTGGGCGATGGCATGGCCGGCCAGGGCGTTGCCCATGTAGAGCTGCGGGTCCCGAAAGCGCACCTGGCGCACGATGCGGTGCGCGAAGCTGAGCTTGCTGTGCGCGCCCGCGCCAATGCCCAGGTAGTCGCCAAACTGCCAGTAGTTGCTGTTGTGCAGGCACTGGTGGCCTTCGCGCGCGTAGGCCGAGACCTCGTAGCGCGCGAGGCCGGCGGCGGCCGTGAGCTCGGTGATGCGGTCGAGCATGGCGTAGGCCATGTCGTCCTCGGGCAGCGGCGGCGGGTACTTGGCGAAGTAGGTGTTGGGCTCCACCGTCAGGTGGTAGATGGAGATGTGGGGCGGCTGCAGCGCCAGCGCGGTCCGCATGTCCTGCTCCAGGTCGGCCGGCGTCTGGCCGGGCAGGGCGTACATGATGTCGAGGTTGAAGGTGTCGAACGCCTGGGCCGCTTCTTCCACGGCGGCCAGGGCCTGGGCACGGTCGTGCACGCGGCCCAGGGCCTGGAGGTGCCGGTCGTCGAAGCTCTGCACGCCGATGGACAGCCGCGTCACGCCCGCGCCGCGGTAGGCGCGAAAGCGCTCCTTTTCAAAGGTACCGGGGTTGGCCTCCAGCGTGACCTCGCAGCCGGCGTCCAGGCGCAGGCGCGCGCGGATGTCGCCCAGCAGCCGGTCGATGGATTCAGGCGCAAACAGGCTGGGCGTGCCCCCGCCGATGAAGATGCTGTGCACCGTGCGGCCCCAGATCAGGGGCAGGGCGGCCTCCAGGTCGGCCATCAGGGCGTCGATGTAGCGGGCCTCGGGCACGCCCCCGCCGCCGCGCGCCTCGTGCGAGTTGAAGTCGCAGTACGGGCATTTGCGCAGGCACCAGGGCAGGTGCACGTACAGCGACAGCGGCGGCAGGCTGGACAGCTGCAGCAGGCCGGGGCGCATGTAGTGCTGCGGGTCGCGCACGGGGGCGCCCTGCTGCGCGGCGGGGGTGATGGGGATGGTCATGGCGATATGAAAACCATAGCTGCTAGCGCTTGTCTTTCAATGGATTCAGTCATATATAGGCATGAAACCGTTGCGGGGAAAGCGCTGCCAGCTCACTTTTTTGATGCGTCCGCAAACCAGTGCTCCCGCATCAGCGCCAGCATCTGCTGCGCCGAGCGGCCGCGGTGGCTGTGGGCGTTCTTCACCTCGGTCGGCAGCTCGGCGAAGGTCTTGCCGAAGGCGGGGATGAACATCACCGGGTCGAAGCCGAAGCCGCCCGCGCCGCGCGGCTCGCGCGCGATCTCGCCGGTCACGCGGCCCACGGCGATGAGCGGCTCGGGGTCCTGCGGGCTGCGCACGGCCACCAGGGTGCTGACCATGGCGGCGCGGCGGTTGTCGATGCCGGCCATCTGCTCCAGCAGCGCGCGCACGTTGTTGTCGTCGCTCTTGTCGTAGCCGAACTGGGTGGCGTAGTAGGCCGTCTGCACGCCGGGCAGGCCGCCGAAGGCGTCCACGCACAGGCCGGCGTCGTCGGCCAGCGCGGGCAGGCCCGTGTGCAGGGAGGCGAAGCGTGCCTTGGCCAGCGCGTTCTCGACGAAGGTGTGGAAGGGCTCATCGGCCTCGCCCACGCCCAGCTCGGCCTGGGGGATGAGCTGCACGCCCAGCGGCTCCAGCATGGCCTGCAGTTCGGCGAGCTTGCCGCGGTTGTTGGAGGCGAGTACGAGTTTCATGGTCAAAATGGTCTGTGGCGCTTGTGTGGCAAGCGCTGGTAGCTATCAATTACGCAGCGATGCCTGTTGCAGCGCCACCAGCTCGGCGATGCCGCTCTCGGCCAGGGTCAGCAGCTGGTCCATTTCTCGGCGCGAGAAGGCCGCGCCCTCGGCCGTGCCCTGCACCTCCACGTAGTGTCCCGCGCCAGTCATCACCACATTCATGTCGGTGTCGCAGTCCACGTCCTCCACATATTCCAGGTCGAGCAGCGGCTGGCCCCGCACGAGGCCCACCGAGACCGCCGCCACCGCGCCCGTGAGGGGTGAGACCGCGATCTTGCCGGCAGCCAGCAGCGTGGCCACCGCGTCCTGCGCCGCCACCCAGGCGCCGGTGATGGCGGCCGTGCGCGTGCCGCCGTCGGCCTGGATCACGTCGCAGTCGAGCTGGATGGTGCGCTCGCCGAGAAGCCGAAGGTCGAAGACCGCGCGCAGGCTGCGGCCGATAAGGCGCTGGATCTCCTGCGTGCGTCCGCTCTGCTTGCCGCGCGCGGCCTCGCGGTCGCTGCGCGTGTGGGTGGAGCGCGGCAGCATGCCGTATTCGGCCGTCACCCAGCCCTCGCCGCTGCCGCGCTTGTGGGGCGGCACGCGTTCCTCGACCGAGGCGGTGCACAGCACCTTGGTGTTGCCGAACTCGATGAGCACTGCGCCTTCGGCATGCATGGTGTAGTGGCGCGTGATGCGGATGGCGCGCAGCTGGTCAAAGGCGCGGCCGCCGCTGCGGGCGAAGGGGGTGGGGCTCATTGCAGGTCCATGAAAAAGGCCGCCGCGCCGCCCCGGGGCGGGGTGGGCGCGGCCGGCCGTTGGCGGTGGGCGTCGTCGCCTACAGCTTGCGCGCCGCGGAGCGGCGGATGGCTTCGTTGATTTCGGCGATCGAGCGTTCGATGGCCTCGTCGTCCAGGTCGTCCGCGAAGCCGTCCAGCGGGCCGGCCTGGATGGTGGAGGCAAACACGTCGTCGTTGATGCTGTCGGTGGAGATGCCCTGGGTGGACTCGAAGGCGTCCGGCGTTTCCCACTCCATGGCCACCACGGTGACGTTGTCGCTGGTGTCGCCGGCCTTGCGCAGCGCGTCCTCGACCAGGTCGGGCACGGCGTTGGAGACCGCCTGGCGGCCCAGCTGGCGGGCGATGGTGTCGTCGTCCAGAGAGCCCCACAGGCCGTCGGAGCACAGCAGCATGCGGTCGCCCTGCTCCAGCAGCACGGGGCCCGCGACATCGAACAGCGGCTTGGTGGGCGAGCCCAGGCAGGTGAACAGCACGTTGCGGTTGACCCGCTCCAGGCCCGGAATGGAGGCGTTGCGCAGCTCCATGTAGGAGTGGTCGCGCGTGCGCATGAGCAGCTCGCCGCCGCGCACCAGGTACAGGCGCGAGTCGCCGCAGTGGATCCAGCTGGCGCGGCCGTCCTGCACCACCGCCACCACCAGCGTAGTGCGCGGCGTGTCCTGCATGTCCTTGGTGCTGCCGTAGCGCAGGATCTGGTGGTGCGCGGCCAGCAGCGCCGAGGACAGGAAGCCGGGCACGTCCTTGAGCGCGGGCTTGGCCTGGCGCTGGAACATGGCGGACACGGTCTGGGTCGCGATCTGCGCGGCCGTCTCCCCCTCGGGGTGGCCGCCCATGCCGTCGGCCAGCACGAAGAGGCAGGACTCGCGCGTATAGCAGTAGCCCATGCGGTCTTCGTTCTTCTCGCGGCCGCCGCGGCGGCTGATCTGGAATACGGAGAATTTCATTTGGGCCTGACCCCGATGCCGGTGGCTTCACCCACCTTCTGCACGTTCTTCTTGGTGTCCGACACCAGGGTGTCGAGCTGCATGCGCATCTTCTCGGCCACCGATAGCTTGGTGTAGCGGCGCTCGCCCTCGCGGCTCAGCTCCTTTTGCAGCGCGAACACCGACTGCGGGCGCGACAGCGGGTCCAGCGCCATGCACCATTCCACCACCTCGATCAGGTTGTCGGAATACACGCCGCGCAGCTTGTGCAGCGCCAGCGACAGGCGGTCCTTCTCCTGGCGCTGCGGCGCCTCGTTGGGCGGAAAGCCCTGCATGCAGGCGTAGATGCAGGCGCCGATGGCGTAGATGTCGGTCCACGGGCCCATCTGCGAGTCGCGGCGGTACATCTCGGGGGCGGCAAAGCCCGGCGTGTACATGGGGCGGATGAAGTTGCCCTCTTTGGACAGCACCTCGCGCGCGGCGCCGAAGTCGATCATCACCGCCCGGTTGTCGTCGGTGATGAAGATGTTGGCGGGCTTGATGTCCAGGTGCAGCATCTTGTGCTGGTGCACGATGCGCAGGCCACGCAGCACCTCGTCGAACAGCGAGCGGATGGTGGATTCGCGAAAGACCTTCTGGGTCTTGAGGTCGCGCGCGGTGATGATGAAGTCCTGCAGGGACGCGCCCTCCAGGTAGTTCATCACCATGTAAACGGTCTCGTTCTCGCGGAAGAAATTGAGCACGCTCACCACGGAGGCGTGCGAGATCTGTGCGAGCGAACGGCCTTCCTCGAAGAAGCTCTTGAGGCCCAGGCGGTACAGCGAGAGCTTCTCGGCCGGCACCTGCGGCAGCAGCTCACCGGGCGCACGCGTGGCCAGGGAGGCGGGGAGGTATTCCTTGATGGCAACCTGCTGGCCCTCCGCGTCCACGGCGAGGTACACCACGCCAAAGCCACCGGAGGCCAGCCGACGCACCACGCGATAGCCGCCGATGGCGGTATCAGGGGGCAGGGGGGCCGGCTTGATTTTTGACATAGGGGGGGCGAAGAAGACGCGGGCACTGGTGGGAACCCGGATAATCGCTGGATCGCAAGCAACCAATCACCGAAAAGTCCAATGGCAGTTTACAGCATGACCGGATACGCGAGCCTGCAGCTCGGCGCGGCTACTGCGGGGGACGACAAGGACGGCCATGCGCGCCGCCTGGGCCTGGAAATACGCTCCGTCAACAGCCGCTTCCTGGATCTTTCATTCCGCCTGTCCGACGAACTGCGCGCGCAGGAGCCCGCGCTGCGCACGCTACTCACGGCGCGCCTCAAGCGCGGCAAGGTCGAGTTGCGGGCCTTTGTGGACAGCGACGCATCCGCTGCGCTGGCCGAGCCCACGCCGCGCCTGCTGCAGCGCGTGGGCGCCGTGCAGGACACCGTGCGCTCCTGGCTGCCCGATGCCGCTCCCCTGACCGTGGCCGATGCGCTGCGCCTGTGTGCGGGCGCGGGTGCTCCTGCGCAGGATTGGAGCGAGCCGATGCTGGAGCTGGCGCAGAAAGCGCTGGAGGAGCTGGTGTCTGCCCGTGCGCGCGAGGGCGAGCGCTTGGCGGTCATGCTGCTGGACCGGCTGGCACAGCTGCGCGCCCTGGCACGGCAGGCCGGCCCCCTGGTGCCGCAACTGGTGGAGCAGCAGCGCCAGAGGTTCATGGAACGCTGGAAGGAGGCCATGTCGCTCGCCGAGGGCGCGGCCGTGCCCGAGGCCGCCCAGGACCGGGCGCTCACCGAGGCCACGGCCTTCGCCATCCGCATCGACGTGGCCGAGGAGGTCACGCGGCTGGAGTCGCACCTGGACGAGATCGAGCGGCTGCTCAAGAAGGGGGGCGAGGTCGGCAAGCGGCTGGACTTCCTGATCCAGGAACTGCACCGCGAGGCCAACACCCTGGGCTCCAAGTCGGCGGCCATGGATCTCACGCGCATCAGCGTGGACATGAAGGTGTTGATCGAACAAATGCGCGAGCAGGTGCAGAACATCGAGTAATAATCCTGTTTTGATAGCGGCTTACGCACACCCTCTATGGACTACCCCGGAAACTTGTTTGTAGTCTCGGCCCCCAGCGGTGCGGGAAAATCCAGCCTGGTCAAGGCGCTGCTGGAACTTGACTCCCACGTGCAGCCCTCGGTATCCCACACCACGCGCGCGCCACGCGGGCAGGAAAAGCACGGTCGGGAGTACTTCTTCGCCTCCGAGCAGGAGTTCGACGCCATGGTCGCGGCCAATGGCTTCGTGGAGTGGGCGAACGTGCATGGACGGCGCTACGGCACCTCGCGCAAGGCCATCGAGGAGCGTGTGGCGCAGGGCGCGGACGTGGTGCTGGAAATCGACTTCCAGGGCGCGCTGCAGATCAAGCAGGCCTTCGTCAACGCGGTTCTGGTCTTCATCCTGCCGCCCAGCTGGGACGAGCTGCGTTCGCGTCTGGAGCGGCGCGGCGAGGACGCGCCCGACGTGATCGATCTGCGGCTGAAGAATGCCGCGGAGGAGATGGCCCAGGCCAGCAAGTTCGACTTCGTTATAATCAACGAAGTGTTTGAACGAGCGCTTTTCGACCTGAAAACCATTGTTCACGCCCAGCGCCTCAAGTACGCCGCCCAGCGCCGCGCCCGGGCTGACACCTTCGAATCGCTCAATATTCCCTGATTCCCCTGGAGAAACCCCATGGCCCGCATTACTGTGGAAGACTGCCTCGAGCACGTTCCTAATCGCTTTCAGTTGGTGCTTGCCGCCACGTACCGGGCCCGCATGCTCAGCCAGGGCCATGCGCCGAAAATTGAAAGCCGCAACAAGCCTGCCGTCACGGCGCTGCGCGAGATTGCCGCGGGCAAGGTGGGCCTGGAAATGCTGAAGAAAGTGCCGGGCTGACCGTTTCAGGTACAAGGCCCGGCCGATAAAGGAGCACCGCATGGCGGTGCTTTTTTTTGTCTGCGTGCCGCCGGGGGCTGGGAGCGCTACATTTGAGCCATGAACGTTGTGTTGAACAAAGCAACTGTTGCCAACGCGCAGGCTGAGCCTGTGGTGCTGGGCAGTTCCTCTGCTGCGGCGGCCAATGCGGCGGCGGCGAGCTTCGCTGCGCTCATGGAAAAACTCGACTATCTTGACGACGTCAGTATCGAGCAGGTGCGCCAGGCCTATCGCTATGCGGACGAGGCGCATCTGGGCCAGTTGCGCAGCAGTGGTGAGCCCTACATCACGCATCCGATCGCCGTGGCCGCGTTGTGCGCCAGCTGGAAGCTGGATGCCCAGGCACTGATGGCGGCCTTGCTGCACGACGCCATGGAGGACTGCGGCATCACCAAATCGGATCTCATCGACCGTTTTGGCGCGCCGGTGGCGGAACTGGTCGATGGGTTGACCAAACTCGACAAGCTGCAATTCAACACGCGCGAGGAGAATCAGGCTGAGTCGTTTCGCAAGATGCTGCTGGCCATGGCGCGTGATGTGCGCGTCATCCTCATCAAGCTCGCAGATCGCACGCACAACATGCGCACGCTCTCCGACATGCCGCGCAGCAAATGGCATCGAATTTCTTCGGAAACGCTGGAGATCTATGCGCCCATCGCGCACCGCCTGGGACTGAATCAGACCTATCGCGAGCTGCAGGACCTGGCCTTTCGCCATCTGCATCCCTGGCGCTATGCCACCCTGTCCAAGGCGGTCGCCAAGTCGCGCAATCGCCGCCGCGACATCGTGCAAAAGGTGCAATCGGAGGTGGATGCTGCCTTTGCTCGTCTGGGAATGAAGGTGCGCCTGGCGGGGCGAGAGAAGACCCTGTTTGCGATCTATCAGAAGATGCACCTGAAGCACCTGAGCTTTGCCCAGGTGACGGATCTCTATGGCTTCCGCGTCATCGTGCATTCGGTGATCGATTGCTACACGGCCCTCGGCGTACTGCACCAGATGTACAAGCCGGTGCCGGGCAAGTTCAAGGACCATATCGCGATTGCCAAGCTCAACGGCTATCAGTCGCTGCACACCACGCTGGTGGGACCAGCGGGATTGAACATCGAATTCCAGCTCCGCACCGAGGAGATGCACATCGTCGCCGAGGCGGGTGTGGCGGCGCATTGGCTTTACAAGGCCCAGGAGGTGGACGGTGCTGTGGCCGAACGGCTGGGCACCAAATGGCTACAGTCCCTGCTCGACATTCAGAATGAAACGCGGGATGCGGCGGAGTTCTGGGACCATGTCAAGGTGGACCTGTTTCCCGATGCGGTCTATGTCTTCACGCCCAAGAGCCAGATCCTGGCATTGCCTAGAGGGGCTACCGCCGTAGACTTCGCCTATGCGATCCACAGCGACGTGGGTGACAGGACGACCGCGGCAAGAATCAACAATGAACAGGTGCCCCTGCGTACGGAGCTCAAGAATGGCGACGTGGTGGAGATCGTCACCGTTCAAGGGGCCAAACCGAATCCTGCCTGGCTGGGATTTGTGCGCACGGGTCGAGCGCGTTCCAAGATTCGCCACTATCTCAAGACATTGGCGCAGAACGAATCCGCGGGTCTGGGGGAAAAGTTGCTGACCCAGGCGCTGCGCGCCGAGGGCATAGAGCAGTTGCCCGATGCGCAGTCACACCAGGCGATTTGGGAGAAGCTGCTGCGCTTCACCGGCAATCGGAGCCGGGTGGAACTCATGACCGATGTGGGCTTGGGCAAACGCATCGCCGGCATCGTGGCGAAGCGGCTGATGGTGTTGCTGACAGAAGATGGTCAGCGTCCTGATGCGCTGCTCCTCACCCGTGAGCGCTACAGCTCCCATGAGAACGTATCCCAGGGCAGCATTACCTTGGATGGCGGCGAGAACGCATCGGTGCAATATGCATCCTGCTGTCGTCCGGTGCCTGGCGATGCCATCGTGGGCTACCTTGGCCGTGGCGAGGGGCTGGTGGTACACCACGCACAGTGCGGGGTGGCGAAGAAGCTGCAGAACAAGGATGGCGAGCGCTTCATTGCGGTGGACTGGTCGGACGAGCCTTCCCGCCTGTTTGAGACGAGCATCACGGTCACCGTGACCAACGGCAAGGGCGTTCTGGCCCGCATCGCGTCGGAGTTCGCGAGTTCCGAGGCCGACATCGTGCGCGTGGACATGGACGACGCCATGGACACCACCGATCTGCGCTTCGTCGTCGCGGTGCGTGACCAAGCCCATGTCGAGGCTGTGCTGCGCAACCTCCGCCGCACGAGCTCTGTGCTGCGGGCATTTCGGGTGCTGCCGCAGCCGCTTTAGCCTTGCGAGGCGCTAATCCGCTTGGCCAGAAGGCTCTGGATAGCGGACGGACAAAATTTCCAGAGAGCGCGCACCGGAAGGGGTCTGGAGTGAGACTTCGTCTCCCTCGCGCGCCTTGAGCAGTGCACGTGCCACTGGCGAAACCCAGCTGATCTGCTGAAGGCTGTTGTCAGCCTCGTCAATGCCAAGGATGGTCACGGTACGCTCCGTGCCCTCGTCGTCGAGATAGGTGACCGTGGCTCCAAAAAAAATCTGATCATTGCCGGCATGCAGGGAGGCGTCCACGACTTCGGCGATTTCCAGCCGCTTGGTCAGAAACCGGATGCGTCGATCGATCTCCCGCAAGCGCTTCTTGCCGTACAGATAGTCGCCATTCTCCGAGCGGTCCCCATTGCTGGCAGCCCAGTGGACGATGTCGACAATCTTGGGACGTTCTTCGTCAATCAGCGACAGTAGCTCTGCACGCAGGCGTGCATAGCCCTGAGGGGTGATGTAGTTCTTGCCGCCGGCGGGAAGACTGGCGGGCAAGGCAGGTTCGGTATCGTCGGAGTCGGATTCTTTGGTGAAGGCTTTGCTCATGTCGCTATCGTGCCTGAAAGCGGTAGCGAGCCACAAACGAAAAAGCCCTGGAACCTTGCAGTTCCAGGGCTTACCGTTTGGTGCGGCTGGCAGGAATCGAACCCACGACCCCTTGGTTCGTAGCCAAGTACTCTATCCAGCTGAGCTACAGCCGCTAAGCTTTGAATTATAACACGAAAATTTCGTATTTTTCAAAATATCGTCACTTGTTGGTGTCTGCCGATTTTTGCGGCCGGTCAACGTTGTGACGATGATGAAATTGTAGCGCAGTTTTTTCTCTGTTTTGGAAAGATGGGCGCTATTTGCCATGAGTGCTTAGCGCCGGGTGTAGCCCAGGCAGGCGCCGGCATTGGGAAGCCCCTTGCATTCGCGGTAGAGCCGCCGATCGCGCTCGGCGGTGCTTTCCCCAGAGTTGTTCTGCTGGTGCTTGACCTTGACCGACTTTGATTTCTTGGTCGTGGCTGAGGTGGGGGTGGCCTTGTCCTGTGATTTCTTGGCTGGTGCCGCGTGGCTGATGGCAGCAGTTTGCAGGCACAAGACAAGGACGCCGATGGCCCAGGCTGCGTTGCACGATTTCGCTGTGTTCATGGCGCGCCTTCCTTGGCGCGGAGGCGCCTGTTCATGGAATGCACATCATGCACTCACCGGCAGTGCCTGGGGCATCCGGAGCCCTCCGGGTGGGCTCGGAAAACGGCTGGCGATATAATTGACTGGTTTTGCATGGTGCAAGACGCACGCCGATGGCCGTTCCAGCCACCGGCGCAAGTAAAACCGGGGTTCCCTGCTATCGGCAGATTGCGGATGGTTAGAGCGAATCCCTCAATCAAGGAAAACACATGATCGCATCATCCGTCAAGGCCGAAGTCGTCAAGGCCAACGCTCGTTCCGCCAGCGACACGGGCAGCCCAGAGGTACAGGTGGCATTGCTCACGGCTCGTATCAACGAATTGACCCCCCACTTCAAGCAGCATGCCAAGGACCACCACGGTCGCCGTGGCCTGCTGCGCATGGTGAGCCGTCGTCGCAAGCTGCTGGACTACCTCAAGGCCAAGGACGCCGACCGTTACACGGCGCTGATCGCCAAGCTGGGTCTGCGCAAGTAAGCGCGCCAGCATGTCAGAACGCCTGGGTTAGCTTTGCCTAGCTCAGGCGTTTTTTACTTCGGAGTCGCAATCGCAGAGCGAAGCTGTGTCATTCCAAGGGCCTTGCTCCCCGGCGGGCAAGGCAGGGTCCCTGGAATGGCATCGTGTTCTGATTTTGCGCTCCAGTCATTGCTAGTCAAGCGTGACTAGCTATCAATATAGAAGCAAGGAGCCATCATGAGCATTTTCAACAAGGTCACCAAGTCCTTCCAGTGGGGCGACAAGACGGTCGTCATGGAAACCGGCGAGATCGCCCGTCAGGCATCCGGCGCGGTGCTGGTGAACATCGACGACACCGTGGTGCTGGCCACGGTGGTCGGTTCCAAGACGGCCAAGCCCGGCCAGGACTTCTTCCCCCTGACCGTGGACTACATCGAGAAGACCTACGCCGCGGGCAAGATTCCCGGCAGCTTCTTCAAGCGCGAGGCCAAGCCCAGCGAGCTGGAGACGCTGACCAGCCGCCTGATCGACCGCCCCATTCGCCCCCTGTTCCCTGAGGGCTTCTACAACGAGGTGCACGTGGTGATCCACACCATCTCGCTGAACCCCGAGGTGGATGCCGACATCGCCGCCATGATCGCCGTGAGCGCAGCGCTGTCCATCTCCGGCATTCCGTTCAACGGCCCCATCGGCGCCGCGCGCGTGGGCTACGTCAACGGCGAGTACGTGCTGAACCCCGGCCAGACCGCCCGCAAGAGTTCGCAGATGGACCTGGTCGTTGCCGGCACCGAGGCTGCCGTGCTGATGGTCGAGTCCGAGGCGCAGCAACTGCCCGAAGACGTCATGCTGGGTGCCGTGGTGTTCGGCCACGAGCAGGGCAAGATCGCCATCAATGCCATCCATGAGCTGGTGCGCGACGCCGGCAAGCCCGTGTGGGACTGGCAGGCGCCCGCCAAGGACGAGCCCTTCATCGCCAAGGTCACCCAGCTGGCCGAAGAGAAGCTGCGCGCCGCCTACCAGATCCGCAGCAAGCAGGCCCGCACGCAGGCCCTGCGCGAAGCCACGGCATCGGTGCTGGCGTCGCTCAAGGACGAAGGCGCCGAGTTCGACGCAGTGAAGGTCGAGGCCCTGCTGTTCGACATCGAAGCCAAGATCGTGCGCAGCCAGATCCTGGCCGGCGAGCCCCGCATCGACGGCCGCGACACGCGCACCGTGCGTCCCATCGAGATCCGCAACTCCGTGCTGCCTCGCACACACGGCTCCGCGCTGTTCACGCGCGGTGAGACGCAGGCGCTGGTGGTCTCCACGCTGGGCACCGAGCGCGACGCGCAGCGCATCGACGCGCTGGCCGGCGAGTTCGAAGACCGCTTCATGTTCCACTACAACATGCCTCCCTTTGCCACTGGCGAAGTGGGTCGCATGGGCAGCACCAAGCGCCGCGAAATCGGCCACGGCCGCCTGGCCAAGCGCGCGCTGGTCGCCGTGCTGCCGACGAAGGAAGAGTTCCCCTACACCATCCGCGTGGTCTCTGAGATCACCGAATCCAACGGCTCCTCTTCGATGGCCTCCGTCTGCGGCGGCTGTCTGTCGATGATGGACGCCGGCGTGCCCATGAAGGCGCATGTGGCCGGCATCGCCATGGGCCTGATCAAGGAAGACAACCGTTTCGCCGTGCTGACCGACATCCTGGGCGATGAGGACCACCTGGGCGATATGGATTTCAAGGTGGCCGGCACGACCAACGGCATCACTGCCCTGCAGATGGACATCAAGATCCAGGGCATCACCAAGGAAATCATGCAGGTCGCCCTGGCCCAGGCCAAGGAAGCGCGCATGCACATCCTGGGCAAGATGCAGGAGGCCATGGGCGAAGCCAAGACCGAGATCAGCAGCTTCGCGCCCAAGCTCTTCACCATGAAGATCAACCCCGAAAAGATCCGCGACGTGATCGGCAAGGGCGGCGCCACCATCCGCGCGCTGACCGAGGAGACCGGCTGCCAGATCAACATTGAGGAGGACGGCACCATCACCATCGCCGCCACCGAGGCCGCCAAGGCCGATGAGGCCAAGCGCCGCATCGAAGAGATCACGGCCGAGGTGGAAGTGGGCAAGGTGTACGAAGGCCCGGTCACCAAGATCCTGGACTTCGGCGCGCTGATCAACCTGCTGCCCGGCAAGGACGGCCTGCTGCACATCAGCCAGATCGCCCACGAGCGCGTGGAGCGGGTGGGCGACTACCTGCAGGAAGGCCAGGTCGTGAAGGTCAAGGTGCTCGAGACCGACGACAAGGGCCGCGTGAAGCTGTCCATGAAGGCGCTGGCCGAGCGTCCGGCCGGCGACAGCGGCCGTCCCGCTCCTGCAGAGCGTGGCGAGCGACGCGAGCGTCGTGACAGCGGCGTGTCCGAGCAGCAGCAACAGCAAGGCTCGGGTGAGTCCTCCGCGCAGGTGAATGCCTGATTTGCTATTGAAATGAGAGCTTCTGGCGCTTGTTCTGCGGGCGCTGGAGGCTTGAAAGATTCAAGTTCTGCAATGAAGAATGTGATGCATGCCGTGGAAATCGCGGCGTTTGGTCCGCCGGATGGACTGCGGCTTGCCGAGCGCCCGCTGCCGCAGCCGGGCCCGGGCGAGTTGCTGATCCGCGTGGCGGCCAGCGGTGTGAACCGGCCCGACGTGCTGCAGCGCAAGGGTCACTATGCGCCGCCCCCGGGGGTGTCCGAGCTGCCGGGTCTGGAGGTGGCGGGGATCGTCGAGGGCGGTGATGCCGCAGCCATGGAGCAGGCGGGCATCCGCGTGGGCGACCGTGTCTGCGCGCTGGTGGCGGGTGGCGGCTACGCGCAATGGTGCGTGGCGCCCGTGCCGCAGTGCCTGCCCGTGCCCGAGGGGCTGAGCGATATCGAGGCGGCCTCGCTGCCCGAAACATTCTTCACCGTGTGGAGCAACGTGTTCGACCGGGCCCGGCTGCAGGCGGGAGAAATCCTGCTGGTGCAGGGCGGCAGCAGCGGCATTGGCGTCACGGCCATTCAGCTGGCGCGGGCGCGCGGCGCCACGGTCATCGTCACCGCCGGCAACGACGACAAATGCGCGGCCTGTCTGGCGCTCGGGGCGCACCATGCCATCAACTACAAGTCGCAGGACTTCGTGGCTGAGGTGCAGCGGATCACCGAAGGCCGCGGTGTGGACGTGGTGCTCGACATGGTGGCGGGCCCGTACGTGGCGCGCGAGATCGAATGCCTGGCAGAGGACGGGCGCGTGGTCATCATCGCCGTACAAGGCGGCGTGAAGGCCGAATTCAACGCCGGTCTGGTGCTGCGCAAGCGCCTGACCATCACTGGTTCCACGCTGCGTCCGCGCCCTGTGGCCTTCAAGGGGGCGATTGCCCAGGCGCTGCGCGAGCAGGTCTGGCCGTTGCTGGCCTCGGGCGCGGTGAAGCCGGTCATTCACAGCACGTTTGCGGCGGCCGATGCGGCCCAGGCGCATGCGCTGATGGAATCCAATCAGCACGTGGGCAAGATTGTTTTGACATGGACGACATGAAGCAGAAAAGAAAGCTCATTGCCGGTAACTGGAAGATGAACGGTGGCCTGGAGGCCAACGCGGCCTTGTTGCAGGCGCTGCGCGAAGGCATGGGTGAACCCGCTTGCGCGGTCGCCGTGGCCGTGCCGGCGCCGTATCTGGCCCAGGTGCAGGAGCTGGTGGCGGGTTCTGCGATCGCCCTGGCGGCGCAGGATGTGTCGCAGCACGAGGCGGGTGCCTTCACAGGCGAAGTCTCGGCCGCCATGCTGCGCGACTTCGGTGCGCGCTATGTGCTGGTGGGGCATTCGGAGCGCCGCCAGTACCACGGCGAAACCGACGCGGCGGTGGCAGCCAAGGCGCAGCGGGCGCTGGCAGCGGGCATCACCCCCATCGTCTGCGTGGGCGAAACGCTGGCGGAGCGCGAGGCGGGGCAAACCGAGGTTGTGGTCAAACGCCAACTGGCAGCGGTGATCCATGCCAACGGCCACTGCATCAGCGAGATCGTCGTGGCCTACGAGCCCGTCTGGGCCATCGGCACGGGCCGTACGGCCACACCGGAGCAGGCCCAGCAGGTCCACGCGGTGCTGCGCGCCCAACTGGCTGCGGCCAGCGAGCGTGCCGACCGTGTGCCGCTGCTGTACGGCGGCAGCATGAACGCTGCCAATGCCGCGCAATTGCTGGCGCAACCCGACATCGATGGGGGCTTGGTGGGCGGGGCGTCGCTCAAGGCCGCGGATTTCTTGCAAATTATTGCTGCAGCGCAGAACTGATAAGCGTCTGAAGCTATTAAATTAGGAGCATTCAAGGTATGAACGCAGTGGTGAACGTGATTTTGGCGGTCCAGATGTTGACCGCCTTGGGCATGATCGGTTTGATTCTGATCCAGCATGGCAAGGGGGCCGACATGGGTGCGGCCTTTGGCAGCGGCAGCTCGGGCAGCCTGTTTGGCGCCAGCGGTAGCGCCAACTTCCTTTCGCGCACTACGGCCGCTTTGGCGACGGTGTTTTTCGTGGCCACGCTGGCCCTGGCCTACTTTGGCAACCAGCGCCCGGCCAGTACCGGCAGCGTGCTGGAGGCGCCTGCGGCGGTGGTGCCCGCCAGCGGCGATCCGGCGGCTTCGGTGCCGGGGGCGGATGCCTCCGCCGAGGTGCCCGCGCCCGCGGCGCAGCCGGCTTCTGGCGCGGCCCAGATCCCGACCAAGTAAGCCCGCCGGAGGGGCGTCTCAAAAAAACCTCCCTGTCCCTTGTGACAGGGTTTTTCCGGGGTAGAATCTCGGATTGTCTGGAAAGCCAAAACCGTTTCCGGTCCTCATGCCATCCAGATGCATACAACAGCCGTCGTGGTGAAATTGGTAGACACGCTATCTTGAGGGGGTAGTGGCGAAAGCTGTGCGAGTTCGAGTCTCGCCGACGGCACCAATCACAAAAAGCCATCTCCGTGGCTCGCAGCGCGGGGCATGTGGGGTGGCTTTTCAGCGGTGAGCGTGTCCCCCAGATGAGCCTCGATCAATACCTCCCTGTCCTCTTGTTCATTCTGGTAGGCATCGGTGTCGGTGTGGTGCCTCTCGTGCTGGGCTATGTGCTGGGCCCCAATCGCCCGGATGCGGCAAAAAACTCCCCCTACGAATGCGGCTTCGAGGCCTTCGAAGATGCGCGCATGAAGTTCGATGTGCGCTATTACCTGGTTGCCATCCTTTTCATTCTGTTCGATCTGGAAATCGCCTTTCTCTTTCCCTGGGCTGTGACCCTGCAGGAGGTAGGTGTGACGGGCTTTGTCGCCGTGCTGGTCTTCTTGGCCATCCTGGTGGTGGGTTTCGCCTACGAATGGAAAAAGGGCGCCCTGAACTGGGAATGATCCGCCGCACAAAGGAAAGACACGATGATTGAAGGTGTGATGAAGGAAGGCTTTGTCACCACGAGCTACGACTCGGTGGTGAATTGGGCCAAGACCGGATCCCTTTGGCCCATGACCTTCGGGTTGGCCTGCTGCGCTGTCGAGATGATGCATGCGGCTGCGGCGCGCTACGACCTCGGGCGTTTTGGTGCCGAAGTGTTTCGAGCCAGTCCGCGCCAGTCCGACCTGATGATTGTTGCCGGCACGCTGTGCAACAAGATGGCGCCGGCCCTGCGCAAGGTGTACGACCAGATGGCCGAGCCGCGTTGGGTCATTTCCATGGGTTCATGCGCCAACGGCGGTGGTTACTACCACTACAGCTATTCCGTGGTGCGTGGCTGTGATCGCATCGTGCCGGTCGATGTCTATGTGCCTGGCTGTCCGCCGACGGCGGAGGCGCTGATCTACGGGATCATTCAGCTGCAGCAGAAGATCCGCCGTACCAACACCATTGCGCGTGTGTGAGGGGCTGAAGATGACTGCTATTGCCATTCGCCCCGAAAGCTTGAAGGATGTGGTTGCTGTGGCGCTGGGTGACAAGGCCCGGCAAATCACGGTAGCGCTGGATGAGGTCACCGTGGTGGTGCCTGCCGCGCATTACCTGGAAGCCATGCAGATCCTGCGCGATGCGCCGCAGTGCCGCTTCGAGCAGCTCATTGACCTGTGCGGCGTGGACTATTCGGCATACGGTGACACGGGGGCTGAGGGTGCGCGCTACTGCGTTGTCTCGCACTTGCTGTCGGTCACGCTGAACCAACGGGTGCGCGTCAAGGTGTTTTGCGCGGACGATGATTTTCCTGTCGTGCCTTCGGTGAACGACCTCTGGAACTCCGCCAACTGGTTCGAGCGCGAGGCCTTCGACCTGTTCGGCATCGTGTTCGAGGGGCACAACGACCTGCGCCGCATCTTGACCGACTACGGTTTCATCGGGCACCCCTTCCGCAAGGACTTCCCTCTGTCCGGCCATGTGGAGATGCGCTACGACGCCGAGCAGCGTCGTGTGATCTACGAACCCGTGACCATCGAGCCGCGCGAAGTGACGCCGCGCATCATCCGCGAAGACAAATACGGAGGCCTGCACTGAGGCGGCATGCCCCTTGGTGATCAACCATGGCTGAAATCAAGAACTATTCCCTGAACTTCGGTCCGCAGCACCCTGCTGCGCACGGCGTGCTGCGGCTGGTGCTGGAACTCGACGGCGAGGTCGTGCAGCGGGCAGACCCGCACATCGGACTGCTGCATCGCGCCACGGAGAAGCTGGCCGAGCACAAGACCTACATTCAGTCTCTGCCCTACATGGACCGTCTCGACTACGTGTCCATGATGTGCAATGAGCAGGCCTACTGCCTTGCAATCGAGAAGATGCTGGGCATCGAGGTACCCCTGCGCGCGCAGTACATCCGTACGATGTTCGGCGAGATTACCCGCCTGCTGAACCACCTCATGTGGCTGGGCTCGCACGGCAATGACTGCGGCAGCTCCACCATCCTGATCTACACCTTTCGTGAGCGTGAAGATCTGTTCGACATGTACGAAGCCGTTTCTGGCGCGCGTATGCATGCTGCCTACTTCCGGCCGGGGGGCGTGTACCGCGATCTGCCCGACAGCATGCCGCAGTACAAGGTCAGCAAGATCAAGAATGCGAAGGCCATCGAAGATCTCAACAGCAATCGTCAGGGTTCGCTGCTGGACTTCATCGACGACTTCACGCAGCGCTTCCCGAAGTGCGTGGACGAATACGAAACGCTGCTGACCGACAACCGCATCTGGAAGCAGCGCACGGTGGGCATCGGTGTGGTGTCGCCCGAGCGCGCACTGCATCTGGGCATGACCGGCCCCATGCTGCGCGGTTCGGGTATTGCCTGGGATCTGCGCAAGAAGCAGCCCTACGATGCCTACGACCGTGTGGACTTCGACATTCCCGTCGGCGTCACCGGCGACTGCTATGACCGCTATCTGGTGCGCGTGAACGAGATGCGGCAGTCCAACCGCATCATCAAGCAGTGCGTGGACTGGCTCAAGGCCAATCCGGGCCCCGTCATCACGGACAACCACAAGGTTGCACCGCCATCGCGCGAGGCCATGAAGTCCAACATGGAAGAGTTGATTCACCATTTCAAACTCTTCACCGAAGGCTTCCACGTCCCCGCCGGCGAGGCCTATGCGGCCGTCGAGCACCCCAAGGGCGAGTTCGGCATCTACATGGTGAGCGACGGTGCCAACAAGCCCTACCGCCTGAAGATTCGTGCGCCAGGATTCGTGCACCTGGCCGCACTCGACGAAATGGCGCGCGGCCACATGATCGCCGACGCCGTGGCCATCATTGGCACCATGGATATCGTGTTCGGAGAGATTGATCGATGATTACCGAAACGACCAAGCAACGCTTTGCCCGCGAAGTGGCCAAGTACCCTGCCGACCAGAAGCAGTCGGCGGTGATGGCCTGTCTGTCCATCGTGCAGCAGGAGCAGGGTTGGGTCAGTGCCGAGAGCGAGGCCGTGATCGCCGACTACCTGGGCATGCCCCAGATCGCGGTGCACGAAGTCACGACGTTCTACAACATGTACAACCAGCAGCCGGTGGGCAAGTACAAGCTCGCCGTTTGTACCAACCTCCCGTGCCAGCTGCGCCGCGGCCAGGATGCGCTGCACCACCTGGAGAAGAAGCTCGGCATCTCCATGGGTGAGACCACGGCCGATGGCCTGTTCACACTGCAGCAGTGCGAATGCCTGGGGGCCTGTGCGGATGCTCCGGTGATGCTGGTCAACGACCGCAGCATGTGCAGTTTCATGGAAGACGACAAGCTGGATCAGCTCGTGGATGGCCTGCGTGCAGCGGAGGACAAGCAATGACCACGTCCGCACAAGTTTTGTCGCAATTCCAGGCCACAGGCGTACAGACCTGTTTCCATGACCGCCATATCGATCCGCAGATTTATGCAGGCTTGAATGGCAGCAACTGGGGCATCAAGGACTATGAGGCACGTGGCGGCTACCAGGCGCTGCGCAAGCTGCTTGGCAAGGATGGCGGCGAAGGCCTCACGCAAGACCAGGTGATCGCCACGGTCAAGGAATCCTGTCTGCGCGGACGGGGTGGGGCAGGCTTCCCTACCGGGCTCAAGTGGAGCTTCATGCCGCGCCAGTTCCCGGGGCAAAAGTACCTGGTGTGCAATTCCGACGAGGGTGAGCCGGGTACGTGCAAGGACCGCGACATCCTGATGTACAACCCGCACATCGTGATCGAGGGCATGATCATCGCGGCCTATGCGATGGGCATCACGGTAGGCTACAACTACATCCACGGCGAAATCTTCCAGGTGTATGAACGCTTCGAGGCTGCACTCGAAGAGGCGCGGGCCGCAGGCTATCTGGGCGACAGCATCCTGGGCAGCAGTTTCAGCTTCCAACTGCACGCACACCATGGCTTCGGCGCCTACATCTGCGGCGAAGAAACCGCGCTGCTGGAATCGCTGGAGGGCAAGAAGGGCCAGCCGCGCTTCAAGCCGCCGTTTCCGGCGAGCTTTGGCCTGTATGGCAAGCCCACGACGATCAATAACACGGAAACCTTCGCGGCCGTGCCGTGGATCATCCGCAACGGTGGCCAAGCCTATCTGGAGTGTGGCAAGCCGAACAACGGTGGCACCAAGCTCTTTTCGGTGTCCGGCGACGTGGAGCGTCCCGGCAACTATGAAATTCCGTTGGGTACGCCGTTTTCCAAGCTGCTGGAACTGGCTGGTGGCGTGCGCAAGGGGCGCCAGCTCAAGGCGGTGATTCCCGGCGGTTCCTCCTCTCCGGTGTTGCCAGCCTCCGTCATCATGGAATGCACGATGGACTACGACTCCATCGCCAAGGCGGGCTCCATGCTGGGCTCCGGCGCCGTGATCGTGATGGACGACTCCCGCTGCATGGTCGAAAGCCTGCTGCGCCTGTCGTACTTCTATGCGCATGAATCCTGCGGCCAGTGCACGCCGTGCCGCGAGGGCACGGGCTGGATGTGGCGCGTGCTCAATCGCATTCAGCACGATGCAGGCCGCAGCGGCGATCTGGATCTGCTCAATTCCGTAGCGGACAACATCCAGGGACGGACCATCTGTGCACTGGGCGATGCAGCCGCCATGCCGGTCCGCGCCATGCTCAAGCATTTCCGCCCGGAGTTTGAGGCGCTGATTCGCAATGCAAACCCTCAGGGCTCCCTCCCTGCCAGCGCCTGAACGCGAGTAAAGCATATGGTTGAAATCGAACTGGACGGGCAGAAGGTAGAAGTCACCGAGGGCTGCATGGTGATGCATGCCGCCGAAAAGGTGGGTACCTACATTCCCCATTTCTGCTATCACAAGAAGCTCTCCATCGCTGCCAACTGCCGTATGTGCCTGGTGGACGTGGAGAAAGCGCCGAAGCCCATGCCTGCCTGCGCCACGCCGGTCACGCAAGGCATGATCGTGCGCACAAAGAGCGAGAAGGCCATCAAGGCCCAGCAGTCGGTGATGGAGTTCCTGCTCATCAACCACCCGCTGGATTGCCCCATCTGCGACCAGGGGGGCGAGTGCCAACTGCAAGACCTGGCCGTGGGCTATGGCGGTTCCTCTTCTCGGTACGAAGAGGAAAAGCGCGTGGTGTTCCACAAAGATGTCGGGCCGCTGATTTCCATGGAGGAGATGAGCCGTTGCATCCATTGCACACGCTGCGTGCGTTTCGGTCAGGAAATCGCCGGCGTGATGGAGCTCGGCATGGTTCACCGTGGCGAGCACTCGGAAATCACCACGGTGATCGGTGATACGGTCGACTCCGAACTCTCGGGCAACATGATCGACCTGTGCCCTGTGGGTGCACTGACGAGCAAGCCCTTCCGCTACAGCGCCCGCACCTGGGAGCTGTCGCGCCGCAAGTCCGTCAGCCCGCACGATTCCACGGGTGCCAATCTCATCGTCCAGGTCAAGAACCACAAGGTGATGCGCGTCGTTCCGTTCGAGAACGAAGACGTCAACGAATGCTGGATTGCCGACCGCGACCGTTTCTCCTATGAGGCGTTGAACTCTGCCGACCGTCTGACCCGTCCCATGCTGAAGCAGGGCGGTGAATGGAAAGAGGTCGACTGGCAGACGGCACTGGAATATGTGGCGAACGGCCTGCAGGGCATCAAGGCGGAACACGGCGCGCAGGGCATTGGTGCCTTGGTGAGCCCGCACAGCACCGTGGAGGAGCTGTTCCTGGCTGCGGCACTGGTGCGTGGTTTGGACAGCGACAACATCGACTACCGACTGCGTAATGCCGAGTTCGGCAAGGCAGAAGGCGTGCGCTGGTTGGGGACCTCGATCGCTTCCCTGAGCAAGCTGCAGTCCGTGCTGGTCGTGGGCTCGAACCTGCGCAAGGACCATCCGCTGTTTGCACAGCGAATTCGGCAAGCAGCACGCCATGGATGTGCGGTAAGTGCTATCAATACGGTAGCAAATGATTGGGCCATGCCCCTCGCCAACTCCGTGCTGGCACCTGCGGCAGCTTGGGGCGCTGCGCTGGCCGAGGTGGCTGCGGCCGTGGCCGAGCAAAAGGGCGTTTCCGCGCCGGTGCAGTCGAATGCCCGTGCCGAGGCGCGTGCCATCGCGGCTTCGTTGCTGGCCGGCGAGCGCAAGGCCATCTTGTTGGGCAACGGCGCGGCGCACCACGCCCAGGCGTCGAGCCTGCTGGCACTGGCCCAGTGGATCGGCGCGCAGACGGGTGCCTCCGTGGGCTATCTGACCGAGGCGGCCAACACGGTGGGAGCGCAGTTTGTGGGCGCACAGCCGCGGCAGGGAGGGCTGAACGCCGTCCAGATGCTGGCCGGTAACCTCAAGGCTGCGGTGTTGCTGAATACCGAGCCGACGCACGACTCTGCCTTGGGCACCGCGGCCGCACAAGGCCTGGCCAAGGTGGACATGGTGGTGACCCTGAGCCCGTTCAAGACCAACCTGGAATTCAGCGATGTGCTGTTGCCCATCGCTCCGTTCTCGGAGACATCGGGCAGCTTCGTCAATGCGGAAGGCCGCCTGCAGAGCTTCCATGCCGTGGTCAAGCCGTCTGGCGAGGCGCGTCCGGCCTGGAAGGTGCTGCGAGTGCTCGGCAATCTGCTGGGCCTGCAGGGCATGGACTACGAGACTTCGCAGGATGTCCTGGCGGCTGCCACAGGCAAGCCGGCGGGTGAATGCACCAGCCTGCCTGCCGAACGCCTGAGCAATGCCACCGCGGCCGAGATCCAAGTGGCCGGCGGCGACTGCGCCGAACCCGCCGTGGCTGCCATCTATCAGCTCGACAGCCTGGTGCGTCGCGCACCATCGCTGCAACTGACCGCCGACGCGCACGCGGCACGTGAAGGAGCCGTCGCATGATCGACGCAATCTACAACGGAGGCCTGAACCTGGTCGCGGCCGGGTGGTGGACCGGCGTGGCCTGGCCCGTGATCTGGAACCTGCTCAAGATCGTCTGCATAGTCGCTCCGCTGATGGGCGCAGTGGCCTATCTGACCCTGTGGGAACGCAAGCTGCTGGGCTTCATGCAGGTGCGCCTGGGCCCCAACCGGGTGGGCCCATTCGGCCTGCTGCAGCCGCTGGCAGACGGCGTCAAGCTTCTCACCAAGGAACTGATCCAGCCCACGGCCGCGGCCAAGGGCCTGTTCTACCTGGGCCCGGTGATGGCCATCATGCCGGCATTGGCAGCCTGGGTCGTCGTGCCCTTCGGCCCCGATGTAGCGCTGGCCAATATCAACGCAGGCTTGCTGCTCTTCATGGCCATCACCTCCATCGAGGTCTATGGCGTGATCATCGCGGGCTGGGCGTCCAACTCCAAGTACGCCTTCCTGGGTGCGCTGCGCGCATCGGCGCAGATGGTGAGCTATGAAATCGCCATGGGCTTCTGCTTCCTGGTCGTCATCATGGTTTCGAGCAGCATGAACCTGACAGAGATCGTGCTGGGCCAGGCGCGCGGCACGATGGCCGGCATGGGGCTGAACTTCCTGTCGTGGAACTGGCTGCCCTTGCTGCCCATCTTCGTGGTCTATCTGATCTCGGGCGTCGCCGAAACCAATCGCCATCCGTTTGACGTGGTGGAGGGCGAGGCGGAAATCGTGGCCGGCCACATGGTCGAGTACTCGGGCATGGGCTTTGCCATCTTCTTCCTGGCCGAATACGCCAGCATGTGGTTGGTGTCCATCCTGGCCGTGGTGATGTTCCTCGGCGGTTGGCTGCCGCCCCTTGAGGTCCTGAGCTTCATCCCGGGCTGGATCTGGCTGGGCATCAAGACGTTCATGGTGGTCTCCATGTTCATCTGGATCCGTGCCACGTTCCCGCGCTTCCGCTATGACCAGATCATGCGTCTGGGTTGGAAGATTTTCATTCCGGTCACCCTGGTGTGGCTGCTGATCGTGGGCGCATGGTTGCTGTCGCCCTGGAACATCTGGAAGTAAGCGGGGACATCCATGGCTGCTGTTGTTGCTCCTGCATCCTTTTCTATCAAGGATTTTTTCAAGAGCTTCATGCTCTGGGAACTGGCCAAGGGTATGGCCCTGACGGGGCGCTACGCCTTCCGTCGCAAGGTCACGGTCCAGTTTCCCGAAGAAAAGACACCTCTGTCGCCGCGCTTTCGTGGCCTGCATGCACTGCGCCGCTATGAAAACGGCGAGGAACGCTGCATTGCCTGCAAGCTGTGCGAGGCGGTCTGTCCGGCGCTGGCGATCACCATCGAGTCCGATGCACGCGACGACGGTTCGCGCCGCACCACGCGCTACGACATCGATCTGACCAAGTGCATCTTCTGCGGCTTCTGCGAGGAGAGCTGCCCGGTGGACTCCATCGTGGAAACGCAAATTTTCGAATACCACGGCGAGAAGCGCGGCGACCTGTACTTCACCAAGGACATGCTGCTGGCCGTTGGCGATCGCTACGAGCCCGAGATCGCGGCGGCCAAGGCCGCGGACGCCAAGTACCGTTGATCGGGCACCACGCCTGACCTTTTGAAAAGACCCGATTCATGGACGCCAATACTGGTTTCTTCTATCTCTTCTCGGCAGTGCTGCTGTATGCGGCCTTCCGAGTGATCACGGCACGCAACCCCGTGCATGCCGTGCTGCATCTGATTCTTGCCTTCTCGCAGGCCGCCGGCGTGTGGCTCTTGCTGAAGGCGGAATTCCTCGCCATTACGCTGGTGCTCGTGTACCTGGGGGCCGTGATGGTGCTGTTCCTGTTCGTCGTGATGATGTTGGACATACGCATTGACGCGGTGCGCAAGGGCTTCTGGAAGCACTTTCCGCTCGCGGCCTTCATCGGAGCCTTGGTGGCATTCGAGATGGCAGCCGTGCTGATGACGGGTTTCCGCGGCATGGAGGAGCCCAAGGCGGTCGCCGCCATGGTCGATGCAGCGGGACAGGTCGTGCCTTATTCCAACACCAAGGCCTTGGGCAAGCTGCTCTACACGGAATACCTGTATCCGGTGGAGGTGGCGGCAGTCATCCTGCTGGTTGCCATGATCGCCGCCATCGCGCTCACGCTACGTCAGCGCAAGGACTCGAAGGCCATTGATCCGGCCGACCAGATCCGCGTGCGGGCCCATGATCGGGTGGTGATGGTTCAACTGCCTGTGACCCAACAGGCGGTTGCCGAGGCCGCTCCCGCAACTTCGGCTGAGGAGAAGAAGCAATGACACCGACGCTGGGCCATTTCCTTTCGCTGGGGGCCATGCTGTTCGCCCTGGCGGTGATCGGTATTTTCCTGAACCGCAAGAACCTCATCGTGCTGCTCATGGCGATCGAGCTGATGCTGCTGGCCGTGAACATCAACTTCGTGGCGTTCTCGCACTACCTGGGCGACATGCACGGCCAAGTGTTCGTGTTCTTCATCCTCACGGTGGCTGCTGCCGAGGCAGCCATCGGCCTGGCCATCCTGGTGCTGCTGTTCCGTAACAAGTCCAGCATTGACGCGGAAGACCTCAACACCCTCAAGGGTTGAGGGATCACCGGTACTTGCAAGGTTCTCAAGAATGAGTCAAACCCTTTCTGCTTCGATGCTGCTGGCAGTGCCCTTGGCACCGCTGGCGGGCTCCCTGCTAGCCGGCATTTTCGGCACGGCGTTCGGTGGTAACTGGATCGGCCGCCGTCTTTCGCATTCGCTGACCATCCTGGGCGTGCTGATCGCCTTCGTGCTGTCCGCGATGACGCTCAAGAGCGTTGCGCTGGATGGGGCGCGCTTCAACGAAACCATCTACACATGGATGGTGGTAGGTGGCCTGAAGATGGAGGTGGGCTTTCTCATCGACAGTCTCACGGCCATGATGATGTGCGTGGTGACCTTCGTGTCCCTGATGGTGCACATCTACACCATCGGCTACATGGAAGAGGATGACGGCTACAACCGTTTCTTTGCCTACATTTCGCTGTTCACGTTCTCCATGCTGATGCTCGTGATGAGCAACAACCTGCTGCAGCTGTTCTTTGGCTGGGAGGCTGTGGGCCTGGTGTCCTACCTGTTGATCGGTTTCTGGTTCAACAAGCAGACCGCCATCTTTGCGAACATGAAGGCCTTCCTGGTGAACCGGGTGGGTGACTTCGGCTTCATCCTGGGTATTGGTCTGATCGCTGCCTACACCGGTACTTTCAACTACAGCGAGATCTTCGGCAAGGCGGGTGAGCTTGGGACCATCGTCTTCCCCGGAACCGAGTGGATGCTGATCACGGTGATCTGCATTTGCCTGTTCATCGGCGCGATGGGGAAGTCCGCACAGTTCCCACTGCATGTGTGGCTGCCCGATTCGATGGAAGGCCCCACGCCTATCTCGGCGCTGATCCACGCGGCCACCATGGTGACCGCGGGCATCTTCATGGTGTCGCGCATGTCGCCGCTGTTTGAGCTGTCGGATACCGCCTTGAACTTTATCCTGGTGATCGGTGCCATCACTGCGCTGTTCATGGGCTTTCTGGGCATCATCCAGAACGACATCAAGCGTGTGGTTGCCTATTCGACCCTGTCGCAGCTGGGCTATATGACCGTGGCGCTCGGCGCATCGGCGTACTCCGTGGCCGTGTTCCACCTGATGACGCACGCTTTCTTCAAGGCGCTGCTTTTCCTTGGCGCCGGTTCGGTCATCATGGGCGTGCACCACAACCAGGACATCCGCTGGATGGGAGGGCTGCGCAAGTACATGCCAATCACCTGGATCACCTCGCTGCTGGGCTCCCTGGCACTGATCGGCACGCCGCTGTTCTCGGGCTTCTATTCCAAGGACAGCATCATCGAAGCCGTGCACGCCAGCACCTTGCCTGCCGCAGGCTTCGCCCACTTTGCCGTGCTGGCGGGGGTGTTCGTGACGGCGTTCTACTCGTTCCGCATGTATTTCCTGGTATTCCATGGCAAAGAGCGCTACGACCAGAACCCGGATGCACACCATGCCTCCGACGAGGAGCCTGATCCTCATCACCACCGCGACGATCACTCCAAGCCGCACGAGTCCCCGTGGGTGGTGACGGTGCCGCTGATCCTGCTGGCAATCCCCTCCGTCGTCATCGGCTTCATGTATATCGAGCCCATGCTGTTTGGCGACTTCTTCAAGGATGTGATCTTTGTGGACGCAGCCAAGCACCCTGCCATGGCGGAACTGGCGAAGATTTTCCACGGCCCGTTGGGAATGGCGGCGCATGGCCTGCAGACGGCACCGTTCTGGCTGGGGCTTGCGGGTGTCGCGGCGGCGTACTACATGTACATGGTCAATCCGGCGGTGCCCGCGGCGATCAAGCGCACCTTCCAGCCCATCTATACGCTGTTCGAGAACAAGTACTACCTCGACTGGATCAACGAGAACATCATCGCGCGCGGCGCGCGCGGCCTGGGGATCGCTCTGTGGAAGGGCGGAGACCAGGGCGTCATCGACGGCGCCATCGTGAACGGTTCCTGGAAGCTGGTGGGGCGCATCGCCGCCATGGTGCGCTGGATGCAGTCCGGCTACCTCTACCACTATGCGCTGGTCATGATCCTGGGGGTGTTTGCACTCATGACGTACTTCGTGTGGCTCAACAAGTAGGAGAAAAAGAAAAATGGGTTTGTTGAGTCTTGCCATCTGGGTGCCCATCGCATTCGGCACCCTGTTGCTGGCCTTGGGGCGTGACGAGCATGTGCGCGCGGTTCGTTGGCTGGCCCTCATTGGTGCCTTGATCGGCTTGGCGGTCACCGTGCCGCTGATCGGGGGCTTCGACAACAGCAGCGCTGCGGCGCAGTTCGTCGAGAAGGCCATGTGGATCGAGCGTTTCAACGTCTACTACCACCTGGGAGTGGACGGTATCGCTTTCTGGTTCGTGCCTTTGACAGCCTTTATCACCGTCATCGTGGTGATCGCCTCCTGGGAGTCGATCACCGAGCGGGTGAACCAGTACATGGGGGCGTTCCTGATTCTCTCGGGCCTGATGATCGGTGTTTTCAGCGCGCTTGACGGCATGCTGTTCTACGTGTTCTTCGAGGCCACACTGATTCCCATGTACCTGATCATTGGTATCTGGGGCGGCCCGAACAAGATCTACGCAGCCTTCAAGTTCTTTCTCTACACGCTGCTGGGCTCGCTGCTGACGCTGATCGCGTTTATCTACCTGTACAACCAATCGGGCGGCAGCTTCGATATCGCGACATGGCACAAGTTGCCCCTGTCCGCCACGGCGCAGACCCTGCTGTTCTTCGCATTCTTCGCGGCCTTTGCCGTGAAGGTGCCGATGTGGCCGGTGCACACTTGGTTGCCCGATGTGCACGTGGAGGCGCCCACCGGCGGTTCCGCCGTGCTGGCTGCGATCATGTTGAAGCTGGGGGCCTATGGCTTCCTGCGCTTCTCGCTGCCCATTGCCCCCGATGCTTCGCACGAATGGGCGTGGCTGATGATCACCTTGTCCCTGATCGCCGTGATCTACGTGGGTCTGGTGGCCATGGTGCAGAAAGACATGAAGAAGCTGGTGGCCTATTCATCCGTGGCCCACATGGGCTTCGTGACGCTGGGTTTCTTCGTCTTCAACGACATCGGTGTGTCGGGCGGCCTGATCCAGATGATTGCCCACGGCTTCGTCTCTGGCGCCATGTTCCTGTGCATCGGCGTGCTGTACGACCGCGTGCATTCCCGCGAGATCGCTTCCTATGGCGGCGTGGTCAATACCATGCCCAAGTTTGCCGCCTTCGCGCTGCTGTTCGCGATGGCCAACTGCGGTCTGCCCGCGACGGCCGGTTTCGTGGGCGAGTGGATGGTCATCATCGCAGCCGTGAAGTTCGACTTCTGGATCGGCCTGGGCGCGGCCATGGCGCTGATCCTGGGTGCCAGCTACACCCTGTGGATGTACAAGCGCGTGTACCTGGGCCCCGTGACGAATGACAACGTGCGTGGCCTGACCGACATCAACGGTCGCGAGTTCCTCGTGCTGGGGTTGCTGGCGATTGCCGTGCTCTACATGGGCATCTATCCCAAGCCCTTCACGGACGTGATGGATGTGTCCGTGGCCGAACTGCTCAAGCATGTGGCGCAATCCAAGCTCAACTGACCAGACTGAACCGGAAGATACGAGATGATTGACAACATCAGCTGGCTGGCGATTTATCCAGAGATCGTGCTGCTGGTCATGGCCTGCGTTATTGCGCTGGTGGACCTGGGCGTGACGAGTGCCCGCCGCACGGGAACCTATGTGCTCACCATGCTCACATTGGCCGTGGTGGCGGCGTTGCAGGCCATGTATGCCAGCAGCGGCAACACGTTCTACGGTTGGGGCAACATGGTGGTCAGCGACGCCATGGGCAATTGGCTCAAGTGTTTCGCCACCGTGGCCACGATGGTCGTGCTCGTTTACAGCCGTCCCTATGCGGCAGACCGAGACATGCTGCGCGGTGGCGAGCTGTTCACGCTCACCATGCTGGCTTTGCTGGGCATGTTCGCGCTGATTTCTGCCAACAACTTCCTGGTGATTTACCTGGGGTTGGAACTGCTCACGCTGTCCAGCTATGCGTTGGTGGCTCTGCGTCGCGACCACACGACGGCGACCGAGGCTGCGATGAAGTACTTCGTACTCGGCGCCATGGCCAGCGGCTTCCTGCTCTATGGCCTGTCCATGCTCTACGGTGCCACGGGCTCGCTGGACATCGGCCAGGTGTTCAAGGCCATCAATGCGGGCCAGATCCGCCACCAGGTGCTGGTGTTCGGCCTGGTGTTCGTCGTGGCCGGTCTGGCGTTCAAGCTGGGTGTCGTGCCGTTCCACATGTGGGTGCCTGACGTGTACCAGGGCGCACCTACCGCGGTGACGCTGTTCATCGGTAGCGCGCCCAAGCTGGCGGCCTTTGCCATGGTCATCCGCCTGCTGGTCGATGGTCTCCTGCCATTGGCCATCGATTGGCAGCAGATGCTGGCTGTGCTGGCCATCGGTTCGCTGCTGGTGGGGAATCTGGCTGCCATCATGCAGACCAACCTCAAGCGCATGCTGGCCTACTCCACCATTTCGCAGATGGGCTTCGTGCTGCTGGGGCTGATGTCGGGCGTGGTGCATGGCAACGTCGACGCCAACGCCGTCGAGAATGCCTACAGCTCGGCCATGTTCTACGTGGTGACCTATGTGCTGACCACGCTGGCGGCCTTCGGTGTGATTCTGCTGCTGGCTCGTGAAGGCTTCGAGAGCGAAGAGATTGCAGATCTGGCGGGCCTCAATCAGCGCAGCCCCCTGTATGCCGGTGTGATGGCAGTGTGCCTGTTCTCCATGGCCGGCATCCCGCCGCTGGTGGGCTTCTACGCCAAGCTGTCCGTGCTCCAGGCGCTGGTGGCGTCGGGCGGAGTGTTCCATATCGCCCTGGCGGTGTTCGCCGTGATGATGTCGCTGATCGGCGCCTTCTACTACCTGCGTGTGGTGAAGGTCATGTACTTCGACGCACCGCTGACGGCGAGCCGCGTTTCCGCTCCGCTGGACGTGCGCGTCGTGCTGACCGTGAACGGCGCGCTGGTGCTGATCCTGGGCCTGCTGCCCGGTGGCCTGATGGCGCTGTGCGCCGACGCCATCGTGCGCGCACTGGCCACCTGACAGGCCAGCGAACTCTGCCATGACACAGGCTGGCGCCATCTGGCTCGTGATCGTGGCCGCGTTCGTGGCGGCCAACCTGCCGTTCCTTAATGAACGGTGGTTGGTCGTGGGTCCGAGGGCCAAGGACGGCAAGTCATTCTTCATGCGCGCCCTGGAACTCCTGCTGCTGTATTTCCTGGTGGGTGGCCTGGCGTTGCTGATTGAGAAGCGGGCCGGGCAGATTGCACCCCAAGGCTGGGAGTTCTATGCCATCACGGCGGCCCTGTTCATCACGCTAGCCTTTCCCGGCTTCGTGTACCGCTACCTGATGCGCCGCAGAGGGCGGAGTACGGACGCGGACTGAAGGGGGGTTCCGCCTTGAAGGTCCTTGATCTGTTCTGCGACGGCGGCCACTCCTTTGAGGGCTGGTTTGGCTCCGAGGACGACTTTCAGAGCCAGCATGCACGGGGGCTGGTGCAATGCCCTCTGTGCGGCAGTGCCGAGATTCGCAAGGGGCTGAGTGCCCCTCGCCTGAATCTGCGAGCCTCCACTCCCTCCAGCAACAAGCAGGTCGATCCCGCGCCGCAGGCGCCTGCCGGGCAAGGGCCCGAGGGCATGCCCCAGGCCCTGCAAGGCGCTTGGCTGCATATGGCGCGGCAGATCATGGCCCGCACCGAGGATGTGGGTGGCCGCTTTGCCTCCGAGGCTCGCCGCATGCACTACGGGGAGATCGAAGAGCGCGGCATCCGTGGGCAAGCTACCCCGCAGGAGACGGCAGAGCTTCTTGACGAAGGCATCGCCGTGCTGCCGTTGCTGCTGCCAGAGGCCGCCAAGGAACCGCTGCAATAGGCTGCGCGCAAGCCGTGACGCGAAGGGCGGGAGATCTGCGTTCGCCTTGGCTCACCCGCTGAACTGCAGCGCGGCCAACCGCGCATAGCTTCCGCCAGCACGCACCAGGTCAGCGTGTCGGCCTTGCTCAACGATGCTTCCGTGCTCCAGCACCACAATGCGGTCGGCATGCTGAACCGTGGCTAGCCTGTGGGCGATGACCAGGGTGATGCGCTGGCGTGAATGCTCGCGCAGGGCAGCGTCCAGAGCTTGCTGCACGCTACGCTCGCTGTGCGCGTCCAGTGCGCTGGTGGCCTCGTCGAGCAGCAGCACGGGCGCATCTTTCAGAAGCGCTCGCGCAATGGCGATGCGCTGGCGCTGGCCACCCGAGAGGCGCACGCCATGCTCGCCCAGGAAGCTATCGTAGCCCTGCGGCAGCGCGAGGATGAAGTCGTGTGCGAACGCGGCTCGTGCAGCCGCCTCCACGGCTTCCCGTGTCGCCTCCGGCCGTCCATAGCGGATGTTTTCCAGCGCCGACGCGGAGAAGATCACGGGATCTTGCGGCACGATGGCGATGTGGTCGCGCAGCGCCCGTGGATCCATGTGACGCAAATCTGTGTCCCCCAGGGTGATCCGGCCCGCACCTACGTCGTAGAAGCGTAGCAGCAACTGGAACACGGTGGTCTTGCCGGCACCACTGGCGCCCACGAGTGCCACCGTTTCCCCGGCCTTCAGCTCTAGGTCGAAGGAGTGCAGCGCCGGCCGTTCCGGACGCGAGGGGTAGGCAAAATCCACGTGCTCAAACCGCACCGTCAACGGGTGCAATGGCGGTGCCGCGGGGAGCTGCGATGGCGCGTGGATGGCGGGCTGCGTCGCCAACAGCTCCATGAGCCGTTCCATGGCGCCGGCGGCGCGCAGCAGGTCGCCATAGACCTCGCCCAGCACGGCCACGGCACCGGCCAGGAACATGGCGTAGAGAATGGTCTGGCCCAACTGGCCGGCAGAGAGCGTGCCGGCCAGCACGGCCTGCGTGCCCAGGTACAGCCCCCACAGCAGCAGGGCGGCATTGGCGACGATGATGAAGGCCATGAGCGCCGCTCGTGCACCGCTGCGGCGCATGGCGGTGCGAAAGGCGTTCTCGGTGGCCCGTGCGAAGCGCTCCGCCTCGCGCGGTTCTGCGGCATAGCTTTGCACCACGGGGATTGCCCCCAGCACTTCCGCGGCGATGGCGCTTGCATCGGCCACGCGGTCCTGGCTGGCGCGGGACAGGCGGCGCACGCGCCGGCCGATCCACATGGACGGCAACACGATCACCACGATGGCGGCAAGCGCCAGCGACATGACGTAGGGATTGCTCCAGATCAGCATGCCCAATGCCCCGGCGCCCAGCACCGCATTGCGCAAGCCCATGGACAGGGACGATCCCACGACGGTCTGCACCAGCGTGGTGTCTACCGTGAGGCGCGACAGCACCTCGCCGGTCTGCGTCGTTTCGAAGAACTCGGGGCTTTGGTGCAGCACATGGGCATAGACCGCGTTGCGCAGGTCGGCCGTCACGCGCTCACCCAGCCAGCTCATGAGGTAGTAGCGTGTCGCAGAGAACAGCCCCAGTGCCACGGCCACGCCGAACAGCAGTCCGAAATGTCGCTGCAGGGCACCGGTGCGATCACTTTGCGTGCCCGCCAGGATCGCG
This sequence comes from Diaphorobacter oryzae DSM 22780, assembly GCF_059568935.1. NCBI lineage: Bacteria > Pseudomonadati > Pseudomonadota > Betaproteobacteria > Burkholderiales > Comamonadaceae > Diaphorobacter > Diaphorobacter oryzae. The sequence continues at coordinate 103,795 of NZ_JCANUL010000004.1, read as the reverse complement.
CCGTCCACCAGCTGCCGCAGCGCGATCGGGAAGGCCAGCGTTGCCAGCGCGGCCAGCAGCAGGCACGCGACGGCGCAGAGGATACGCCCGGTGTAGGGCCGCAGGAAGGGCAGTAGGCCGCGCAGCGAGCGGGGCCTGCCAACGGTGCGCGAAGGATCGATGGCCATGCGCTGGAGTGTAGAAGCCGCGGTGCCTGTGCGAGCGCGTGGCTGCAGCCGCCTCAGTTGGTGCCGAAGCGGGCGCCAAAGGCCTCGGCGAAGGCCGAGCCTGTGCTGAGCGACAGGGTGAGCGTGACCCGCTCGCCCGGCAGGGCCTGCGGCGCTGGCCGCAGCTGCCGTGCCGCATGGTCATAGTCGATGGCCAGAAGGGGGTGCCCATCGCGCTCGTACTGCAGGTCATAGTCCCAGAGGCCGCCGGCCTCCACAGGCCCGCGCAGCGCGCCACATTCCGCGTGGGCCCATGCCAGCACGGCGATGATCTCGCCTTGCAGTTCCATGAGCCGCTCGGCGGGGGCGCTGGCGATCGCGTCCCAGGTGCAGGTGCCTTCGGCATCCTCGCTGTAGTCAAACTCAAGAAAATGCAATGTCATGACATCAGGCGGCCCGTGGTTCGGGCGCGAAAGAAAATGAAAGAAGACCTATCCATGTTGCCAAGGAACGATGCGGCGGTGCCCACGGTGCTTCAGGTGCAGGGGCTGTGCCATGGCTTTCCCGGACGGCCCTTGTTCGCGCAGTGGAGCGCGGACCTTCCTGCCGGTCTGACCCTGATCCAGGGCTCCGACGGCACGGGCAAGACCACCTTGCTGCGCTTGCTGGCGGGCGATTGTGCGCCACAGTCGGGGCGCCTGGTGCTGGGCGGTACGGACGTGGCCGCCCAGCCAGAGCGGTACCGTGCGCAGGTGTTCTGGCGTGACCCGCGCGCGCCCTGGCCGCAAGCGGTCTCGCCGGAAGACTGGGCCACGGAGCTCTCCACCCGCCACGGGCAATGGTCGGACGCGCAATGGCGCGCCCATGTGGCCGGATTCGGGCTGGCGCCGCATCTGCACAAGGCCATGCACCAGCTGTCGGCCGGCAGTCAGCGCAAGGTGTTGTTGGCCGCGGCATTGGCCAGCGGCGCACCGCTGACGCTGGTGGACGAACCCGTGGCGGCGCTCGACAAGGCCTCGATCGCCTATCTGCAAGAGGCGCTGGTGCGCGAGGCCAGCAACACCGCGCGGGCCGTGGTGATCGCGCACTACGACACGCTGGGCAATCTGCCCTGGCGGCGCACAATGGCGCTGCCGGAATAAACTGGCGCACCTCATTCACCGTCAGCCCTAGGAGTCCCGTCGTGGAAGCTCTCCTGTTCGCCCCCGTCGCCGTGGCCATCGCGCTCACGCCTGGCCCCAACAACTTCTGCGGGCTCAACAACGGCATCCGTGCCGGAGTGGGGGCGGCCCTGGTGGCCACTCTGGGGCGGGTGGCGGCATTTGCCATCTTCCTCACGATCTCGGCCGTGGGGCTGGGGGCCATGCTGCTGGCGTCCGAGGCGGCCTTCACGGCCGTGAAATGGGCGGGGGCCGCCTACCTGTTCTGGATCGGCTGGCGTGCCTGGCGCAGCCGCGCGTTTGGCGGTGCGGAGCTGATCGACGGCGAGGAGCATGCCCCGGTGCCCGTGCGCGCGCCGCTCAGGGCGCTGATCGCCCAGGAGTTCCTGCTGGGCATCACCAACCCCAAGGCCGTCATCTTGTTCGCCGCCATCTTTCCCCAGTTCATCGACCCCGGGCAGCCTGCGGCGCGGCAGTTCCTGGTGCTGGGGACGGTCTATCTGCTGGCGGAGTTCGTGGCCACGGCCGTCTATGCCACCTGCGGCCTGCAGATCCGCCGCTGGATCCGCACCCCGCGTGCCGTGGTGCGGCTGAACCGCGCCACAGGGGGCTTCTTCATGGGAGCGGGCGGCCTGCTGCTGTCGGCCAACCGCTGACGCGGGTACCCGCGCCCCGGCGGATCGGGCGGGCGCATGGGCCGCAGCCCGTTTGCCCACCCTGCGTGGCATCAGACCACGCCCTGTGCCAGCATGGCGTCGGCCACCTTGACGAAACCGGCCACGTTGGCGCCATCGATGTAGCTCACGCTGCCGTCTTCGCGCTTGCCGTACTTCAGGCAGGCGGCGTGGATGCCCTGCATGATCTGCAGCAGGCGGGCATCCACCTCTTCGCGCGTCCACGACAGGCGCATGGCGTTCTGGCTCATCTCCAGGCCCGAGGTGGCCACGCCGCCGGCGTTGCTGGCCTTGCCCGGAGCGTAGAGCACGCCCGCGGCCTCGAAGGCCTTGGCGGCTTCGTTCGTGGAGGGCATGTTGGCGCCCTCGGCCACGCACAGCACGCCGTTCTCGATCAGCGTCCGGGCGTCGTTCTCGTCCAGCTCGTTCTGCGTGGCGCAGGGCAGGGCCACGTCCACCTTGACATGCCAGGGGCGCACGCCGGCCTCGAAACGCACGCCGGTGCGGGCGGCATAGTCGCTCACGCGGCCGTAGTGGTGGTTCTTCACATCCATGAGGATGGCCAGCTTCTCGGGGGTGAAACCGTCCTCGTCGATGATGGTGCCGCTGGAGTCGGACACCGTCACGACCTTGGCGCCCAGTTCCATGGCCTTTTCCACGGCGTACTGCGCCACGTTGCCCGAGCCCGACACGGACACGCGCAGGCCGTCGAACGAGCGGCCCCGCGTCTTGAGCATTTCCTGGGCGAAGTACACCGTGCCGTAGCCCGTGGCCTCGGGGCGGATCAGCGAACCGCCGAAGGCCAGGCCCTTGCCGGTGAACACGCTGGCGGCGTTGTTGGCCAGCTTCTTGTACATGCCGGCCATGAAGCCCACCTCACGGCCGCCCACGCCGATGTCGCCCGCGGGCACGTCGGTGTCCGGGCCCACATGGCGGAACAGCTCGGTCACGAAGGCCTGGCAAAAGCGCATGACTTCGGCCGGGCTCTTGCCCTTGGGGTCGAAGTCCGAGCCGCCCTTGCCGCCGCCCATGGGCAGGGTGGTGAGCGCGTTCTTGAAGGTCTGCTCGAAGGCCAGGAACTTCAGTACCGACAGGTTCACCGAGGGGTGGAAGCGCAGGCCGCCCTTGTAGGGGCCGATGGCCATGCTGTGCTGGATGCGGTAGCCGCGGTTGATCTGCACATTGCCGTGGTCGTCGAACCAGGAGACGCGGAACATCACCACGCGCTCGGGCTCGACCAGACGCTCCAGCAATCCCTGTTCGGCATAGCGCGGGTGCTTCTCGATGAACGGCCAGAGGCTTTCCATGACCTCGGTCACGGCTTGCAGGTATTCGGGCTGGCCGGGGTTGCGCTGGGCAACCTGTTCAAGGAATTGGCCCACGGATTTGTGCTTCATGACGGGACTTTCTGCTCGAAAAAATGTGGCTATGCGGCAATGCAGCATCGGATTATGTCAAAAAGACATGTGGTTATGCACTGTGTTGGACGGTGTTCCCCTGGATGGGGCAGGTTTTCTCGCTCCATGCGCCTTGCTGGTGCGTTTTATTGCTCACTTTTGGTGCTGTTGGGCGTGGGCCACAAGGGCGGCCCGTGGGGGCTTTCGGCGCCCGTCGGCTGCGGGCGCGCGCACGCACGGCGCCCTGGCGGGGCGGCCATGCGCGGATGCCGAAGGTGGCGCGAAGGGTGTGCCCCCGTGCCGGCAGGGTGGATGGGGTGGGGCGCCTCAGCGCCCGCGCAGAAACAGCGCGTCCAGCTCTTTCAGGGTGAGCTGGCGCCAGGTGGGGCGGCCGTGGTTGCACTGGTCGGAGCGCTCAGTGACCTCCATCTGGCGCAGCAGGGCGTTCATCTCGTCGAGCGTGAGCCGGCGGTTGGCGCGCACCGCGCCGTGGCAGGCCATAGTGGCCAGGATCTCGCTGTGCGCGCGCTGCACCACCGTGCTGGCGTCGTGCTGGCCCAGTTCGGCCAGCACGCTGCGCGCCAGCTCCACCGGGTTGCCTTGCGCCAGCGTGGTGGGCACGGCGCGCACGGCCAGGGTGCGCGGCGAGAAGGGCACGACCTCCAGCCCCAGCATGCCCAGCGTGTCGGCATGGGCCTCGGCCGTGGCCACTTCCTCGGGGGTGGCGGCGAAGGTGGCGGGGATCAGCAGGGGCTGGCTGGCGATGCGCGCGCTGCCGTCCACCTGCGACTTCAGGCGCTCGTAGACGATGCGCTCGTGCGCCGCATGCATGTCCACCACCACCATGCCCTGCGCGCTCTCGGCCAGGATGTACACGCCGTGGAGCTGGGCCACCGCGCGGCCCAGCGGCCAGGAGGGCGCGTCGTCCGCGCCTGCGGAGGTGGTGGGGGGCACGGCGGCCGGCTGCGGCGCCCAGGCCATGGGGGCCGCAGAGGCCGGCAGCGCCGCATCCGGGGGCGCGGCGGGCTGTGGTGCGGCGGGGCTGCCCCACAGCGCCTGAAGGTCGGACACCTTGTGGCCGCCGCGTTCTTCTAATTTGATAGCTGCCTGCGCTTGCCACACGGGCGCTAGAGGCCTGTTGGGCTCTGATTCTCCCTGCGGTGATGCAGCGGAGGCCGCGGGCGGCGCGGCCGCCGCCAGGGCCTGGGCGCGCGGTGCGGCCAGGGCGTCCTCGACCGCGTGGCGCACGGCCTGGTGCACCTCGCGGCTGTCGCGAAAGCGCACCTCGATCTTGGTCGGGTGCACGTTCACGTCCACGCGCTGCGGGTCGATCTGCACGTACAGCGCATACACCGGCTGCTTCTGGCCGTGTAGCACGTCCTCGTAGGCGCTGCGCGCGGCGTGCGTCAGCACCTTGTCGCGCACGAAGCGGCCGTTCACGTAGCAGAACTGCTGGTCGGCGCGCGATCGGGCCGCGTCCGGCAGGCCGGCGCGGCCCGTCACCGTGACGGCGCCCAGGCGCCGGTGCACGGGCACGGAGTCGCGGATGAAGTCCTCGCCCAGCACGTCGGCAAGGCGGTGCTCCAGCGCCTTCTGCAGCGCGGCCTCGTCCACCTGGGTGTGGGGCGCGAGGGTGGCGCGCCACTGCTCCACCAGCTTGCCCTCGTGCCAGATGGCAAAGCCCACGTCGGGCCGGGCCAGCGCGTGGCGGCGCACGGCCTCCACGCAGTGGGCCAGCTCGGTGGCGTCGGTCTTGAGGAATTTGCGCCGCGCGGGGGTGGAGAAGAACAGCTCCTTGACCTCCACCGTCGTGCCCTGGCTGCGCGCCGCGGGCCGCAGCTCGCCGCTGCGCGCGTCCAGCAGGAAGGCGCTGGCTTGCTGCGCGGTGCGCGACAGCAGCGCCATCTCCGACACCGAGGCGATGGCCGCCAGCGCCTCGCCGCGAAAGCCCATGGTGCCGACCGACTCCAGGTCGTTCAGGTTGGTGATCTTGCTGGTGGCGTGGCGGCGCAGGGCCACGGGCAGCTCTTCCTGCGGGATGCCCGAGCCGTCGTCCTCCACGGCTATCAGGCGCACGCCGCCGGCCAGCAGGCGCACGGTGATCTGGGTGGCGCCGGCATCCAGCGCGTTGTCCACCAGTTCGCGCACGGCGGAGGCGGGGCGCTCCACCACCTCGCCCGCGGCAATCTGGCTGATGAGTTCGTCGGGCAGGTCGCGGATCGGGCGGCGCGGCGGGGAGGCAGTGTCGGTGGGCTGTGCGGTCACCGGGCGATTCTAGGCGCGGGCCATGGGCGGCTGGCTCAGTGGCGGTGGCGGTGGCCGCGGTCGTTGTTCTTGCCCACTTCGTTGCCGATGAGCGCGCCGGCGGCCGCACCGCCCACGGTGCCCAGCGTGGAGCCGAACAGGGCGCTGCCCATCAGGCCGCCGGCCACGGCGCCCACGCCGGTGCCGATCTGGGCGTTGGTCGGGCGGCTGGCGCAGCCGCCCAGTGCCAGGGCGCCGGCCAGCAGCGTGGCGGTGACGAGGGCGCGGCCAAGGGCTGTGCGAGGCGTGTTCATGGGGCTATTCCTTCAATTCGATCGGGGTTGGGGGAGCGGGCGCGGACAGTGGCGCACCGGGTTCATGGCGCCACTGTGCCGGCAGACCGTGAAGTGTGTGCGGTGTTCCCGGTTGCCAGTTGCGAGAAGTTGTTAGCAATTGCCAGGCTTGCCGTACTCGTGTTGCCTGTTGCAAGCAACTGTGACCGGCGCGCGCCCGCGCAGGGCCGGCCGGGGCGCCTCGGGGGCTTTGGACGCGGGGGTACATTACGGCGCGGCGTGCCCCGGGGGCGGCCAAAGAACAAAGGTTTGTGTTGTGGAAGTTATTCAGTTCCTGATCGATTTCATCCTGCATGTGGACAAGCACCTGGCGGCCTTCGTCGCCAGCTACGGCCCCTGGGTGTATGCGCTGTTGTTCATCATCGTCTTCGTGGAGACGGGCGTGGTGGTCATGCCCTTCTTGCCGGGCGACTCGCTGCTGTTCGTGGTGGGCGCGCTCAGCGGGGCGGGGCTGATGAGCTTTCCGCTGGCCTGTGCGGTGCTCCTGGTGGCGGCCATTTTGGGCGACCAGTGCAACTACAGCATCGGGCGGCATTTAGGGCCCAAGGTGTTCCAGTGGGAAAGCTCGCGCTGGTTCAACAAGAAGGCCTTCGACCAGGCCCATGCGTTCTACGAGCGCTATGGCGGCATCACCATCGTGCTGGCGCGGTTCATGCCCTTCATCCGCACCTTCGCGCCCTTCGTGGCGGGCGTGGCCGCCATGGAGCGGGGCAAGTTCACGGCCTACAACGTGGGCGGCGCCGTGCTGTGGGTGATGGGCATCTGCACGGCGGGCTACTTCTTCGGCAACCTGGCATGGGTGCAGCAGCACCTGGACAAGATCATCTGGGCCATGATCTTCATCCCGGGCCTGATCGCCATCCTGGGTGCGTGGCGCGCGGGGCGCAAGGCCCAGGCACAACCGGCTGCTATTGAATAAAGAGCGCCACGCGCTTGCGTGGCGGGCGCCACCGGCCCGACGGCCGGCGGTGCGTGGTGTGCAGGGGCCGTCAGGCGCCCACGGCCAGCAGTTCCACGTCGAACTTGAGCGTGGCGTTCGGCGGGATCACGCCGCCCGCGCCGCGCGCGCCGTAGCCCAGGGCCGCGGGAATGATCAGCGTGCGCTGGCCGCCGATCTTCATGCCCTGCACGCCCTCGTCCCAGCCCTTGATGACCATGCCGGCGCCCAGGGGGAATTCAAAGGGGTCGTTGCGGTCGCGGCTGGAGTCGAACTTGGCGCCCTGCTGGCCGTCGTTGTAGAGCCAGCCCGTGTAGTGCACGCGCACGGACTGGCCGCGCGCGGCTTCCGCGCCGTCGCCGACGACGGTGTCTTCGTACTGCAGGCCGGAGGCGGTGGTGGTGAAGGCCATGGTGATTCCTTGGTGTGTTTCAAAAATGATAGCTGCCTACGCTTATTTGGTAAGCGCTGGAGCCCAAAAAGACCAAAACCCGCACGGGGCGGGCTGGCGGGGGAGCGCAGGGCGCCTTACTTCTTCGCGCGCGCCGCGGCCCAGCGCGTGGCGAAGGCCTGCACGTCGGACAGACGCTTGAGCAGGTCCTGCCCCACGGGGGTGACGGTGTAGCCGTCGCTGCCGTGGTCCAGCAGGCCGGCCTCGCGTAGTTCCTTGATGCGGGTGTTGAGCGTGTTGGGCGTGATGCCGCCCACGCTGTCTTGCAGCAGGCGGAAGGTCTGCGGATGGCCGTCGCGCAGGGCCCACAGCACGCGCAGCGCATAGCGGCACTCGAGTTTCTCGAAAAGCTGGTTGACGGCGGCGTTTTCCTTGGAGCTCATGAACGCTTCTCCTTTCGCTGTTGTAGAGCGGGCCGGCGGGAGCCGGCCCTGGAATGCCCGGAATATAGCCGGGAAACTATTTTGCTACAAGTTTAATAGCTCAGAAGCGCCAAAGCGCAGGCATTCAGCTGCACAAAGGCGCGTCAGGATGTTGCCGGCGAGCCACGGGCCGGCGCGCGCTGCAGCGGCAGCCACAGGGCGAAGGCCGTGCCGTGCGGCTGCGGCGTCCAGCCGCAGTGCGCGCCCAGGGCCAGCGCGCGGCTGCGCACGTTGCCCAGGCCCCGGCGGCCGGGGGGCAGGGCGTCGGGGGCGGGCGGGGCGAAGGGACGGCCGTTGTCGTCCACGCGCACCTGCACGCCGGGCGTTTCGCCGTGGGGCGTTTCGGCGGTGGCGATGGTGATCTCGGTCGCGCCGCTGTGCTTGACGATGTTGGTCAGCACCTCCTGCAGGATGCGCAGCACATGCAGGGCGCTCTGCGCGTCGAGCCAGGGCAGGGGCGGCACGTCGCTGGTGCGCCAGTGCAGGGTGATGCCGGCCTCGCCCAGGCGCTGCTCCAGCCGAAAGCGCAGGCCCGCCAGCAGCGCCAGCAGGTCGGCGTCCACGGGTTCGAGCGAGTCGATGGAGATCTTCAGGTCGTCGATGCACTCCTTGAGCACCTGGGCCACGTCCACCTGGGCCCGGCCATGCTGCACCAGGCGCAGCGCGCTCATCAGGGACGAGCCCACGCCGTCGTGCATCTCGCGCATGAGGCGCTGGCGCTCGTGCATCAGCGTCTGCTCGCGCTCGGCGGCGCGCAGGCGCTCGTGGGCCAGGCCCAGCGCGCGCTCCTGCGCGGCCAGGCGCTCGGCCAGGGTGGCGCGGGCGCGGGCGGCCTGGTCCTGCGCGTGGCTGTAGCGGGTGAAGACGATCACCAGGAACAGGGTGAACAGGCCCACGCTCACGTAGGGCGTGAGGTAGATGCCCTCGATGTCGCCCCAGTAGTTCTGCATGGCCATGTCGTGCAGGCCGATGAACGGCACCATCGCGCCCCAGGCGGCCAGCAGCCGGCTGCTGGCGCTGCGCAGGCGCCAGGCGCCCACGGCCGCGGCGGCCAGCAGCAGCAGCGTGGGCGGCGCCATCAGCAGGCGCAGCAGCGGCAGCGCCGCCATGTAGGCCGGCCACCAGGGCGGCAGCGCGATGAGCGCCGCCGCCGCCAGGTACAGCGGCAGCGCCCGGCCCAGGCGTGGCCAGCGCTGGCCCTGCGCCAGGCACAGGAAGTGGAACATGCAGCCCAGCGCCGCCAGCAGCGCCGCCATGGCGATCCAGGAGAACCAGGCGAAGTCCATGTTCAGCCCCTCGCTGTCCACCAGGTAGGGCAGGGCCGCCACCGACTGGCAGGCCGACATGGCAAAGAACAGCAGGAACAGCCGCACCTCGCCCCGCACCTCGCTGTGGTGGCTGCGCCGGTACTTGAACCACAGCGCCAGCGCGAACAGGCTCATCAGCAGGAAGGCTGCGCGCCAGTACGACACCAGCCCCGTCTGCCAGAACGTGCGCCAGCGCCAGGGCGTGAGCAGTTCGGCCGCCGGTCCGGCCCACAGCGACGACAGCGCGCCGCCCACGCCCGGCTGGCTGGCCATGCGCAGGTGCACCTGCGCGGCCTCGCCCGGCGCGGCCAGCCCGCCCAGGTCGATCCACACCGGGTGGTTGAAGCTGTTCCACACCCGGTCGCCGCGCGACTGCCAGGCCAGGCGCCCCTGCACGTACACCGCCAGCGTGCCTATCGTCTGCCAGCGCGGGATATACAGGCGCGCGCCCTGCGCCGTGGCGGCCAGCGCGTCGGCGGGCAACTGCAGGCGGTACCACTGCACCACGGGCAGGTTGCTGGCCAGCGCCGGCTCCAGCAACCGCAGCGAGCGGGGCAGGGCATGCGGCAGCGCCACCGTCTGCCAGGGCGTGCCGGGGGCCTGCACCGCGTCGTCCGCTGCCTGCAGCGAGGGCGGCGGCGCCCAGTCGGTGCTGGGCGAGTGCCACAGCTGCGCCTGCAGCAGGTGCGCGGGCTCGGCCTGTGCAAACGTGTTGATTGCTATCAATAAAAGAGCTATCAGCGCTTTTTTTATCAGCGCCAGGGGCCGGTTGGGCTTGTGTTTCTCGGTCACTCCAGCCAGCCCTGGCGCAGCGCTGCGGAGACGGCCTCGGCCCGGGTCGTCACCTGCAGCTTGGCGTAGACGCGCCGCACGAAGGTGCGCACCGTGTGGCGCGATACGCCCATGGCCCGCGCCACCTCGTCCAGCGTGTGGCCGCGCGCCACCATGCGCAGCAGTTCGGCCTCGCGCGCTGACGGGGCCGTGTCCGGCGTGGCGGCGGTGGGCGGGGCCGATGGGGCCGGCATGGACGGCACGGCGTCCTGGCGCTGGCGCAGCAGCAGCTTGCGCGCCACCAGCGGGTTGATGGGGCTGCCGCCCGCGTGCAGGCTGCGCACCTCGTCCACCACCGCCTGCGGCGGCAGGTCTTTGAGCAGGTAGCCCATGGCCCCGGCCTCGATGGCGCCCAGCACATGCGATTCGTCGCCAAAGATGGTGCTCACCATCGCCGCCGCCCGCGGCCAGCGCCGGCGCAGCGCGGCCAGCAAGTCCAGCCCGCTGCCGTCGGGCAGGCCCAGGTCGAGCAGCAGCACGTCCAGCGGCAGATCCTGGTCCATCCGCTCCAGCGCCTCGGCGCGGCTGCTGGCCAGCCACTGCACGCGCATGTCGGGCGCGGCCTGCAGCGCATGCGCCAGCGCCGTGCGGCAGGCGCCGTCGTCCTCCACCACGCCCACGCGGATGGTGTCTGGCAGAGGGGCGGGGCTGGCGTGCATGGGGCGATGCTGCCACAGCCCGAGCGCCTGCCATGTCGCCCGAAAGGGGGACAGACGGGCCGTGGCGCGCTGCGTAGCCTTGGAGTGCATCAAGACCTTGCTATGCGTTTCAAGGTGTTTTTTGGACTCTGCGCCTTGTCCAGAAAGCGCAAGCAGCTATCAAAAAATGACTCCACCCGCCCACCACCGCCTTCTGTTCGCCGCCGCGCTGCTGCTGTCCTTGGCCAGCGCCAGCGCTCAGGCCGCCATCTGCCGCGCCAGCCCCACGGGCGCGGGCGACGGCAGCACCTGGGCGCAGGCCGCGCCGCTGGCCGCCGCGCTGGCGGATGCCGCCTGCACCGAAATCTGGCTCGCGCAAGGCAGCTACAGCCAGGCGGCGGATGCCGAGGGCTTTCGCATCGAGCGCGACCTGGCGCTCTACGGCGGCTTCGCGGGCACCGAAGGCGCGCTGGCCGAGCGGCCCACGCCCGTGAACGCCCGCGCCACCGTGCTTGACGGCCAGGGCGTGCGCCGCGTGCTGTACCTGGACGGCACCACGCCCGGCGGCCCCATCACCGCCAGCACGGTGATCGATGGGCTGAGCATCGCCAACGGCAGTGCCTTCGACCACGGCGGCGGCGTGCTGTGCCACGGCCCCTGCAGCCCGCGCATCACGCGCGTCGTCTTCTGGGACAACCTCGCCGCTGGCAGCGGCGGCGCCCTCTACAACCGCGGCATGAGCAGCCCCCACATCAGCTACAGCACCTTCGGCCGCAACCGCGCGGGCTTACACGGCGGCGCCATCTACAACTGGGCCGCAGGCGCCAGCGCCAGCGCCAGCCCCACCATCACGCACAGCAGCTTTCACGACAACCACGCCACCTACGTCGGCGGCGCCATCTACAACGACGGTATCCACATGGGTACCAGCAGCCCGGTCATCGCACACAGCACGTTCAGCGGCAATACCGCGTCGGAAGGCGGCGCGCTCTACAACGTCGGCGGCGGTGGCGGCACCAGCGCACCCCAGGTCACGGCCAGCATCTTCTGGGGCAACACCACCACGGGACCGCAGATCAACGACATCTTCGACGCCAGCACCACCGTCAGCCACAGCATCGTGGAGGGCGGCTTCGCCGGCACGGGCAACCTGGACTTGGACCCGCAGCTCGGCCCGCTGCAAGACAACGGCGGCCCCACGCCCACCCGCATGCCCGGCGCCACGGGCAGCGCCATCGACGCGGTGGACTGCGCCGTCACCGGTGCCACCACCGACCAGCGCGGCGCCGCCCGCCCGCAAGGCGGCCGGTGCGACATCGGCGCGGTGGAGCGGCGCCTGGGCAACCACCCGCTGACCATCGACATCACCGGCCACGGCGCCGTGGCGGGCGGCCTGACCAACTGCGCGGCCACCGCCGCCATCACCTGCGCCTTCACCTACCCGGGCGAGGGCGCGCCGCTGCACCTCACCCTGGCCGCCACGCCCGGCACGGGCCAGGCCTTTGCGGGCTGGGGCGGCGCCTGCACCGGCACGGGCGCCACCTGCACCGTGGCGATCGACGGGGCGCGCAGCGTGTCGGCCCGTTTTGCCCCTACTGCGGGCCCCGGCCCCGCCGGTGCGCAGCCCGTGCCCACGCTGGGCTCCGGCGCGCTGACGTTGCTGGGCGCACTGCTCGGCCTGCTCGCGCTGCGTCGCAGGGTTTGAAGTGTTTTTGGTCTTTACCCCTTACCCAATAAGCGCAACAAGCTATAAAAAATGAAGCAATCCATTCTTTCCCCGCTGCTCGCCGCCTGCCTGGCGCTGCCCGCCGTGGCGCTGGCCCAGACCTGCGCCAGCCCCAACGCCACCAGCGACTACATCCTGGGCCAGGCCGAGGGCCGCGCCAGCGCGATGCACTGGGACAGTGGGCTGGTCTGGTCGCGCGCCATCGAGGGCAGCACGCTGGCCGATCAGCAAAAGCCCTGGACGGACTGGATCAACGACTGGCTGCCCGCGCCGTTCGCCGGGCAGGCGGACTGGGGCGTCAGCGCGGCCCTTGTGGAAGACCGCCTGCACACCGGCGCCTGGCGGCTGCCCTACAAGCTGGAGAACAGCGCGCTGGCAGCGGGCTGCCCTGACCCTGACTTCCGCCTCAATACGGAAGTGCTGCCCACCGTGCATGGACAGGGGGGGCTGAACGGGTCGCTCTGGACGGCATCGCCCCGGCCGGGCAACCAGGGCAGCGCCTGGCAGACCTTGTTCGGCCAGCAGCCGCAGGTCGGCACGTGGCTCTCCACCAACAGCGGCGGAGAAGCACGCCTGGTGCGCGGCGGCCAGCCGTTTGCCAACTTCACCTTCCTGAACACCGCCACCGGCGTACCGGCGGGCACGGTGCGCGAGTTCACGGTGGGGCCGCTGGCCAGCCAGACGGGCGCGGGCACGGCCTGGGGCGGCGCGCGCCTCAGTGGCAACGGGCGCATCCGCGTCGGCAGCGGCCCCTGGGTGCGCGAGGCCATCGTCAAAAGCGGCGACCAGATCACCGTGCGCCTGCAAGCCCCGGTGGCCGAGGGCGCCCCCCCCACCACGGCCACACTCACCCTGCGCAGCGGCAGCACCACCGGCACGGCAGCCAACGCCGCCAACGGCGGCACCGAGGCTACGCAGGTGCAAGAGACCTCCACCGGCTTCACCCTCAACGCCAGCGACCCCGCCCCCACGCCGCGCGCCTGCCGCGTCAGCCCCACCGGCAGCGGCAACGGCACCAGCTGGGCGCAGGCCGCCAGCCTGGACGTTGCGCTGGCCGACCCCAGTTGCAGCGAGGTCTGGCTGAAGCAGTCCGCTGGCACCCCCTACGTGCCGTCCGGCGCGCAGGGCTTCGTCATCGAGCGCAACGTCAAGCTCTACGGCGGTTTCATCGGCACCGAGGCCACGTTGGCCGAGCGGCCCCAGTCCGTGTCTCCCGGCCTGACGGTGCTGGACGCCAACAACAACAGCCGCGTGCTGTACCTGGACGGCAGCCTGGGCACCCCGCTCGACGACACGCTGATCGACGGCGTGTATCTGCTGCAGGGCGCGGCGGCCGGGCCTGGGGCCAACGGCGGCGCGCTGTACTGCAACGGCGCGGGCGCGGGCAGCGTGTGCAGCCCCTGGCTGAACAGGGTGCACATCGGCGCCTCGTGGGCCGACGGCGATGGCGGGGCCCTGTTCAACGACGCCAGCGGCGGCGGCGTCAGCAGCCCGGTGCTGACGAATGTCCTCATCAGCAACAACCACGCCGAGGGCCACGGCGGGGCCATCTACAACCGGGGCGAGGGCGGCACCAGCAGCCCCGTGCTGCGCAATGTCTATATGGATGGCAACGACGCCTACAACGGCAGCGGCGGCGCCATGTACAACCTCGCCAAGGGCAGCGGCGGCGTCAGCAGCCCGGTGATCGAGCAGGCCGTTTTCACAGGCAACGGCGCGGGTGTGTCCGGCGGCGCCATCCACAGCCTGACGGAGGGCGGCGGCACCAGCCACATGCAGGTGCGCAACGCCACCTTCGCCACCAACCAGTCCTCCGCTGGCAGGCCCGGCGGCGCCATCGCCATCGTGAGGGTGGACGGGGATGCCCGCGTGGACGTGGCGCACGTCACCTTCATGGGCAACATGGCCGGTGGCAACGGCAACGCGCTGTTCACCCAGGGCGGCGTGGTGGGGGTGCGCAACTCCGTGCTGTGGGGCAGCTCGGCCACGCGCTCCCAGGCCATCACCTTTTTCACAGGCTCCACCACTATCACCGACAGCCTGATCCAGGACGGCTGCGTGGGCGGCAACGTGGCCCCCTTCCCGGGCGGCACCGCCACCGTCGCCTGCAACGGCCTGGTGCTGGACGCCGACCCCGCACTGGGCGCGCTCGGCGCCAACGGCATGACGGACTTTCCCATCCCCTACAGCCACCTGCCCGCCGCCAACAGCCCGCTGCTGGACACCGTGGCCTGCACCCTGCCCGCCGACCAGCGCGGCGTGGCCCGCCCGCAAGGCACAGCGGGCGCCACCGCCTGCGACATGGGCGCGGTGGAGCGCCGCGCCGACGCGCTGCTCACCGCCAGCGTGAGCGGCGCGGGCAGCGTCTCGGCCAGCAGCGGCGGCCTGGGCCCGTGCGGCCCGGCGGGCGGCGCGTGCAGCGCCAGCTATGCCAACGCCGAAGGCGCTGCGCCCGCCCAGGTCACCCTCACCGCCGTACCCGGCGCGGGGCAACGCCTCAGCGGCTGGGGCGGCGACTGCACGGGCGCCACGCCCACCTGCACCGTCACCCTGGACCGCGCCCGCAGCGTGACGGCCAGCTTCGCGCCCGACCCCAGCGCCACCTACACCATCGGCGGCAGCGTCAGCGGCCTCACCGGCACCGGCCTGGTGCTGCGCAACAACGGCGGCGGCGACCTGCCCGTGGCCGCCAACGGCCCATTCACCTTCGCCACGCCCGTCGCGCAGGGCGGCAGCTACGCCGTCACCGTGCACACCCAGCCCACAGGCCAGACCTGCACGGTGGCGGGCGGCAGCGGCACCGTCAACGCGGCGAACGTGGGCAGCGTGCAGGTGGCTTGCCGGGCCACGGCCGGTCCGGGCCCTGGGCCAGGCCCCGGCGCGGGCGGCGCGCAGGCCATTCCCACGCTGTCGGATTGGGCGCTGGTGTTGCTGGGCGCTCTGATGGGCTTGCTCGCGCTGCGTCGCAGGGGTTGACGTGTTTTTGGCCTTCAGCCCTTATCCAACAAACGCAAGCAGCTATTAAAAATGAAGCAAACCATTCTTCCCATGCTCTTCGCCGCCTGCCTGGCGCTGCCCGCCGCGGGGCTGGCCCAGACCGTGGTGCTCGACGAATCGTTCGGCATCCCGGACACCGCCAGCCCCCAGCCCTGCCCGGCACTGCCCACCGGCTGGACGCAGTTCAACGCCGACGGCAACGCCACGGAACCCGTCATGGGCATCCCCGCCTGGCCCTGGCCTGCGGGCAACCCCGGCTGGGCCAACTGGCCCATGGGCTATCAGCAGTCGCCCGCCTGGCCTGTGAACGCCGAGAGCTGCGCGCCCATCTCCAGCGCGTGGCTGAGCTCCCCCGGGCAGGCCGCCGACCGCTGGCTGGCCACGCCCGCCATCACCGTGCCCGCAGGCGCGAAGCTGCGCTTCGTCACCCATGGCGTGGACCGCTACGAGGTGCGCTGGAGCAGCGTGGCCACCAGCCCCACCGCCATGCTGGCCGATGCCGACGCCGCCGTGCTGTTGAGTGTGCTCACCGACGAGCGCGGCAGCATGCTGGCCACGCGCGAGATCGACCTGGCCGCGCTGGCCGGCAAAACCGGCCACATCGCCTTTCGCAACACCGACACCGACGGCTTCTGGCTGTCCGTGCAGAAGGTCTGGGTGGGCGTGCCCGCCGCCAACGAACACCCCATCACCGCCACCGTCACGCCCGCCGACGGCTCGGGCGGCGTGCTGAGCTGCCCCAGCGGCGCCGAGCCCGGCGGCACGGCCTCCTGCACGGCATTTCCCAACCCTGGCTACACCTTCCACCACACGCAGGGCATTGGCGGCTGCAATCAGCCCGGCGACGCGCTCAGCCCCAACAACGACCGTTGCACCATGGGCAACGTGCAAGGCCTGCGCACGCTGACGGCCACTTTCGTGCCTTACATGCCGCCCCCCACCGACATCACCGCCACGCCCGACGGCGCGGGCAACGTCACCATCGGCTGGACACCGCCCGACACCGTGCTGCCCATCGGGTACTACTACTTCAACCTGTTTCCCTTGCCCATGGGCGGCGCGCCGCTGGGCGCCATCTGCACCAATCCCACCCCCGGCACCAACGACATTCGCAGTTGCACCGTGGCGGACTACCAGAACGGCACGGCCTATGTGCTGGGCATGCGGGTGGCAGACGACCTCCAATGGGGTTTCGCCGGCCATGGCGTGAGCCTGAACGACCACGCCTTGGTGCAAATTTCCACCGTCGGCCTTCCCGGCGGCGGCGCGGCCACGCTGGTCAGCTCCGCCTCACCCATGCCCGCTTTCTCCAGCGGCAGCGGCCTGCCCGCAGGCTGCACCGTCGGCGGCCTGCCCGCCGTGCAAACGCCCGACACCGCCGCGCTGACCGGCGCGGGCGCCCCCACGGGCAGCACCGCGCCGCTGGGCGCGCTGCAACTGAACCTCAGCGGCTGCGAAGGGCAGACGGTGCAGCTCGACATCACCTACCCCGCAGGCGCGCTGGCCGGCAAGCAAGCCTGGGTGCAGAACGGCCCCGGCTGGCAGCAGCAAGGCAGCATCGGCGGCGACACGCTGCGCTACCAGTTCACCAGCGCGGCGGGCGGTGGCGGCGCCATCACCGCCACCGTGGCGCCCCTGGACGTGCCCCCGCCTGCCTACACCATCGGCGGTACCGTGGCGGGCCTATCCGACGCCGGCCTGGTGCTGCAGAGCAACGGCGGCGACAACCTGCCGGTGTCCGCCAACGGCAGCTTCACCTTCGCCACCTCCGTCGCGCAGGGCGGCGCCTACAGCGTCACCGTGTTCACGCAGCCGCAGGGCCAGACCTGCGCCGTGACCAGCGGCAGCGGCACCGCCAGCGCCAACGTCACCCACGTGCAGGTGGCCTGCGCGGCGAGTACCCACGCCATCACCGTCAGCCCACCCGGCAACCTGGTCTGCATGCCTGCCACCGTCGCCTACGGCGGCACCTCGCAGTGCACCGCCACGCCCCCGGCCGGCCAAGTCACGCAAAGCATCAGCGGCTGCAACGGCATGGCCACGGGCGTGGGCGCCAACGCCTACGCCACCGGGCTCATCACCAGCGCCTGTACCGTCACCGCCACCTTCGCGCCGCCGCCCGCCCACACCCTGGGCGGCGGCGTCACGGGCCTGACGGTCAGCAACCTCGTGCTGCGCAACGGCGGCGAAAACCTGCCCGTGCCCACCAACGGCCCCTTCACCTTCGCCCAGACCGTGGCCGACGGCGGCAGCTACCACGTGACCATCGCCACCCAGCCCAGCGGCCAGCGCTGCACCATCGCCAACGCCAGCGGCAGCAACGTGGGCGCCAGCGTGAACAGCGTGCGTGTGAGCTGCGCGGCGTACTTCGAGGGCACCACCGTGCCCGCCAGCGGCGCGGGCGGCACCGGCAGCGCCACCTTCACCGGCGGCGGTGGCCGCTGCCGCTTCGACCTGGGCGCCACCGGCTTCGAGGCCGCGCCCGCCGCGTTGCCGCCGGGCCGCACGCTGCCCCAGGGCCTGCTGCGCATCGGGCTCGTGGACTGCACCACCGCCGTCGCCATGGAAGTCACCTGGCCCGAGCCCGTGGCCGGCTACACCAAGCACGGCCTGGCCGCCCGCACCGACACCCAGCCCAGCTACTTCGTGCCCGCGGGCCTGGCCATCAGCGGCCGCACGGTGCGCTTCACCCTCACCGACGGCGCGCAGGGCGACAACGATTGGACGCCCAACGGCGTGATCGCCGACCCCTCCGGCCCTACGGCGCTGGCGGCCGGCCCTGGCGGCGCGCAGGCCATTCCCACGCTCTCCGCCTGGGGTCTGCTGCTGCTGTCCGCGCTGCTGGGTCTGCTGGTGCCGCGCCTCAGGAGGCCGGCGTGACACACCCCGCGTCCCCCGGCGCCCACGCCTCCTGCCGCCGCGGCCGGCCGCCTGCCTGGCGCTGTTGGCGTGTACTGACCATGCGCACCAAGGCCCGTTGTCGCGGATACGCCAGGGCCGGTGGACACACGGTATGACGCGTCATCGGCACCCCTCCTCAACACGCCCACTCGCCCTATCTGGAGACCCTCTCGTGCCATTTTTATCTCTCTTGCCACGCACCGCTCGCCACCTGCTGTTGCTCGCGGCCTGCGCCCTGGCCGGCCTCGCCCAGGCGGCGCCATTTGCTTACATTTCCGGCGTCGGCTCCAGCGATGTCTCGGTGCTCGACCTAGCCACCAACACCGTCACCGCCACCGTACCCGTAAGCACCCCGTACGGCGTGGCGGTGAACCCGGCCGGCACCCGCGCCTATGTGGCCAACTACACCTCTGCCACTGTCTCTGTGATCGACCTGGTCGCCAACACTGTCACCGCCACCGTGCCCGTGGGCACCCACCCATTTGGCGTGGCGCTGAACCCGGCCAGCACCCGCGCCTATGTGACCAACCTGAGCTCCAACACGGTCTCGGTGATCGACCTGGCCACCAACACTGTCACCGCCACCGTGCCCGTGGGTGGCTCTCCCCGTGGCGTGGCGGTGAACCCGGCCGGCACCCGCGCCTATGTGGCCAACTTCGACTCCGACACTGTCTCGGTGGTCGACCTGGCCACCAACCTCGTCATCGCCACCGTGCCGGTGGGCACCAACCCCTTGGGCGTGGCGCTGAACCCGGCCGGTACCCGCGCCTATGTGACTAACGTGAACGCCGACACTGTCTCGGTGATCGACCTGGCCACCAACCTCGTCATCGCCACCGTGCCGGTGGGCACCAACCCCTTGGGCGTGGCGCTGAACCCGGCCGGTACCCGCGCCTATGTGACTAACGTGAACGCCGACACTGTCTCGGTGATCGACCTGGCCACCAACCTCGTCATCGCCACCGTGCCGGTGGGCACCAACCCCTTGGGCGTGGCGCTGAACCCGGCCGGTACCCGCGCCTATGTGACTAACGTGAACGCCGACACTGTCTCGGTGATCGACCTGGCCACCAACACCGTGATCGCCACCGTGCCCGTAGGCGCCAAGCCCTATGGCGTGGCGGTGAACCCGGCGGGCACCCGCGCCTACGTGACCAACAATCTCTCCGACAGTGTCTCGGTGATCGATCTGACCACCCACACCGTGACAGACACCCTCCCCGTAGGTGACGGCCCCACAGGCGTGGCCTTCAACCAGGCCGGCACCCGCGCCTATGTGGTCAACAGCAGCGCCCACAATGTCGCGGTGATCGACCTGGCCACCCACACCATCACCGCCACCGTGGCTGTGGGAGTGTCTCCCTGGGCGCTGGGGCTGTTTATCGCACCCGCCCCCGCGCCAGTAGTGACGCCGGCCATGCCCTCCGCCATCCCCAGCCTTCAGGATGGGGCCTTGCTGCTGCTGGCGGCCGGCCTGGGGGGGCTTGCGCTGCGGCACCTGCGGCTGGCACGGGGCCGGCGCTCCTGAAGCAGGAGCGCACTGCACCCACGCGCATGCACCCGGCGGTGTGCAGCCTGCTTCCACGCTGTCGGTCGCGGCGCAGGATTTGAGATGTTTTTGGTCTCTTTCGCTTTCCTGGTAAGCGCTGGCAGCTATCAAAAATGAAGCAATCATGAGCCAGGCCGGCCGCCGCGCCCCCCGCGGCTTCGGGTACCCTCGCGCACCATGGAATCCAACGCAACCGCTACCCCCGCCCTGCCGCTTGCCGGCATCCGCGTGGTGGAGTTCACCCACATGGTCATGGGCCCCACCTGCGGCATGGTGCTGGCCGACCTGGGGGCCGAGGTCATCAAGGTCGAGCCCGTCGATGGCGACCGCACGCGCCACCTGCTGGGCGCGGGCGCGGGCTTCTTCCCCATGTTCAACCGCAACAAGAAGAGCATCGCCATCGACCTGCGCAGTCCCGAGGGGCTGGAGGTGGCGATCCGCCTGGCGTCATCCGCCGACGTGGTGGCGCAGAACTTCAAGCCCGGCGTGATGGCCAAGTACGGCCTTCATTATTCCGCGCTCTCGCGCCTGAACGAGCGCCTGATCTACGTGAACCACACGGGCTTTCTGCCCGGCCCGTACGAGCACCGCACGGCGCTCGACGAGGTGGTGCAGATGATGGGCGGCCTGGCCTACATGACGGGCCGCCCCGGCGACCCGCTGCGCGCGGGCGCCAGCGTGAACGACATCATGGGCGGCATGTTCGGCGCCATTGGCGCCATGGCGGCCCTGATGCAGCGCGCGCAGACGGGCAGGGGGCAAGAGGTGGATTCGGCCCTGTTCGAGAACAACGTGTTCCTGGTCGGCCAGCACATGATGCAGTACGCCGTGACGGGCCAGCCCGCCGCGCCCATGCCCGACCGCATTTCGTCCTGGGCCGTGTACGACGTGTTCAGCGTGCGGGACGGCGGCCAGATCTTCCTGGCCGTGGTGAGCGACGCACAGTGGCAGACCTTCTGCGGCGCCATGGGCTACGGCGACCTGCAGGCCGACCCGCGGCACGCCACGAACAACGACCGCGTGCGCGCCCGGTCCACGCTGCTGCCCGAGCTGCGCCGGCGCCTGGCCGCGCACAGCGCCGAGGAGCTGGCGGCCGTCTTCGAGCGCCACGGCCTGCCGTTCGCGCCCATCGCGCGGCCCGAGCAGCTGTTCGACGATCCGCACCTTGCCGCCACGGGCGGCCTGGCCGAGATCACGCTGCCCGACGGAGAGCGCGCTGGCCAGACGGCGCGCACCACGCTCATGCCGCTGCGCCTGGCGGGCGAGCGCCTGGGCGTGCGCCTTGATCCGCCCCGACTGGGTCAGCACACGCGGGAGCTGCTGAGCGGCCTGGGCTACGGCCCGGATCAGGTGGCCGCGCTGCACCAGTCGGCGGCCGTGGCCTGAGCGCTGGCCGCGCCGCCCCGCCGCGCACGGAGATGGATGAAAGTCTTTTAAGGCTCTAGCGCTTATGGGATAAGCGCAAGTTGCTATTGTTTTTGATGGCCTGCCTCGGCCATGCGCACCAGCACCAGCAGCGCGCGGTTGACCGGCGTGGACACCCCCAGGGCCGCGCCGCGCTGCACCACGTAGCCGTTCAGGTGCGCGATCTCGCTGGGCCTGCCGCGCGCCAGGTCCTGTGCGGTGGAGGACAGCTGGCCCGGCATGCTCTGCGCAATGCCGCGCACGGCGGCTGCCACGTCGCCGGGAATGTGCACGCCGTCCGCCCGCGCCACGGCCAGGCATTCGGCCACCAGGTCGGCGATCACGTCGGTGGCGCCGTCCTGCTGCACCAGCCAGCCGTAGGGCCGCTGCACGATGGCCGAGAGCGCGTTGTAGGCGCAGTTGACGACCAGCTTGGCCCAGAGCGCGCCGCGCACATCGTCTGCGACCTGCGTGGGGATGCCGGCCTCGCCCAGCTCGCGCGCCAGGCGCTCGCTGACGGGCGAGGGGGCGATCACCAGCTCGCCGCGCCCGAAATGCCGCACATGGCCCGGCCCGGCCATGGCCGTGGCCACATAGACCACGGCCGCCGCCACCGGATGGCCGGGGCCCAGCACGGCGCGGGCGCGCTCGTCGTTGTCCACGCCGTTTTGCAGCGTGAGCACCAGCGCGCCCGGGGCCAGGTGGGGCCGGATCTGCAGCGCGGTGGCTTCGGTGTCGGTGGACTTCACGCACAGCAGCACCACGTCGGCACCCTGCACGGCGCTGGCCTCGGTGCTGGCGGCCAGGGGCACATGGCTGTCCTGCGTGGCGGTCTGCAGCCGCAGGCCGCGGGCGCGGATGGCGTCCACATGGGCCTGGCGTCCGATGAGGGTGACGGCATGGCCGGCGCGCGCCAGCAGGGCGCCGAAGTAGCAGCCCACCGCGCCCGCGCCCATGACGGCGATGCGCAGGCGGTCGGGCCGGGGCGGGGGGGCGGCGGTGGTGCCGGTGGTGGTGTGGGGCATGGGCGGCGGGGGCGGATCAGCCCCGCTTGAGTTTGAGCAGATAGGTCATGACGCTGGCCGTGGTCTGCTCCAGCTCCAGGAAGTCCCGGAAGTCCTTGCCCACTTGCCAGGCGGTGTCCCAGCGGTTGGCGCGCAGCGCGCGCTGCCAGCTGTCCTGCGACGTGGCATGGTCCAGCGCCTGGACCAGCGCCTGCACGCTTTCGGCCGGCACGCCCTGCCCGGTGAACACGGCGCGCCAGTTGGCCATGTCGGCGTCCACGCCCTGTTCGCGGAACGTGGGCAGGCCGAAGATGCTGCGCCGCGACGAGATGCCGATCGCGCGCAGCTGGCCGCTGGCGATGGCTTCGCTGAATTCGCTGTAGCCCGACAGGCCCACCTGCGCCTTGCCCTGCAGCAGCGCGTTCACCACGTCGTTGCCGCCGGGAAAGGGCTGGTAGTGCAGCTGGTCGGGTGCGGCCTTGGCGGCCCGAAGCAGCAGGCCCGCGAACATGTGGTCCACCCCGCCGGCGGAGCCGCCGGCGATGTTCAGCGAGCGCGGGTCGGCGCGCAGGGCGGCGTTGAGATCCTTGGCGCTGCGCAGGGGCGAGTCCTTGGGCACGGCCACCACCACGTAGTCGCTGGTCAGGCGCGCCAGCGGCTGCACGCGCGACAGGTCCACGGCGGGCTTTTGCAGGGCGATGGCGCCCACCATGACCATGCCGCCGATGAGCAGCGTGTCGGGCTGCGCGTGGTAGCGCTCCACATACTGCGCCAGGCCGATGGTGCCGCCCTTGCCGCCCACGTTCTCGTAGTCCACGGCATCGGTGGCGCCGCTGGTGACCAGCGCCGCGCCCAGGGTGCGGCCGGTCTGGTCCCAGCCGCCGCCCGCGTTGGCGGGGATCACGATGCGCAGCCGGGGCGCCACCTTGCGCGTAGCGGCCGTTGCCGGTGCGGCCGGGCTCGGGGTCGGGATCAGCCATGGGGCGATCACGGCCGCCGCGGTGCCGGCGATGAGCCGTCGGCGCGTGGGGCTTGTGGGGGGAGGCTGGGGGAAGGCGGACTGGATGGCCGGTGGCACGGGAGTTCTCCTTGGTGTTGTCGCGGTATCTCCGCAGGGTGTGCGGATGCTTTTAATTGTCAGTGGCGCGTCATTGTGTGAGCAGCCACCGGCGAGTCTATGCGGGTTGCGCCGAAAACGGAAAAGGCCCGCGCCGTTGCCGGCGCGGGCCTTGGATGCTGCGGTGCAGCGCGGCTTACAGCGAGTCGATGAAGCTGCGCAGCTTGTCCGAGCGGCTGGGGTGCTTGAGCTTGCGCAGCGCCTTGGCCTCGATCTGGCGGATGCGCTCGCGCGTCACGTCGAACTGCTTGCCCACTTCCTCCAGCGTGTGGTCGGTGGACATCTCGATGCCGAAGCGCATGCGCAGCACCTTGGCTTCGCGCGGGGTCAGGCCGTCGAGGATGTCCTTGACCACGTCGCGCAGGCCGGCCTGCATGGCGGCGTCCACGGGCGCGGTGTTGTTGCTGTCCTCGATGAAGTCGCCCAGGTGGCTGTCGTCGTCGTCGCCGATGGGGGTTTCCATCGAGATCGGCTCCTTGGCGATCTTCATGATCTTGCGGATCTTGTCCTCGGGGATCTCCATCTTCGCGGCCAGGATGGACGCATCGGGCTCGAAGCCGAACTCCTGCAGGTGCTGGCGGCTGATGCGGTTCATCTTGTTGATGGTCTCGATCATGTGCACCGGGATGCGGATGGTGCGCGCCTGGTCGGCGATCGAGCGCGTGATGGCCTGGCGGATCCACCAGGTGGCGTAGGTCGAGAACTTGTAGCCGCGGCGGTATTCGAACTTGTCCACCGCCTTCATCAGGCCGATGTTGCCCTCCTGGATCAGGTCCAGGAACTGCAGGCCGCGGTTGGTGTACTTCTTGGCGATCGAGATCACCAGGCGCAGGTTGGCCTCGATCATCTCCTTTTTGGCGTCGCGCGAGCTGGATTCGCCCGCGTTCATGCGCTTGTTGATCTCCTTGAGCTCGGACAGCGGCACCACCACGCGCGACTGCAGGTCCATCAGCCGTTGCTGCAGTTCCTGGATGGGCGGAATGTTGCGCTCCATCACGGTGCTCCAGGGCTTGCCGGCGGCGGCCTGCTTCTCGACCCACTGCAGGTTCAGCAGGTTGGGCGGGAAGTCCTTGATGAAGATTTCCTGCGGCATGCCGCACTTGTCCACGATGATGCGGCGCAGCTCGCGTTCCTTCTTGCGCACGTCGTCCACCTGGGCGCGCACCATGTCGCACAGCTTCTCGATGGTCTTGGCCGTGAAGCGGATGGTCATCAGCTTGGCCGAGATTTCGTGCTGCACCTTCATGTACGCAGGAGTGCCGTAGCCCTCCTTGTCGTAGATCTTGTGCATCTTCTCGAACAGGCCGCGCAGCTCGTCGAAGCGGTCCAGCGCTTCGGTCTTGAGCTTTTCCAGCAGGCGCGTCATGGCCTTGGAGCCGCCCTTGCCGTCGTCGTCGTCTTCTTCGTCGTACTCGTCGAAGTCTTCTTCGGCCACGTAGTCGTCGGCCTCGTCGGGGTCGGAGAAGCCGTCGACCACGGTGGAGATGACCACCTTGCCCTCACGGATTTCCTCGCCCATGTTGAGGATCTCGGCAATCGTGGCGGGCGACGCGCTGATGGCCTCCATCATGTCCATCAGGCCGCCCTCGATGCGCTTGGCGATCTCGATTTCACCCTCGCGCGTGAGCAGCTCCACCGTACCCATCTCGCGCATGTACATGCGCACGGGGTCGGTGGTACGGCCGAATTCGCTGTCCACCGTGGAGAGCGCCGCCTCGGCTTCTTCCTCGGCCTCTTCCACCGTGGTGGCCGTGGGCGTCACGTTGTTCTGGAACAGGGTTTCCGCGTCAGGGGTCTGCTCGTACACCGCCACGCCCATGTCGTTGAGCATGGTGACCACGACTTCCATGGTCTCGGCGTCCACCAGCTTGTCGGGCAGGTGGTCGGAGATTTCCACCTGTGTCAGGTAGCCGCGGGTCTTGCCCAGCGTGATCAGCTTCTTGAGCTGCGAGCGGCGCTTGGCCATGTCCTCTTCGGACAGCACGGTCTCGTCCAGGCCGAATTCCTTCATCAAGGCGCGTTCCTTCGCCTTGCTGATCTTCATGCGCAGGGGCTTGACCTTCTCGGCCGTGGGCGCGGCCTCGGCGGCTTCTGGTTCCGGCTCGGGCTCGCCTTCCAGGTCAGATTCGATGTCGGACAGGTCGGCGTCGTCCTCCATGCCCTCTTCCTTGGCCTTGGGCTTGCGGCCGCGCTTGGCGGGCGTCTTGGCCGGGGCCTTTGCGGCGGCCGTCGCGGTGCCCGCGGCCTTGGCGGGGCGGCCGGGCTTCTTCTTGGGCGCTTCTTCGGAGGCGTCGGCGTCCACCGTGGCGGCCTTGGCGCGCACGGGTTTCTTCTTCAACAGTTCATCAGCGGCTTTTTTCAGCTCGGCAGCAGTTCTCGGCGTGGTCACGGTCTTGGCTTTCGTCGCAGCCTGGGGCGCGGCGGCAGCGGCCTTGGCAGTGGCTGCTTTCGCGGGCGCCTTGGCGGCGGTTTTCACAGTGGTTGCGGCGTTGGGGGCGGCCTTCGCAGCGGAACCAGAGGCGGACTTGGGCGACTTCGCGGACTTTTGAGCGGGCATGGACAACCTCAGAGTCAAAAACGGACACACAAAGAAAACACAAGCGCCACGGATCCCGGCGCGGGCAGGCACGGCAAAGGCAGGGCCTTCGCGGTTCGAGGGGTCAACCCTCAGGGGCAAGATGTCTGGGCGAACATTTGGTGTGCAGTCCTTGCGGTGGGGGAAGGCGGTTGTGCGTGTTTGTCACGGTTGCCTGGTCCGGAGGTGCTGCTGTCGCTCTTGCCGACAAACCTTATATTATACCGGCGGATAAAAAATCAAGTGCCGCCTTGGCCTGTTGTTTCCAGGATGCGGCGGCGCTCCTGGAGCTGGCGGTAGCGCTCCAGGGCCGCAGGGTCCTGGGCCGCAGCGGCTATCAGGGCGTTCTGCTCCCGCTTGATGGTGTCGATGAGCATGCGGTTGAGCAGGCCGCGCAGCTCGGAGCGCAGCTCGGTTTCGTCGCCCTCGGTCTGGGCGTGCGATCCCGTCATCACGCGCTCGGCCAGGGTCTGGCAGTCGTGGCCGGCCAGCGCCTCGCGCAGCACCGCCCAGGACTGTGGGCCATGCTCATGGAACTGGCCCTCAAGCCATAGAAACAGCGGACCATGCGGCGCCGGCTGGTCGCACAGCGTGGCGTGGTCTTCGTGCGACAGATCCTCCAGGAACTCCATGTGCGACAGCAGCAGACGCGCCGCGTGGTCGGTGCGGCCGGCCACGGGGGCGCGTGGCAGCGGGGGCTGGGCCGGGCGCTGCTCCTCGCGGCGCCAGCGGCCGCCCTTCCAGTCGCCGCTTTTGCGCCAGGGCTTGCGCTTGGCCTCGCCGGGGCCGGAGCCGCCCTGCCACATGCCCGGCGGCTCCTGGCCCCAGGGCGGCTCGTCCTCGAATACGGGGGGGAAGCCGTCCGGATGGGGCGCGGCGGCCGCGCCGCCGTGGCGCGGAGTCTCTTGGGCCCATAGCTCGGCCAGGTCCTTGGAGGGCAACTGGCCCAGCTCGCCGAGTTCGGTCAGCAACTGGCGCTTGAGCGCGCCATCGGGCAGCGCGGTCCACAGCGGCCGCGCATTGCTGAGCATGTGGGCGCGGCCCTCGGCCTGGCCCAGGTCGCAGCCTTCGCGCGCGGTCTCCAGCAGGAAGCGCGACAGCGGCATGGCGTCGCCCACATGGCGAGCGAAGGCTTCGGGCCCATGGGCGCGGATGAAGCTGTCGGGGTCGTGCTCGGCGGGCAGGAACAGGAACTTCACGCTGCGCGTGTCGCTGGCGTAGGGCAGGGCGCCGTCGAGCGCCTTGCGCGCCGCGCGCCGGCCGGCGGCGTCGCCGTCGAAGCTGAACACCACGGTGTCGGTGAAGCGAAACAGCTTGTGTACATGGTCGGCCGTGCAGGCCGTGCCCAGCGTGGCCACGGCGTTGGGAAAGCCGAGCTGGGCCAGCGCCACCACGTCCATGTAGCCCTCGGTGACGAGGGCGTAGCCCTGCTCGCGGATGGCGGTGCGCGCCTCGAACAGACCGTAGAGCTCGCGGCCCTTGTGGAACACGGCGGTCTCGGGTGAGTTGAGGTACTTGGGCTTGTCGTCGCCGAGCACGCGCCCGCCAAAGCCTATGCATTCGCCCTTGACGTTGCGGATGGGGAACATCACGCGGTCGCGGAAACGGTCATAGCGCTTGCCGTCTTCCTCGTTCACGATCACCAACCCGCTTTCCTCCAGCAGCGGGCTGTCGTACTCGGGAAAGACGCTGGCCAGGCCGCGCCAACCCTCGGGCGCATAGCCCAGGCCGTAGCGCTTGGCGACCTGGCCGGAAACGCCCCGGCCCTTGAAGTAGCCGATCGCGCGGGGCGACTCGCGCAGGTGGCGGCGCCAGGCCTCTCCGGCCTTTTCCAGCACGTCGGTCAGCGTGGCCTGCTTCTGGCGCTGGGCGGCGGCGCGCTCGCGGTCCTGGGGCGACATGTCGTCCTGCGGCACCTGCATGCCGACCTGCTGGGCCAGGTCGTGCACGGCCTCCACGAAGCCCATGCCCGCGTGGTCCATCAGAAAGCCGATGGCGTTGCCGTTCTTGCCGCAGCCGAAGCAGTGGAAGAACTGCTTGGAGGGGCTGACGCTGAACGAGGGCGACTTTTCCCCATGGAAGGGGCACAGCCCCATGAAGTTGGCGCCACTTTTCTTGAGTTGCACGTAGCGGCCGACCACGTCGACCACGTCGACGCGCGCGAGCAGCTCCTGGATGAATGGCTGGGGAATGGACACCCCGGTATTTTCGCCCATGGCTTATCAGCCCACCGTCAGCCGACTTTGCTGTAATGGGCGGGTTTTTGCATTCCATGGACTGAAGAAGAAAGAGGAGCTTGCCGTGACCAGCATCTACGACCAGAACCTGCCCCGCACCGAGGCCAACCACGCGCCGTTGTCGCCCCTGTCCTTCATCGAGCGCACGGCCGAGGTCTACCCCGATCGCCTGGCCATCGTGCACGGTGATCTGCGCCAGACCTGGGGCCAGACCTACGCGCGCTGCCGCCGCCTGGCCAGCAGCCTGCGCCGCGCCGGCATCGGCAAGAACGACACCGTGGCCGTGATGCTGCCCAACACCCCGCCCATGGTCGAGGCGCATTTCGGCGTGCCCATGGCGGGCGCCGTGCTCAATGCGCTGAACACGCGGCTGGATCCCGAGACCATCGCCTTCATGCTCGACCACGGCGAGGCCAAGGCGGTGATCGTGGACCCGGAATTCGCCTCCGTCATGGCCAAGGCCCTGGCGCTGCGCCAGTCGAAGCAGCCGTTGGTGCTCATCGACGTGGAAGACGCCGTCTATGGCGCCGCCGAGCAGCGCGTGGGCACGCAGACCTACGAGGAATTCCTCGCCCAGGGCGACCCGCAGTTCGCCTGGGAACTGCCGGGGGACGAGTGGGATGCCATCGCGCTCAACTACACCTCGGGCACCACCGGCAACCCCAAGGGCGTGGTCTACCACCACCGCGGCGCGGCCGTGAACGCCATCAGCAACGTGCTGGAGTGGGACATGCCCAAGCACGCCGTGTACCTGTGGACCCTGCCCATGTTCCACTGCAACGGCTGGTGCTTCCCCTGGACGGTGGCCGCGCGTGCGGGCGTCAACGTGTGCCTGCGCCGCGTGGAGGCGCAGGCGATCTTCGACGCGATCCGCAACCACGGCGTCACGCACTACTGCAGCGCGCCCATCGTGCACGGCCTGCTGGTGAACGCGCCGGCGGCCATGAAGGAAGGCGTGCCCGCGGGCGTGAAGGCCATGGTGGCCGGCGCCGCGCCGCCGGCCTCGATGATCGAAGGCATGGAGAAGATGGGCTTCGACCTCACCCATGTCTATGGCCTGACCGAGGTCTACGGCCCGGCCACCGTCTGCGCCAAGCACGCGGCCTGGGACGGCCTGGACATCGGCGAGCGCGCCCGTCTGAACGCCCGCCAGGGCGTGCGCTACCACCTGCAGCGCGCGGCCGCCGTGCTCGACCCCGAGACCATGCAGCCCGTGCCGCACGACGGCGAGACCATGGGCGAGATCATGTTTCGCGGCAACATCGCCATGAAGGGCTACCTGAAGAACCCCAAGGCGACCGAGGAGGCCTTCCGCGGCGGCTGGTTCCACAGCGGCGACCTGGCCGTGCAATACCCCGACGGCTACATCAAGATCAAGGACCGCAGCAAGGACATCATCATCTCGGGCGGCGAGAACATCTCGTCCATCGAGGTCGAGGACGTGCTCTACCGCCACCCCGACGTGCTGGCTGCCGCCGTGGTGGCCAAGCCCGACCCGAAATGGGGCGAGACGCCCTGCGCCTTCGTCGAGCTGAAGGCCGGCGCCAGCGCCACGCCCGAGGACATCGTGGCGCATTGCAAGAAGCACCTGGCCGGCTTCAAGGTGCCGCGCGCCGTGGTGTTCGGCGAGCTGCCCAAGACCAGCACCGGCAAGATCCAGAAGTTCGAGCTGCGCAAGCAGGCGGGTTCGGCCGCGGCCATCAACGTCTGAGGCCTTCTGCGTCAGGCCAGCCCCCGCCGCGCCGCAGGCGGGGGCAGCGCGCTACAGCAGCCACTCGATGGGCAGGCACATGAGCACGCGCACCATCGTGCGGCTCCACCAGGTGGTGTGGGGCTCGGTGGCGTAGACCGGCGGCGGGTCGCCCAGGCCGCCGTGCCATTGCAGTGCGCCGTCGCCGGCCAGCTTCACGCGGTAGGACTGTTCGGGCACCGTGGTGGCGAAGGCCTGCGCGACCTGCTGCGCCAGCGCCGGGCTGTCGATGAGGAAACCCAGCTCGGTGTTCAGGTGCGCCGAGCGCGGGTCGAAGTTGAGCGAGCCCACGAACACGCGCTCGCCGTCCACCGCGAAGGTCTTGGCGTGCAGGCTGGAGCCCGAACTGCCCAGGCGCCGGGCCAGCGGCTGGGCTGGTGCGCCGGCCAGCTCGGGCACCAGGCGGCGCATCTCGTAGAGCGTGACGCCGGCGGCCAGCAGGGGCCGGCGGTACTTGGCGTAGCCCGCGTGCACGGCGGGCACGTCCGTGGCCTCGAAGGCGTTGGTCAGCACCTGCACGCGCACGCCGGCCTCCTGCAGCCGCGCAAAGGCCGCCACGCCGGCGGCCGTGGGCACGAAGTAGGGCGAGACCAGGTCGACGCTGCGCCGCGGCTGGCCCAGTGCGGCCTCCAGCTGGGGCAGCAGCAGGCCTTCGCGCCGCGCCGCGCCCAGGCCCTTGGCCGGGTCGTCGCTGAGCATCTGCACGCGGGCCCATTCCAGCGGCAGCTCGTGGCGCAGCAGGCGCTGGACGAAGTCGCTGCGCAGGATGGCGAGGGCATAGTCGCGCGCGCCGTCCGACGCCAGCAGTGCCTGCGCCTGCTGCGCCAGCTGGGCCATGGCGGCGGGCTCCACGGCCGGCAGGAGGCCCTGGGCCGGGTAGGCGCTGGCGCTGCTCCAGTAGCGGTCGAAGTCGGTGGACACGGCCTGCACCACGGGGCCGACGGCCAGCACGTCCAGATCGGCGAACAGCACGCCCGAGGTGGCGCCGAAGTACTCGTCGCCCACGTTGCGCCCGCCGACGATGCTGGCCTGGTTGTCTGCCGTGAACGACTTGTTGTGCATGCGCCGGTTGGCGCGCCGCAGGTCCGCCAGATAGCCCAGCACCTTGGGGCTGCGCAGCGCGAAGGGGTTGAACAGGCGCACCTCGATGTGCGGGTGGGCGTCCAGCGCCGCGAGCTGCGCGTCCAGCCCGGACGTGCCCACGTCGTCCAGCAACAGGCGCACGCGCACGCCGCGCTCGGCCGCGGCCAGCAGCTCGCCCAGCAGCAGCGTGCCGGTGG
The DNA here is from genome assembly GCF_059568935.1 of Diaphorobacter oryzae DSM 22780. Lineage (NCBI taxonomy): Bacteria > Pseudomonadati > Pseudomonadota > Betaproteobacteria > Burkholderiales > Comamonadaceae > Diaphorobacter > Diaphorobacter oryzae. The sequence goes on along the minus strand of NZ_JCANUL010000004.1, from coordinate 72,695 downwards.
TGTCGCCGCGCCAGATGTAGTACTGCACGTCCAGCGTGCGCTCGGCCGCGCGGGCCAGCAGCGCGCGGGCGGCGAAGGCATCGTGCGGGTGCTCCAGCGGGTGGATGCCGCTCAGGCCGGGGCGCGCCTGCACCTCGGGCGCCAGCGCCAGACCCAGGGGCGTGGCCTGCGCGGCGGGCAGGTCCAGCGCGGCAGATGCGCTGCGCCCCGCCAGCGGCGGCAGGGCGCAGCCACCCAGCAGCAGACTGGCCAGCACGCCGCCCAGCAGTGCGAGGGCGCGGCGCGGCGGCTGGTGCAGTGAGAAGAGTTTGCTCATTATTTGATAGCTGTTTGCGCTTTATCTATGGGCGCTGCAGGCCATTTTGGCTTGTATTGTGCCGCGGTCAGGCCGGCACGCCTGCCAGGCGCTGCAGCTCCTGCCAGGTGGCGGCGGGCAGCGCAATGCCTTCGCGCAGCGACTGTGCGCGCTGGCGGTAGCGGCGCTCGCCGGGCTGGCGCGTCTGGCCGGCGGCGGCCATGGCCTGCACCAGGTCCTCGCAGCGCTCGGCGAAGCCGCGGCCGGCATGCTTGGCCGGGTCGATGGCGATGATCAGTTCGCCCGTCCACGGCGTCTGCGCGCCCGGGTGCTGGCTCCAGTCGAACTCGAACGAGAAGTTGCCGCCGGTGAGCGCGGCGGCCAGCAGCTCCACCATCATCGACAGGGCCGATCCCTTGTAGCTGCTGTGCACGCCGCCGAAGGGCAGCAGGGCGCCGCCGTCCAGCATGGCGCGCGGGTCGTTGGTGGGCTGGCCGTGGCGGTCCACGCCGTGCCCCTCGGGCAGCAGCCGGCCCTCGCGCGCGGCGATCTGCACGTCGCCGTGGGCGATGGCGCTGGTGGCCAGGTCGAACACCAGCGGGTCGTGGCCCGCGCGCGGCGCGCCGAAGGCGATGGGGTTGGTGCCGAACACCGGCTTGGTGCCGCCGCTGGGCACCACGCAGGCCATGCTGTTGACCAGGGCCAGCGCCACCAGGCCGTCGCGCGCGAGCGGCTCCACGTCGGGCCACAGGGCGGCGAAGTGGTGCGAGTTGCGGATGGCCAGCAGCGCGATGCCGTTGGCGCGCGCCTTGGCCACCAGGGCCGGGTAGGCGGCCTGGTAGGCGGGCTGGGCAAAGCCGTTGCCGGCGTCCACCGCCAGATAGCCGGGCGCCAGGTCTTCCACGCGCGGCACGGCGCGGCCGTCCACCCAGCCGCTGGCCAGCGTGGACAGGTAGCCGGGGATGCGGAACACGCCGTGGCTGTGCGAGCCGTCACGCTCGGCGATGGCGCAGTTGTGGGCCAGCGCGGCGGCCACCTCGGCGCTGGTGCCGTGGCGCTCGAAGATGCGCGCCAGCGTGTCCTGCAGCGTGTCGAAGGCGATGTGCTGCGTGGCGGCGTCGGCGGTGTGGGGGACGGTCATGGGAAGCGGGACTCCTGTACGGTGGGGCGCAGGCGGCTGTGCGCATGCAGCGGTGAATCGGTTGCTATCAATATGGTAGCTGCTTGCGCTGGTGGATTCTGCGCAAGGGCCTTGTTTCCTTCAAATGGTACGCGAGGGTGCCCGCGCGTGGGTGCCGTGGCGCCGTGCGGCGCGAGAGCCGGGGCGGGAGGCTGCAGGAGTTGCCGCATGCCGGCGGCGCTGGGGCTTCGGTGCTCAAAAAACAACCGTTTGCTGCGCTGCGGCGAAGGTGCGCTGGAGAGGGGGCGCCGCCACTGTTCTGTTGATAGCAGCAGAAGTCTTCGTGCGTGGACTTTCAGGCGTTGGGCCTGCGCCGCACGGGCCAGAGTGTGCATTGCATCAATGCGGCGCGGCGCGGCCGCCTGCGGGGGAACGCTTCGCGTAAACCCTCTTTTGTGAGCATCCGCAGCGCGCCAAAGATGCGGGTCTGGATTGTCCAGGCATCCCAACCAAGGAGTGAAGTAGATGACAGAGCAGACCAAGACCACAGGCCGCCGTAACCTACTCAAGGGAGCTGCGGTTGCCGCTGGGGCCATGTCCGTGCCGATGATCAGCACGGCGCAGACCACGGTCTTCCGCTTCCAAAGCACCTGGCCGGCGAAGGATATCTTTCACGAGTTCGCGGGCGACCTGGCCAAGAAGATCAACGAGATGGCGGGCAACCGCCTGAAGATCGAGGTGCTGCCCGCGGGTGCCGTGGTGCCGGCCTTCCAGCTGCTGGACGCGGTGGCCAAGGGCACGCTGGACGGCGGCCATGGCGTGGTGGCCTACTGGTACGGCAAGAACCAGGCCGTGGCGCTGTGGGGCTCCGGCCCGGCCTTCGGCATGGATGCCAACATGGTGCTGGCCTGGCACAACTATGGCGGCGGCAAGGAGCTGCTGGACGAGATCTACAAGAGCCTGAACCTGGACGTGGTGTCCAAGCTCTACGGCCCCATGCCCACGCAGCCGCTGGGCTGGTTCAAGAAGCCGGTGGCGAAGGTCGAGGACCTGAAGGGCCTGAAGTTCCGCACCGTGGGCCTGGCGGTGGATGTGTTCACCGAGATGGGCGTGGCCGTGAACCCGCTGCCCGGCGGCGAGATCGTGCCGGCGCTGGACCGGGGCCTGCTCGACGCGGCCGAGTTCAACAACGCCTCCAGCGACCGCGTGCTGGGCTTCCCCGACGTGGCCAAGAACTGCATGCTGCACAGCTTCCACCAGTCCAGCGAGCAGTTCGAGGTGCTGTTCAACAAGACCAAGTACGACGCGCTGCCCACCGAACTGAAGTCGATCATCGACTACGCCACGCAGGCCGCCAGCGCCGACATGAGCTGGAAGGCCGCCGACCGCTACGCCAAGGACTACGCCGAGATGCAGTCCAAGCAGGGCGTGAAGTTCTACAAGACGCCCGACGCCATCCTGCGCGCGCAGCTGGCCGCCTGGGACAAGGTGACGACCAAGAAGGCGGCCGAGAACGCGATGTTCAAGAAGGTCATGGACTCCATGCGCGCCTTCGCGCAGCGCAGCGGCCGCTGGAGGAACGACACCGACGTCGATTTCAAGATGGCCTGGAACCACTACTTCGCGCAGCGCTCCAGCTGACGCACCGGCACAACGGGCCCGCCACGGGCCCGTTTCTTTCTCACGGCGAGGGGCCCGGCGCGGGCCGCTCTTCTTGGCCCGTGCCCGTTTCTTCATGGCCCCCTGGGCTGCAGAGTTCCTTCCTGTCATGCAAAAGCTACTACTCGGGGTCGATGCGGTGTCGACCTTCATCGGCAAGGTGGCCGCGTGGGCCGTCGTGGGCCTGACCGCGCTGATCTGCTGGGAGGTGTTCTCCCGCTACGCGCTGAACAATCCCCATGCCTGGGTGCTGGATGCGCAGATCATGCTGTACGGCACGATGTTCATGCTGGCCGGCGCCTACACGCTGGCCAAGAACGGCCATGTGCGCGGCGACGTGCTGTATGGCTTCTTCAGCCCCCGCGTGCAGGCCGGGCTGGACCTAGCCCTGTACATCCTGTTCTTTCTTCCGGGCGTGCTGGCCATGACATGGGCCGGCTGGACCTATGCGCAGGAGTCGCTGGCCATCAATGAGCAGACCTTCTCCGCCACGCCGCTGCCCCTGTACCCCTTCAAGTTCGTGATTCCCCTGGCGGGTGCCGTGCTGCTGCTGCAGGGCCTGGCGGAGATCGCACGCTGCGTGATCTGCCTGCGGCAGGGCGCCTGGCCCCTGCGCGGCGAGGATGTGGAGGAGGTGGATGTCGACAAGCTCCGGGAAATGGTGCATGTGACGGATGGCGACCTGCAGGCACCTGCGACGGGGGGCAAGGCATGAAGATGCGCAAGGAACTGTGGTTCGGCTTCTCCATCATGGGGATGGTGGTGGCCGGGGCGGCGTGGCTGCTGCTGAGCGTGGACACCATCACGAACGGCCACCTGGGGCTGCTGATGCTGTCGCTGGTGGTGGTGGCCATCATGCTGGGCTTTCCCACGGCGTTCACGCTGATGGGCATGGGCATGATCTTCACCTGGCTGGCCTACGACAGGGACATCGGGCGCACGCTGGACCTGATGGTGCAGGCCGCCTACAAGAGCATGGCCAACGACGTGCTGATCGCGATCCCGCTGTTCGTGTTCATGGGCTATCTGGTCGAGCGCGCGAACCTGATCGAGAAGCTGTTCAAGAGCCTGCATCTGGCCATGGCGCGCGTTCCCGGCTCGCTGGCCGTGGCCACGCTGGTGACCTGCGCCATCTTCGCCACCGCCACGGGCATCGTGGGCGCGGTGGTCACGCTCATGGGCCTGCTGGCGCTGCCGGCCATGCTGCGCGCGGGCTACAGCACGCCCATGTCGGCCGGTGCCATCACTGCGGGCGGCTGCCTGGGCATCCTGATTCCGCCGTCGGTGCTGCTGATTCTCTACGGCGCCACGGCCGGTGTGTCGGTGGTGCAGCTGTATGCGGGCGCGTTTTTTCCGGGCCTGATGCTGGCGGGCCTGTACGTGGCCTACGTGATCCTGATGGCCAAGCTCAAGCCCGCATGGGCGCCGCCGCTGTCGGCCAAGGAGCGGGAGGTGGCGCTGCCGGCGATGACGGCGGCGCTGCCCGCCGAGACCCGGCACTACGCCCCGCTGCGTCTGCTGGCCGCGCTCAAGGGCCAGCGCAATGCCCAGGTGCCCATGGCCTATGTGCTGCGGCAGCTGGCGCTGGTGGTGTTGCCGGGGCTGCTGTTCGTGCTGCTTGCGGTCACGAGCTGGCGCGCCGTCACGACGGTGCCGGCCGAGGCGGCGTATGAGCTCCAGCCCATCGGCTTCAACGATGGCCCATCCGGCTCATCTTCGACGGGTGGCTTGCAGGAGCCACCGGGCGCGGGCGGCCTGCAGGAGCCGCCGCAGGAGCCCGCGGGCCTGCAAGAGCCGCCGGGCGCGGACAGCGCCGGGGGCCTGGCGGAGCCGCCGGGTGCGGAGCCCGCGGCCGCTCCCGCCCAGGGACTGGCCACGCCGCCGGCGCCCAGTGGCGGTGCAGAGCCCCAGGCCACGGCCCAGCCCGCGCCGACCTGGTGGTGGGTGGGCCTTGGCGTGCTGGGAGCGCTCACGGCGGCGTTCTACCTGTTCCTCAGCTTCGCACGCCTGGAAATCTTCAAGATGCTGCTGGGCTCGTTCTTTCCGCTCATGGTGCTGATCCTGTCCGTCCTGGGCTCCATCGTCTTCGGCCTGGCCACGCCGACCGAGGCGGCCGCCATGGGGGCGCTGGGGGGCTTTCTGCTGGCGGCGGCCTACAAGCGGCTGACCATGGGCGTGGTCAGCGAGTCGGTCTATCTCACGGCCAAGACCTCGGCCATGGTGTGCTGGCTGTTCGTAGGCTCGGCCATCTTCTCGGCGGCGTTCGCGCTGCTGGGCGGGCAGGAGCTGATCGAGAAGTGGGTGCTGTCCATGAACCTGAGCAAGATCGAGTTCATGGTGCTGTCGCAGGTGGTGATCTTCCTGCTCGGCTGGCCGCTGGAATGGACGGAGATCATCGTGATCTTCATGCCCATCTTCATTCCGCTGCTGAGCCACTTCGGCGTGGACCCGTTGTTCTTCGGCCTGCTGGTGGCGCTGAACCTGCAGACGGCCTTCCTCTCGCCGCCGGTGGCCATGTCGGCCTTCTATCTGAAGGGCGTGGCGCCGCCGCATGTGACGCTGAACCAGATCTTCCTGGGCATGCTGCCCTTCATGGGCATCCAGGTGCTGGCCATCGTGCTGCTGTACCTGTGGCCGCAGATCGGCCTGTGGCTGCCGCAGCTGCTCTACCGTTGAGGGTGCGCCGCCGTCAGCGCGGCGGCCCGGCTTCGCCGGGCTGGCCTGCGCTCTTGCGGCGCGCAAAGCGCCACCAGGGCAGCACGCGGCTCATGGCCAGCACTTCGCCGCAGTGCATGGGCGCATAGCCCGGCATGGCCGCCATGCGCCGCTGCCAGGCGGGGGTCTGCAGCAGCTCGCGCAGGGCGCGCGTGGCGGGCTGCTCCAGCGTGGACCTGAGGCAGGCCAGGTGGTAGCGTTCCTGCACCAGCGGAACGAAGTCCAGCCCGCGCGCGCGGGCCGCCAGCTCGATGCCCATGCCCACATCGGCACTGCCGGCCGCAATCGCCTGGGCCAGCGCGGCGTGCGAGGGCTCGTCGCGCTCGTAGCCGTCGATGTCGCCGGGCTCCAGGCCGGCCTGCGCCAGCAGGTCGCACAGCAGCACGCGCGTGCCCGTGCCCAGGGGGCGGTTGACGAAGCGTGCCCCGGTGCGCGCCACGTCGGCCAGGCCGGTCAGGCCCAGCGGATTGCCGCGCGCCACGATCAGGCCCTGCGTGCGCCGCGCAAAGCCGATGACCTTGTGCAGGCCCGGCTGCAGCAGCGGGCGGTAGGTTTGCGCGGCCAGCGAGTCCTGGGCCGGCCCCTCCAGCGTGTGAAAGCCGGCGATGGTGCAGCGCCCCTCGTTGAGCGCGCGGATGGCGTCCACGCTGCCCGTGAAGCGGATGTCCAGATGCAGGCCGCCGCCCGCACCCGTGCCAGGGCGGCCGGGCGCCGCGGCGAAGGCGCGCAGCACCGACAGCGCGTCGTCATGGCTGGCATACAGCGTGAGCACATGGGCGCTGTCGTCGAAGGCGACGGCGAAGGCGCGCTCCAGATCGGCGCGCAGCGCCTCGATCTGCGGCGCCAGCCGCGCCTGGGCCTGGCGTTCGGCCCACAGCAGCTTGGTGCCGAACTCGCTGAGCTGCGCCGACTGGCCCTTACCCCAGATGATGAGCGTCCCGCCCAGCTGCTCCTCCCAGCGCTTGAGCGCGCCCCAGACATGGCGGTACGACAGGTCGAGCGCCCGCGCCGCGCCCGATATGGAACCCTGCTGCGCCACGGCCTGCAGCATGTCGAGCAGGGGGTTGCGGATCACGGCGTCGCCCATGTCGTGGTCGAGCGTGTAGTGGAGTTGGATCCTATGCACGGGAGTTCATATCGCCTCGGTTTGGATTGCTGCATACGATAGCCGAACCCATGTCCACCCTGACCCAGAGCGCCGCCACGGCGCTGCAGCTCATCACCTCTGCCGATGCAGCCTTGTGGACCATCGTTGCCCGCTCCCTGGCCGTGAGCGCCACGGCCTGCGCCCTGGCCTGCGGCGCCGGCCTGGCGCTGGGCGCATGGCTGGGCGTGGCGCGCTTTCCCGGGCGCGGCGGCGTGCTGTCGGTACTCAACACGCTGCTGGCCGTGCCCTCGGTGGTGGTGGGGCTGGGGGTGTACCTGCTGCTGTCGCGCAGCGGGCCGCTGGGTGGCCTGGGCTGGCTGTTTTCCTTCCAGGCCATGGTGCTGGCGCAGGCGCTGCTGGTGCTGCCCGTGGTCACCGCCCTGACGCGCCAGGTGGTCGAGGATGTCGAGCGCGTGCATGGCGAGCAACTGCGCTCGCTGGGGGCGGGTGCGCCGCTGCGCGCGCTGCTGATCGCCTGGGATGAGCGCTACGCGCTGCTCACGGTGCTGATGGCGGCCTTCGGCCGCGCCATCTCGGAAGTGGGCGCCGTGATGATCGTGGGCGGCAACATCGACGGCTTCACGCGCGTGATGACCACCGCCATCGCGCTGGAAACCAGCAAGGGCGACCTGCCGCTGGCCCTGGGCCTGGGCCTGGTGTTGCTGGCCGTGGTGCTGGCGCTCAATGTGCTGATCGCGCTGCTGCGCCGCTGGCGCGAGCGCGTGGATGGTGCCGCCACCGGCGCCATGGCGGGGCTGGCCGCATGAGCGCGCTGTCGCCGTCCGCCTGGCGCGGCAGGGCCGGGCCGCAGGCCGTGGACACCATCGAGCCGCCCCTGTTCGCACTGCGCAACGTGGCCGTGCGCTATGGCGCGGTACAGGCGCTGGAGGGCGTGAGTCTGCGCGTGCAGCCGGGCGAGCGCGTGGCGCTGGTGGGCGCCAACGGCAGCGGCAAGAGCACGCTGCTGCGCGTGCTGCACGGCATGGTGCGGCCCGGCTTGGGCGAGCTGCGCCGCGACGGCGATCCGCGCGTGGCGATGGTGTTCCAGCGGCCCTTCGTGCTGCGCACCGGCGCGCTGGCCAATGTGGCGCTGGGCCTGTGGCTGCGCGGCGCGCGCTGGCGCGAGGCGCACGCGCTGGCCGTGGCGGCGCTGCAGCGCGTGGGGCTGCAGGACATGGCCCGGCAGAACGCGCGCACCCTCTCGGGCGGGCAGCAGCAGCGCCTGGCCTTCGCGCGGGCCTGGGCGCTGCGGCCCGATGTGCTGTTGCTGGACGAGCCCACCGCCAGCCTGGACCCGCATGCCAAGCGCGAGGTCGAGGCGCTGATGGCCGACTTCGCCGCCGGCCATGGCAGCGCCGGACCCGCGCAGCCCATGACCATGGTGTTCAGCAGCCACAACCTGGGCCAGGTCAAGCGCCTGGCCAGCCGCGTGGTCTACCTGGAGCAGGGCCGCATCCTGGCCGACCTGCCCGTGCACGACTTCTTCAACGGCCCTCTGCCCGAGGCCGCCCGCTTGTTCGTCAAAGGAGAGACAGGATGAGGGATTTCAAGCGTTTCATGCCTCCAGCGGTCACCCGTATTGCGCTGGGGGCTATCTTTTTGATAGTAAGTGGCGGTGCGGCGGCGCAGGTCATCACCATGGCGTCCACCACCTCCACCGAGCAGTCGGGCCTGTTCACCCACCTGCTGCCCGCGTTCAGCAAGGCCACCGGCATCGCCGTGAAGGTGGTGGCCGTGGGCACGGGGCAGGCGCTGGACATGGCGCGCCGCGGCGATGCCGACGTGCTCTTCGTGCACGACCAGGCGGCGGAAGAGAAGTTCGTGGCCGACGGCTGGGGCCTCAAGCGCTACCCGGTCATGTACAACGACTTCATCCTCGTGGGCGGCAAGGGCGATCCGGCCGGGGCCCGGGGCAACGACATCGCCACGGCGCTCCAGAAGATTGCCGCGGCCAACGCCGAATTCGTCTCGCGCGGCGACAAGAGCGGCACGCATGCGGCCGAGCTGCGCTACTGGAAGATCGCCAGCGACGGTGCCAAGGGCAGCGGCTACAAGGAATGCGGCTGCGGCATGGGCCCGGCGCTGAACATCGCGGCCGCAAGCGGCGCCTACGTGCTGACGGACCGCGGCACCTGGCTCAACTTCAAGAACCGCGACGGCCTGGCCGTGCTGGTGGAGGGCGACAAGCGCCTGTTCAACCAGTATGGCGTGATGGTGGTGAACCCGGCCCGGCACCCGCATGTGAAGCAGGCCGAGGCGCAGAAGTTCGTGGACTGGGTGACCTCGCCCGCGGGCCAAGGCGCCATTGCCGGCTACCGGATCAACGGCGAGCAACTGTTCTTCCCCAACGCCAATCCCTGACGGGGCTCCATGGCGCAGCGGCGCGGGCGGCTCAATCCACCAGAGCCACGCCCTTGACCTGGGCGAACACCGTGTCGCCCACGGCCAGCGCCAGCGTCTGGCACGAGCGCAGGGTGATGCGCGCGAGCAGCGGCGTGCCCACCGCGTCCAGCGCCACCAGCACCTGGCCCGGGCCGTCGTCGGCCAGCGCGGTGATGCGCGCGGGCAGCAGGTTCAGGATGCTGCTGTCGGGCGCGCGCGTGCGCGCCACGCTCACGTCGCGCGCCAGCACGCGCAGGCGCACGGGCTCGCCCACCGCGCGCCGGCGGCTGCTGGCCAGCTGAATCTGGCCGCCGGCTATGCCCACGGTGAGCAGGTGGTCGTGCGCGTCGTGCGCCAGCACGCGGCCCTTCACCAGCGTGGCGGCCGCGTCGCCATGGGCCAGGGGCAGGTCCAGCCGTGCCATCAGCTCGGCCGTGGGGCCCTGGGCCGTGACGCGGCCGGCCTCCAGCAGCACCAGGTGCGAGGCCAGGCGCGCCACCTCGTCGGGCGAGTGGCTGACGTAGAGCACGGGAATGTCCAGGCTGCGCTGCAACCGCTCCAGGTAGGGCATGACCTCGGCCTTGCGCGCGGCGTCCAGCGCGGCCAGGGGCTCGTCCATCAGCAGCACGCGCGGCTGGGCCGCCAGCGCCCGCGCAATGGCCACGCGCTGGCGCTCGCCGCCCGACAGGGTGTGCGGCATGCGCTCCAGCAGCCCGCCCAGGCCCAGCAGATCCACCGATTGCGCGAGCGACACCTGCCGGCGCGCGGACGGCTGGCGGCGCAGGCCGTATTCCATGTTGCGCTGCACGTTCAGGTGCGCGAACAGGCTGGCCTCCTGGAACACGTAGCCCAGGCTGCGCCGGTGGGTGGGCAGCCAGCGGCGGCTGGCGTCGTCCTGCCAGGTCTCGCCGTTCACCCGCACCTGGCCGTGCGCGCGCTCCAGCCCCGCCAGCGCCCGCAGGCAGGTGGTCTTGCCGCAGCCCGAGGGGCCGAACAGCGCCGTCACGCCGTGGCCCGGCAGCTGCAGATCGACGTCCAGGCAGAAGTCCGCGCGCTGCAGCTGCAGGCGCGCCTGGATGCCGGTGGCGGATGGGGGGGTGATGCTGTTCATCGCGCGGCCTTGGGTTGCAGCCAGTGCAGCAGCATGAGCACGATGAACGAGAACACCACCATGCCGCCGGCCAGCCAGTGGGCCTGGGCGTACTCCATGGCCTCCACATGGTCGTAGATCTGCACCGACACCACGCGCGTCACGCCGGGGATGTTGCCGCCCAGCATGAGCACCACGCCGAACTCGCCCACGGTGTGCGCGAAGCTCAGGATGGCCGCGGTGATGAAGCCCGGCCGCGCCAGCGGCAGGGCCACGGTGAAGAAGCGGTCCAGCGGGCTGGCGCCCAGCGTGGCCGCCACCTCCAGCGGCCGGCGGCCCAGGGCCTCGAAGGCGCGCTGCAGCGGCTGCACGGCGAAGGGCAGCGAATACACGAGCGAGCCGAGCACCAGGCCGGGAAAGGTGAAGGGCAGGCGCCCCAGGCCCAGGGATTCGGTCAGGTGGCCGATGGGCCCGTGCGGTCCCATGCTGACCAGCAGGTAAAAGCCGATCACCGTGGGCGGCAGCACCAGGGGCAGCGCCACCACCGCGCCCACCGGCCCGCGCCAGCGCGAGTGCGTGTGCGCCAGCCACCAGGCCAGCGGCGTGCACAGGATCAGCAGCAGCACCGTGGTGATGCCGGCCAGTTCCAGCGTCAGGGTGATGGCTGCCCAGTCTTCGGGGCTGAGCAGGGGGAGGTTCACTGCTATCGAAACAAGAGCTGCTTGCGCTTGCCTATGGGCGGTTTGATGCCTAAATCATGCCAGATGGCTTGAAAACAAAGCGCAAGGCGCTTCAAAAACCATAGCCGTACGACTGGATGATGGCACGCGCCTTGTCGCCGCGCAGGTACTGCATGAGCGCCGCCGCGGCGGCGTTGCCTTGGGCCGCCTTGAGCACGATGGCGTCCTGGCGGATGGGCTCGTGCATGCTGGCGGGCACGATCCAGGCCGAGCCCTCGCGCAGCTTGCCGCCCTCCATCACCTGCGACAGCGCCACGAAGCCCAGCGGCGCATTGCCCGAGGCGGCGAACTGGTAGGTCTGGGCGATGTTCTCGCCCTGCACCATGCGCGGCTGCACCTGCGCCGTCAGCCCGAGCTTGTCCAGCGTCTGCATGGCGGCCAGGCCGTAGGGGGCCAGCTTGGGGTTGGCGATGGCGATGTGCTTCCAGTCGTTCTTGGCCAGCACCTTGCCTTCGGCGTCCACGTAGCCGGCCTGCTTGCTCCACAGCACCAGCTGGCCGATGGCGTAGGTGAAGCGCGTCGCGCCGTCGCCCAGGCCTTCCTTGCCGATCTTCTCGGGCGTGGTGTCGTCGGCCGCGAGCAGCACGCCGAAGGGCGCGCCGTTGGCGATCTGCGCATAGAACTTGCCGGTGGCGCCGAACGACAGCACGGCCTTGTGGCCCGTGTCCTGCTCGAACTGCACGGCGATCTTCTGCATCGGCGCGGTGAAGTTCGCCGCCACGGCCACCGCGACCTCGTCGGCATGGGCGGCGGGCAGAACGAGCGCCGCCAGGCCCAGGACGGACAGCATGCCTTTGTGCAGGGAGAAACCAGCCATGGAGAAAACCTCGCTATTCCTAATATGAATAGCGCTGAGTATAGCCAGCACCCCGACCAGCACCCCGGCCGGCCCCCTGCGGCGGGCGGGCATGATGTGCGCCATGCAGCAATCCGTATCGTTTCTGGATGCCCTGGGGCATGGCATGGCCGACAAGCGCATCGACATCCTGCGCCAGATCGGGCAGGGCGGCTCCATCTCGCAGGCCGCGCGGGCCGTGGGCGTGAGCTACAAGGCCGCGTGGCAGGCGCTGGACACGCTGACCAACCTGGCCGGCGTGGCGCTGGTGGAGCGCGTGGTGGGCGGTGTGGGCGGCGGCGGCGCGCGGCTCACGCCGGCCGGGCAGCAGCTGCTGGCCACGGCCGATGCCATGCGGCAGGCGCGGGCGTCGGTGCTGGCGGGGCTGGGCGAGGGCAGCGGCGCCGATCTGGCCGCCGCGCGGCTGTCCGTGCGCACCAGCATGCGCAACCAGTGGCCGTGCACCGTGCATGCCATGCAGGCGCGCGGGCAGATCGTGCGCGTGCATCTGCGCGGCGCGGGGGGCGAGGGCGGCGCGGGGGCGGCGCTGGCCGTGTGCGCGCGCATCACGCGCGAGAGCGCGGAGCTGCTGGGCCTGCGCCCTGGCATGCCCGTGCAGGCCCTGTGCAAGGCCACGGCGGTGCGCGTGCAGCCGCTGGACGCGGCCGATGCCGTGCACGGCGACAACCAGTGGCCGGGCCGGGTCACGCGCGTATCGCGCGGCGAACTGGGCGACGAGGTGGCGGCCGAGCTGGCCGCCGGCGTGCAGATGGTGGGCTTTGCAGCGCCGCGCTCGGGCCTGCGGGCGCGCTCGCGCGTGGCGCTGTCGGTGGATGAGTCCGCCGTCGTGCTGGCCATCGTGGGTGCCTGACCCGGCCAGGGCCTGGGCCTGGCGCCGGCCGGAGGCGGCGTTACGCTGTTATTACGTAGGCGTTTATACATAGGCATTTCTCCCAGTTATGGCGCGGGGGGCCGCCCTTTAGGATGCGGTGCAACATAAACATGGAGCAGAGGCCGTGCAGCGCATTCGCGTGGCATGTGCCTGGCGGCAATGAGCGACGTCATACTGAAAACATCCCACCTCACAAAGGAATTCAAGGGCTTCACGGCGGTCAGCGACGTGAGTCTGAGCGTGCGCCGCGGGTCCATCCACGCCCTGATCGGACCCAACGGCGCAGGCAAGACGACATGCTTCAACCTGCTCACCAAGTTCCTGGAGCCGACCTCGGGCACGATCCACTTCAACGGCCAGGACATCACGCAGGAGCAGCCAGCGCAGATCGCGCGGCGCGGCGTGATCCGCTCGTTCCAGATCTCGGCCGTGTTCCCGCACCTCACGCTGATGGAGAACGTGCGCCTGGGCCTGCAGCGCAAGCTGGGCACCAGCTACCACTTCTGGCGCAGCGAGCGCAGCCTGAGCGCGCTGAACGGGCGCGCCATGGAACTGCTGGGCGAAGTGGGCCTGCAGGACCTGGCCGACGAGGTCACGGTGAACCTGCCCTATGGCCGCAAGCGCGCGCTGGAGATCGCCACCACGCTGGCGATGGAGCCCGAACTCATGCTGCTGGACGAGCCCACGCAGGGCATGGGCCACGAGGACGTGGACCGCGTGACGCAACTGATCAAGAAGGTGTCTGCGGGACGCACGATTCTCATGGTGGAGCACAACATGAAGGTCATCTCGACCATTGCCGATTGCATCACGGTGCTGCAGCGCGGCGCCGTCCTGGCCGAGGGGCCCTACGAAGAAGTCTCGAAGAATCCACAAGTCATGGAAGCGTACATGGGCACGACCGACGGCCAACTGCAGGGGGCGCACTGAGATGGCTGGCACGCCCGCATTGGAAATCCGCAATCTTGAGGCCTGGTACGGCGAGTCGCACGTGCTGCACGGCGTGGACATGGTCGTGCAGCCCGGCGAAGTCGTCACCCTGCTGGGGCGCAATGGCGCGGGACGCACGTCCACCATGCGCGCCATCATGGGCCTGACCGGCTCGCGCAAGGGCTCGGTCAAGATCGACGGCCAGGAAACCATCCACATGCCCACGCACCGCATCGCGCACCTGGGCGTGGGCTACTGCCCCGAGGAGCGGGGCATCTTCTCCAGCCTGTCGTGCGAGGAGAACCTGATGCTGCCGCCCATGCTCAAGACCGGCACGCAGGGCATGTCGGTGGACGAGATCTATGCCATGTTCCCCAACCTGGCCGAGCGCAAGAGCAGCCAGGGCACGCGGCTGTCCGGCGGCGAGCAGCAGATGCTGGCCGTGGCGCGCATCCTGCGCACGGGCGCCAAGCTGCTGCTGCTCGACGAGATCTCCGAAGGCCTGGCGCCCGTGATCGTGCAGGCACTGGCCCGCATGATCACCACGCTGCGCCAGAAGGGCTACACGGTGGTGATGGTGGAGCAGAACTTCCGCTTCGCCGCGCCGCTGGCCGACCGTTTCTACGTGATGGAGCATGGCCGCATCGTCGAGCAGTTCGGCGCGGCCGAGCTCGACGCCAAGATGCCCGTGCTTAACCAGCTGTTGGGCGTTTGAATCCACGCCTCCCTATCCAAAAAATTTGACCAAGAAGGAGACCGCAATGCGAAAGACACTCAAGACTCTGGTGGCAGTGCTGGGAACCGCCGGCCTGGCCATGTCGGCCCTGCAGGCCCATGCGCAGGACAAGGTGAAGATCGGCTTCATCACCGACATGTCCAGCCTCTACGCCGACGTGGA